>JAJRSD010000048.1 GCA_024278975.1 Bacteroidota bacterium
AAACTGTTTATTCTTATGATACAAACCAGAATGAAGTAATGGAAATTATGTACGACTGGGATGGAGATAATTCAAAATGGGTAGAGACTGAAAAAATAGAATATCCTTACGATGCACATGGAAATCAAACAATTGATATTGTATATGAATGGGATACAGAGAATTCTGAATGGATAAAGTATGAGATGACTGAAAGAAGATATGATGCCAATGGAAATATGTCGCAAGAAACTCATTCAGTGTGGGAACAAAGTGCTAGCTCGTGGGTAAATTCAGTTAAAGAAGAGTATCTTTGTGATAGTAGCTATGATCTTTCTGATCTAATTTTGCCTCCCGACAATGAGATTTATGATAATCAAATTCATATGGTAAAAAAGGTAAATTATTATTCTTGGAATAGCTCATCGAGCGACTGGATTTTTGGAGGAGATGCAATTGCCTATTATTCGGAACACGATATGACTATTGCAACAGAATTAAACGGAGCTTCTATCAGAATATATCCTAATCCGGCTTCTGATTTTGTAACCATCGATATACAGCAAATTAGCAATCCTGTTCAGTTTGAACTTTTCGATATTCAGGGTCATGAAATTATGAGCAGAGAAATTATGAATACTAAAAATATTAATTTAAAAGGGATATCTGAAGGATTGTATCTTTATAATTTATCGTCGGGAAAAGAAAAAGTAAGTGGCAAACTTATAAAACAATAGGTTTTAATTGAAATAGATATTTAATCGGGGGGGGTGTTATTACGTCCCCGTTTTTTTTAATATTAGTTGCTTATTGCAAAGACATGACATACCAGAAGAAATATTCAATCGAATAAAATCTTATCCTTTCAAAGCTTCGGCACCGCTTACAATTTCTAATATTTCGTTTGTAATTGTTGTTTGGCGTGCTTTGTTGTACTTCAATGTAAGGTCTTTTATAAGTTCGCTGGCATTGTCGGTCGCCTGGTGCATTGCAGTCATTCTTGCTCCATGTTCTGAAGCATGTGAATCTAACAGTGCTTTATAAAACTGTATTTTTAGCGAGCGTGGAATTAACTCCTGAATAATATACTCTTTTGATGGTTCGTAGATAAAATTGTAGTTGGTATTATCTTTCTCATCATCTTCTATTTTAACCGGTAAAAACTGTTCGGTAGTTTGAATCTGAACCGCCGCATTCTTAAACTTGTTATAAACCAATTCAATACGGTCGTAACTTCCATCTGCAAAACTATTCATTATTTCCGCTGCAATTATAGAGGCACTCTCGAAAGTGAGGGAATTAAAAATTTCATTTTTATCGGTAATCACATTTAATCCGGCGTATTTTAATTGTCGTCCACCTTGTTTCCCGATACCAATAAAGTCAATACTTCCCGTCTGTAACTGCTGGCTGTACTTTGTTTTTACAAGTTCAATTGCTTTTTTAGAGATACTTGAATTGAACCCGCCGCATAATCCACGATTAGATGTAACAAGAACCACCAATATTTTTTCCGGTTCGCGACTTTGTGTAAAAACCGAGTCTTCAACATTATCTAAACTGGCACTCAACGAAGTTAAAATATCATATAACTTACCGGCATAAGGTCTGATTTGAAGAATGGCATCCTGTGCTTTTTTTAGCTTTGCCGCCGAAACCATTTTCATTGCACTGGTAACCTGTCTCGTTGTTTTTACCGATGCTATTCGTGTTCGTATCTCTTTTAAACCAGCCATATTTTAATGAATGAATGTGTGAATGACTGAAGGATTGAATGAGTGAATTTTAATCTCAATCGTTCTGTCCCTCAATTAATCAGTCCTGTTTTAGTTTTTATACTTTGTTGAAACCTCCGTGGCTACTTTCCTGATTGTATCCTCAATCTCGTTTGTAAGTTTACCGGTTTTTAAATCATTTAAAAGGGCACGGTGCTGTAATTCCATTATTTCAAGGAAATCAATTTCAAATTCTTTTACCTTTTCAACCGGAACATCACGAAGCAACTCTTTTGTACCACAGTAAATAATAGCAATCTGATGTTCAATTTTTGATGGCGAATATTGACCTTGTTTCAATATTTCAACATTTTTACGCCCTTTGTCGAGTACTCGCATTGTTGCTGCGTCGAGGTCGGAACCAAATTTTGCAAATGCCTCCAGTTCGCGAAATTGTGCCTGGTCGAGTTTTAGAGTACCAGCAATTTTTTTCATTGCTTTTACCTGTGCATTTCCTCCAACACGCGAAACCGAAATACCCACGTTAATTGCCGGGCGAATTCCTGAGTTAAACAGGTTCGATTCGAGGAAGATCTGACCATCGGTAATCGAAATTACGTTGGTTGGTATATAAGCCGAAACGTCGCCTGCTTGAGTTTCGATAATTGGTAGTGCTGTTAACGAGCCACCACCTTTTACTAAGTCTTTTAAACTGTCGGGCAAGTCGTTCATGTTTTTTGCAATCTCGTCGGAGTCAATAACTTTTGCGGCACGTTCCAATAAGCGTGAGTGTAGATAAAATACGTCTCCCGGATATGCTTCGCGACCAGGAGGACGACGAAGTAACAACGAAACTTCGCGGTAAGAGACTGCTTGTTTCGAGAGATCGTCGTAAATAATCAGTGCATCGCGGCCGGTATCGCGGAAATACTCTCCAATGGCAGCGCCTGTATAAGGTGCGTAATATTGTAATGCTGCCGGGTCAGATGCTGTTGCCGAAACAATTACAGTGTAATCCATTGCACCATGTTTTTCGAGCGTTGCAGCAATATTGGCAACATTGGATCCTTTTTGACCAATGGCAACATAAATACAGAAAACCGGAGTTCCTTGTTCATAGTTTTCGCGCTGATTAATAATTGTATCAATTGCCACGGCTGTTTTACCGGTTTGGCGGTCGCCAATAATTAATTCGCGCTGACCACGCCCAATAGGAATCATTGCATCAATTGCTTTTAATCCGGTTTGAAGTGGTTGTTTAACAGGTTGGCGGAAGATAACTCCCGGTGCTTTTCTTTCCAAAGGCATTTCAAAAAGTTCATCTTCAATAGCACCTTTACCATCAATTGGTTCGCCAAGAGTATTTACAACCCTGCCAAGTAGTCCTTCGCCAACCATAACAGAAGCAATTCTTTGTAAGCGTTTTACTGTGTCGCCTTCTTTAATTTTTTCAGTTGGACCTAAAAGAACAGCACCCACATTGTCTTCTTCAAGGTTCAGAACAATTCCCTGAACACCACTGTCAAACTCAATCATTTCGTTTGCTTCCACATTCGAAAGACCGTAAATACGTGCAATTCCATCACCAACTTGCAGAACAGTTCCAACTTCTTCCAGTTCAGCCTCCGACTTGAAACCTTCAAGTTGTTGCTTTAAAATTTGAGATACTTCAGCAGGTTTTATATTTGCCATCTTATATTATTTTTTATCGCTTTGAATTCGATTATTTAAGTTCCGATTCTAAAAGTTCCTGTTTTATTTTTTTTAGTTGTGTTGATATGCTGGCATCGTACTGTTTGTCGTCGAGCCGCAAAATCAATCCACCAACAATTTCAGGTTTTACTTTGGTCGAAAGTTCAATGGTTGCATTTAACTCTTTACCAAGTAACTCTTCTATTTTTTTTATTGATTCTGAGTTTATTTCAGAAGCAGTTGTAAGCAGAGCCGATTTAATATTTTGGTCTTTTCTTGTCAATCCTAGAAAATTCCGACAAATTCCGGGGATATGAACTTCGCGTTTATTAGTGGCAATTAACAATAGAAAACTCAATGTAAGCTCATTAATTTTCTCTTTGAATATGGAAGATATTAACTCCGATTTTTTTGATGTTTTTACTATTGGGCTTTCCAATAAAAGAATAAAATCAGCCGACTCGTTACAAACATCAAAAACTAATTTAATATCAGTTTTTAGTATTTCTAATAAGTCTTTCTCTTTTGCAGTAGCAAAAAAAGCTTTAGCATATCTAACCGCAATTGCACTATGATCCATGTTGTTAATTCAGTTTGATATCGTCGATTAAACCATCCACCATCTTTTCTTGTTCGCCCGGATTGCTCAACTCTTTTTTAATCACTTTTTCGGCAATTAATATGGAAAGATCTGCCACTTGTTTTTTTATCTCAGTTATTGCTGCATTTTTTTCAGCTTGAATTTGCTGACGTGCCTGTACAATACTTTTCTGAGTCTCTTGTGTAGCTTTCTCTTTTGCCTCGGCAACAATTTTTTCCTTTATTACTTTTGCCTCTTTCAGAATAATATCTTTCTCTTTTCGGGCTTCTAAAATTATTTTATCGTTGTCGGCTTTTAAATTTGCCACCTCCTTTTTTGCCTCTTCAGCAGAATTTAATGCGCTTGCAATCGACTCTTCTCTATCTTTCAGAGCTGTTAATATTGGTACCCATGCAAACTTTCGGAGTATAAAAACTACAATTCCGAAAATAATAAGCATCCAGAAAAAAGTTCCGGGATTTGGTGTAACTAAACCCATAATTCTAATTTTTTTAAACTGTTGGTAACTAACCCCCGGCAATCCCGGGGGTTGTTACCTAAAAATTTTGCTAAATAAAAAGAACAAGCGCACAAATAATTACAGCGAAGAAGGCAACACCTTCAATTAATGCTGCTGATACAATCATATTTGAGCGAATGTCGCCAACTGCTTCCGGTTGACGGGCAATAGCTTCCATTGCGCTGGCACCGATTCTACCAATACCAATACCTGCACCAATTGCAGCTAATCCGGCTCCCAAAGCAGCGCCCATTTTACCGACTGTTGCGCCGGCGGCGGCTTGAAGCAATACAGTTAAAATTGCTGATAACATAGCATTTAATTTAAATAATTAATATTAATGATGATCTGCTGTCGCCATTCCGAAATAGAGTGCCGATAACAGTGTAAAAACATAAGCTTGTATAAACGATACCAAAATATCGAGTAATACTATAAATACCGAAAATGCGACCGATACAGGACTAATTGCATAACCTGCAATTGGCCCGGCCATAGCTCCAAAAATAAATATCAGACTAACAAAAACAGTCACAATCATGTGCCCTGCCATCATGTTGGCAAATAGTCGAACCATTAAAACAAATGGTTTTGTAATTACTCCCGAGAGTTCAACAATTGGCATTAACGGAATAGGAAATTTTAACCACCATGGAACATCGGGGTTGTAAATCTCTTTCCAGTAATGTTTATTGCCGTTAATGGTTGTTATTACAAAAGTAAACAGGGCTAAAACCATTGTTATTCCAATGTTTCCTGTAACATTTGCTCCAAATGGAGGAATGGGAATCAATCCCATAAAATTGTTGACCAGTATAAAAAAGAATACCGTTAACAAAAATGGCATATACTTTTCATATTTTTTATCGCCAATAGTAGGCTTTGCAACTTCGTCGCGAATAAAAAGAATTAGCGGTTCTACTAAATTTTGAATTCCGGTTGGTGCTTTTCCCTTGTTTCGTTTTGTTGCACCTACAACAGAAAATAATAACCAAAACAGAAGTATAACAGAAATAAGAACTTCAGCAATAGTTTTTGTAATTGAAATATCAATAGGTTTCCCAATTTCAGTACCATTTGCATCGAGCTCAACAATTTTACCTTCGTTTGGTTTGTTTTCAGAAATCTGAAATCCTTTATAAGCAGAATGCCCATGATGAAATTTTGAAGACATAAAAACATGGAAACTTTTACCACTGTGCAACTCCGGGTTTTTACTGTAAAGAATAATTGGTAGCGGTACACTAATGTCTTTGTCTTTAAACGATATAATGTGCCAATCATACGAATCGGAAACGTGTTCGATAATAAATTCACCGGCATCGAAACTTTCCTTCTTATGCGAGTCCGCTTCGTTACCTTCTTGTGCAAACAGTGGGTTAAATGCTACTATTGAAAATGCAAATAATAATAAGATTACTTTTGAAAGCTTTAACATAGTCTATCTAAGTTTATCAAACAATTACAAATTTAGAAGATTTTTTTAAAGACAGAATAAAATTTGAAATAATTAGTTAAATAATTAATCCTGAAATTTTTATGTTTTTTGTTTTGTGTTCGACAAATATCCAATTTTATGTTGTTGCCAAACTATTTTACCCTTTCGGCTTTTGGGTACGCGTAATTTCGGCAACTTCGAAAAAAGTATAAATAAGATAAAGTATCATTAAGCATATTACAAATACAATTGCATTTTCGGAGTCGATTGCAATGTAAATAACAGTAACAACCGAATATAAAACTAACCTAAAAAGTGTGATAAGCATATTGCTTCGGGCAAACTTGCCAATATCTTTTTTTGCCAGATTTAATTGATAGCCATGAATTAAGATTGTTACCACAAAGAAAAATAGTAGTAGAAATGGTAGAACAGGCAGATAATATTCAGTAAAAAACAGGGAAAAAGCCAGCCATCCGATTAATGCAATTACTGCTGTTAAAACAAGTAGTTTTACTATAAATTGTTTCATATTATTTGCTGATTATATTTATTTTTTCAAGAGGTTTTTGACACCGTAGAAAATGGCAAGTGCAACAGAAAGAATCATTAATCCAAGTGTAAAACCCTTGAAATTATTTTCCAACCACTGGTCTATTTTATATCCGCCAAATGTTCCGAGACCAATAATAGTCATCATTTCGAAACCCAAACTTGAAAAGCGAATAAAGTTTTTAGATCCTTTTTGTTTATTGTTTTTTTGTTGTTTCATTATTTGTGCTGGCTCCTCTCATTGCACAAGTTCCGGAGAATATTGCTCCGGGCTCAACCGATAGTTTCCCGGCAATTATATCGCCTTCAATTTTCGAAGTCGATTTCATGTTCAATAATTCGCTGGTTGAAACTTTCCCCTTAATAAAACCCGAAACTTCTATATTATTGCAAACTACTTCTCCATTAATTTTCCCATTCGAACCAACAACCAGTTTTCCCTTTGCCGAAATGTTCCCTACCAATTCTCCATCGATACGAATATCTCCTTTGGCAATTATATCTCCTTTAATTAAAGTGCCTTCGCTAATAATGTTAATTGATGAGTCTGAACCCTCTCCGTACAGTTTTGAAGTTTGTTTTGCCATTTTGGTTTTTCTTTAATTGTACAAATCTTAAATAATACGGTGCATTTGTTGCACATGAATTAAGAACTTTGAAATTACACTTTTTTGCTATTTCAGCAAAACGATTTTAAAATAATAAATAAATAGAGTTAAAACTTTTTCCAAAAAATTTAATTGTTAATTCCCCTCAGGGTCGTACGCCCATTTTAGGTAAACACTGCCCCAGGTGAATCCTGCGCCAAAAGCAGCTAATATAACATTATCACCTTTCTTTAGTTGCTTCTCGAAATCCCATAAACAAAGTGGAATAGTAGCAGCGGTTGTATTTCCATATTTTTGAATGTTAATCATAACCTGCTCTTTTTTAATTTCCATTCTACGGGCAGTTGCTTCAATAATTCTCATGTTTGCCTGATGTGGAACGAGCCACGCAATATCTTCAGAAGCCAGGTTGTGTTTTTTCATTATTTCAACTGCAACGTCTGCCATGCTCGAAACTGCCGCTTTAAATACGGCCTGCCCTTCCTGATAAACAAAGTGTTTTTCGTCGCGGATTGTTTCTAACGAGGCGGGCAATAATGAGCCGCCTGCTTTCATGTGCAGATGATATCGCCCTAAACCATTAACGTTATTTATATAGTCAACAATGCCGGTGTCATCGGTTGTAGGTTCGAGCATAACTGCCGCCGCTGCATCGCCAAATAGTGGACATGTAGAACGATCGTTGTAATTAATAATCGACGACATCATATCGGCTCCCACAACAATAACTTTCTTGTAACGGCCAGATTCGATAAATTGTGATGCTGTTGATAGTGCAAAAATAAAACCTGAGCATGCTGCATTCAAATCAAAACTCCATGAATTATGAATACCAACTTTATCGGCAATAAAATTGGCTGTTGCAGGAAAAGGCATGTCGGGTGTAATAGTTGCACAGATTAAAAGATCGATCTCGTCGGCCGAAGTGTTGGTCTTTTGTAATAACTGTTTAACGGCCTCAGCTCCCATGTCGCTGGTAGCTTTTCCCTCCTCTTTCATAATGCGCCGCTCTTTAATCCCAATTCGCTTCATTATCCACTCATCGGTTGTGTCAACCATTTTGCTTAACTCGTCGTTTGTTAAGCGGTATTCAGGAAGGTAGGCTCCAACTCCCGTAATCGCTGCCCTTATTTTAGCCATCTTTTTACTTTATTAATCGAAGTATTTTTTTTTGGTTCGCAAACTCAATACTGAATGCGAATATATAATGAATATCGGGGATCAACAAAATTTCCAACAAATGTTTGATAAAAGCGTAAACATCATTGAAACAATTAATTGTATTGTTCAAATAGTCGGTTTGGGTATTTGCTGAATTATACAAACGAAAAAAAAGGATACTATCCGTTTATTTAAACAGATGCTACCCTTAGTTAAAATGTTTAGCAAATAACCGGGATAAAAACCCAGATTAAACTGCAATTTCTTTTTCAATAACTTGCTTACCTCTGTAATATCCGCATTCCGGACAAACAGTGTGGTATTTAACAGTAGTTCCACAATTAGAACAAGTTGCAAGTGTTGGAAGAGATGCTTTGTAATGCGTACGTCTTTTGTCTCTTCTCGATTTCGATATTTTATGCTTTGGATGTGCCATAATATATATTGTATTTAATTATTATTTAAGTTTTTAAGTGCATCCCAGCGCGGGTCGGTTATTGTTTCTGCCTCATCGTTTTCGGTATGCATATAATTTTTAAGGTTTTTAAGCATCTCTTTGTTGCACTCTCGTTTCCCGTCTTTGTTTTTAGGATGAACGTGCCGCAGTGGAATACTTAACATTGTATATTCGTAAATTATCTGAGCCAGATTAATGTGGTGTTCCTGAGGTAGAACCCAAATTACGTTTTCGCCTTCCTCGTACTCTTTTTCGCCAAACTTTACAAAAAATTCGGTTTTCTGCTTAACCCTTTGTTTGTATTTATCCAAACATCGATCGCAGGTAAGTTCGAGCCACCCTTTAATTTTTAGGTGAATTTTTAAAAATGCGCTGCGTTTTTCCAGCGTTATTTTTACTGTAATCTCACCATTGTCAACCAGACTCTCTTCAAAATGCTCAAAGAACGTATTATCAATTTCAATTTTGTAATCGTGAAGACCTTCTTCAAGACCTTTAAACTCAATATTATATTTCGATTTCCAGCTCACGATTTAAAAAAGAGTTGCAAAAGTATAAATTTTTTATTAACACCCGAAAAATCGATGAAATTATTTTGGAAATGATATTAACCTAACATCTGTTAATTAAAAAAAACAATAAATCACCTCGTCTGCAATATCAACCTCCAATGTGGAAAGCACATCGCGAATAGCTGCAAAAATATGCCACTGGTTTTTTAGTTGAACGGAAATTTCTTTTGCCCGTTTATTAGAAAAATAGTCACCCGATATTTTGCAATTTTCAATTAATCCCCGTTTTACATCTAATTCTACAGAAATCTTTTTCCCCTCAATTTCAATACTATTTTTAAATAAGTATTTGGGTGAATATCCAAAATTCCACTTGCGGGTTTTAAACTTATCGTTTACCAGAGTTTCAATTTTTTGAATCTCTTTTTCATTCAACTTATAAAAAGTGTTCTTGTTTTTTTCCAGTTGAACGTCAATCATAAATTGAATAAACTCCCGAATTGAAATCTCTTTTTTTAGGAATGATGAGATATTGGCAACCTCGCTGCGGTTCGACTGGACAGCTTTACTTTTATACCTCCCGGAAACCACTTTAATTGCCTGCCCCAGATTTTTAAGATCCGAATTGTAGAGCAGTGTTCCGTGGTGCAACACGCGGTTTTTAAAAATATGCTCGGCATTTCCCGAAATCTTTTTCCCCTCAACTAACAAATCGTTTCGCCCTGAAGTTGTTGCAGTAATACCTAATTTCGAAAGAGCCTCGACAACCGGTTGCGTAAACTGTTTAAAACTAATTTCTGCCGAACTTTTTACATTTTTAATAAACGAGAAATTTACGTTCCCCGGGTCGTGAAAAACCGTGCCGCCACCCGAAATACGGCGTGCAACTATAATATTGTTTTTGCGTACAAACCGATAATTTATTTCGCCCAGTGCATTCTGATGCTTTCCAACTACAACCGTGTTGTTACTTTGCCAAAGCAAAAAAATATCATCGTCGAAATTTTTTAACAGGTACTCTTCGGCAGCGAGACAGAAATATGGATTGGTATTTTTTAGGTAGATACAAAGCATATAAACCAAAATTTAAATTACATTTTGCGATTTACAAAATGTAATTTACAAAATGCATTTTACAGTCAGAAATTATTTATGAAGCCGTTATTTAATATTGAAGCTGTTTAAAGCTAAACAAAGATGTGTTACCGATATTAATTTCTTCTTATACAGATAGGCATAAAATATAATCACATCCAGAAAAACTATCAGATTTCTTAATCTGTTTGCACTGATTATTCGCAGGGTAACGTTGCAGTAGTAGTAAATATAGGATTCTCAGAGACTTATTTTGTGCATAAACCTTTTTTATTTAGTTTGTTAACCCATTATTCAGCCCTGCGTTTTTTGTGGCAAATAAATTATCTTCCACAGAAATATCGATTACTAAACTATTTTGTTCTTCAGAATAATTATAGTTTTGCGAATAAGCGGGACATTTGCAGGTTTTACACGAACTTAGTAATATTGTAAAAACCAGAAGTGAAAAAATGTAAAGTACTGTTTTAGATTTTGCAATATGTTTTTTTAAAAAATATAATAAGTATATTATGCTCTTTACTTGTACTTTATTAATTGCGAGAGTTTTTTTCATAGCATATTTTAATGGAAAACCTATATTAATTGCATATTAAACAAAAAGTATAAGCGAAAAATAAATATAATTATTGTGAATATTTGAAAAAATAAGTTTAAAATTGCAGTTGATTTGAAGTGAATACAGTTGGAAATTTGAAAACCAAACTAAAATATTTTAATAGTTATTAAAAACTAAGGTTCGGTTTCCAATATAGGACTGTTGAAAACATTAATGAAAAGAAACTATTTTATACTGTATATATTTTGTACATTGCTGCAAAATTTTATACGTTTGTGGGATTAATAAATTGTTTAAGCGTCCTGTTAATAGTGAAAATTATGATAATAGAGTTAAATAAATTAAAAATCAATCAATTAATTAAGTACAATTTAAATTTCAAGTTATGAGAAATTTTTTTACAAAGCTTTTTTTGCTTGTCTTCATGATTGCGACTTTTGGTGCTACCGGTGCTGGTGTTTCCGGCTATGTGTGGGTGCCAAATGTTCCTGCTGCAGATGATATGTGGCCCGATCATCAATCGACAACACAATTGCAACCCACTGTAGAAGTGGGAGTTCAAACACTTACCCTAACCTTTCCCGGTACGGATGACTCTAACACAGTCTTGCGGTTAAGGAGTGGTGGTATTATTTCCTTAATTGGCGATCCCGGAGGCTCGGGAACATCTCAGTTAGAAACCTTACAAATAGGTGTCGATGACGGAGTTGTGCAAAATGGAAATACTATTGAGATTACCTTTGCACATGAATTTGTGGAAGATGCCTATTATGCTGTAACAGTTTCTACTGATGCTATCAAGATGATGGATGAGTCGTTCTATAGTGGATTGGGTTATGACGTTACAGGTACAGGTGATCTTTTTACTGATGCCGACTGGGCATTCAGAGTAGATGACGTTACAGACCCTTTAATGACAGATTGCGATTTCGGTACGGAAATCGAAAATGGCGATAGAGGTGTTAGCACTGCATCAGATGAAGTTTATATCTGTTTCGACGAACCATTGTCGTGGGTAGGTGGTACTAATCCACTGGGCGATCTCGGTAAAGGCGATATTGCATTTTACCTTGCATCAAACGAAGACCTAAGATTGCCTGCAGGCGAATTCGGCGGAGATGTAGTATATCAAATACCATTGGGACTCGATTTATCAAGCGATGGTATGACGCTCACAATTACTTTAGGAAGTGGGTTAAAATCAGCTGCAAGAGGCGATTCTATATGGCCGGCTGATGCCGACATATATTTACGCTTTATATCGGGGCTATTAGAAGATAAAGGTGGAAACCTTTGGGCTGGTTTAACTTCAAGCCCTGCTGAAGATTATACGCCAGGTGTCGATACTTATTGGTTTACTACCCGCGATGCTACAGAAATAACTGTTGACATTATAAATATTGACGGAGGAACAAATCTTACTCCCGGGCACGATCCAATATGGATGAACGAAGAGTTCCAGATTACACTTGGTGCAGACGATCTAGCATGGATTGACGATAATACACCACTCAATCTTTCGAATGCTGCCGACCTTCTTGAACTGGAATTAGACGGAGGATCTCACAGCTTTACAGTAACAAGTTTTGTTGCAACTGGTGGTTTTACTACCATAAAAATCGACCCAACTGACTTCTTACCTACAAACTCAGGACAAGATGTTACCGTAAAAGTATTGGGTGGTTTGGTTAGAGATGCCGACCTTCAGGAGGTGCCCGCTGCCGAGGCTACATTTACTCTCGGAGACTTTATGCCTCCTGTATTAGATGCATCTGTTAATAACATACTTTGTACTAACTTCGATTTAAGATCGTATGCCGATAAAGAAGCTACTGTATATTATGCTCTAATAGATGTAGATTCTATGGGACCTGATTGGGATGCACCTTCTATTGAAGATATCTATAGAGGATATAATAAAGTTTATAATGGCTCATCGTGGTATAACGTTTATTTTAACCATGTTGCAGATCCTGTTGGAGGACCTTATTATCACGGAGTAGATCCAAATGGTGCTGTATGGCAAGCCGACTCGTTTAATGTTGCGCCTCCTTTAGTAGCGTTCGATCATATCGACGATTTTGTTGATCCCAACCATGGTAAAGAATTCATGGTATATTATTTTGGTGTTGATACAGCTGCCAGTGGTCCTTATACTACAACAGGTATTCCTGTTGATGGACAGGCAACCGACGTTTATATAGAAACCGTTAATTTAACCGACTGCCTGCCTCCTGAACACGAGTGGCATTTCGAAGGCGTAAGTACATCGCAAGATCCACTGTACGATCTTTGTGAGGATAGCGAAAACATCAAAAAACAAGGACGCTGGAACTTTAAAGTTGCAACGGGTGGTCATGTTGACGAATTGCATTTTATCGATCCTTCACTTAGTTGGGACGCGGCCGATATGGACGATTTAATCGCTTCGGGTGTATTCACTTTAGAAGTATCTGATGAAGATTGTGGTTCTTCTTCTGCGCCGTGGAGAGAAGTTGAGATAGAGTCGATTGTTTATAGTAACGATGAAGTTATTGTTACTCCTCTTAACTCTTATCCTTCGGGTGGATGTGTAAAAATTACACTACGTAGCGGTACATTTATGGATGCATCGGCTAACCCTATTAATGTAGAGTTATCGTGTACAAAAACTGCCGAAACATATTGCGATCCGCAAATTACTGTTTTCACAGTAGAAACAAAAGATTTATTGTTTCCAACCGCTCCTGAATTTGATGGCTTAAACGGTATTGTAGCATTAAAAGATGGTAAAATTACTGTTGAGTTTAATAACCCGATGTTTACTCCTAAAAGGGATAATACACCGGCTTACTCTCCTGTATTGGAGCCAATTAGCGAAGTTGCAACCGATGTTAACTGGATAGGTAACTATATAAAAGTACGTGTTGGAGACGAAAACGGTGCTGAAGTAACCGACGATGTTGTTGACGAACTTCTGTTTAGCTACGAATTAACAAGAGATGCCGAAGGTGGAATCACAAAAGTTGTTATGACTCCTATTGACGGTCAGTTAGAGTACGAAAGCGAAACATGGTACTATGTTGAAGTTGAAGAACTTTTACAAGACGAAAATCAGCGCGAATTGGCATGGGACGATGGTGGTGCTATCTGGCACAATAATCAGTTTGTTGATCCACACGAACAATACGACCCATATCCAACTACTGAAGATTGGTGCGAGTCTTATCCAACAGGTGCCTATGGTAATTCTGAAAACTATTTTATGCGCTTCAGAACCGAGGATAAAATTGCTCCTGAGTTGTTATATGCCTTTACATTAATGTCCGATACCGATCCCGGAGATATGGTTGACCCATTATATTTCGAATTGGTTGACAGTGCTTCAGTGTCGTGTACTTCTACTAATGGTGTAATTTTTCCCGGAATTGGAATTCCTATTGGTGCACTTATTACAGAGTGGACACAGATGGGATTCGATACTCTTAATGATGGAAGTTATTATATAGAAGAAGATCCTAATACAATGCGTCCATACTTTACACTTAGAGATGGAGCAGGCGAATCTGTTGATTTCGACCTTGTTATATTAGATATTTATACACCTGAAAATCCACTGGGACCTATTCCTGGTTGGCTTCCAGATGGAGTTACTGATGCTGTATTCTTTGGTTTCAGACCATTTACACCTCTTGCTGAGGGAGAAAATTTCAGTATGAGTTTTAATCCGAATTATCAGGCAAGCAATCCGGTTGATCCGGCTGTTGGTCTTCCTGAAGGTCCGGTATTTGTCGACGATAACGGAAACCCATTGGTACATAATACTTATGTAGAGTTCTCTACCTGTATTACCGATCCAAATTCTTGTTACGCTTCAACGGTTACTGTTGTTGAAGGAACTAACGACGATGAGTTTACACCAGACTTTACAGTAACTTTCGACAAAGACGATGTGGCTGCAATTAGTGGCTCAGGTTCTTTCTTCGAAATAACTGACGGTGTTGATACATGGACTGCAACCGACGAGAGCTTGTTCTTTGCACAAGGTGGCGGACAATATTTGGTTCCATGGGAAGCATTCGATGACAACACAATTTCGTTAAACGACGAAACAACTTATACATTTACTGTTGTTGCAGGTAGTTTCTTTACTACAAGCAATGCAAGTGTTGTAAACTGTTTGGAAGAAATGGAGGTCACTACAGTAGATACAACAGCACCTGCCATCGACAGTCTTTCTCCCGATATTGATTGGGTAATTGTTGGTGACGACGTTGACAATAATCTCGGCGACGATGCACAGGTTATTAATCCTCGTGTTCCCGGACAGGTTCGTATGTGGTTCGATGAAGATGTAACTATGGTTTCAGGTAAATTAATTAAAATTTACCACAACGGTACATCCTTACGTCAAACATTTATAGCTGGTGATAGCGATAATGGTATGACAGGTAACATGTGGTGGGGAGATATTGACGAAGATATATTAGCTTACGACGGACATTTCCATGTTGATGTACAGGAAGGTTTTGTTATAGATGCTAGCGGAAATCCATCAGATAATTACACAGGCTGGGAAGACAGAATTAGTGTTTCCTTAGGTAATGGTACTTCAACCTGGACATTTGCAACAGGTAGCGATGAAGAATTGGAATATGTTGATTTTACTCCGGGTGAGAACAACGTGGGTGAAGTTATAGATCCAAACTTACCTAATGATGCTTATGAAAATTTGGGGGATGGTACAGTTAGAATTACTGAGCTTTCTTTTGAACTTTCTGAAAAGAGCGTTATTAATGATGGAACAATTGGAGTTATAATTGAAGATGTAATTAATGGTTATATTGATGTTCTAAACATACCTGTATCTGATTTCAGCTCTGCTGATGGTATCACATGGATTGCAAGCACTGACTTTATTGTAGACATGGGCATTGTGTACACCTGGATTATTAATGCAGGAGCATTTCATGCGTCTGATAACGTCGCCGACTTAAGTCCTGAAATTGTTGAGGAGTATGCTTTCTGGTTCGAAGATATAACTCCACCAACAGCCAAAATATGGCCGGAAGATGGAGATACTCATGTAGCATTTAATACACACGGTTATGTTCGTTTCTCGGAACCAATTATAGCTGCTGATGGTAGTGGTAATACTCTTATCGTTTCTCAACAAAATCTTAAAAGCTGGATTAAAGTTACTGATGTAGATGATGGTCCGTTAGGACCCGATGAGTATGTTTGCGAATTTATTAATCCGGAACGTACACATGTTCGTATTACTTTCTTAGACGAAGATGCTCCTGCAATTGGAGGAAGCACTGCAAATCTGATTGACGAACACCAATATACTATTGATGTAAACGTTACCGGTGATGGAGTTGGAGACGATAGTGGAAATAGTGCTGGTTACGATTTACAAGATCATGCCGGAAATCCATTAGTACAACCTGCTACTGTAACATTCACAGTAGAAGATATTACAGAGCCAATGTTTACTGCTGGTATGTGTACTACTACGGCTTCCAGTGTTGATATTAAATTTCAGCCTGTTGATAATGTAGATCCACATCTTCCAACTATTAGGACTTATCCTGCCGAAGGTGGAACAATATATTATGTTGTGTTACCTAAAGGAGCAACTGCTCCTACCGCTTCGCAGCTATTTAATAAGGAACTTTCTAATCCTGCCGTTAAAGAGGTTGATGTTACTTCTGCCGGAACTACTGTTACATGGGATCTACCCGAAAGTACAGTTGCTACCGGTTATAACTTCGTAATTTACGCGGTTATGGAAGATGCCGAAGTTGATGTTTATGTTGCACCCGATTATGGTGATGCATGGATTGGCGACGACCCAATATTCTCAGCAGTTGACTATCCTATCGGAATAGCTGATATTCGTCCTGCACCAAATAAAAACATGGTTGTAAGAGAGTGGGGATTCTGTGCCTGCGACGACGATGCTCCGCTTGCTGTTAATAAAGAGTGGAACGAGGATCTTAATGTTCCTGTTGCTTCATCGTTTACAATCTCTTTCGACGAATTAGTTGCTCTTGATCCTAATGTTAATCCTGATGGAACAGGTACAGGGAATATATTTAACTATGCTAACGAAGTTCGTTTGCGCCGTTGGGATAACAATGTATCAATTGCAATTCAATTAACTCAAGATGGAGATTCATTAACTATTACTCCTGATGCTGATTTAGACGAAGAGACAAGATATTACATCGAAATTGACCGTGAGGTTATTATGGATGTTAATGGATCTAATTGCGAGGATAATGATGGTTCGGTGTGTCAGTGGAATGGCTGCCCTGATGAATCAAATTACTTTGCAGGTTGGGTAGGCAGAGATACCTGGTGGTTCCAGACTACTGATAATACCGCACCTATTTTAACCGATGTTTCGCCTGCAGGCGACTGTACTCCTGAAGGAACTAATCGCATTGTATTTACCTTCGAAGAGAAAAACGAGATGGTAATTAATGCACTTGGAGGTTCGGCTGCTAACATATATGTTTATAAACAGAACGAGTATGCTATACCTTTCGAAATTATTAATGCAAGCTCAGGTGTGATTGCAAATCCCGGAGGTGGCGATGTATGGACTATTACTTATGAAACATATCATAAATATAATAGCGAAGAGAGCTACGAAGTTGTTTGGGACGATGGTCTGTTTACAGATGCTGCAATTCCAATGCAACACAAATATACTATAGGTACTACCGATGTTATTGATGATGGTGGTGATGCTGGAGCTCCCTGGGATATGTTTAGTTTTACAATGGAAGATTTCGTTTTACCAACAGTAAACTGGGAAATGGTATCAACATTGTGGCAAGATTACGATGGAAATCACGATTATGTTTATCCTATCGTAAATGGTCAGGGTTTCTGGAATCCGAACGATGATGATCCTCAGGTTTCTTCGCCTAAAACTATAAATATTTGTGGCGACGATGCAGTTCCACAGAAAGTTGCATTTTATGTTTGGACAGACGAAGATGTAAATTATATTTATCCTTCAGAGGATGAAGATCCATTCTTCTTAGAGAAGGAAACTTCACCCGGTAATTGGGTTCCTGTTTCTCTTACTGTTGCTCATATGGGGCAGGGAGGCGGACCGTTGGATAAGGATCACAACTGGTGGGTTTTATATCCTTCTGTTACTGAATTAGATGGATCTACTACATACCGTTTCGGAATTAATGGTGGAGAACTCGAAGATGATACAAATTGCGACAGATCTGATGATCTTCCCGGACAGGAACTATTTAACTTCTGTACATGGGATACCGAACCTGCACAGGCAGAACTTTCTGATGGTTGCGATATTAGAGTTACTCCTTTAGATGAAGTTGTAAATCATGTTATTGATGAGTGTGTTTGTGAGACACCTTACTTCGATTTAATATTCGATAAAGTTGTTGTTAAAACTGCTTTCGATGGTGCACAACCACCTGTTACAGTACCTGGTTCTCCATATTTTAATTGGGCTAACCTAACACTTAACGAAAACGATTTAATGGATACCGATGATGGTCATTATATCAGTTTTAAAGATGAGTTTGGTGTTGCTGTTGTTATCGATAGTGTTACTATTGTTCAGGATGGTAAAAGCTACCGTTTATGGTTAGCCGAACCATTGGCTGAAAGAGTTGAATATACATTTATAGTTCAGGATAGTGTATTAAAAGATGTTGTAAGAGTACCAAACGGAAATATATTCCCTGGACGTACCTGGACATTTGAGACTAAATGGTACACAGCTCCTATACTTACAGGAACTACACCTATTGATGATGCAATCAATGTTGTGCCAACTGCTCCGTTAGTAATCACGTTTAACCGCGATGTTACTGCAGGTGAAGGTCATATTGTTGTTCGCGACAATGGAAACCCACAAGGTGTTGTATTAAATATACCTGGAACCGATAGTCGTGTTAGCATAAGTGGTAGTACTGTTACTATTAGTACCTCAGGTGGTATATTCGAAGATAATACTACATACTATGCAGAAGTAATGGAGAACTTTGTTTATGGCGCACATTGCGATGCAATAGGATTTGATGGTGAAGTAGAACAAGGAGTTATTGATGATGAGTGGAACTGGACAACAGGAGATGTTGACGGTCCGATGGCTTCATTGTATCCTTTATATACTGATGAATGTGTTGCTCCTGTTACTGACCTGATATTAACATTCGATGAGAATGTTTATTTCGATGGTGATTGTGCAGAATTAGTAATATATAAAGCCACCACTTTTAATGCAGATGGTAGTCCTAGCAACACCCTCTTTGGTGATGTTGTTGAAAGGATAGATTTTAAAGAGGATAATTTCCCGAAATTAAGAATAACCGGAACCGATCCTGCAAATGGAATGTCACGTAATGTAATTACTGTTGTTCCTGAAAATCCATTTGAGTCTGGCGAAACTTATTATGTAAGAATTGAAGGTAACGGTATCGACTGTGATACTGAAGTTGATATTCTTAATGATGTTATTGGAAATACCTGGTATTATCCATTAGATTCAGATTTACCTGGAATTCATTATAACGATTGGTGGTTTACTATTGCATCTGATGTTGCTCCTGTTTTAGTTGCTATGACTCCTGAAAGAGGAGAATGGCTTGAGGCAAGTCAGCTTGGAGAAGGTGTTACTACTGATTTAGTTATGGAATTCGATATGAATATTCTGAAAGGTGAAGGTACTATCGAAGTTTGGGAATTCCTTGTGAATCCTCAAGGTGGTGTACCAAGCCAGCAAGCGCATAAGTGGACTGAGTACGATGTTCAATCTGCTGATGTTGTTGTAAACGGAAATACTGCTACTATTAGTGGTGTTCATTTACTTGACGGAATTCATTGGTACTATGTACTGGCAACTCCTGGAACATTCACCAGCGACATATCGTGTGTTCTAACACAATGGGAAGGTATTACCAACCCAGATGTTTGGTTGTTCTCTACCGAGGCAGATACTACTTGCCCTGTAATGACTACAAATGCTATCACTTCAGGTGCAATAGACCCAATGTATCTAATGCCTGAAAGTATTGCATTCGAAATTGCTTTTACTGAAAATGTAAGCGTTGTAAATAGTGTTGCTCCTGTTGCTTCTATACAGTTAGCCGGTACAACAACAACTGTTGCAACAACAACAATTACCGAAGCAATGATTACCGATAATGTAATTACATTCGCTGTTGCAGACCTTTCAGCTGCGCTGATTGATCAAACTCAATACGAATTAGTAATTCTTACGGGTGCTATTCACGATATGGGAACCAACAGTTTAACAGGTTCTCAAGATCCATTCGGACAAGTTCCTGTTGGAAGTGAGAACTGGATGTGTTCTGATATTGTTATCCCATTCGAAACCGGAGACTTTACTGCTCCTGTTATTACAGACTTTATGCCTGTTGTTACTTGTCTCGAAAACGAAAACACTTTAGTTGTTAAGTTTAGCGAGCCTGTACAGGACGGAGCAGGAGTTATGACTCTTGTTGACGATGCTGGTTTACTCGACGATGTTGTATTAGATGCAGCAAACGACGAAGATAGTGCTGATAGTACAGTTACATTTACTGTTACTTTACCAGACGAAACAAACTGGACTGTTATGGTTGACGAAGGTTTTGTTACAGATTACATCTATATGGGTGTGGCTCTCGACGGACCTTGGGATAATGAACCAAATGCTGCAGGTGACTGGATGTTTGGTATCGACGATAATACTGTTCCATCATTATTAAGCTGGACTGTTACCGACGCTAAGGATAGTGATATTACTAATTTGGATACTACATTCAATATTATCCTTACTTACGACGATTCATTGATTACTGCTGACGTTGCTCTTGCTGAGTTAACTGTTGCAGGTAATGGAGTTATGGGACTTGTTAGTGCCACTGTTGATGCAACAGATGCTACAAAAGTTATAGTTGAGGTTGCCGGAGTTGCAGACCAAACTGAATACGAGTTATGGTTAGCCGCCGGTTTTGTTGCCGACGATGCTTGTAATGCAAATCTATCGCTTGCCGATACTGCACGTACATTTATTGTGGGAGACCGCACTGCACCAATTGTTGAAGATTACGATCCAAAAGTAACACAAACAACATATATCGATGTTGAAGTAATGGTTGATTTCTTCGATGACTCTGCATTAACTGTAGAAGATTCGATTACTATTACCAATAGAGATAACGACGGTGTTCTAATCTCAGAAGTTAAATGGTTACCTGTTCTCGACGCAGACCAGAAAGCTACTACAATGCCAGCCCTATGGTTTGGTGCTGTTGATGTAGTTATTCCTGAAGGTGCTGTTGAAGATGTTAACGGTAATATTAACGAAGAGTTTACATGGTCGTTCTTAATAGTTGATAACACTCCTCCTTGTCTCGTTAGTATGACACCTGAAGATGGTGCCGACTGTATAACTGAAACTACTGATCTTGTAATGAATTTCTGCGACAGAATGGATGTTGCTGCAGATGGTCAGTTGTTCCATGTTTACGAACTAAATAGTACCGGAGGTAATACAGAAGTTGCGCATATACTTGTAACTCCTGATATGATATCGTTAGACAGTACTGTTACCATACCATTAGATGCTACTACAATTCTTGCATCATACAATGATGGTCTTGGAATATTGAAAGATAACCAGGATTATATTGTAATGGCTGACGAAGGTGCATTACGCGATGAAGCAGGTAACGAGTGGGCAGGTATTGCCGACCCAACTGTTTGGAACTGGACAACAGGCGACAATACTGACCCAACAGTAGTATTAGTTCCTGCAGGTTCTGAAAACGATAAGAACGAAATAGTTGTTGAAGCTCAGTTCAGCGAAGAGGTTGTTGGTGCCGACACAGATATTACTGTTGAAGGTGCACAATCATTCACTGTAACAATGAATGCTACAAACGATGTTGCAACAATTGCAATTGTTGCTGCTGATATGGATACAGTTATTGTAACTGTTCCTACAACTATTACAGATTCTCCAGCTTGTAATATTAATTACCTTGCAGAAGAAGTAACCGGAACTTACGTAGTTGGAGACAATACTCGTCCGACTATGGCTGTTACTCAACCTGCAATGCCAGATTCTACTTGGAATACACTGAATACATTCGATGTTGTATTTACTTTCACCGACCAGTCGGGTGGTGTTGCAGGATTCGCTTCTGCGTTGACTGTTGATCCTGCTGCCGGATTAGTTGGAATAGCTGGTGTTGATGGTGACCTGGTTTATACAGTTACATTAACCGGAGACGACGAAACTGATATTATGGTGTCGTTAGACAGCGCTATGGTAAAAGATGTTTCAGTTAATAAGAATGCACTTGGTGTTAAGGGTGAATGGACAGCAACTTATACAGTTGGCGACCATATTGCTCCAACCGTTGCTGTTGCTCCTGATGCAGCTACTGATACTACTAATCTGTTTGCAGTTGCACTTACATTCTCTGAGGATGTAGTTGGTGTAGCAGCAGGTACTTCCGTAACAGGCGGTATGTTAGATTCAGTTGTAGCTATTGATGGAAGTAACTATGTAGCTTACATATCAGGTGAAGATCACGCAACTGTTGTATTAACAATTGATGCTACTATTACTGATGATTCTGAAAATGCTAATGCTCTTGCTAACCCGGGAAGCTGGACTTATACAATTGGAGACAATACTCCTCCTGTTGTTGATTTCATTAATCCTGAAACTGCGACCGATACAATTAACGAGTTCGATGTAACTATTACATTTAGCGAAGAGGTTGTATTAAATACTGATGCATTTACAGTTGATGGTGGTACAATAGGTGAAATAACACCTGTTTACGACAACCAATCGTTCCAGTTCACTCTTTATGGTGAAGATAAAGCAACTCTTGTTTTAACTGTATCAACAGGTATAACAGATCTTGCAGGTAACGCATTTGCAGGTGTAACTTATACTTATACTATTGGATGCAATGCTCCTCCTGTTATTCGTGATACTCTTATCACAACTTTCATAGGTAAAGCAACTAGTTTTGTAGATGAAGAGGCTGGTGTTGATACTATGTTATATGCAGGAATGCACACATTCATATATTTGATTCCACCTTCACCGTGTGATGCAACTTTAAATGTTGAGGTTGTAGAAATTCCACAAACATTGACTATAAGTCAGATTCAGGGTGGTATGGATGCTTCTCCAATTGTAGGGGAAATTGCAAAAACCTCTGGAACTGTATCTGCTGTTGTAGATAACGAAGGATTCTTTATTCAGGATGAAAATGCTGCATGGGGTGGTATTTGGATTGAGTATAGTGATGTTACTGACGATGGTATTAGCGAAGGAGATGGAATAGAAGTAGTTGGAAAAGTTGCTGAAATTGCAAATGTTACATCTATTGTTCCATCTGAAGTTACACAAATTACTGCGACATTAGTTGTAGAACCTGTTGTACTTAATTCTCCTGCTGATGTGGATAATGAAAAATACGAAAGTGTACTTGTACAAGTAGTTGGAGCACGTGCATGGGACTATGATTCACCTACAGGTGAATGGACTATTATTTACCAAGAAAATGATAATGCTACTGTAAATAACTGGTTATTTGATCCTACTGTTACTGTTCAAGACTGGTATAATGTTACAGGTATTGTTAATGGAAGATTAGACGCATTTAAATTAGAGCCTAGAAAAGCTGCTGATGTTGTAAATGTTTCTGATACTAATATAGATGACCTGGATGGAATTGAATTCAAAATTTATCCAAATCCATTTAGCGATATTATTAAGATTGAAAATCACGATAAACTAACCAGAGTTGTTATTAGTAACATTGCTGGCCAAAGGGTTATCGATATTGAATATCCAAATAATGAAATCCGTACAAATAGTCTTGTAAGTGGTGTTTACGTTGTAAGTTTATTTACTGAAAACGGAATTGCCAAAACTGAAAAGATTATTAAGAAGTAATACCGAATTGATTGATTAAAAAGGGAAGCACTTTGCTTCCCTTTTTTTTTGAAAAATAATTAGTGAATAGAAATTATTCAGAACGTCATTCAGAACGTCATTCAGAACGTCATTCAGAACTCGTTTCAGAATCTATTTAATAGAGCCTTTAATAACAAATTTTATTTTTAGAATATGGAAACATTAAATAAACACGTAACAATTCGTAATTTCAAGGAAAAACAAATTGAGGAATCTTTACTTAATAGTATTATATTTTCCGGGACAAAAGCATCTACAAGCGGAAATATGCAGTTGTATAGCGTGGTTATTTCGAAAGAGAAAAGTCAAAGAGAAAAGTTATTACCACTGCATTTTAATCAGCCGGTTGCAAAAAATGCACCTGTATTACTTACTTTTGTTGCCGACTTTAACAGGTTTACTAAATGGTGTGAGATTAATAATGCCGAACCTGGCTATAATAATTTCCTCTCTTTTTACACTGCAACTATCGATGCCCTGTTAGTAGCACAGAATGTTTGTATTGCTGCCGAAAATTCCGGATTAGGTATTTGCTATCTTGGTACTACAACTTATAATGCGCAGGAAATTATTGATGTTCTTGAATTACCAAGACTTACTTTTCCTGTAACAACAATCGCAATTGGTTACCCAGACGAGAATCCGGAATTAACCGATAGAATCTCTTTAAATGGAATTATTCATTCAGAAAAGTATTCAGACTATTCTAACGAGGTTATAAACGAGCTGTACTCTCGCAAAGAGGAGTTGGAATCATCGAAAAAATTTGTTCAGGAGAATGGTTTAACATCGCTGGCACAGGTTTTTACCGATGTTCGATATAAGAAAACCGATAACGAATTCTTTTCTGCAAAAATGTTGGATACTATTAAAAAGCAGGGATTTGCATTTTAGAATTATTCAGCAAGATAATTATTTACAAATTTCATAAACTCCTGACGGTAACTGTTGCCAATTGGAAGTTTATTGCCATTTATCACAGTCATATTCCCTTCAACAGCCTCTATTTTATCCAACGAAATTATAAATGATTTATGGGTTCTGTAAAAATCTTTTTGTGGAAGCAGACTGTGTATCTTTTTCATCGAGAGGTTTGTTATCAGTTTTTTATCTGCCAAATGTATTTTTATATAGTCGCCCAAACCTTCGATATAAAATATTTCGGAAAAATCTACTTTGACCATTTTTTTATTCGCCTTAATAAATAGGAAGTCAGCTTTGATATCTTCGATTTTAACTGATTGAGACGACTCTTTAAGTTGCAACAACTCTTCAGCACGAAAATATGCTTTGGAAAAACGCTCAAACGAAAATGGTTTCTTTAAATAATCTACGGCATTTAATTCGAAACCTTCCAGTGCATATTCAGAATATGCAGTCGTGAATATTACCAGAGGTGGATTATTTAAATTTTTCAGAAACGAAATCCCTGAAAGTTTGGGCATGTTAATGTCCAGAAATAGCAGATCAACCGATTCCTCCTGAAGAAGTTTATATGCACAAATTGCATCGTTACATGTTCCGGCAATTATTAACTGCGGTATTTTGTTTGCGTATTGTAGAATTACATTTTGCGCCAGGGGTTCATCGTCTATTATCAGAGCTTTCACTTCCATTATTTAATTTTTAGCTTAAGAGATACCGAAAATATTTGCGTCTCTTTTTTTATGGTTAATTCATATTCATTTTGAGCATATAAAAATTTTAATCGTTGTTTTACATTCTCAATCCCAATTCCGGAATTTTTATTATTTGTAAAACCTAAATCCTCGAAGTTGTTTTCTAATATAAAATAAAGATAGCTGATTTCGGTAAAATCAAATTTAATTGAAATAAAATCTGATTTGTCTGTTCCCGGAAGCCCGTGTTTAAAAGCATTATCGATAAATGGTTCGAAAAGTAACGGGGCTATTTTCCCCGATGGAATATCTCCGTCAATTGAATATTTTATTTTACTTTCGTCTGCTATACGTATCTTTTGAAGAGCAATAAAGTTATCTGCAAATTCTATCTCTTTCTCCAGCGAAATATAATTCTCCTTTGTTTCGTAAATAATATGCCGCATTAAATCCGATAATTTTAGAATCAACTCGGGAACTTTATCCGATTTAATTAATGCCAAAGAATATATGTTGTTTAATGAATTAAAAAGAAAATGTGGATTGAGCTGTCCTTTCAAACTCTTTAATTCGGCTTCCAGTTTCTGACGTTCACTCGTTGCCAGCTTTAAATTCAGATCTTGCATTGCCAGCCACTCTTTTATAAATTTAAGAAGAGAGGTTATTACAATATAAACCAATGTTGCAAAGAAAAACGCAGAGTGCAAATTAGAATTGAATGAAGTAAACTGCCCCGAAGTTTCGAATAAATTATGAAGCGGATAAATAAATGTAAATTGGATTAATAAACTGGTAAGTGTTAAAAGAACAATCAACCAGAAAATATAGAAGATGTAACTTTTTCGTTTGAGAAATTTTGGGATAAGAAAATACAGGTTGATATAAACTCCAATTGCAAAAACAATATTCGTAACAAAAACTTTTTCTATTAAATTAAGATCTATCTGTTCCTCATAAAAATAAAAAACAAGTGTAAATAGTGTAATACTACACAACCAAAAAATCAGATGTCCTGCTATTTTAAAACGATTGTATAGAATGCGTTGTGGCATATTATATTCTATCTCGTTTAGTAAAAATCTTTTTCAAATAGTAGAGCGCCGGGTTTTGATATTTCAAATTTTTCCATGGGCGGCTCGAATGTGGCAAATGTAAAACCTCGATACCTTTTGCGAGGTAGTTGTTAAAACCCAGTTTTTTCGATTGGCGACTTACGAAAATATCATACCAGTCTTTCTTTTCTGAAAGAGAACGAGAATCAAATTGTTATAATAGTTCGTGAGAGAGAAGCGTGCAGCAGAAACTTAAACTATGCGAAGTGTTTAAAATTTTATCACTTTTATCTTTTTCAAAAGTGTAGGGGAAATTATAATCACCCGACTTGTCAACCGTAATTGCACCAACAACCCCGACCTTGGTTTTTTGGTTTAAGATTTTTAATAAGCCGGCAATTGTGTTGGGCTTAATTACAACATCCGATTCGATAATAATAAGAGGGCATTTTTTGTCTAAAGCGATTTTTTGGGCTATCTCTAAAACTAACTTGTAATTCGGAGATGGGGTGGAAGTTATATGTTCCAGATGAATTAGTTGAAAATCAAATTTATTTTTGGCTTTATTTAAAAACTTTTTTGTTGGAGGTTGACTAAAATCGTTGAATACAAAATATTCAAAGTCTCCCTCTGTTTTTGAAATTGCTTCGATGGTGAGTTTTGTCGTTTCCAACGAATCTTTAACCGGTGTAATTATTATTGCTTCTGGCATTTTTACTTTTTTAAACTACAAATTTAGTATAATTAATTAAGGTGAGAAGTGCAGAGTTCAAAGTTTAGAGTTTAAAGTTTCGAGTCTACTTCGAAAAGTCATCAGATAATTGGTTTAGCAAAAGGCAGAGGAGATTCAAGCCTCTCAGTCATCTGGTTGCAGATTCGTCAGATGACTCGAGTTCCAAGTTCAATGTTTAAAGTTCAAAGTTGCAGTTTGTGGGGTTTTTATTTTCTGACTTCCAACTTCCAACTCCTGCCTTCCCACTTTCCATTTCTTATTCCTTATTTTTTATTTTATAAAATACAATAGTCAACTTTTAGCACAAAACAATATTGGAACGTCTTTCCCTTTTTTAAGGGAAAGTGTCGAAAGACGAAAGGGTAGAGAAGTTCTGAGTGCAGAGTTCGG
>JAJRSD010000049.1 GCA_024278975.1 Bacteroidota bacterium
ATTTTTACAATAATATTTTGTGCAATTTCTCTGTGGTTTTTTATTAATTCATTTAAACCGACAGAATTCAATTCTAAGCCGGTTTCAAATTGTAAATACTCTCTGAATGACAACCCCTGCATATTATACACTACCGCTCTTCTGCTTAAATCAGCTTTCGATTTACTTATTTGTAATATCGACGAACCCGTAAATATTACTTTCAGCCCAGGGAAATCGTCGTAAATATTTTTTAGTTCTATCGACCAGTTTGGGTAGCGGTGTACTTCGTCGAGTACAAGTAGTACTCCTCCCTTTTTATGAAAATCTTCAGCTAAATGATATAGTTTGTTTTCCGAAAAGTATAAATGGTCAAGCGATGCGTAGAGTACCTCGTTACTCAATTTATAATTCTTTTTAATATGTTGAAGTACCATTGTGGTTTTTCCAACTCCTCTCGACCCTTTGATTCCTATTAATTGATTGTTCCAGTCAATTGTACTGGCAAAACTCCGAATAGATTTTATTTGCGTTCGGGCATATTTTTCATCAAACCTTCTTGTTAATACTTGCATTGTTGTAATTATTTAATCTCAACAAAGGTATTAAAATATTAACAACCATCAAAGCATTGATTGATAATAGCTTTTTTACGTTCATTGTGTTGATTGATAATCAAAATAATACAATCAATTGATTAATCGAAATATGATTTAAATGATTGTGTTTTAAATCAAAAAACTCCAAACTGAGTTACTGGAAATATCATATTATAAAATTTAATTGAGCTTATAAGTGATTGTTTGAATATTATTTTTCTGAATAATTACGCACTAAAAATTATTTGTTTTGCTTGGCGTATTAAGCTGTTTAGACAGGGTGATAATAACCGGAACAACTCCTCAGATTTGTTATTCACAAGGGATGACCTCATATTTATATTCGCAAAACATCAGGATATTTGATTATACAAAATTTGCAGAGCCGTTTAAAGAAGAGTTGCGTACCAATGCAGAACAAATAGCAAAAGATAGCAATTTAGAAATCGAATTTCATCTATAACTACATACTGCAACACAATTAACTTATCTGATATTCAGCATTTTGCAATTACTGTAAAATTATTTCTCCAAAAAATAAAAACATCTTTCCACTTTCGTTGTTACCTATATTGTAAATATCCACAGTTTATAAATTTGTGTGTTAAGATTTAGGCCTCTGCATCGGAAGAGAATTTGTCATGGTGTACTACTATTTTTCCCCTTGGAAAAATATATTTTCCGTTTGCAGAGGCTTTTACAATTTTTGTATTCTGAATAAATAATTTTGGAAAACTAAATGATTGTTTATCTTCGGGGCAAAATCAATAATTATATCAATTAATATCATAAAAAATGAAAAAGTATTTGGTTCTTATTTTTGCTGTTGCGTTGTTTGCATGTACACAAGAGAAAGGGTTTAAAATTAGTGTAAATCTCGAAGGTGCTGAGGGGCAGGTTATATTAGAAGACCGTGGCGCAGGTGGTTGGATTCCGGTTGATACAGCCGATGTAGTTGAAGGTGTTGCTGTATTAGAAGGAGAAGTTGCTTATCCAAAAGGGTATTATTTGTCGGTAGATGGTAACCGTGCTAAGACAATGGTTTTTGTTGAAAACACACAAATGACTATAACCGGGAAAGCAGATTCTTTAAATATGGTAAAAGTTACGGGGTCGACAACACACGACGAGTACGAAACCCTTAACTCAAAAATACAGGAAGTATCTAAAAAATACATGGAATTGTATCAGGAGTCGCGTGCAGCAAATGCTGCCGGCGATACCACAAAAGGAAGAGAGTTGATGGAACAGGTAAACGAGCTGTACGAAAGCGTTGGTGTGATGCAGGAAGATTTTGTAAAAGAACATCCTGCTTCGTATGTAACACCATTTTTTCTCTCGCGACTACAATACGGTAAAGATGTTGATGAACTGGAAGCCATGGTTGATGCACTCGATCCTAAACTCGATTCTGTTCAAGAAATTATTGACATAAAAGTACAAATTGCCGCTTTAAAAAAAGTTGCAGTTGGGCAAATCGCTCCCGATTTCACTCAAAATGATGCTGATGGAAACCCTGTAAAATTCTCTGATATATATTCACAACACGAATTAACATTATTAGATTTCTGGGCCGCATGGTGTGGTCCTTGTCGTGGTGAAAACCCAAATGTAGTTGCTGTCTACAACGACTATAAAGATAAAGGGTTTAGCGTTTTTGGGGTATCGTTAGATAAAGACAAAGACAAATGGCTACAAGCAATTGAAGATGATAAACTAACATGGGATCATGTTTCAGATTTGGCATATTGGCAAAATGCGGCTGCTAAATTGTATGCAGTTCGTTCAATTCCTTCAAGCTTGCTGGTTGATAAAACCGGTAAAATTATTGCAAAAAATAAACGCGAAGATGAACTTCGTAAAACAGTTGCTGAATTTTTAGATAAATAGAAGCCCCTCCCAACCTTCCGTCAATTGACGGATAGGAAAAAAGAAATTACAAATAGAGTATTTTCAAGATAAAAACAATAATTGTAACAAAAAAGCCTTTCGGAAGAGAGGCTTTTTTTATACTTTGGAAATACTACTTTTACACATCAATGGAAAATTATTTAGGTGAAATAGCAGGTTTGTTAACAGCAGTTTTCTGGACTGTTACCAGTTTGGCTTTCGAGTCGGCAGGGAAAAAAGTTGGCTCGCTATCGGTAAATTTAATCCGGTTGGTAATGGCGTTCTTTTTTATTGGTATTTATAGTTGGATTGCACGTGGTTTCTTCTTCCCAACCGATGCAACTCTGTACCAGTGGAAGTGGCTGGCACTTTCAGGGTTAATAGGTTTTGTAATTGGCGACCTTCTGCTTTTTCAGGCATTTGTAGTAATTGGCGCACGAATTTCGATGTTAATGATGGCACTTGCACCACCTTTCGCAGCCTTAATTGGTTGGCTTATTTTAGGCGAAGTATTATCGCCAATGAGCTGGCTGGGAATGGCTGTTACTATGTGTGGGATTGTGATTGTGATTTTAAAACGCGAGAAAATTGAAGAGAACGGAACGATTGTTAAAAAAATAAAATCGGGTTATCCGGTTGCAGGAATATTACTCGCATTGGGTGGTGCGATGGGACAGGCTGCCGGGTTAGTAATAAGTAAAAAAGGGATGGGTGAATACGATGCATTTTCGGCTTCGCAAATACGAGTGTTAGCGGGTGTTGTTGGCTTTACAATTCTGTTCTTTTTTATGAAAAGGTGGGGGAAAGTTTGGGAGGCATTAAAACATCGAGCAGCAATGAAACGAATTACTTTAGGTTCGTTTTTCGGTCCATTTCTCGGAGTTTCATTTTCGCTTATCGCCGTGCAGCACACGCAGGCCGGAGTTGCCGCAACATTAATGGCAATTTCGCCGGTTTTAATTATTATGCCTGCAATTATCTTATTCAACGAAAAAGTGAACTGGAAAGAGATTTTGGGTGCAGTAATTACTGTTGCCGGAGTTGCAATGTTCTTTCTGTAATTAATTCCCATTTTTTCAGTTAAAAGATGTTTTGCTTTTATTGTTCTTTCTCAGTACTCAATACTCAGTACTCAATACTCAATACTCATCGTCTGAATTCTCCAGATATTAGTTAGTTTTGCAAAAGAGAAATTATTTATGGGATATTTCGACGATATTTTTGGAGATAGCGATAGTTTTAGTGACGGACTGAAAGAGGGGCTCGATTTTACAATGGAAAAAGGTTATCGGGTGATGACCGAAAGTTATTTGGTGCGCCGCGGATACTGTTGTTCCAATGGTTGCACACATTGCCCATACCATCCAAGAGCAAGAAAAGGAAATACAGTTTTAAGAAAGGGAATTAAAGCCTCCCCAAGCCCCTCCCAAGGAGGGGATAAAGAATAAGGACAGATGGTGAATTAAATGAATAATAAGATGCAGGGAAAAGAACTTCGGATAGTATTTATGGGAACGCCAGATTTTGCCGTGGCAAGCTTGAAAGCGTTGGTTGATGGTGGTTACAACATTGTTGGAGTAATTACTGCACCCGATAAACTTGCCGGTCGTGGTAAAAAGCTCAACGAATCGGCAGTAAAAAAATATGCTGTTGAGAATAATTTGAATATACTTCAACCCGAAAAATTAAAGAACCCGGAATTTATAAACGAATTAAAATTATTGAAAGCCGATTTGCAGGTTGTAGTAGCTTTTAGAATGTTGCCCGAAATGGTTTGGAACATGCCAAAACTGGGGACATTTAACTTGCACGGTTCGTTGTTGCCGCAATACAGAGGTGCAGCACCCTTAAATTGGGCAGTTATAAATGGCGAAACAAAAACCGGTGTAACCACTTTTCTGCTCGACCATAAAATTGATACCGGAAAAATTATTTTTAAGCGTGAAATTGCGATTGGAGAAAATGATACGGTTGGCGATATTCACGACGGTTTGATGGAGATTGGTGCGAAGTTAGTTGTTAAAACTGTTGATGCTTTGGCAAGTGGAAATTACGAAGCAGTTCCTCAAGTAAAAATATTGGGTGAGCCAGAAATAAAACATGCACCTAAAATATTTAAAAAGGATTGTAAAATCGACTGGGCGAATGATTATGAAACAATTCGCAACCTGATTCGTGGATTGTCCCCATACCCGACAGCGTGGACAAAATTGATTAACAAAAATTCAGGTAAAGAGATTCCCACAAAAATATTTTTTGCAAAAAAAGTTGATTCTAATGAAAATGCAGAGGCGGGCACTTTAAAAACCGATGGTAAAACTTTTGTAAATGTAGCTTGTGGAAGTGGCTGGCTGCAAATAACCGATCTGCAAATAGCAGGAAAAAAACGAATGAAAACTGAGGATTTTTTAAGGGGGTTTCAGCAGATTGTAGAGTTTGAGTTTAAATAGTATTGAAGTTTTTAGTCTCAGTTTTCAGTGAAAAAAGAGAACCGTTCCTTCTATTTTATGTAGATAAGGAACGGTTCTTTTTTCTGTTTACTGAATACTGCCTACTTCCTTTTACCATTCATAATAAAAAAGTAAATAAGAAAACCCAGCGAAACCGAAACTAAAATTATACCAATTGGTAAAGTTGCATTACGAGAATACTTATCGATTAAATCTGTTTCGGCACGTAAAATCTCAATAATAATAAAACCCACTCCAGCCATAAAAGCTACCAATCCCCATTTTAATGATGGGTATTTATTTACTTCATCGCTTGTTGGTTTTGGTGCTTCTAAAATTCCTACTCTCTCGTACTGCTCGGCTTTAATTAATTTTCTGCGGAGAAGATGGTCGGAGATTAATTTGATAACGTTATATAAAGCGAAAAAGACTACTGCTGTAATTAATATTTCATTCATAATAATTTGTTTTAAAAATTTGATTTCTGAACATTTGACTACACGAGTTTTAAAAATGTTGCAGAAAAAAGTGATTATTTTGTAAATAATATCCGGGGGTAGTTATACGGATTTTCATATTGACTCTGTAGGTGTGGTTTCTATATTAAGGATAAAATAAAACTTCAATTATTTTAGGAGTTCTTTTTTTATCTTTACAAGAAAAATTATCATGAAGCGAATTATTTTTATTTTTTTAATCGGAATATTTTTATTGAGCTCTTGTTCTCAAAATAAAAGAATCGACCCCTGGATTATTACTGCCCCTGCAGGAAACAAATTTGTGAAAATCGACAAAACAGGTACAACTATTATTCCCAACGGACGAATTATTACTCCAATTGGTAAAAGCATCGTGGTTGCACCGCACCCATTTGGGCTAACTTTAAGCCCCGATGGGAATACCGTAATTACTGCAAACTCGGGAATTAATCCGCTCTCTATTTCAATTGTCAGAAATATTTTATCCGAAAATCCGGAAGTTCAGCAAGTACCTCCGGGACCAAGAACCGATAAAGGAGTTTTGGAGTCGGTGTTTATGGGTCTTGCCGTTTCAAAAGATAATAGGGTGGTTTATGTTGCCGGCGGACAAACCAATAAAATTTTCGTTTTCGATATAAAAACGGGAGAGAAAAAAGATTCTATCGATTGCTCGTTTGTTTCCGAAAGCGAAGATTACATTCATGGTTATATTGGTGATTTAACTCTTTCTGATGATGGAAAAAAACTTTATGCAGTTGACCAGATTGGGTTTCGAATGATTATTGTGAATGTTGAAACCGGCGAGTTGGAACACAGTGTTCCGGTTGGCAGATATCCGTTTGGAATCTGTTTATCGCCCGATGAAAAGAAGGTTTATGTTGCCAATGTTGGGATGTTTCAGTATAATTTAGTTGATGGAATTACTGAAGAAAACATATCAGAAAAAGCTCTTAAATATCCCGCGTTTGCTTACGGTAGCGAGGAGATGATAAAGGGGATTAAAAACGATAGCATTTCGATTCCCGGTTTGGGAGAGATGAATTCGCCCGAGGCATTTTCGGTTTTTACTATCAGTTTAGAAAATCCTGAGAACCCGAAAGTTATTGCAAAAACTAAAACAGGAAATCTGGTTGGAGCAAAAGTTGAAGATATTCCTGCCGTTGGCGGTGCAAGTCCGAATTCGCTGGTGGCAACCAATAAATATGTTTTTGTAAGTAACGGAACAAACGACAATATTTCGGTAATTTCTATCGAAAAAGATACGGTTGTAAATACGATTTTCCTGAAACCTGACTCTCGTGTAAAACAGTTTCGCGGAGTGATTCCTTTCGGATTGGCACTTTCGCCCGATAATAAACGATTGTATGTTGCCGAATCGGGAATAAATGCGGTGGCGGTAATCGATGCCGAAAATTTAAAGGTTTTGGGGCACATTCCAACGGGCTGGTTTCCTGCAAAAGTGGAAGTGAGTAACGATGGTAAAAAACTAATTGTTGCCAATGCAAAAGGTTTTGGCAGCGGTCCGAATGGTGGCGAAAATTTCAATGTTGGCGATGAGGGAAGCTACATTGGCTCTCTAATGAAAGGCACTGTTCAGGTTCTCGATATTCCAACTGACGAGGAGTTGAAAGACTACACAAACAAAGTGATTTCAAATAATTTTAAATTCGAAAAAGCGTCGTCAGAAAAATTTGCATGGCGAAAAGATAATCCGGTGCCACTTTATCCAGGCGAAAAAGTGAGTCCCATAAAACATATTGTTTTTATTTCGAAAGAGAACCGTACTTACGACGAGATTTTTGGTCAGGATAAAAGAGCTGAAGGAGAAGCCGGGTTGGCGCGATACGGCTCGGGAGTTACATTCCGAAACTCGAAACGAACTGCGACTGTAACGGACGCAACAGTTATGCCCAATCATCTGAAAATTGTTACCGATTTTGCAATGGGCGATAATTTTTATGTCGATTCGGATGTTTCTGCCGATGGACACCGCTGGTTGGTAAATACCTACCCGAACGAGTGGTGCGAAACCTGCACCGCAGCAAGTTACGGAGGAAATCGTTCGTTCGACTTCAACTCAAAAGCTCCGGGAGTTTATGCAATGAATGGTGCTGCCGGAGCAATTTACCCCGAAGATTATAACGAAGCCGGCTCCATGTGGGATCATCTGGAACGTAATAATATCGACTTTTTTAACTTCGGATTTAGTATTATGTTCGAACCAAGTATTTACGACAAAAGGTTTAAATTTCAAGGAAACCATCACTATATAAACTTCCCCTTACCGAAACCTATTTGGGATCGTACATCAAAACAATATCCAACGTATAATACTGCAATTCCAGATCAGTTTCGTATCGATCAGTTTAAAAAAGAGTTTACCGAAAAGTGGATAAACGGACAAGATACAATGCCGGCGATTATGACAGTTATTATTCCCAACGACCACGGTGCGGGAGACCGTCCAGAAGCTGGTTACCCGTTTCGGGAAAGTTATATGGCCGACAACGATTTAGCCGTGGGACGAATTGTTGAATTTTTGTCGCATACGTCATATTGGGAGGATATGTTGATTGTAATTACCGAAGACGATGCCCAAAATGGTGTTGACCATGTTGATGCACACCGCAGTGTTTTAATGCTGATTTCGCCGTGGGTAAAAAGAGATTATGTGAGCCATGGACATTATAGTTTTGGCAGTATTTTTAAAACTTTCTGGAATATTCTGGGAATGCCATATTTAAACCAGTATGATGCAGGGGCAACCGATTTGGCAGATTTCTTTACGGCAACTCCAAATTATAAACCTTACTCGGCTTTGGCGGCAGACCCGCGTATTTTTGATCCTCAAAAAGCACTCGATCCTTTCGATGAAAATTTCGATTGGAAAGCCGTGGAAGAGTCGCCTGTTATGGACAATCCGGAAGATATGATTCGCGAGAGTAAAGAGCAAGATAAAGATCGGCTGGAAAACAGGGAGAAAAAGTGATAAATGATTGAATTATAGTTTCAGTTTTTAGCAAATTTTGCAAATCCTGACTATAGAACTTGTAATTTGCAAATGAAACAGTATTGGATATCTCAGTTTTATATTTTCTATCAGGAACAAGTATCAGGAATTAAAGCCAATAAAAAGAACTACCATTGTTTTTTATTGGAAAGGGAAACAACAAATATTTAATAGTGGAAAATGTGAGATTAATTTTTAAAATACTTTTTAATTAGTTTTACGAGTGCCTCTCGCCTAACCGGTTTTGGCAAATAATCGGTACATCCGGCAGCTTCCATTTTTGATTTTTCGTTTGTGTAATCGAATGCAGTTTGCGCTATAATAACAACATCGTTGTTAAACTCCCTGATTAATTTTGTAGCCTGATAACCATCTAACCCGGGCATTTTAATGTCCATCAATATTAAATCAATATCAGGATTATTACGACAAATCTCCACGGATTCGTTTCCATCTTTAGCAAACAAAATGTTCTGTGTAATTTTTCTGATTGAAATAGATAAGTAAGTCCTGATTGTTTCATCATCTTCGGCAATCAAAATTTTAAATCCACTATTTTTATCTTGTTTATTTCCAATTTTAGACTCCAATATTTCAGACTCTTTTTTATCTTCGACTTCGATATTCTGTGGAATTTCAAAATAAAAAGTTGAACCTTTCCCGTATTTTGATTCTGCACTAATTGTACCTCCCAGCAATTCAACGTAAGCTTTTGTAATCGACAAACCTAATCCGGTTCCTTCGTACTTACTCGTTAAATCCTGGTGAACCTGCACAAACCTGTCGAAAACAGATTTCAGTTTTATTTTGGAAATCCCTATTCCGGTATCTTTTACAAAAAATTTGAAACTCCGATTCTTTTCAATATAACCAAATGTAACACTGCCCTCTTCGGTATATTTTATTGAATTTTTTATTAGATTTGTTAAAATGGCAAAAAGCTTCTCTCTATCGGAATAAAGAGTGGCTTCCATGTCAGGCAATCCCTTTTCGCAATAAAGATTTAATCCTTTTTTTTCTGCTTCCGATTGGAAAAACGATTGTAAATAATCTATCTGTTTATTTATATTTATTTCCGAAATTACGATATCCATTTATCCTGCTTCAATCTTCGATATATCCATTAAATCGTTGATAGTATTCAACATACGCTCTCCGCTTTTTTCAATAATCTGAAGATATTCGCGCTGTTCGTCGCTATTTAATCCGGGCTCTTTAAGCAGTGCAGTAAACCCAAGAATCCCATTCATCGGGGTTCTTATTTCGTGGCTCATATTTTGTAAAAAAGCGGTTTTTAATCTGTCGCTCTCTTCTGCTTTTTTAAGGGCTTCAATTAGTTCGTCTTCGGTTTTTTTACGCTGAATTGAAAGACTAATTTGGTCTGAAACAAATTCGAGCATTTGTACATCAGTAGTATTAAAAGCATTTTCATCGTCGTAACTTTGCACTGCCAAAACACCGGTTATTTTCCCTTCGGTAATTAGCGGAACACCCAACCAAACTTTCGAGTCTGTACCCACACTCTCTATCTCACCGTACTTTTCAAGTTTATTCATTAACTGAACATTTGCCAAAAGTGGTTTTTTTGTTTTAACAACATATTTTGTTAACGTTTTACCAGCCGGGAATACATTAAACTCATCAATCTCATCAACAAAAAAGGGTAATGTAAACGTATCATTCTTTCCGTTATAAAGCGCAATATAGAAGTTTGTTGTATCGATAATATAGCTCAGTTCATCGCGAATAAAAGCTATAAGTTTATGTAAATTATCAGTGCTATTTACAGCATTAGAAATATTATATAGAACATTCTGAATTTTATTATTACGCTCCCTCTCCGTAATATCCTGAACCCATGAAGCAACAGCAAAAACTTTATTTCCTTTATCCAATAAACGTTTATTAAACCATTCGCATAATATAACTTCGCCACTTTTTTTTACATTCTCGTTTATATTTTTTTTACCTGTTTCTGATATAGTAAAACTATTCCATAATGACTCTATTTCTTCTGTTGAAAAACTTTTTTGAAGAATAAAACTAACATGTTTACCGAGTGCCTCCTCTTTCGAATAGCCCAGAATACGCTCTGCTGCCGAATTCCATTTCAAAACATTAAAATTCAAATCCCACTCAATAATTCCCAATGGTGTTTGATTAAAAAGAAGTGCTAACTGCTGCTCATTACCGTGTATTATTGCTTCTGAATTCTTTCGTTCCGAGATATCGCGTGCAACTCCAAGAATAACAGTTTTATTTGCAATTTTTACCGGATATGCAGAAATTTCGGAATAAACGAATTCCTTGTTTTTGTTCATGAGCAAAATCTCCACCGGACCAAATTTAAACCCTTGTAAACCTTCCTCAAACCCTTTTTCGATTTTTACTAATTCCTCTATTGGAATAAGATTCATCTCAAAAATACTTTTGCCAATAAGAAATTCTTTATCATATCCAAGAACCTCTTCAACCACACCATTTACATCTAAAAATACTCCATCGAAATCAACTAAAAAGATGGCATCGGGGGCCGAATCAAAAATTATTCTTAATCGTTCCTGAGAACTTTCCAAGGCAGCTTCTATGAGTTTATGTTGACGGTCTAGATCTTTTAATTCGTCTAACTGTGTTTTTAACAATCTGTTTTCTTCAAGAATCTTGTCAATATTTTTTTTCGAATCGTCCATTATTCACTGTATTTCTACACAAAATATCATTCTAAAAAAGGGTTTCAATTTAGTTTGATGAATACCTTATTATGCAATTACCGGAATTACGTAGAATAAAGCGGATGAAAGATAATCTACGTCCTAATCGATATAATATGTTTGTGTAATTGCTTTAATAACAATCGATAAAAGTAACAAATTACTCCTCTTTTGCAAAATATTACAACTGTGTTAATGGATTATAATTTTCTTTATTTCCCTTGTGTCTTTTGTACTCAAACTAATTAAATAGATACCGGGTGTTAGTTTACCGTCAATCACAAAATTTTGTTGTCCTTTTTCTAATACTGAGTTGGTAATAACATTAATTATTTTACCATCAATAGAGCGCACAGTAATATTAACTTTCTGAAGTTTTGGATTTAACATTGAAATATTAACAACTCCCTGCGATGGATTTGGGAAAACGTTAAACCCGACCGAAAGCGATTTATTTTGAATTACCGAAGTTTTATTTTCGGCAACAACCAAAAACTGGGGTGTTTCTGATAATGCTAATTCTATAGAATTTCCACTTATTTCGTGGTCAATTCTTTCGCCGAAAAGTTTTTTGTCTTTCGGGAATATTGAGTACGCATAATCGGGTTGGTAACCAACATCGAAATTATATTCAAGAGTTGTTTCGTTATCTGTTTTAGAGTTTTTCTCGCGGGTCCACATTGCATAAATATGTTCTGATTTACTGTTTATAAACTCGAAACAATATATTTCGTTACTACCAACCAATTTGCGATACGAAACTATGTTGTTTAAAACAGCATCGCCCAAAACTTTTTGCATGGTTGCCAAATAGTAGTACGATATTTTTTTTGCCAAACCACTATTCTTATCCTTTAATAAACCACTACTCGAAAATTGCTGTGTACTAACACTGTTGGGGTCGCTTCCCATAAAAAGAAATGCTTTTTCGAATCCCATTTTCAATGCCACAAAATATGAACGCAGAATATAATTTGCCTGCTGTGGTTGCGGTGCATAAATATACGAATGCTGATTATTATTCATATATGTATCCCAACCAAATTCTGTTAACCAAACCGGAATATCCGGCAAAGTATTTTCGCACCAATTCATAAAATCTGTAAGGTTCTCTTCAATTCCATATTTTTCATTTTCCGGAGAATAACCATCTTTCGAGTCTTTACAATATGTATGAATATTAATAACATCGAAAGGAACACGACCATTTGAATTATCGAGAATTTTTTGAATATACGAAATTGTATTTCTTTCAGCCAGTCCGCCCAAAACATGTATTGCTGTAGAATCTACCGATTTAATCCCCAGTAAAGGATAATCGGCTGAACTTTCAACACCATAACCGTCGTGAACTGCATTACAATAAATTGCATAATTTTCGGCAGGCCAGGTTGGAGTTTCCCACCAAAAATTCTGTTCGTTATCATCTTCGTAGTACTTAATCATATTTTGCCCCGACACTTTATCGGTAGTTTCGAGCAGCGATTTATCTATTTTCTGCGCACCGTAACGTGCAACTAACTGCCCTATAAATTCCAACTTGTCTAAATAATCTGTTGCTTTCGAACCGTCTCCGGTTGAATATGCTCCCCGGGCAGAACCCGCCCAGTCAGGTTTATTCAGAACATCGATTAATACATTCACGCCAAACTTTTTACATTCATTCATAAATTTATTATGGTCGGGCCAGGTATAAGTATATGGTTCTTTTGTGATATTATCCCACCGGTAATAATTTTCAGCAACTTCGTAGTGGCTCCACGAATGATATTCGCGAATCCATTTCGAACATCTTGCAAGGTCGTCAACAAAATGATTATCGTATGCCGATACATTGGTATTAACTCCAATAAAATCGGACATTTTAAATTGTACACTGTCCTGTGCACCTACTATTCTGAATGCTATCAAAAAAATAATAATGGGAAGATATTTCATAATAAAGAAGAGTTTTACTTAATTTGATAAAACTAATATCAAAAATATAAATATCAAATATTAGTGGAGGTTATTTGTAATTTTTACAAGAAGTTTAAAATAGTTTTATGAAACAGATTAAAATAGTGGTACTCGACTCGTATGTTTTAAATCCGGGAGATTTAAGTTGGAGAGAAATTGAAAAGATGGGAGATTGTACGATATACCACAGAACACAACCAGAGCAAGTTATAGAAAGGGCAAGAAATGCAAATGCCGTTTTTACAAACAAGGTTATTATCGACAGAGAAATTATATCTCGATTGCCCAACCTTAAATTTATAGGAGTTTTGGCAACCGGTTATAATGTTATTGACATGCAGGCTGCAAATAGTGCCGGAATTACTGTTACCAATATTCCTGCTTACAGTACCAATTCGGTTGCACAAATGGTTTTTTCGCACATTTTAAATTTTGCTCAAAATATTTCTGTTCATGCAAAATCGGTTTCAGCAGGCGACTGGGCAAAAAGTATCGACTTTGCATATTGGAAAACTCCACAAATTGAATTAGTAGGAAAAACACTGGGAATTATTGGATTTGGACAAATTGGGCAAGCCGTTGCAAAAATAGGGTTGGCTTTTGGAATGAACGTAATTTTTAATAACCGGAGTAAAAAAAATACAGATATAAATGCTACTCAGGTTAATTTAGAGACTCTTCTTTCCGAGAGCGATTTTATAAGTATCAACTGCCCGTTAACCGATGAGAATGCCGGGTTTATTAATAATGCAACAATTTCAAAAATGAAATCTTCGGCATTCCTGGTTAATACCGGGCGAGGTCCTTTGATTAACGAACAAGAATTAGCCGACGCATTAAATAGTGGTAAAATTGCAGGTGTCGGATTAGATGTTCTGGCAGTTGAACCTGCAACAAAAGATAATCCGCTTACAAGAGCAAAAAACTGTTTTATTACACCTCACATTGCATGGGCAACATTCGAAGCACGCACAAGATTAATGAATATTGCCACCAAAAACCTAAAATATTTTATTGAGGAAGATCCTATAAACGTGGTGAATTAATTGGATATGATTTTATCGATTATCGGGTGGGCAGCAGTTTTGTCGGGAGTTGTGTTTCTATTCCCCAATATATTTTTTTAAAACCACCCAATTTGAAGTTTTATGAATAAGTTTTTTGTCGGCTCCCGAAAAATCTATTTCTCCTAACTCTTTAATATCTATCCATTTAAACGCTTTGTGTTCGTTCAGTTTTATTTCTCCTTTTTTTATTGAACAGATAAACGGAATCAGCACAATTTCTTTAAACCCATAATCAAATTCCACACTGTCTAATTCTACGAAGATTTCAATATCAATCTCCAACTCTTCAAGAATTTCGCGTTTAACAGCATCTTTAGCAGTCTCCCCAATTTTTATTTTTCCACCGGCAAACTCCCACTGAAAAGGATGATCGGAATCGGAATTATTCTGAACGATTAAAATTTTTCTATCCTGAATTATTATTGCACAAGTAACTTTTAGCATGGTTTAAAAGTAAAAAAGATTATCTCAAAAATGCTTACAGTTATTACATTTGACGAGTTTTTTAAACTACACTATTAGTCTCAATATCAGGAAAAACAATGCTTGGTTTAAACTGCTTAGCCTCTTCAAAATTCATTAAAGCATAAGAAATAATAATTACAACATCGCCAACAGCAACTTTTCGGGCAGCCGGTCCGTTAAGGCAAATTGTGCCGGAACCACGTTTGCCGGTAATAACATAAGTCTCCAAACGTTCACCGTTATTTATGTTTACCACCTGTACTTTTTCGTTTTCAATTAAGTTGGCTGCATCCATCAAATCTTTGTCGATGGTAATACTGCCAACATATTGCAGGTTGGCCTCGGTAACTGTTACCTTATGTATTTTCGATTTACAAACTTCTATTTGCATAACTTTGCACTATCAGTTAAAATAAATATTATCAATTAATCTCACATCTCCACAAAACGCAGCAACACAACCAATTTTAGAACTTTTTTCATTCCAGTTTTTTACAGGTTGAAGTTGCTCATCATCAACTATTTCAAAATATTCAACATTTAAAAATGGATTTCTATTAATCATCTCAATCACCCGGGTTATAGTTTCTGATACGGTTTTTTGCCCTTTTTGTTCTTTTGCTGTCAAAAGAGTTTTATGTAACAGCGAAGCATTTTTTCGTTGTTCGTCGGTCAGAAGTTCGTTTCTAGAGCTCATTGCCAGACCACTTTTTTCGCGAATAATTGGGCATGCAACAATTTCAACCGTAATTTTCAACTGTAAAACCATTTCTTTAATAATGGTAAGTTGCTGAAAATCTTTCAATCCAAAATAGGCTCTGTCGGGTTTTACTATATCAAACAGTTTACTTACAACCTGTGCAACTCCATTAAAATGCCCCGGCCGATGTTTGCCTTCCATAACAGTTTCCAGTTTCCCAAAGTTAAATTTACGTATATCGGGTTCAGGATAAACCTCCTTTGTATTTGGTGCAAAAACAATCTGGCAACCAGTAGTTTCAAGCAATTCCAAATCAGACTCAAGAGTTCGTGGATACTCTTCCAAATCGGTAGAATTGTTAAACTGAGTTGGGTTTACAAAAATACTTACCACAACAGTTTCATTTCCCAAAACCGCCTGTTTTATAAGCGATAGATGACCTTTATGCAATGCTCCCATAGTTGGCACAAATCCAATTGTTCCAAATTTTCTCGAATCATTTAATAAATTTTGTAACTCTTTTATGGTTTTAACAAGAAGCATAAACTGTTAATTTTTGCAGCCACAAAGTAAATAAAATAATTTCGCAAAACAGTGTAAATTATTTATCGTAACCAGAACGAAAATTTGCATGACTGGCTTAGATTGAATAATTACGATATTTTTACTACCTTTGCGCCTTGATATAAACAGTGTTTAATTGGTCCATGGAAAAGAAAAAAATCCTTTATATTTCACAAGAAATAACTCCTTATCTTCCTGAAAGCGAAATGTCTTTAATTGGTCGTCATTTGCCTCAGGGAGTTCAAGAGAGAGGAAGAGAAATCAGAACTTTTATGCCCCGTTATGGTAGCGTAAACGAACGACGAAATCAACTTCACGAAGTGATTCGCTTGTCAGGAATGAATTTAGTTATTAACGACACAGATCATCCGCTAATAATAAAAGTCGCATCTATTCAGGCGGCACGGATGCAGGTCTATTTCATTGATAATGAAGACTATTTTCAGCGGAAATTTGTTTTAAACGATGCCGACGGAAAAGAGTTTGAAGACAACGATGAGAGAGCAATATTTTTTGCCCGCGGAGTTTTAGAAACAGTTATTAAACTGAGGTGGGCTCCCGACATTATTCATTGTCACGGATGGCTGACTTCGCTGGTTCCGCTATATATTAAGAAGTATTTTTATAACGATCCACTTTTTAAAGACTCGAAGGTAATTACCTCGGTTTACGACGATAGTTTTAAGAATTCGTTAAATCCTGAATTTAACGAAAAATTACTTTTAGAGGGAATGACAAACGAAGATATTGATGTTATAAAAGATCCTAATTATGTAAATCTATGTAAACTTGGTATTAATTATTCTGATGCAATTATTAAAGGCATGGAGAATATTAATACTGATATTGAAAATCATATCAAATCTTCCGATAAACAATTTCTCGATTATCAACCTGCGGAAACATACATCGACGCGTACAACAATTTTTACGATGAAGTCTGTTAAACGGTTCTGTTAAAATATCAAATTTTATTTTAAAAAAACCAAAATTACAATTTTAAAAAGGGTGTTAACGTTGTTTTTTTCTACGTTTGCAAAACTATTTTGAAATAATTAAATGGTGATAATTTATAAATCGGGAAATTAGTGAAAAGCATTAAAAAATATAACCATCAGTTTTTAATCGTACTTTTTGCTTTTGTTTTTGCACTCTCGGGGTGCGAAGAACGAAGTGATTTTGGTATGGAAATACTACCAAAAGAGGATTTAATAACAGTAAAAAATATTGTTATTAAAAACGATATATCATCATTCACGTTTCGTGAAGATTCAATTCGTACTGATGAATCGACTAATAGCTTGTTGGGTAGTTTTCACGATCCGGTGTTTGGAATAACAAATATTGATTTTGCTACACAATTTAGATTACAGTCGTTTCCTGGTTATGGCGAAAACCCTCAGGCAGATTCAATTAAACTCTATTTATATTATAGAATAATTTACGGAGACACTGTAACAGCTCAAAAATTTAAGGTTTACGAATTAGAGTCGCCTTTAGATGTTGATGCAGAATACAATCAGCATGTAGATTTAAAGTCGATGGCATACAGTCAGCTTTTGGGAGAGATTGAATATGTTCCGGTAGTGAAACAAGATTCGGTTACATTGGATACGTTCTATCAACTAATCACAATTCCATTAGATATTTCATTGGCAGAGAAATTGGTAAATGCCGATTCTACTGACATGATTAACAACGATGATTTTCTTGAATATTTTAAAGGACTTTATATTGAAACCGAGCAGGTATCGGAAGAAGGTGGTACAATTTTATCTCTCGAAGCATCCTCAACCGATGTTTTTCAAGGGTCGGCACTGGTACTGTATTACAATAATCAGGAGATTAGAGATTTAGCTGTAAATGGCGATTCTTCAATTGTTATGCCTTTTGTTATATCGAAATTTAGTGCGCGTGTAAACAGTATTGAACACGATTATTCCGGTACACCATTTGAAAATGATATAAATAAACAATCTACGGAGGATACTTTAATATATATACAATCTACGGGCGGCTTAAAATCTAATATTCTGATTGCTAATCTCGAGACATGGAAAGATTCAGTAAATACTGCAATTAACAAGGCCGAGCTAATTTTTGAGATTGATACAATTGCATCAGACATTCATAACTTTGCACCTCCCCAACAATTGTTATTTACTGTTATCGATAGTACCGGTGCTGAATATCTGCCAATTGACTATGTGTTTAGCCCAACTTTTTATGGTGGATATTTATGGAATGATTACACCTACAGATTTAATATAACTCAACATTTACAAGAAATCATAAGAGGCTCAATAGGCAATTTCGGTTTTTTCCTGACACCGGCATATAAAAACAACCAAGCCAACCGGGTTGTTATTAAAGGCAGTAATAGTGCAATTGGAGTTAAATTAATTATTACTTATTCGAAATATAATATATAATTTGTTTTTTGTAAACTCATTCATCTGATGACTTTTCAGAGCAGGCTCAAGAAAAGGTTCTACAACGAGTTATTGTTCTACAACGAGTTATTTTTAATAAAATCAATAATCTCTTTCTGATAACCAAAAGCCATTCCAACCACTGTGTCGGCAGCACCATAATAAACAGCAATTTTTTCACCGTCGCCTAAAGCAGCACACGGGAAAATTACATTCGGTACGTCGCCGGTTAATTCGTACTGAGTTGCCGGAGCCAGCAAATAAGGTTTTGTTCGATATAAAACTTTATCAGGTTTTTCAAGGTCGAGCAGGGCAGCACCCATCGAATATCTAAATCCATTACAAGTTTGAATTACGCCATGATAAAACATTAGCCAACCATCATCAGTACGAATTGGAACCGAACCTGCACCAATTTTTGTACACTGCCACGCACTCTGCTCAAACGGCGACACTTTCATTACACAACGGTGTTCGCCCCAGTAAATCATATCGGGACTGTAACTTATATAAATATCGCCAAAAGGTGTATGTCCGTTATCGCTCGGGCGGCTCAGCATTGCATATTTACCATTAATTTTTTCGGGGAAAAGAACTCCATTTCTGTTAAATGGTAAAAACGCATTTTCGCACTGATGGAAAGTTTTAAAATCGAAAGTATAGGCAATTCCAATTGTTGGTCCGTGGTAACCGTTGCACCAGGTAACCCAATAACGGTCTTCAATAAAAGTAACACGCGGGTCGTATTTATAATCAGACTCAATCATTTCGGTATTCCCTGCAACCATTTCTATCGGGTCGTGATTAATATCCCAGTTAATAGCGTCTTTACTAAACCCCACAAAAATATTCATCTGCACCGCTTTATTATCGCACCTGAAAACACCTGCAAAACCACCTTCAAACGGAACAACTGCACTATTAAAGATACTATTCGATGTAGGAATATGATAACGACCAATAACAGGATTCTGCGAATAGCGCCACATTACATCGGTTGAGTTTTGAGGTCGTTCTTCAAAAGGAATATTAATTTTTGTTGTCATAATTATAAAATTACTCTGAGTTTATTCTATTTTCTTTTTATCGACATTATCAGGGTTTACAAAAGGGATAAAATATGCAGCAAAAAATACTGGTATTGCAGCCACAAGTACCCATATAAAAAACGCTTTATAACCTATTAAATCGCTTAAATATCCGCTAATCATCGACGGAATCATAAACCCAAGATTCATGATTCCGGAAGCAAATGCATAGTGTGCCATTTTGTATTTTCCGGGAGCAACTTGTTGCATCATAAAAAGTATTAATCCAACAAAGCCAAAACCATATCCGAGATATTCCAATACAACGGCTCCTCCAATAATATAAAGATTGTCGGGTTGATAATAGGCCAAAAGTGCATACATAACAAACGGAACATTAAAACTTGCAACAAGTACAAATAATGCCTTTTTTAAACCGCGCCAGGCAATAAAATAACCGGCAAATAACGAACCCAAAACGAAGGCAGCAGAACCAAACCCGCCATATATAAGCCCCACATCCGAAGTAGATAATCCCAGTCCGCCTTCTGCAACAGAAGCTTTAAAAAATAGTGGTGCAATTTTTATGGCAAATCCCTCTGCAAACCGATAAATAACAATAAATCCGATGTAGATATAGATATTTTTCTTTTGGAAGAAAGTTCTCAATACATCCAATAAAGTGTTAAAACCATCATTAAGAGATTTTACCTCTTTGGCAGAACCTCCGGATGGTAACATTCGAATATGGTACAAAGCAAGTACTATCATAACTACACCATAAATTCCCATCACCACCATCCATGCATTTAATACGCCATAACTTTGTTCAAGTTCTCCGGCCAAATAAACAAAAGCTCCACTGGTTAAAATTTTTGCCATGTTGTACGATGCTCCCTGCCAGCCAATATATTTTGCCTGCAACTGCGACGAAAGAATATCCATATAAATTCCATCAGTAGCAATATCGTTGGTAGAACCACTAAATGCTATTACCGCAAGCAATGCAATTGAATATGTAAAAAAATTATCAAACGGAAGCGACAAAGCAACCAGACCAAACGTTAAACCTGTTAATAATTGCGTAGCAACAATAAAATGTTTTTTTGTTTTGAACATCTCCATTACCGGACTCCAGAGAAATTTTATTGTCCACGGAAGCATAATAAGAGAAGTCCAGAATGCTATTTTCGTATCAGAAATCCCCATACTTTCAAACATCAATACAGAGGCAATCGAAATGGCAATAAATGGTAATCCCATTGCGAAATATGCAGAAGGAACCCAGAGTGCAGGGTTACTGCTTTTTGTAGTTTCTTTCGTCATCAAGTTATAATAAATAATATTCTTCAGCTCCGAAAATACACTAACTAATTTAAATTGTACAGAAAATGAATGTATTTTTAAATTATTTTATGAAGTTAGGTCTCCTAATCTTATTTTTACCATTTGTTAAATTTAATATTTTTGTTGAATGAATTTGAAACACATCTATTTATCGATTATACTGATTGTCATTCTTTTTCTCAGTAGCTGTATCTCTTCAGTTAATAAAGAAGCAGCAAAAAAAACAGTTGTTCCAACTCATAAAAATTATATGGTTGTTGCTTATGTTGCCGGATACCGCGATTTCGATTTTACAACTATCGACGTTTCCGGGATTACTCATATAAATTATGCGTTTGCAAATATCCGCGATGGCGAAGCAATTTTCGACACAACAAAAATTGATGGCAAAAGATTAACACCCAAAGATATTGAAGCATTAAACAGTTTGAAATCAAAAAATCCCAATCTAAAAGTTTTGGTTTCGGTGGGCGGCTGGAGCTGGTCCAAAGGTTTTTCCGATGCTGCGTTAACAGAAAAGTCGCGATTGAAATTTGCAAAAAGCTGTGCAGTTTTCGTCGATAAATATAAGTTAGATGGAATAGATCTCGATTGGGAATATCCGAACCAAATTGGCGCAGGTAATACACACCGGCAAGAAGATGTGCATAATTTTACTTTGATGTTAAAAGCAGTTCGGGAACAATTAGATTTGCTGGCTGAAAAAAATAAGAATGACAAACATTATCTACTTGCCATTGCAACCGGTGCCGATGAAAATTATGTGAAAAATACAGAGTTGGGCGAGATTCATAAATACATTGATTTTTTGAATATTATGACTTACGACTTTTATAATGGCTTACATAAAACCACCGGGCATCATAGTAATTTTAAACCATCGGCACAACCCGAGTTTGATATGAACAGTGTGTTAAATGCTGTTGACATGCACGTAAATGCCGGATTTCCTGTCGAAAAAATAAACCTTGGAATTCCTTTTTACGGGCGAATTTGGAAGGGCGTTAAAACTGATGGCAAACAGATTTTGTTTCAAAAAGCAGAAACCGTTGGAATGGGAATTGATTATACCGATTTTTATAAGGATATTAATGCAAATGGTTTTAAGCGTTATTGGGACGATTCAGCAAAAGCTCCATATTTGTGGAATGCAGATGAGAAAACTTTTATCTCGTACGAGGATGAAGAATCAATTCAATATAAAATTGAATATTTAAAAACCAGAGGGTTGGCAGGTGTAATGTTTTGGGAATATAGCGGTGACAACGATAAAGCATTGTTAAACTCAGTTGTTAAGAATTTATAGTAGGAAAGAGATTCCATCTTTTTACTTGTAGTAGAAAGATGGAATCCCTTGTTTTTACCTGATTTTAGCACACAAAATAATGACAATAAAAGTTTTAAATAACTATTTGTAAAAAGGAAGAACCAAATAGGTGTACATTACACACCCCATACAAATTGCAAGTGCAAATTCCAATGTTGCAAAAAACACCAGAATCCCGGCTACCACAAACGCACCTGTACTTAGGTTAAGTAATATCAATCATTTATAAAAATCAAAATAAATACAAAAATATCTTTATTTATCGTATGTGATGTAAGTCACATACGGTTCTTGCAGTTATTTAACAAATTATACTAATTTGCTCAATAAACGATTAACATTTTAAAAGAACTAATAGGTTAATTCAAGAAAATATTAAGAAGTAATAGAAGTACCTTAAAGAAATAAGTTAAATAAAAATAACCAACGAATCACCAAAAAAGATATTGCAAAAAGGTTTAAATAAAAAAGCCCGTGCTCAAAAGAACACGGGCCTTAATAAAGTTGGCAGCGACCTACTCTCCCACTTTTACGCAGTACCATCGGCGCTGGCGGGCTTAA
>JAJRSD010000002.1 GCA_024278975.1 Bacteroidota bacterium
GACCTACGATGTTGGTTTTGTAGTTGACAACGGAATGATGGCAATTGCCGGAGCAACCATAGAAATTACCGGTTACACAATGCGCGAAGAGATAATGGGTGAAATGCATTTTGACCTTCCTGAAGGAGTTATAACTTACACAGCCTCTGCCCCGGGTTATGCAACCAAAACCGACACTTTAACAATTACCTCTTCAACTTTTGTTAAGTACATAAGTTTAAGTCCGACCTACGATGTTGGTTTTGTAGTTGACAACGGAATGATGGCAATCGCCGGAGCAACTTTAGTAATCGAGGGTTACACAATGAGCGAAGAGGTTATGGGTGAGAAACATTACAACCTTCCGGCAGGTGATATAATTTATACAGCCTCTGCACCTGGTTATGCAACCCAAACCGATACGATAACCATTACATCTTCATCTGTTGTTGAGTATATACATTTAACAAAAACTTACGATATTGGTTTTGTAGTTGACAACGGAATGATGGCAATTTCAGGTGCAACTTTAGTAATCGAGGGTTACACAATGAGCGAAGAGGTTATGGGTGAGAAACATTACAACCTTCCGGCAGGTGATATAATTTATACAGCCTCGGCTCCGGGTTACTTAACCCAAACCGACACGATAACAATTACATCTTCATCTGTTGTTGAGTATATACACTTGGCTAAAGCGTACAAAATTACCTTTGTGGTTAGCAACAATACTGCTCCAATTGAAAATGCAGAGGTTGTAATAAATACGTCAACATATTTTACCGATGCCAGCGGAGAAGTAATTATAGATGGGTTGGCAGCAGGAACTTACGATTATAGCATAAAAGTAGCAGATCATGACGATTATGCAGATAGTGTGGTGATTGTAAATTCTGATATGGTAGAGTCGGTTGTGTTGGTTATTACCGGTATTGAAGATTTTACTGAATCATCGGTCAAAGTTTATCCTAATCCAACAACAGACCAACTCCATATTCAACTTCCGGAGTGTCAAAACTGCCCGGTAAATATTATTTTGCACAGTTTGACTGGAAAAGTAATAAAGCAGATAAATCAGTCAACCCGATTCAACAGTCTTATTGAAATGAATGTTCAGGATATTCCTTCAGGAATATATTTCTTAGAGATTTTAGAATCAGGAACTAGAAATACAATTAAAGTCATAAAGAAATAGTTGAAATTGAAAAATAAAAAAGACTATTATATTCAAATCAGATAGGTTTTGGGAACTTAGTTGTAATAATTCTCATTCACAAGCAAATAAAAAACGACGTTGTAACAAGTTACCGCAAGTTTTTTAATTAAGTTGTGGGTTTCCTTCCTATTTGTTTATAAATAGTTCCATCCATCATCTGACGGATGGAGCTATTTTTTTATTAATCATTTGTATAATTAAACCACACCACTAAAAAACCTATAGCATATTTTTATTAACTGCTGAATTTGAGTATCTTTAAACTCGCAATTAATATTATTTAAAAAATAAATCATTATGAAAAGAACTTACCTGTTTATGGCAATTGCAGCCCTAATATTTATTATTAGCTGCACAAGTAAAAGCTCTAAGAAAGCAACAACAATCAGTGTCGAGGAGATGGCAAAGTATAAACAATCTGCTGCCATGTTTGCCGTTCTTCCAACTGAAGCCCTTAATCCAGAGAACCCATTAACCAAAGAAAAAATTGCTTTGGGAAAAGTGCTTTATTACGACAACCGTCTGTCGAAAGACGAGACACAAAGTTGTAATACTTGTCACGACATCGCAAATTATGGTGTTGATAACAAACCAACATCGGAAGGTGATAACGGAGGTTTGGGCACACGGAATTCGCCGACAGTATTTAATGCGGCTCTACACATTTCGCAATTTTGGGATGGTAGAAACAAAGACGTTGAAGAGCAGGCCGGAGGTCCGATATTAAATCCTGTGGAAATGGCAATTCCTGATGAAGCTTTTGTTCTCGACAGATTGAAAAAAGTCGATGAGTATAAAACAATGTTTTCTGCTGCTTATCCTGACGATAAGGATCCGTTTACATACAAAAACCTTACATGGGCAATTGGTGCTTTTGAGCGTACTTTATTAACTCCTTCAAAATTCGATAAATATTTGGCCGGCGACGACAAAGCCATGACAGAAGCCGAACTAAAAGGAATGAAAACTTTTGTTGATGTGGGGTGTACAACTTGTCATTCGGGTGCACTTTTAGGTGGCACACTTTTTATGAAATTTGGGTTAACCGTTAATTACTGGGATTTGACACACAGTACTGTAATCGATAGTGGCAGATTTGTTGAAACTCGCAATCCTGCAGATATGTACGTTTTCAAGTCGATGCCAATGCGAAACATCGAGAAAACTGCTCCCTACTTTCACGATGGCAGTGTTGCCGATTTAGGTGAAGCCATTAAAATAATGGGAAAAGCAGAGTTGATGAAAGATTTAACTGATGAGCAGGTTGCCGAAATAAAAACCTTTTTGAAAACATTAACCGGCGACATTCCTAAAAATGCACTTCTTACTCAGGCTCAGTAAAAAATATTTTCAATAAAAATTTTAAATACAAACTATTAACCTTTTTTTAAGGGTTAATAGTTTGTAAATTGCGCCAAACAATTATCTGTTATGGCACAAAAAGAAATTGCCCTTTTAAAAGAACAACTTGCCAAACTCGATGAAAAAAAGTTCGATTTGGAAGCGTGGAAAAATCATACCCTTATTTTTTTGAACGTATTTTCGGTAAAGAGAGTTCGAAACTAAGTATAATTAAAGATTTGCATTACGACTATTCGAGCTGGAATTTACGCGACACCGCAGCAGCCGGAAAAACAAAAGATAAGGATCCTGTAAAAATACAGGCTCGCGAAATTTTAACGGCAACAATAACCGAACTTGAAAAACTGGGGCTACCTCAGAATAAGCTGGAAACAGAAAAAGTATGGGGTCTGTTAAAAGATGAGCTGACCGGGAAACAGGCAAAAGAAATTGAAGCAATATTAAATTCAAACGATGCAAATAAAGCCGAGAATATCAGTTCTGTTCTTGAAAATATGGGACTGAAAAATCTGGCAACGGTAATTGCAAAATCTATTATCGATTAATTTATGAGTAATCTCACTGAAATTGCAATTGTAATTCTGAATTGGAATGGCAAGAAACTTTTTCCGAATTTTCTTCCATCGGTAATTGAGAATTCGAAAAGCAAAAACATCGAGATAATTGTTGCCGATAATGGTTCAACCGATGATTCAATTTCGTATCTCGAACAAAATTTTCCTTCAATAAAAATTATAGATTTAAAAGAAAACTTTGGTTTTGCCGAAGGTTACAATCAGGCATTAAAACAGGTTGATGCAAAATATTTTGTACTTTTAAATTCTGATGTTAAAGTTGCCAAGAATTGGATTGAACCTTGTATTAAACAATTCGAAAGCGATGAGAAAATTGCTGCCGTTCAACCTAAAATACTAAGTTACAACAATCCCGAATCTTTTGAATATGCTGGTGCCGCTGGTGGTTTTATCGATAAATACGGTTACCCGTTTTGCCGGGGACGAATATTAAATCATCTTGAAAAAGACGAAAATCAGTACAACCAACCTACACAAATTTTCTGGGCTACCGGAGCTGCAATGTTTGTACGCGCCGAAGCATTTAAAACTGCAGGCGGACTGGATGGCGATTTTTTTGCTCACATGGAAGAGATTGATTTGTGCTGGCGATTAAAAAGCCGGGGATTAAAAATTGTTTACGAACCCAAAAGTGTTGTCTATCATTTGGGCGGGGGAACTTTATCGTACGACAGTCCGCAAAAAGTTTATCTCAATTTCAGGAATAATCTTTATATGCTTTTTAAAAATCTACCAAAAAAGCAGTTTAAGCGTATTTTTATAACACGAATGATTTTAGATGGCGTGGCTGCCGTGAAGTTTCTGGCAGGTTTAAATTTTAGCGGTTTTGGGGCAGTTGCAAAAGCACACGTGTCGTTTTATAAAAACCTTTCGAAACTAAAGCAAAAACGTAAAGAGATTCAAAAACATGTGATTGTAAAAACACATTCCGAAATGTGTAAAAAAAGTATTATGTGGAAATTTTTTATTCAGAAAAAGGAGAAGTTCTCAGATTTACATTTTAATCCGGAATAGGAAGTTTCGGGAGTGGCACGGATGGCATCCCTCTAAGTCGCTGCAAACAGGGATGCTATCCATTGTTTATATCGACTTTGAAAAAAAAGGATACCATCTATTGGAGCGATTCCTTCCTTTTAATAGAGAGTAATGAAATAGGAAGTTCAAAGTTTAGGATTCAAAGTTTCGAGTTTTTTACCATTTAAAAACAATAAAATAAAAGTATAAAACAAGCATCGCAAATATCAATATGCAAAGTAATAATTAAAGTTTTTCTTTGCGTCTTTGCAACTTTGCGGTGAAAAATTTTAACAGATGAAAAAACTAAAATTTACAGAACCAATTTACACATATCACATTGATTTTGTGGGACATGTAAACAATATTATTTACGTACAATGGTTAGAAAATGCCCGTGTAAAATTACTTCAGGCAATGGGACTCTCGATTGCCGAGATTGCTGAGGTTGACAATATTCTACCCATTATTACCGAAACGATAATTAAATATAAAAAGCCATTTTTTCTCGATAATACTGTTCATGTTGAAGTTTGGGTGTCGGAAATGATGAATGTATCTGCAATTTTTAATTTCAGGTTTTTAAACGAAAAAGGCGAAGTTTGTTCTACCTCGCAGCAGAAAGTGCTTTTTATCGATAAAGAAACGCAACGTCCATCGCGTAAAATTGTAAAATATAGATCTGATTTCGAGAGGTTTTTAGTTGATGTATAAGGATGAATTATATCAATCGAAAACCACAAATTCTCAGATTTAAAACCATTATTGAGTTTATTGTGCAAGACATTACACGACAAATTCATTTTTATTTATAACCAAGAGAGTGTACTCAAAGTTTTTGGGCATAATGAGTTAATGACGGAGATGCTGAATCAAGTTCAGCATGACGGAATTTGTAAATGATAACGTTAATTTAGAACGTCACCCTGTCCAAAGGACTCCCATGGAAAACGAGATTCAGGGTCTTTAAAAAAATCTGTCATTGGCACAAAGGGAGAGATCTCTTTAGTTTTAACAGATTTCTCCTCAAAAGTCACCGAAATGGCAGAGCAATCTGTTAATTACCACTCAATTGGCTTTTCACCCTTTTGTGAAAAATAGTTATTTGTTTTGCTAAAATGTTTATTGCCAAACCAAAATCCCCTGTTTGCACTTAACGGAGATGGATGCCCGCTTGTTAATACGAGGTGTTTATCGGCATCGATAAGTTTAATTTTTGATTTTGCAAAACCGCCCCAAAGTAAAAAAACTACTCCCTCTTTTTGTTCTGAAATGGTTTTAATTACGGCATCGGTAAAAGGTTCCCATCCTTTTCGTTGATGCGAACCTGCCTGATGAGCGCGCACGGTAAGAGTTGCATTTATTAATAACACTCCCTGCTTTGCCCAGTGCGACAAATCACCGCTTTCGGGATACGGTTTATTGATATCGGTTTGCAGCTCTTTAAAAATATTTACCAGCGACGGTGGATGCGGAATTCCGTTGTGAACCGAAAAACAGAGTCCGTTTGCCTGTCCGGGACCGTGATACGGGTCTTGCCCGATTATCACCACTTTTAGTTTATCGAACGGGCAGTTATCGAAAGCTGCAAAAATATCTTTTCCTTTCGGGTAACAAGTGTGCTGCCGGTATTCGGTTTTTACAAAATTTACCAGTTCTGTAAAATACGGTTTCGAAAATTCGGGTGATAAAACTTTTTCCCAGCCGGTTTCTATTTGAATGTTCATTTTTTGTTGTTTGTTTTTGATACGAAAATACAATTTTTCAGAGAGGTTAAGAATATAATTTTACTTTGAACCGATAATATTCTGAAATGAAAGAGAATCACTATTTATATGTATAGTAGAATTAGAGAACGGTTCTTTTTAGAAAATAAAAAACTAAATGCGTTGCCCTGATGTTTTGAGTTAACTTGTTTACAAAATAAAATATTATAACTATTGTTACTAATCAGTTCCTAAATTAGCAATAAATTCTAATGAATTTAAGACTGGTATTTTATTTTTCAACACTGTATCAGTTATTGAACGTAAAACTGCGAACCTGAATGCACCGTGTGGTGATCTAAATTGTCCTGATATTTTCTGTTTCACTTTTATATTTCTAATAGTCCGTGATTCCCATTTGCTTTTCCAAACGTAGGGCTAACTGAAAAAGCAATTTACATGCACTACTCCATTTATGACCGTAAAGCTCATTCAAATAATTCATATCCTTAAAATAGAATGCCCATTTTCGAAATCCCCAGTGGTCGATTATTAAGTAGAAAAATGCGATTAATAAAAAGCCAACTCCTCCGGTTAACAAGTTAAAAGTAGAGGTCCATGCTTTTTTAATTATCGGATAAAAAGATGAAAACAGAAGAGCCAAAACAATCAGTCCAACACCGGTTGCTGCAAGATAACCTATTTTTTGCCAGTCGGTAGTTTTTCTTTTCCTGAGTATATTTCCGGCAATTGTTCCCATTAAAGTAACTCCGGTTGCCGAAAGACTACATAAAATCCCTTCGGGGTCGTGGTTGCCATAAATTAATTTACCGGGCAAAAAAAGTTGGTCTATAAAACTGTTTATCGAACCTTTGGGAGTTAATACTCCCGAACCAAAACCCGGAACCGGAATAAATAACGGGATAATTCCAAATGCTAACAAAATACTTACCAGCCAAATTATCCTGCTCCTGAACGATGCGAAATATATAACAATTAGAGCAGCAAAAAAATAGCCAATACCAATTTGTGCTAAAACACTGGCAATCCGACCATCTTCGAATCCCGATTTAAATGTACCATTATATAATAACCCCAACACAATCAATATTACCATTCGTTTAAAAACCTTTCAGAATAGTCTCTTTTTTGGAACCTTTTTTTCGAGTTTTGCTTTAACAGAGAAAGGAATTGCAACCCCCGCGATAAACATAAACAGTGGAACAATCAAATCCTCAAAATGAAATCCTTCCCATTTAGCGTGGTGCATCTGCGTTTCTAACCAATCTACTCCGGTCATTCTCGAAATTAAAATCGCTAAATATCCACCACCGGTTATCCAAAACATATCGAAACCACGAAGAGCATCCAACGAATGTAATCGTTTTTGGGGTTCGTTGCGTAAAAAATTTATTGTAATTTTAGTTCAAAAAAATTGAACATCGAAAATAGTAAACTTTTGTGAATTTGAGTAACATATAAATCCATATTCATCTATTTAATGTCTCCTGTTTCTGTCTTTTTGTCACCAGATTTGTCAAGTAATTCGTGTATTTCAAAGAAATAGGTGTCAGTTTTTCATCAAAATTTGGAATACTTCCAATGGCATAATCATTGATAAATGGCAATCGTAAAAAATAGTAAATAACAATTACAATATATAAAATGGGACAAATTATTGGAATTGATTTAGGAACAACAAACTCGTGTGTTTCTGTAATGGAGGGTAACGAACCTGTCGTTATTCCCAACAGCGAAGGGAAACGTACAACACCTTCGATTGTAGCATTTGTTGAAAATGGCGAACGTAAAATTGGCGATCCTGCAAAACGTCAGGCAATTACCAATCCAACAAAAACTATCTCTTCAATCAAACGTTTTATGGGCGAAACCTTTGCAAGAGTTTCGAAAGAAGTTGCCCGTGTTCCGTATAAAGTTGTAAAAGGCGACAACAATACTCCGCGTGTTCAAATCGACGACCGCAAATATTCGCCACAAGAGATTTCGGCAATGGTACTTCAGAAAATGAAGAAAACTGCCGAAGATTATTTGGGGCAAGAAGTAACAGAGGCAGTAATTACTGTTCCGGCTTATTTTAGCGATTCGCAGCGTCAGGCAACAAAAGAGGCAGGCGAAATTGCCGGGTTGGAAGTTCGTAGAATTATTAACGAACCAACTGCTGCTGCGTTGGCATACGGAATGGACAAAATGGACAGGGACATGAAAATTGCCGTGTTCGATCTTGGTGGTGGCACATTCGATATTTCTATCCTTGAATTAGGCGACGGTGTATTCGAAGTAAAATCTACCGATGGTGATACTCACCTTGGAGGCGACGATTTCGACCAGGTTTTAATTAACTGGTTAGCCGACGAATTTAAAAAAGATGAGGGAATTGATTTGAGAAAAGATCCAATGGCTTTGCAACGTTTAAAAGAGGCTGCAGAAAAAGCTAAAATCGAATTATCGAGTTCAACTCAAACTGAGGTGAACCTGCCATATATTATGCCGGTTGACGGAATTCCAAAACACTTGGTGAAAACATTAACCCGTGCAAAATTCGAGCAGCTTTCCGATAAATTAATTAACGCAACAATTGAGCCTTGTAGAAAAGCTCTGAAAAATTCAGGTTTTTCGGCAAGCGATATAGATGAGATTATTTTGGTTGGAGGTTCAACCCGTATTCCTTCTATTCAGGAAAAAGTTAAAGAGTTCTTCGGAAAAGAGCCTTCAAAAGGAGTAAATCCGGATGAGGTGGTTGCAGTTGGAGCAGCAATTCAGGGTGGTGTTTTAACAGGGGAAGTAAAAGACGTATTGTTGTTAGATGTTACTCCGCTCTCTTTAGGAATTGAAACTATGGGTGGTGTGATGACAAAATTGATTGAGTCGAATACAACAATTCCGACTAAAAAATCGGAGACTTTTACTACCGCTGCCGACAATCAGCCTTCGGTAGAAATTCATGTCCTTCAGGGTGAGCGTCCGATTGCAACTGGTAATAAAACAATTGGTCGTTTCCACTTAGACGGAATTCCACCGGCACACCGCGGTACACCGCAAATTGAGGTTACTTTCGATATTGATGCAAACGGAATATTGCATGTTAACGCAAAAGATAAAGCTACCGGTAAATCGCAGTCGATTCGTATTGAAGCTTCGTCCGGTTTATCTGATGAGGAAATCAGCAAAATGAAAGCTGAAGCCGAAGCAAATGCCGATGCTGATAAAGCAGCCAAAGAGACTGCTGATAAAATTAATCAGGCTGACAGTTTGATTTTCCAAACAGAGAAGCAATTGAAAGAGTTTGGCGACAAACTTCCGGCCGATAAGAAACAGCCGATTGAGGATGCTTTAAAAAAGTTGAAAGAGGCTCATGCAAGCAAAGAATTATCTGCAATTGATACTGCAATGGAAGAGTTGAATACTGTTTTCCAGGCCGCATCGCAAGAGATGTACAACGCTTCGCAAGCCGAAGGTGGTGCACAAGCTCCGCAAGGCGACCCAAATACAGAAGGACAGCAGCCAACTGAAGATGGCGAAGTTACCGATGTTGACTTCGAGGAAGTAAAATAAAGCTGATTTATTATAATAAAAAGCCCTTTCGTGAATTCGCGAAAGGGCTTTTTATTTATGCTTTGTCTCATTACTCATATCTAAAAATCTAACAATCTATTGTAAGAAAAGTGAATCCCCATTTTTGTAACCCTTTAAATAGTTATAGGTTTTTACAGACAATAAGCTTTTTTGTACTACTGTATTTTTTAGTTTTCAGAACGATAAAATAAATACCTGAAGCAAACCCTGTTCTATCCCACAATATTTTATGATTTCCCGGTAACATTTTTTTATTTACCAAAACTGCTACTTCTCTGTTTAAAGAATCAAAAATTCTAAGTTGTACAAAAGTTTCATTTTCTGATTGAGGTATAAAATATTCGAAAGTAGTATTATTGCTGAACGGATTAGGAAAGTTTTGTTTTAGTTTGGGTAATTTATTAGTTGTAATATTATTATCAGTTGAAACCGGATTGCCCGATTCAATAGCTCCGGCTGACCGTGGGTTATTAAACCTATTACCATAGAAATCAGTTTTAGGAATTGAATCATTTTCAATAATCCCAATTGCCGGACTCTCTTTATTTAGGTTAAAATCGTTGGATTCGGGGTTTTCAAAAAGAGGATTTTTATTGATAACTATTATTGAATCGGTAACAGGAATTGATGGTCCATCCCAAGAGTTATTCTGGTAGTTGTACCAGAAATTGTTTGAAAAGGTAAATGTTTCGGGTTGTGTATTAGGTCCGATATTAGTCTCAACATAGAGGTTGCTCTGGTAAATAATATTATTCTGAAAATAGTTATTACTACAGGGTACAAATCTCGATTCGTCAACCGTTTCTTGTAAAATTCTAATTACCCACTTGTTTGGTTTGTAAATTGTGTTATTAACCACTTTTACTCTTGTGCAACCTACAAATGCAAATGGGGCTTGCGAGCCAATAAAAATATTCGAATAAACATTAATATCAGCCGCTTCGAACGGCGCATCAATTGGTTTAAAATACTGTAGTCCAGTGCTGCCGCCAAGATTTATACTCCGATTACCTGCATTAACAAAAATATTTTTTTCAATGGTAATATTTTGCGAGCCACCTTTTGCCTGAATAGCATTCGAGCCCATATTCTCGAAATAATTATTTGCGATTAAACCGTTGTGGCAACCAACCATATCAATTCCGCTTCCCCCACTTGCTCCATTAATAAACTGGCAATTATTTACCTCAAAATGGTCAACTCTCGTTATTTTAAGCAGATCATTGTTGCCCGTGCCAATCATATCTCTGAAAATGCAATTTGTAAATTTCAGGTGATGCCCCGGGTTGGAGTAGTTTCCACCATCATCCATATTAAGTCCATTCCCTATTTGTTGTTCGAAAATAAGATGTGTAACCCAAATATATGAAGCTGATGAAAATTGCCATGCTTTATTTCCCCCTCTGATAATTACAGTTTCTCCATCAACAGGTTTAATGGTAATCCATTTCGATTCATTTCCCTGAAAATTGGAGATGTTTTGTCCGCCTGCGTAAATTCCTTCGTGGAAAAGAATGGTATCTCCGGGACTTGCATCTTTTACTGCCTGATATAAATTACTGTACGGTTGTCCTTCTCCTATGTGTAACTCTTTGCCAATTGCAAAAAACGATATGATACAAAAAAGAGTAGTTATTAAAAGTATTATTTTCATGATGAAAAGAAGTTCTTATTTTTTTGACTAAAATACACAAATTTGTGAATAAGACTCTTATTATTCAAGTTCCAAAATGTGTATTAACTCTCGTTGATTTTGTTTTTTTATGTAAGTTTGAATAAATTTAATTATTATGACGAAATATTTCCGACTACTTATTTTTTTTATAATTATTGTTTCTCCTTTAATTTCTAATAGCCAGAATGATAATACAAAAAAATCAGACGGGGGAGATGTAAATTCAACCCAAACTGAAATTGATTCAATCGGAGCTGAAAACGATATTTCGGTTAACAGTATTGAGAGAATTAATGGGCTGCTCGAAAGTACACAACAGCTAATTATTAAAGTAGAAGGTTCTATCGAGAACAATAAGTGGGAAGTCATCGATTCAGTTTTTACGATTAAGGATAGTTTTCTGAACGATGAGTATGAGTATTTTAGTACAAGAGACAAACAGAGTCTTTCAAAATTTTTCCTGTCGAATATGAGTACTACGTGGTCTAACTATCGTATTCAGATTAAAAAATGGCAAACTGAATTAGATTACGAGATTGCTTTAAATGCAAAAAACTCAACCTCATTTCTCGATAACAAACGAACGCTCGAGAAATTGTATAGGAATTTGGTTGATGCAGATTTTCCAACATTAACAAAACGCATTACAGCTGTAATTAGCGATATTGATGCTACAATTAGGAAATACCATTTGTACGAACAGCAGCTATTATCTTTGCAATCGAGAATTTATGATAAGGATTTTTTATGCGAAGAGGTATTAAAAGAGATATCCGGACTGGAAGTTAGTTTAAGAGATAAAACATTTACTAAAACAAAACCGCTGATTTGGAATATTCATTTAAAAGAAACCATCGAAAATGGGTTTAAATTTCAGCTCGAAAAAGCAATTGCTAACAATAATAAATCTATTGAATATTATTTCATATCAATTGGCACTAGTATTTTTAAGTATCTTTTTTTTATTATACTCATCATTTCAATATTCTTATTTATACGTAGAAGCTACCAAAAGATTGGGGCTAAATTAAAAATGCCCGGCCATACAAATGTTGAAAGAGTACTTATCAGTCATCCAAAGTCGGTAATAATATCATTAGTGATTCTTGTTTGGTTTGTACTGTTTCCATTTATTCCACTTTTTCTTTCCGATATTTTGGTTCTAATATTGCTATTTTCGTTTTTTACCATCTCAAAAATATTTAACGATAATTTTGGTAAAAAAATAATCAGTGTTCTTATTGCTCTTTTTATGCTAAATATTTTTGAAGTAATTATTTGGTATTTAGGCGACTATTCGAGAATATATCTGTTATTTGAAACGAGTGTTGCACTATTCCTGATTCATCCACTATTTATTCAGTACCTAAAAAAAACTGTTAATAAAAATTCGAGTACAGATTATATTGCAAAGAAACTGATTCCACTTGCAATTATGTTGTACACAATTGCCTTCTTTGCAAATATTCTGGGTTTTATAAATCTAACAGTTCTATTCATTAAAATTGCAATCAGGTCGTCAGCAATTATAATGATAGCTATTGGGTTTTCAAGAATATTTATAAATATAAGCTTTGCATGGATTAGCCTAATCGATGCCAAACTACCCGAGTTCTACTTAAAATATGGCGATAAATTAAATAAACGTTTTAAGGGCGTAATCAACTTTGTAGTTTTTATTCTTTGTGCCGAGTATCTGCTTAATATTTTTGAAATTAAAGCTGTAATTCACGAAAAGATAGGCACTTTCCTTACACATAAATTGGCTATAGGAAGTCTCTCCCTCTCTCTGTTAAACATTATACTGTTTATTGGTATTTTATACATTACGTTTCTGATTACTCTTTTTATCAAAAAAATTATTGAAAAAGAGATTTTACGAAAAATGAGAATGCCGCGTGGTGTTCCCGCTGCAATTTCTATGATACTTCGTATCTTCTTCGTAACCTTTGGTATTCTGTTTGCGCTCTCGGCAGCCGAAATAAAAATGAGTAACATTGTTGTGTTGATTGGTGCTTTAGGTGTTGGTATTGGTTTCGGGTTACAAAATATTGTTTTAAATTTTATCTCCGGATTGATTTTGATTTTTGAACGACCAATACAAACAGGCGATACTATTGAGGTAAATACTTTGGTTGGGCGAGTAAAAGATATTGGTATCCGTGCAAGTAATATTACTACTTATGATGGCGCCGAGGTGGTTGTGCCAAATTCAAACCTTATTTCGAATGAATTAATAAACTGGACTTTGTCGGATAGTAAACGCAGAGTGGAGATAAAAGTGGGAACGGCTTATGGTTCAGACCCAAATCAGGTACTCGATCTGCTTAAAAAAGTGGCCTTAAATAATCCCGATGTTTATAAAGATCCACCGCCTCGGCCTCTATTCGAAGGGTTTGGAGATAGTTCTCTTAACTTCAGACTGCTTTGTTGGGTACACTACGAAAATGGTCTTGCAGCACAGAGTGATATTGCAATTGGAATTTATAATATTCTTGCCGAAAACAATATTCAAATACCTTTCCCGCAAGTAGATTTGCATGTTAAAAACCTGCCGGCAGAAAACGATGTGAAGTTAAAAAATGACGATTCTGATAAATAAATTAAAAACAAATATTATTTAATTCGATACTTCTCAATTAGCGTCATCCAGTCATCAATATTTTGTCCAAACTGCTCTTTCATTTGGTTATTAACGGTTTGGCGCATTGCTTTATCCCAAATCTCTTTTCCGTGAATTGCACCCAAAACTGCCCCCATAACTTGTGCATACGAATCGGTGTCGTGACCAAACTCCATAATCAGTTGCATGGCTGCCAGCGGATTATAATCCACAATCTCAGCACACGACAGAACTACTACAATTGGAACCCACGCCTCCCACCAATAAATGGTTTGTAAATTATTTTCGAGTAGAACAAAAAGATTTGCAATATTTCCATCGGCCTGTTTTACCAGGTTGTGCGATAAATCGAGCCAACGAATTAGCTGTCTGTCAACATATAAAACATTATTATAATTATACGGGTCAACAGTTCGCATTGCATTTTCAAAGTTCTCCCAACTTCCATCGGGTTGCAGTGAACGAGCCAGACCGGCTACCAATGCCGAGTTTATATCTTTTGCAATTCCAATGTCGAAATAACCCAATTCATAAGTTTTTAGATAGCACCATTCCGGGTTTTGTGGGTTTAGAGCGGCAATTGGTAAAAAAGGCATTTGTCCTTCCATGGTTGGAATTCCGCCCCAGATTCGTTCAACCGGAAAGGCATTTTCTCTTTTCCCCAGCACCCAGTTAGTTGCATATTCAATTTCCGGAATCCACTCGTCGTAATTATCTCTGTATTTTTCGGGTAGTTCGTTTCTAAAATCTAAAACCGATTGTGCAAAGTTTTTTTCAGTTAATTCTCTATCAAAATTTTTCAGTGTATTGAAAAGAATCATTTTAAAACGTGTATCATCGGTAATTGTTCCCGCCGGCCCGAACGATTCCCACTGTGCAAATGGCTCAACATCTTTTGGGTAAGGTTGCAGTTTAAAGAGTTTGCCCAAATCTTCAATCCCTTTTTTTGTGATTTTTTTATTTGTAGTACTCCAAAAACTCCGCGTTGGTGGCGAAACAAATTCAACAGGTCCGCCGGCAGCATCGCCAATTGCCGAACCAATTAGCATCCCTTCAATTTTAGACGAAAGAGAAATCAGATTTGTGGTTACTTTTTTTTCTTGTGATTGAATAAATTGAGAGGTAAACAAAAATAGAATGATAATTAATGTGCGCATAATCGAATGAATTATTGAGTTCAAACAGTCTCTTAATTTTTACTGACAATATAGCGTTTATTTGGCTACAAGTAGTTTTCTAAAATACCTTAAAACAACTCGAAATAAATAAGTAATTTTGTTGTTCAATAAAAACTGAATTATGCGAATAATTTTGATACTAATTTTACTTGTTCCATTTTTTACGTTCGGGCAATTAAATCAAACCGATTCTAACGGTTTGCGGCAAGGGCCTTGGAAAAAGCAACAATCGAACGGACGAATAATGTACGAAGGAAATTTTAAAGATGGAAAACCTGTGGGCGAGTGGAAACGTTATCATCCGGGCGGACAGGTAAAAGCAATTATCAACTATCAGCAAAATACCGACTCCGCATTTACGCAACTGTTCGACAAATTTGGGAAAAAAGTTGCCGAAGGAAATTATTTGAATCAGAAAAAAGAGGGGAACTGGATATATTTTTCGAATAACAGAAAAATTGCGGAAGAGCATTTTAAGTTTGGGTTGAAAGAGGGGACTTCGCTAAAGTATTATGACAGTGGGGAATTAATGGAAAAAGCAGATTGGAGCAATGGATTACAACATGGAAATTACCAGATATTTTTTAAATCGGGCAACCCGTATTTGCAATGCAAAATGACTTATGATCAACGAAACGGACTCTGTTTAATTTATGCACAAAATGGGAAACTGGAATTGGAAGCCAACTATAAAAATAATCTCAGGCATGGCGAGTGGAAGTTTTATGAGAATGGTAAATTTGAATATTTACTGGAATATGACAATGGGGAGATTCTAAATCCGGAAGTGCGCGACAGCATTGCAAATATAGAAATGCAAAAACTGGAAAAAACCCGGGGTACAATTACCGACCCAGAAAAATTTATGGAAGACCCATCGGGATACATGAAAAAACAAGGTATTATAAAATAAATATTAGAATGTTCAGAGAACTTTGTAAGTTTGAGTATTGAATAATTTATAAAAATTAATTATGAAAGATAATATTGATTATACTGCACAAAAGATTTCAACTTCCATTATTGTTGACGGCGACATCAGAAAAGAAGTTTGGCAAAATGCTCAGTGGAGTCGGAGGTTTATCGATATGGTTACTGCTGATCCGGGTATGTACAACACGCAGTCGGCTATTCTTTGGAGTGATACTCATTTATATATTGCATTTTTTGCGGAAGAACCTTTTGTTGAAGCAAAATTAACCGAACGTGACAGTATAATTTTTTTAGAAAACGATTTAGAACTATTTATTGATGGTGGAGATTGTTATTATGAATTAGAAGTAAATGCTGCCAATACAATTTACGAGGTGTTTTTTATTTGGAAAGATGCCTATACCAGAGGAAGCAAATTCGATATTCCAATATTTGACGTACACCATCAGCAGGCTTATACTTTTGGTGGCAATTACGATCGCGATGATGCAACTTTTTGGCGAGGTACTAATCCGCGCGGTATTCGGTGGGCTTTTACAAATTATGATATGCCGGGGCTGCAAACAGCAGTTCAGGTTGATGGTACTTTGAATGATAATAGCGATATTGATAATGGGTGGAGTTTGGAAATAGCAATTCCGTGGAGCAGTTTGGGTTTATTGGCAAATGGTCGTGCAATACCGCCAACCAATGGAGATATCTGGAATATGTTTTTAGGTCGGTTTCAAAAACTTGTTCAAAACGGCATTGAGGTTCAGCCGCATCCTGCAACTGCACTAAACAGCCATGGTGTTTACGATACACATTTACCTGAAAAGTGGAGTCGCATTGCTTTTGTCGACTGAATTTTGTATTTGTATTCTACGTTTTATCTGTTCCTGTTGAAATTATTTAATTAATTTTTTTGATTTATAACTTTAAAGTTATGTCTGGTATGAGAAAAAATATAATCTCTTTTTTAATCTTTTCGTTAATCCTTTCTTTTAACTCACATGCACAGCAATATTTTTGGGTTGCATTTAAAAATAAAAACGACACCAAATTTTCTCTGTCAACACCCGAGAATTATCTTTCTGAACGTGCCATTCAACGCCGTATAAATCAAAATGTTTTAATTGATTCGCTCGATTTACCTGTAAACTCAAATTATATCGATTCTGTTTTAAGTTTAGGAGCCGAACTTGTTCATTCATCAAAATGGTTAAACGGAATTACAGTAAAAACCGATATTGATAGCTTTCGGAATAAGGTTTTAGAATTTTCTTTTGTAAACAATGTTCAACTTTCGAAACCTGCAAATAGTACAAAAAGTGCGTTTAATAAATTTAATGAAACGTATATTTCCGATAAAGAGCCAATTGACACTTCTTTATACGGACCGTCGGTTTATCAAACCGGATTAATGAACGGGCAGTATTTACATAATCGGGGTTATAACGGACAGGGAATGCAAATTGCAATTATAGATGCCGGATTTTTAAATGCCGATAAATACAGTGCATTCGATAGTTTGTGGGCAAATAACCAGATTTTGGGAACTAAAGATTTTGTTAATTCCGATGAAGATTTTTACAGAACTCATTATCATGGAATGAGTGTGCTTTCGTGTATTGGCGGAAACGTGCCGGGCTCGCTAATTGGAACGGCAAGGAAAGCATCATTTTGGCTAATACGCAGCGAAGATGTTACCTCAGAATATTTAATTGAAGAAGATAATTGGGTAGCTGCAGCCGAATTTGCAGATAGTGTTGGGGCTGATATAATCAATTCTTCGCTGGGATATTACGAGTTTGATGATTCTACTATGAACCACCCCTACTCCGATATGGATGGAAAAACCACTCGTGTAACCAGGGGTGCAAATATTGCTGCTACACGAGGAATGTTGGTTTTTGCCAGTGCCGGAAACGAAGGAAATAACCCGTGGAAGCATATTATTGCACCTGCCGATGGCGATAATGTTATTGCAGTTGGAGCGGTAGATAAAGATGGTACTCCTGCCTATTTTTCGTCATTCGGACCGGCAGCCGATGGCGACATTAAACCAAATGTTGCTGCTGTTGGGCTGAATACTTATTTGCAGCGAAGTAATGGCGTACTGGGTTTTGCAAACGGAACATCTTTTTCGTCGCCGGTAATGGCAGGAATGGCAGCTTGTTTGTGGCAGTCGCTATCTTATTCAGATGCCACCGATGTTAAATCGGCCATTGAAATGAGTGCATCACAATTCGAAAAACCCGACTCGGTTTTAGGTTACGGAATTCCCGATTTCAGAATGGCGTGGTTATATCTGATTAACCAAACAGTTGTTCAACACAGTAATAAAAAGCACTGGTTGGTTTATCCAAACCCCGTACACGATATTCTGACTATACAAAAAAATGGAGTTGTAAAATCAGAAAAAATAGCCATAGAAATTTATTCTTTGGAAGGTCGGTTACTTCAAAAATGGACTAAATCTAACAGTCCGAAAATTACACTTTCAAATATTGGATGGTTGCCACAAGGAATGTTTTTATTGAAGATTAGTTCCAATGAAAAATTTCAAACCATTAAACTGAATAAAATTCGTTAACCAATGGATCAGAAACTCACTCTTTTGCAACTGAACGAATCGATAAAAGATACTTTGTCGGATGCATTTCCAACAACAGTTTGGGTGGTTGCCGAAGTTAGCGAAATGAAAGAGAACCGAACCGGACACTGTTATCTCGAACTGATTGAAAAGGAGGGGAATAGTATAATTGCACGGTCGCGGGCAACAATTTGGTCATATACTTTCCGAATGTTAAAACCCTATTTCGAAACTTCTACAGGGCAGCAGTTTTCGGAGGGAATAAAAATTTTGGTTCAGGTTACAGTTGAATATCATCCGGTTTACGGATTGAGTTTGAACATAAAAGATATCGACCCAGTTTACACGGTTGGCGACATGGCTTTGCAACGAAAAGAGATAATCAACCGTTTGCAAACCGAGGGTATTTTCGATATGAACAAGGAGCTGGAATTACCTCTTGTTCCGCAAAAAATTGCAATAATATCGTCGGCAACGGCAGCCGGGTTTCAGGATTTTATGAACCAGTTGAACTCCAACGAGTTTGAGTTTAAATTTTACACAAAACTATTTGAAGCAACAATGCAGGGTGCCGAAACTGTTCCTTCGATAATAAATGCACTGGAACGTATTTTTGAGTATGAACATTTTTTCGATGCTGTTGTAATTATCAGAGGTGGCGGTGCAACTGCCGATTTAAGCAGTTTCGACGATTACGATTTGGCATTTAATATTACTCAGTTTCCGCTGCCTGTAATTACTGGAATTGGGCACGAAAAAGATGATACAATTATTGATTTGGTTGCACACACCCGAATGAAAACCCCAACTGCCGTTGCCGAATTTTTAATAACAGGAGTTGCCCGTTTTTACGAGCGGCTGCTGGATATGGAGACTGAAATTATTCAGTTTGCACGAAATACAATCGACGAGGAACAAAACAGATTGGAACGAATTGCAACGGGTTTAAACTTTTCTGTAACGGAGTTTATAAATGAAAAACAGACACGCTTAACAAAAATGGGAAATGAACTGCAACAAAATGTAAGTCAGTTTTCATTCAAAAAAAAATACGAAATAAACAATATTAAACACGATTTAGAATCGGCAGTTTCACTGTGGTTTGTCGAGACTAAAAACAGAATGGAACAGAAACGCAGGATTCTAAAACGGGTTGCCGGTGCAACGTTATTAAAAGAAAGTGCAGTGCTTGTTCATTTTAAAGACCTAATAACGAGCAAATCGAGAAAGATGATTTTCAGGGAGGAGGAAAAAATTCATATCAACGAAAATAGTGTGCGCTTGTTAAATCCCGAAAATATTTTAAAACGTGGATATTCGCTAACTTTAAAAAATGGTGAGATTTTAAAATCGGCTTCACAATTAAATATTAACGATGAGATTGAAACTCGATTCAACGATGGAAAAGTAAAAAGTAAAATCATAAAGAAATAGATATGACAACTAAAAAAATATCGTACAACGATGCAATGGCAGAGATAGAAGAGATTCTTGAAAAGATTGAAAACGAAGAGTTGGATGTGGACGAACTTGCAGAAAAAGTAAAAAGGGTTTCAGTTCTTTTAAAGATTTGTAAAGATAAACTACATAAAACCAATGAACAGGTTGAGCAGGTTTTAAAGGAGATGGAAGAGTAAAATTATTAATTATGTACACAAAAAAACAAGTAGCAAAAACCATAGACCACGCGGTTTTAAAACCGGAACAGACAAGTGCTGATTTAAAAGCAAATGCAAAAATGTGCATCGAAAACGATGTGTTTAGTATGTGTGTAAAACCCTGCGACATAAAAGCTGCTGCGGGATTATTAAAAAACAGCGATGTAAAAGTATCGTGTGTTTTAAGTTTTCCGCATGGTGCCGATACAACAGCAACAAAAGTATTTCAGGCAGAACAGGCAATTGCCGATGGAGTTGACGAAATTGATATGGTAATGAATATCGGGAGATTTCTTTCGGGAGATTACGATTATATTGTTAACGATATAAAAGCTGTAGTTGAAGTTGCACATCGGAATAATATTCTTGTAAAAGTTATTCAGGAAAGTGGCTTTTTAACACCTGAACAAATTGCAAAAGCCTGCAAACTGTCGTACGAAGCAGGAGCCGATTTTGTAAAAACCTCAACCGGATTTGGTCCCGGCGGCGCGAAATCAGAATATATTGATGTAATGCTAAAAACTGTGGGCGACAAAATGCAGGTAAAAGCATCGGGCGGAATTCGCGATTGGGAAACCGCCGTGGCATTTCTGGAGCAAGGAGTTGACCGGCTGGGAGTTGGCTCAACCGAGGCGGTTTTAAATGGAGCAAAAGCTGAGGGAGATTATTGAAATAAGTACACCACTATACTCAATTTCGAAACATTTATTTCGTACAACAACTTCTTTAGAAAGAATGGTATGTATATTTTTTTTATGATTAAAAATTCAGTCATATTTGTGTTTCAAAGAAAAATAAAGATTGAATGTATTTTTTAAACGGAGATCGGATATATTTGAAACCCAGGAATAGTGGTGAAACACTGGACTTTCAGTTGCAAGATTGTTTACTACAATTGAAGCAGATTAATTCGGGCAAAAAAATATTTAAGTTGAATTTTTTTGTGGATGCCGTTTCCGATAAAGTTTACAATGATATTCAACAAAAAATAAAGTTGCAGATTGCGCATATTGTATCGGGCGAAATAGTACAGAGTTTAATTGCTCAGCCACCGTTAACGTGTAAGATTATTATTGAGGCCTTTTATTACGATCCTGCTTTCTGGAGAGCAAAATATATAAAAGCGGGGAATGATATTGCCGTACTATTTTCGCAAAATGGTAGCGAAATATTAATTGGGAATATTCAATCGAACGAAAGATTGGGATGCAAAACCGACTCAGAAAATGCTTTTGACACGCTAAAGAAATTGTTTAACAAGATTTCTTTTCCGGTAAATTCTATTGTTCGACAGTGGAATTATCTCGAAGATATTATTGGATTTGATGGGGAGGATCAGAAATATCAGGAATTTAATAATGTTCGTTCGAAGTTTTACGGTAACAGTTTTGAGAGTACAGGATATCCGGCTGCAACTGGAATTGGAATGAACAGAGGAGGTTTGATAATTGAGTTTGTTGCAGTTAAGTCTGACGAATTGGAAACATCACCCGTTGATAATCCTGAACAAATTTCGGCACACAGTTACAGCAAAGATGTGTTGGTAGGTGATAGGTGCATTATAAAAACTACACCAAAATTCGAGCGGGCACGATTTTTCGAATTGTTCAATAAAAAGCTAATATTTATTTCGGGCACCGCCTCTATTACCGGCGAAAAAACTATTGGTGTTGGCGACGCGGTAAAACAAACTGAAATTACTATTAAAAATATTCAACAGTTATATTCAGATAAAATTTTGCAAAACATTTATGACAAAAAACTAAGTTCCAGATTTGGTCATGCACGTGTTTATGTGAAATATCGCAAAGATTATCCAGCAATAAAAGAGGTGTTCGAATTTCATTTTGGCAATCAGCCAGTGGTTTACATAATTGCCGATATTTGCCGTCCCGATTTATTGGTAGAAATAGAAGGAAAAATAATATTGGAGTAGTTAAATTCAAATATATTTTTTCTTACACTATACTCAATCCATTTTTTTTAAAACTTTTTGTCACGTTTCATACTTTTCATCCGTCATGGTTATAACGCGCGTTTGAAAACAATTAATGTATAATAATTAAGTGAATCTTATAAAAAAAAAGAGACGCTTTAAAACGTATCAAGTATGAAACGAATTAGTATAATTATTACATTCTCAACAAAAAACAATACCGGCTTGCTCTTTTTGCCGGCATTTCAAACAAATACATTCTTTCAGTCGAAAAAAACGGAGAGAAACAGCATCTTACAAATAAGTTATATTTAGCGCAGTCGGCAACTTTGGGAGCTATTTATAAAAGACAAATCAACAAAAATCTCTTTTTCGATATTGAACCGTACATAACTGTTCCCTTACGAAAAATTGAACCCGAAAATTATTCGTGGACTTCATTTGGTGTGAAAGTAAATTTGCTTTTTAATGTAACCCGAAAAAACAGTAAAAAATAGCCAGAGCTTCATTTTAATTGAAACCCTGACTATTTTAAATTCACTTAATCAGTAGTATAATTCCCTAAAACCTAAAATCAATTCCAAACATAAAATGTGTTCCCGCCTGCGGATAGTATCCATCCATTTTACTGCGCTCACCGTTATAAATATACGAATATACCCACGCATTACTTTCGTAAACCTCGTTAAACAGATTGTTTACCATCAGGTGCAGCGTAATCTCCTCAAACAATTTTGTACTGAATTTATAATCGGCTTTAATATGATTTACAAAATACGAGTTTAAAATGCGGTCTTCGTTCGAAGTGTTATCAATATACTGTTTACCCACAAACGACGAAATAAGATTGATATTCAGATTCGTTACCGGCGTAAAAACCAACTGACTGTTTGCCACAACACCAGGCGAAAAAGCTATCGAAGTTGTTCCCAGTTCGTACGACTCTTGTCCCCACGTATCCCAATTGTCAACATACTCGGTAAACGCTTTTATTTTGTTCGAGCTAAAAGTTGCATTACCGTTCCACTGCAGATTCTTAACAATTTGAACACCTGCCTGCAACTCAATTCCGGTACGGAAACTCTTGTCGACATTTACCATAATTGGTGCTGCTACATCGTTTATTTCGCCGGTTAAAACAAGCTGGTCTTTATAATTCATAAAGTAGTAGTTGGCTGCAACAGTAAACCGTGCCGACGAATAGTTGTATCCCAATTCCAAATCGTTCAATGTTTCGAATTTAGGTGCGTTTCCGTTTGGTGCATCAACAATTGCAGTTCGGTTTGGCTCGCGATTGGCAACCGCAAACGATGCATAAAGTTTCTGGTTATGTGCTGGTTCGTACGAAATCCCAAATTTCGGATTAAAAAAGTTATAATCGTGCGACTGTCCCAAATCACGTAAATCATCGTCAATTCCTTTTATCGAATAATTAATATTACGAAATTGCAAATCGGCAAAAAGGTTTAATTTTTCAGTAACCTGATAGTTGTATTTTGCATAAATATTATAATCTTTTTTCAATCCGTTATTTCTGTACCATTCGTGATTCGGGTTCGAACTTCCGTAATATTGTGCCCAAATTACATTCCCGAAATGGTCGCCGTCGTACACACTAAAACCGCCGCCTAAAACAAAATCCGATTTCTTACTATTGTAATTCAACGAGAAAATAACTCCGTAAAAATCGTTGTCTAACCATTTGCGGTTTACCAAATCGGTTCTCTTAATTGTCTCGTCACCAATTGTAATATCCTGAAGATTATAATCTGCAAGTTTTTTATCCTCCTTATAATTCTCGTAATAACCGCGGCCGTAAGTATAATGTGCCGATGCATTTACATTCCACAACGAACTCAGTTTATGCGAAAAATGTAGCTGGTAGTGGTCTTGCTGGTAGTGGTCAATCTGATTGTCGTAAAACTGTGTAACACCATTCTCATCAGTATATTCGCCGCAACTATTGTATGTTCTGTTGGTCGGCAGCAGCTCCGACGGAACTCCGTTCCACGCCTGATAAGTCTCTTCGAAACCCGAAAAAACATTCACTTTTAAAATCGTGTTTTCGGTATAATAACCCGCCGACACAAAAAATGATTTCAGGTCAGATGCAGCCCGGTCGATAAATCCGTCAGATGTAACTTTCGATAACCGCACGTCAACCGCAAACTTCCCGTTTAGCAAACCCGTACCTGCCGACACCGTATTTTTAAAAGTGTTAAAACTCCCGAATGCAGTTTTGTATTCGCCGTACGCATCTTTTTTCAGCGTGTTGGTTTGCATATTAATTGTGGCACCAAAAGCTGCAGCACCATTTGTCGATGTTCCCACACCACGCTGCACCTGCACGTTGTCAATCGACGAGGCAAGGTCGGGCAAATCAACAAACCACGTTCCGTGCGACTCCGCATCGTTTGCCGGAATACCGTTTACCGTAACATTTATGCGGTTCATATCTGTTCCCCGAATTCTAAAACTTGTATAACCCACTCCCGCACCCGCATCCGACGTTGCCACAAACGAAGGTGTTAGTTGCAGCAGATACGGAATATCCTGCCCCATATTTCGGCGCGCAATCTCATCGCCCGAAACATTGTTGTACGCCATCGGAGTTTTACTATTTGCCCGCGTTGCCGAAATCAAAATCTCATCAGTCATCACAATATCTGGTTCAAGATTAATTTTAATTTCGCGGTCGGCAGTTAAACTCACCTCAATCTCTTTTCCAACAAACCCCACAAACGAAATCTTAACTTTATAATCGCCCGCTTTAAGGTTTTTAAACTCGAAACTTCCATCGCCCGACGTCGAAATTCCATAAAAACTATTTTCGAGCATAACACTTGCACCCGCCAGCGGCTCGCCGTTTCCGGTAACACCACCACTCAGTTTTACCTGCCCCATGGCAAGCAACACACTCAACTGCATCAGCAGTAAAAAACTAAACTTTTTCATTTTGTAAAAATTGGTTAATAAACTAACCAATGGAGTGGGAAAAATTCCCGTTTTGCTCTCCCTCCGCCGGCATTACCCGGATCAGGTTTTGTGAGTATAATCTCAGCCCTAACTTATTCCCGACGTAAATCGGAATTAGGCACCCCCATTGCATAAATATTGGCGCAAAGGTAAAACGGTTTTTTAAATCAACAAAAATTTATTTCATATTATATTGTTTTTATTTGGCGGCCTACTCGGGCTGTCCGTTTTAGTTGCCTCGCACTTGCCGGGTATTTGTAAACAATCCGTGTGCTTCCTGCGGTCGCAGCCGTTTGTTAACAAATACTCCGGCCGGCACTTCGGCAAGCTGCCACTTCCATCCCTGGCCGACAGCAGCAGCAGTGCAAACATCAACTTCCTATCTTTATTTAATCGGGAATCTATTTTTTGGATAACGGTGTCAGTTCAACTTTTCTGAAAAATATTTCTGCACTTTCCGACTGAATTTGAATCCGTCCTTTCCGGGGTTTCACGTTGGTTGCTTTATTTACCAAAACATCGTTCAGATAGATTGTAATTTCGCCATCAACAACAACACACTCCAGTTTATTCCACTTGCCAACTGGCTTTTCCACATCATTTTTTCCACGAAAACCAAATTCGTCTTTCCAGTCGGGATCTCGGGCAAACCAATTGATGCGGCCACTGTTGATGGTCTCTTTTTTACCATCGGGCATAAAAATAAAGGAGCTGCCCTGTTTTGCGGGAGCAACCGTGCTCGTAATCCGAAAATTGTTGCTACCGTCGCCAACCACAATAAAATCGCCGGTACCACCCTCAATTACCTGGCACTCGATAGAGTACATCCAGATTCCACCTTTTGCACCATCCTCACCCTGCGAATGGAGCAACACACCACAATCGCGCGCCTTTGTCAGGCGAGGTTCAAAAGCTACCTTGCCCCATTTAAACTCGGTTACAAGGTGGTAGTTTTCATACTCTTTGTTGGTTGTAATACACCCCCACTCTTCTCCCGAAATTCTGATTTTACCGCCTTTCACCGTAAAAACTTTCTTAGGGTCATTGTCACGACCACGTTCTTTTAGAAAGGTGTACCACCCATCGAGATTGCTACCATTGAATAATTGAACTGTTTTTTCACCCTGATATCCCGGGTGTTTCGAACTTTGTGCAGAACTTTTCATCTGCCCGACTCCAATTAAAAAAGCTGTAATAACAGCGAATAAAAATACTTTCTTCATTTTATAGATTTATTTTGGTTTAAAATTATTGTCAACCGACATTCATGAAAAATAGTTTGTTACTAATAAGTATCAAAGATAAATTCTTTTTTGGAGGAATCTACCAGTTATTAACAATTAGTGCTATGGTATCAACATCTGATTTTTGTTGTGGGTTTAGTTTTCTTTAAATGAGGCATTTACTAACAAAACTTATTAATTCATGGTGA
>JAJRSD010000050.1 GCA_024278975.1 Bacteroidota bacterium
ATATAAATATTTTTCCACCGCTTTTTTTGCTTTAATCAAAAGTTGGGTCATAAAGTTGAAAAACGATTTTATTTCAAAATATTTTTCAAGCTCACTGAAATATTCAACGCAATTAGTACTATAGAAAATCAGCAGACTCTACTTATTTCGCTTCAAAAAATTATTTGTTTCTGCTTAACATCTTTTACTCTTTTCTGCCCTGTAAGGGCAAAAGCAACAACATAGGGCAGCGCCCTATGAAATCTGCGACATTAGCAAAAGCCCTGAAAGGGCGCAAGCATTTGTGCAACCACCCGACCTGCAAATTTAGAGTTTTAACTTTATAGACTCTCCTTCATCCATATTAAATACGAGATTTTCACCTTCAGTAACATATTTTTTATCGCTGTTAAAATTACCGCTAAACGGATTTCTCATTACCATCCGGCCACCTTTTTCTGAATAAAGTATCACTTCGCTTACTACACCATTCGTTTTTTTTGCTGACACCAGAAATGCACCCTGCGCCCGCAAATTATTAAATTTAACATTTTTCCATTCTTTTGGAATAGCAGGAAAAACCCTTACAACTCCCGTATGACTTTGTAGTAGCATCTCCTGAATTGCCGAAGCAAATGCAAAATTTCCTTCGAGTGTAAACGGGCGGTACAGAAACTTTGAATGTCCTGCTTTGCACTGGTCTCCATTTACATGAAACGAATTTTTCAGACAAAAGCACTGAGCAAAAGTACGCAAAACACGAGCAGCATTTTCGCCATCGAATGCACGGGCATACAAATTCCCCTGCCAACTAAAAGAATATCCTGTCCACCAGTCGGAACCATATTTTTCTAAATTTTTCAGTGTATTAAGAATTATCTTTTTATCGGCTTCTCCATTTGAAAAATCAACCATTCCCAGCGGATGAAAAGCCATCAAATGCGAAAAGTGGCGATGCGATTCGTTGTAAGGGAAACCGGGTGCAAACATAAAACCTGTTTCCGGGTCAACCGCCAATTCTGTCCACTCCGATAAAATCTCATTCCACTTTACAGCATCATCATTCAAACCCAATTCTGTCGCCAACTCTGCTGCTTTTTCATAAGTCCAGCGAATAAGTGCCAAATCAAAGTTGGTAGTTTCGGCAAACCATGCTTTTGCTGAATTATTATAAATCTCCGGGCTGGAACTCATTAACAATTTCCGTTTCCCGGACTCTGTTTTTACAGCCATTTCATCTAAAAAAACAGCCACATCTTTAATCCACGGATAGGCACGCTGTTCCAGAAAATCCCTATCCATTGAATATTTCCAGTGCAGATAAAATGATGCCCAAGCCATGCAGCAACCGTTTGCCCCATTGAATATTGAATCCAGCCGCCCATCGGTTCACCCTCAAGTGTGGTTACTCCGGGAACATTCATTCCCCCGGTTTCAAAATAGTCTTTAGTATATTTTTTAAAGGCAGGACGATATTTCCAAAGCCAGTCTAAAAAGCCTTTTTCAAGGTCGAGGTAATTCCCTGTGTACGATGGCCAGTAACTTAGTTGCGTGTTTAAGTCGTGATGAAAATCGCCTTTCCATGGAGGTAGTTTCCCGTGGTCGGCAGTCCAAACCGACTGCAAAGCAATGGGAGGGGCATCGGCGCGGGCAGCCGCTCCAAATTTGTACATTTCGAGATAATATTGTCTTTCGAGCAACGAATCTGGAATACTAATCGACGATCTGCTCCAATAGTTTCCCCACCAATGCAAATGAGAATTTAAGGATTTATTGAATCCTGAGTTCATCTCCTTTTCAACAATTTCAGCAGCTTTGGGAGATTCTTTCCAACCTTTATTTTCGGCAGAAACCGACCAGCATCCGCTCATTTCTGTTTTCGACTCTTCCCACGTTGTATTTATCTGATACGAAAAATCACCCCAACCTTTTTGATTATAGGTGAATGAATTTTCACTCTTCACAACTTCGCCCTGCGGATATCCGAGTTGGTTTAAATCTGTTCGCGACTGACTTGTGGCTGCCTCTGTGTTTTCGCGATTGTATGCCGGCGAAATCAACTCCACCTTTACCGGTTCGCTAATATTTTCGAATTTATACCAACCAACCGGTTTTTCAGCATCAATAAAAGCAGTGAGTTTTGCTCCACTCTCCCACTCCACTGTGCAAACAGCAGTTTCAACATCTAAAATTACCGACTTAACTTTTCCGAGTTTTTCAATATCGAACTCCAAAGCACCGGCAGGTATTTTAGATGGTGCCGGCGACTGGTCGGACGGAACATCAAAAGCTTTATGAACCACATCGTATTTATCTTCTTTCCAGTAATTATAAACATCTTTAAATTTCCATTTATCGAAATTGATGTTTGCCCTTGGGCGCAAATCCCACAAATCGGCACGGTCGAGCGAAAAACGCAACTTCCCGTTTTTCTGCCAGATAAGTGTTCCAACCATTCCGTTTCCGAGAGGAACTGCTTCGTCCCAAACCTGAGCAAGTTCAGTAAACTCAAGATTATGCCCCTTCTGAGTTTGCTGTTTCTCAGGCTGGGGTGCGCACGATAAAAGTGCAAAAAAAGTGAAAAAAGTTAGTAGATACTTCATGTGTTTAAAATTTAGTTTAAAATCTAATAATCAATTGTTTTTAACATGCTCGTTTCATATCCTATTAATTAATATTTCATATTATAAACAGATTTAACGCTAATCTCAACTCCCTTAAAATCAACGCTATATTCATTAACTGAATGAGTTAAAATAATTGCCTTTTTTAACTTAAACTTTTTTGAAAACAGGTACAAATTGTTATAATCATCCTTCCTGATTCTATTCTTATATTTGATTTCAATTGGCAGCACCGTTTTGTTGTTAATATCAATAAAATCCACTTCGTGCTTATAAGCATCGCGCCAAAAAAAGTTGTATGGTTTTATCGAAAGTATTGCATTTTCCACAAGTAAACCGATTTGTTCAAAATCGTGCAAAGCAGTACAAAAAGATGCAGAAGATAAATATGCTCTTTTCATCTTTTTTTCGGATGTGAGTTGGTTTGCCGAATAATTATACAAAATCTTCAACAAAAATGCCTGTTCTAAAATACTTAAATATTTACTTACAGTTTTTGCGGATATTTTTAAATCGTTAGCCAAATTTTCGAAATTAAGATATAACCCAGGCCGTTCCGAAATTACATTTACAATGGCATATAAAATCTCAGGATTTTCGACAGAAAAAGTGGTTGGAATATCTTCATAAATAATTTTTTTTATGATACCCTTTACATATTCCTTTACAAAATAATCATCCGAAACATTTACAGTTTCCACAAATTGCCTCAACAGGTAGTTTCGATATTCAAAGTTTAATTCAGATTCATACATCTCCTGCATTTCCAAATAGATGGTTTTATCCCTAAATAGAAGATACTCCTCAAAATCGAGTGGTTTTAAGAGAAAAGAGAATAACCTGCCGGCAAGACTTTCCTGAGTTTGCTTTTTTATAAAGAGTGATGTTGACCCTGAAATGAAAAATTTAATATTTGGATACAAGTCATAATAAATCTTCAACTGCGACTGAAAATCTTTTAATTTCTGGATTTCGTCAAGAAAGATAAATATTTTGTCCTTTTTGATATCCATTTTCGTCTGCGTCCCAAAAGCATTTATCAGCTCATCAAAATCATACTTTTGCTCGTCAAAAGTAAAATACCAAATACGGTATTTATTTACATCCCTCTCCAATAAAATATTAATAAGCTGGAAAAGAAGTGTCGTTTTTCCCAATCTCCGCAAGCCGGTCAGCTCAATAATCTGCCGGTTATCAATATGATCTTCAAGTGTTTTTAATATCTTTCTTTTATATGGAAAATTATACTTGAAATGACTCCCCCAATGTTGATTAAATTTTAATAGATTCATTGTTATTACATTTTACCAGAACTATACTTCCGGTATTATACGAAAATACTGGAAGAGCAAATGTAGTATTTTATAAAAACAAAAACAATAAAATACACATACTCCTCATTTGCAAAGACATAAACCTATCAAGCACCAGACAACCAACTCCACCTGCAAACCTTATTACTGCATCTCCGAAATCCGGTATTTCAGCACTTTCTTATTTTTGTGTTCGATAACAATTTTACCCTCTTCAATAATAAAAACCGCCTGTTCAATCGGGATATCATCAATATCCAGCCCCTCAATTTCAATATTTTCCGAGTCAATTCCAAGTGCTGAGAGTTTAAATCCAAAGGTTTCGAAATTTGTGGCAGGAATAATTTCCCAACCGAATTTCTCCTTTTTTAGAAATACCTTTCCGTTGCAATTGAAGTTATTTGTCTCAATATTTTCCCCGTACGAATCGATGTAAAAATGACTCCCCGCCGAAATATAACCAACCCGGTTCGCAGTGCCATTCAGAAATCCTGAGAAAGCTAAAACACTATCTTTTTCGTGAATGGCAAGAAAACCAAATTTCGGCAATTCATATTGGTTTCCCATTGAACTCAAGTTCCAGTTTTCATCCGAAAAATTGATAAAAACTTTTAATCCCGACTCGTATTCCAACGCCAGTTTTGGTGCAGTAATCAAATCTTTTACAATTGCCTGCGACGAGTTATAATACTCTCCATCATCGAAATAACTTATCGTTTTTACCGGAACCATTGAGTAATACTTTTGCAGGGGTTGCAACATTGCGTAACGTTTTACACGCTCGTCCGTTTCGCCATTTAAAATCCCAATATGTCCGTAAGCAAGTGTGTAAGCCAGATATTCAGCACCCTCTTTATACACATTTCCGCCATCCATTTCAAGCGCATGGATTTTGAGTAACTGAAAGTCCGGAAAAACAGCCGTTTTATCCAACTTCGGTCTTGCATTTCCATAATTCCCATCGACCAAACCTGCATACCACCAGTGGTAATTTCCTTCGGAATAAACCGGCCCGTGATAAGCCCGTTTTTCATTCATCAGCAAAAGTCCGTAACATTCGTAGGTTCTGCGAAAAGTTGCTGCACCCGGCACTCTGTAATCATAATCGACCCTCGCAATTGGCGAAACGGCAGTGTGCACATCGCAATAACTGTGGTTGGTTCCAAACTGCCCGTGTATCAGCGGGGCAAATTTCCGTTCCTGTTCAACGGCAATCATTGGTTTTGGTGCGTAACAACGCGACCAGCTCACCTCCCACTCCCCTTTTGGCCCGCGCTTAATCCAGTCAGGATTCCAGTTCACGTTTACAGGAGAAAAGTCGGTGTAGTTGGAGTACAAACCAACGAGCCAGTCTTTATCTTTTACATATTTCACCAACTTTTTCACCGCCTCGTTTCCTCCTCGTCCGGGAGCTGTTTGAGTGCGGAACGTATAACTTTCTCCACCGTCGCGCCAAATCCCTTCGTGATAGCGCACGGCAACTTTCTCCAAACCAAGTGCCCGCAATTCATTAGCTTGATTTTTCAGATAATCGTGGTCGGGCGAACCTTCAATCATCCACAACCGGTCGGCCATCATCGATTTCATTGGCGATTTCGGATTGTCAACAGTTGGAAGAACCTCCTGCACATCGGGCGAAACTGTTATAAATAACTTCTCGCGCACCGGATTTCGCACCCCGTTGGTTTTGGGGATATAACGCACTCCGGCATTGTAAATCGCCCATCCATCGTTAATAGTATTACGTCCGCGTAAAAAATCGGATGCATCGGAATAGTACCAGTCAAACTGCTTAAAGAAAAACAGGTCATCGGAATAGAGGATATTTGGCACACGGTTTTCGCCATAAATCAGGAACGGAACATTTACCAGTTTTGCATTTTTTGCAGTTTCCGTTTCACCCAATTTTATTTGTGTAACCGAGCCAGTTTTTTCATTTTCAAGAATACCAATTATTAACGATTTTTGGTTGATGGTGTACCAAATTTTAAAGCGGAGACTCTTCGAACCGGTTTTTGCAGTTGTATTCAAAAAAAGAGTATCGTTTATAATCTCAGACTTTTCAATTTGCCATTTTGCCTCCTCCTCGTCTTGAAACAGAATTGCTGCATTACGATTTAACGGTCTCTCCTTTTTGTTCTGTTTTATATAAATTCCATTCAGAACACCTTCTGCAGGTTTTACAATGAAGGTGATTTTTGTATCGCTGCCATTGTATATAAATTCAAAATTATCACCATTTTCTATCACACTGTTTTGAAAGTTGTTGGATTTATTTGAGGGAAGAATTGTCTCTTTTCGCAAAGGAAAAGGTAATTTATCAGGCCACTTTTCAAATTTTAACTCAGCCAGATTTTCTTTATAAATATAAATGGGACCGAGGTAAAACACTTGCTCTTCGTTTACGATAGCGCGGAATGCCTTAAACCGAAACCCGACAAATTTTGCAGGCAGTACAATATCTTCATTCAATTTAATATGACTTAGAAACCAGTATTTATGCACCATTCCCGCATAGCCCGACTGAGAAAAACTGAGTTCGTGCAATTCGCCGTTTGCATCTTCAATTAATGCGTAATGCCGAAAAGCCGTCTGCCACGCCGGCTCGCCCCACAACCAGTGTGCGCCCCAATTCCAAAAATCAATACAGTCCCAATCATCATTCAATTGAATTGGATTTTCGAGACGAAGCGTAATTTCCGACTCTTTTGCAGTAGGTTTAAAAACCAGTTTCCCTGAATATTTTCGGAATAGTTTCTCCTCCTCGGTGTGGTATAAATTTGCATCGCAATTTTTGGTCTCGACTATCCATTTTGTACAGTCTTCGAAAGTTGCCACCGGAGTTTTATCTTCCAAACGATTTGCCATTTCGTAGGGTTTTTCTCCTTTTTTACTTTGAAAAGGGTCGGTATTCATTCCTCTTTTCTGAGCAAATAATGAAGTTGGCAGAACAAGAAAAATCAATAAAAGTTGCTTATAGAAGTTCATATAATGAAGTTTATTTTACATATTTTGATGAGATTTATACCTTTTTAAAACTTGCTGTTGCCTGTATATTAGTCAACCGGCATTTTTGCTATTTAATTTCTTGTCCTGATTTATCAATAAAAAACCAGTTGTCGCTCTCCCATCTGATGTGTTCTCCTTCTTCAACCGAACTGCACTCAAGCGAGACTTTTGCTTTACCGTTATTAAAAGGGAAAGCACAATAAAACTGTGGTTTAATTACTATTTCTCCATCCTTGTTTGCGTAGCCAATTTTCCCATCTTTTATAATCCTAAAAAGACCTTCTGCAATATAATCAGGACCATTATCGTACCAATAAACCTCAAATAGCTCTTTCTCATTTTTATCTATGGCAATACAAATTCCCTTGTGATCAATTACAATTGCATAATTTCTAAATGTATCGGTATAGCAGTAGTAATACTTTCCGAGAGAAATAACGGTATCGCCGGAGCTATTTATATAACCACTTTCTACACCTACTTCATCGAAATCTCCGTCAATTATTTTAATAAAATAATCTTGTTTTTGCTCAATATTACATCCAATTAATAAGACAAAGACCATTAACAGATTTAGTGAAAAGTATTTTATTCTCATAACAGTATTGTGTTAACTATATATGATTTGTTATTTTTCTCTTTTCCTACAGCAAATAAATAGCACAAGTTTTAAAGTTTATAAAATCAACAAATCCTGACAACATCAACATTTAGGATCTTGCCAAGTTTCTCTATTTGTTCGGCAATGTTTCCAATGCCAATTGCACAGTGGTGTGCAGGACCTTGCTTCGACCATTTATTTATAAATTCTTTTGCGTTTAAAGAAAATTTGTACCGACTGTTTGTATTTCCGATTTCTAAAACCGGGCCTGCCACAGCCTCTCCCTCTGCAACCAAAAGAAAAACTTTATCTTTTCCTTCAACCACAGAAAGCAAAGTTATTGGTCCCTGTTTTACAGTCATTTGAATGGATAGTCCTTTACCAGGTTTTCCATGATAAATTGGTAGTGGAACCAGATTTACAACTCCTTCGGCAATTGCAAAATGCGCGGGTCCGTCGTGGCCCAGATAAACCACATCGTCTTTAAAGTCCATCAAATAGAATTCGGAGAATGAACCGCCAGCTCCAAACTCGGCCATTATTTTCATTGCTTGTGCATTTTTAACTTCGCACTCGCCAGCCACCGGAATATTTTTTCCTGTTAACAAAGTATTCCCAGCAATTATGGATGTTACAATATTTTCATAATCGTTACCCGATTCTCCTTCATAATAATAAGCTAACGAACCAAGATTATGGCTTTCAACCAATTTATCGAGTGCAACAGAAGTTTTGGCAGCGCGTACAATTTCCAACTCTTCGCACTCTTCAACCACATTTAAAGTTGAATTAAATTCTGAGATCTTAGATTTAATCTCACTATCAGAAACCGAGTCGCGCAATTTTTTTAACTCGCACATTTCGAGCATTTTAAAATGGGTGCCAAAAGTTGCACTTTGTTTGGTTAAGTCGGTGTAAACATCGAGCATTCCCCCGTAATAATGACCAATAATTCCCATATTGTTATTTTGCATAGCAACAGCAACTTTTGTCGCTATAACCCAATCTTCAATCTCATTCCAGGCATATTCATCGTTTAAATATCCCGTAACAATTTCGTAGTTAATTTCGGAACGATTAAAGACACTTGCAATTTCGGGAACAGAACAGGCCTGACAATTCTCCAGCCACGCACCGGTCATTTTTCCGCGGTCGCCCAACGCGTTAAACTTTTTATAATCTAACTGCTGAACCGGTTGAAGATTTAGAATTATAACAGGTACTTTTAACTTTTGTGCAATTGGCAAAACCGTTGACGAAAGTGCATAAGTAGAAATATAGAGAAAAACAATATCGATATTCTGAGTTTTCAAATAAGTTGCTGCATCTTTTGCTTTTTCAGGATTATCAACCATTCCGGCATCGATAACCTCAACTCCGAAAGTGGCAATCTTTTCTTTTATTTGAATCTGATAATTTTCAAGTTTTTCGAGCAAACCTTCAAACTGATTCCAATAAGTGTCGAGCCCTATTCCAAACAATCCAACTTTAGTTTTTGATTTTGGTTTCAACATATTATAATTCTATAATTTTAACACTTGGCTTTTTAAATGCAAAAATTATTCGCAGAACACCCAAACTAATAAATGCAAGGGCTGCCCATATACCAAGTGTAAAGCCAATAAAACCGGGATGCCAAACAAAGATACCACCAAAAAGAATTAGTAAAATCCCAAAAATCAGGCTCCAAAACCAATTTGCATTTTGAGCTTCTTTAAGAAGGAAAGCATAACGAATACTCAGTATTCCCCTAAAAAGCAACCAAATACTTATTAATAAAGTAATCAGGAAAAGAATAAAACTTGGGTTTGCCATTAGAAGCACTCCGAGCAAAATATCTAAAATACCACTTGTTAATGCCCTGTCCCAATTTGAATGAGTATTTCGCGATTTAAATGCGAGACCAACTTCCAGCAGTCCGCCAATTAAAATTAACACACCAAAAACAAAACTCAATTTAATCAGATTTTCGTTTGGCGACTCAAAAAGCCAAGCCCCAAAAAATATTAATAAAATACCTTTAAGAAGCGACACCCACCAATTGTAATTTTTCGTTTTTACTATTGTACTCATAATATTTAATTTATATTTTAGAAGTAATAATTCATTATGTAACAATCAACAAAATCACATCAAATATGTTCTCTTTATTCACTTGCCGGTTTTGGGAATTCGCGTAGCCTACTGTAACGAATATAAGAGTCGAAAATTTCTTTGTCGGGTCCAATAACTCGTGGGTCTCCCGATTTTTTTAATTCATCAAGCAAAGCAGATTTCATCTCTTTTTCAACTGAAATAAAGTTAGGATTCTCTATTAAATTATTTAAGCAAAACGGGTCTTTTTGAATATCAAACAATTCGTATTCAGGACGTTTATCGATAGCCAAGTGAAAATATGTAGCTACAGTTTTATCATTCATATTCTCGACAATAAACGATTTCGAAGGTGCAGCATCGATATCGGTAAAAGCCCATTCTGAATGAAAAACTCCATTTTTATCAATTCCGTACATTGGCCAAAGTTCGTTGGTTGTTCCCTCTACAATTCTTTGTGGAGCTCCGGCTGGCCACCGTCCGGGTTTCATATTCCAGATCAAAAGAAAATCCTTGCTTCGTATCATTCGTTGCGGATAACCCCAATTGAGATAACGCGAAGAAGAGTGGCGTTCGCGACCGGAAAATACATATTTTTTATTTGCGTTGACTACTCCTTGTTTTCTTGATTTCAGAATATCCAGAATACTTTTTCCCGAAATTGGTAACATTCCTTTTTGACTGGTTTTTGAAAGTTCAAGGATAGTTGGGGCAAGATCGGCAAAACTTATTGGGTCTTCAACAATTCGTCCGCCGGGAAAATCTCTTGGAAACCGAACGGCAAAAGGAACATGTATTCCATATTCGTAACCATTTGCTTTTGCCCGCGGGAAAGACATTCCGTTGTCGGAAGTTACAATTACAACAGTATTTTCGAGCTCGCCAATTTCCTCTAGATAAGTTAGCATCTTCTGTAAATGTATATCGAACCACTCAATTTCAACTGCATAATCGAGAACATCTCCACGAACAATTTCGTGGTCGGGAAGAAATCCGGGAACTTTTGAATTTTCCAACTTTTTATCTGTCCGTTTCCACGAATCCTGTTCGAATACACGGTGTGGTTCGTGTGCACCATACCAAAAGAAAAATGGTTTGTCGCCTTTTACGCTATCAATAAAATACTTAAAATTGGCAAAATAGTTACGAATACTAATTCCTGTGGCCGTCCGCTCGTCGGTCGTCTCACCCTTTCTATAGTTTATCTTGCTCCATTCAATTCCTCCGGCATCTGTTTTTCGCCAAAGCGAATCGGCTTCGTTGCGGGCATAGTAAAAAGGAGAAACACCTTTTCCGGTGCGTCCAGTTACGTATCCATTTGCATCTAATAAATCGATAAACGGTACATGCTTTTTCATCCACGACGAAGCGTGTTGTCCCGACTGCTCATTCTGCCAATGATAACGACCGGTAACAATTGAACTTCGCGAAGGAGCACAACCCGGCGAGCCGGCAATACAATTTGAAAAATAGATCCCTTCGGTTGCCACACGGTCGAATGCAGGAGTTTCGATAAAATTACAACCTGCAACACTTGTGTGTGCGAACGACTGGTCGTCGCTGATGGCAAAAAGGATATTTGGGCGTTTGGGTTGTTCTTTTTCTGTTTTACATGAAAACAAAAAAAGAGCCAAAAAAGCCAATGAAAGTAATTGAATAGTTCTATTCACTACGGGAAATTTCTGAAATTTTATTTGAACACGACTCATTTTTCAGTTTTCACATTCCTGATGGGGAATAATTTTTTATAAGCCAGGCAACGCCATGCCCACTCAATGGGTCCAAACTTAAACCACTTAAACCAAAGCACACTGAATGTGAATTGAAAAAGCAACAGACCCAGCGCAATATAATATACATTTTCGAGGCTAAGTTTTCCAAAAAACGAGAACCCGATTATCGGATAAAAAACAATGATTCCTAAAACAGAATGACCGATGTACGAAGTTAACGACATCCTTCCGTAAGCTTTAAAAATATTCCAAAGAAAAAAGTTAGAGAACTTCTTTAACAATACGGCAATAATAGAAACATAAGAGAGAGACATTGCAATTTGCCCAATTTCGTGAATTAATTTATAGAGAACACTATCCCACGTTTTTGAAAAAGCGGCTACACTGCTATTTAAATTGATTGCCAAAAATGTAAAGCCAACACCGATAACCAACCAAAAAATTAAAGTTTTCACTTTGCCAACCGTTTCCTGAAAATAACCTGAACTGTATAAATAACTCCCTAACAAGAATAAGCCCAGCACTTTAAACGGACGACCGGAAGGAATAAAATCGTACCAACGCCAGATTATATTATGAAAATTAGTTTTCATAACGGTAAGAAAGTTAGTGGATTGAAATCCGGCCACAATCTGTTCAGGTGTCATATCGGGATATACTTTCAGTGCTGTTTTTGGAAGCGACTGAATATCGGAGGCAAACGTGTACATAAAAATGATATCGAAAATTAATGGAGTAAAAAACAATACTATCGCACTTACAAGAACTTGTTTTTCGGTAAAATTACGCAAAGCCAAAACAATCAACCCCAATAAAGCATAAAGCATTAAAATATCGCCCGACCAAATTAACGCGTGAAATGTGCCGATAAAAAGAAGGAGTATGAGCCGGCGGGCATAAAATGCAGGAAAATCCGGATTGTCGAGATTTCGGGATATTTGCAAACTAAACCCGATACCAAACAGCAACGAAAAAATTGTATAAAACTTCGTATCGACAAAAAATTTCAAATAATGATAAATTGTAGCATCGGCTGTAAAATTACCAAACGATTTAATTGTGTCGATGGGCAAAAACTTAATTCCACTCCAGCTTAAAATGTTTGCAAATAAAATTCCAACTAATGCAAACCCCCGTATTACATCAAGCAATACTATACGTTTTGTTACCGGGCCACGTTGTAATTTTTCTCCCATAATATTTAGATTTGAATAGAAAATATAATACAGATTTTAAAATGACACGAAAAATAGTCAAAATTAATATCACAAAAAAATGAGATTCCAATTTGAAATCCCATTTTAGATTAGCTATCATTCGTTCTATTTAAAAACTTCCTCCTCTTTCTGGTATCCTTCCGAGATAACCGTAAGTTTTAAATTTGCCTTAGTTACAATTGAAGCGTTATGAAAAAATGCCGGAACCAAAACCTCTCCATTACTAATTGTTTGATAAGTTTTTTCGCACTCCTGGCAGGCTGCAAGTTTCATGGCTAGGTCGGCGGCAGTAGATGCCAATTTATCATATGGTTTGTAAACGGTGCAAGTTTGATGACCGGCAACAATCTCCTGAAGATTTCTCAAGTCGGCATCCTGTCCCGCAAGAAGAACTTCTCCCTCTTTACCTGCTTCGCGCAATGCTTTTATTACACCCATCGCAATTGCATCGTTTCCTGCAATTATTGCATCAACATCTTTATTTAGTTTTAATATTTTATTAGTATGCTCATAACCCTCTTTTTCTTCCCAAGCATTTGTAAACTCATTATAAATAATTTTAATATCACCTTTTTCAACCAACGGCTGAAGTACGTTCATTTGTCCCAAATACAAATGCTGACTATTATTATCGCTCAATGCACCGCCTATTAATGCATAGTTTCCGGTGGGTTTAATTGTGGTCAGGTAATTTGCCTGCAGTGTTCCAATCTCAACATTATCGGTTGACACATAAAAATCGAGTTTACAATTCTTTATAAGCCTGTCATAAGATATAACTTTTATATTTTTTTTATGTGCCTCCTTAACTATTTCGGCAGCCGCAAACTGATCAACTGGCACTACTACCAACACATCAATACCATTAGCAAGCAATTTTTTTGCCTGCTCCAATTGTTTACCAGCGTCGTTATCGGCAATTTGAACATTTACGATACCGCCTAGTTCCTCAACTTTTTCTACAAAAAAGTCCCTGTCGTTTTGCCATCTCTCTTTATCAAATGCATGAATCAAGAATCCAACTTCAAAGGATTCTTTCTCTTTTTCAACACATCCGTTTAAGAAAAAAATTGCGAGGATAACAAAAATGAAAAGTTTTATTGAATTATTCATATCATTGGAATTTTTAATGTTCACTCTAAATTACGAATTCTCATCAAAAATAGTTAACAATAAAATATATTATTCTACTGTTATACAACACATGAAAAAATGAAACCTTTTTGAAAGGTCTTTTTAAAACTTTTGAATTTCTGCGTATAATTTTTGAATTGGCAGCCCCATAACATTGTAAAACGACCCCTCAATGTGTGTAATTCCAATAGTTCCAATCCACTCCTGAATACCGTAAGCACCGGCTTTATCGTACGGTTTAAATTCGGAAACGTAATAATCTATTTCTCTTTTGGTAAGAGTTTTAAACTGAACATTTGAAATAGAAGAAAAAGAGTTCTGTTTATGAATTGTTGTTAAACAAACACCCGAAATTACCTTATGTTCATTTCCGCTAAGGAGTTGAAGCATTTTAATTGCCTCCGGTTTATCCTTTGGTTTGCCTAAAACTTTCCCTTCGAACCAAACAATTGTATCGGCGGTAATTAATAAATCGTTTGCTTTTAATCCTTGTAAAAATGGTTTTGCTTTTAATTCTGCAAGAAAAACAGGAATCTCCTCTTTGCTTAAATTATCGGGGTACTTCTCTTCAACCTCTTTGGTTTTTATTTCGAATTCGATCCCCAACGATTTTAAAAGTTGATTTCGACGGGGAGATTTTGAAGCTAGAATATAATTATAATCGGGAAACCAATTCATTTAAAAAGCATTTTTGAATAACATATCTTTTGTAAACCATCTGTTTTGGGCACGCAAAGTTTGCTCAATTACATCTCTAACACAACCTTCTCCTCCATTTTTATTCGAAATATATTTCGATATCTCCTTAATATCGTGCACTGCATCTTTCGGACAAACTGGAATTCCAACAACTGTCATAACCTGATAATCAACCAAATCGTCGCCCATAAACATTATATTCTTTGCATCGACTCCAACCTTGTTAAGAAAATCGTTTAAACATTCAACTTTGTCGCGCGCTTTATCATAGTAATGTTTTACGCCAAGTTTCTCATAACGAAGGCGAACACGTTCGATATAACCACCGGTAATAATTGCAACCGGATAACCAAACTCAATGGCATTTCTAATTGCAAATCCATCTTTTACATTTGCAGTCCTCACTGGGTCGCCATCCTCGTTTAATGGCGAAGTATCATTCGATAAAACTCCATCAACATCAAAAACAAATGCTTTTACATCTAACAATTCCTCTTTAAAAAAACCCATTATTTTTTCTTTTTATGATATTCAAAAATACTTTTTGAAATTGAATTGTACAATTCTGCATAATTATTTTCTCCTTTCAACACTTTTAAATGAGAGGAGATAATAGTCTCATCGAATCGAACTGCCGGTCCGGTTTGTGCTTTTTCGGGTTCCAACTCCTGTACTTTTTGTGCTGTTTCCAAAATTATTGGTTTCAGTACATAAAAAGGAATATCATCTTTTTTTAATATCTCGGCAGAAACAGAATACAAATGATTTACAAAGTTACATGCAAACACAGCCGAAATATGCAATGTTTTTCTCTTTTCTGAATTTAAAACAGAAACCGAATTTGAAAGTTTTCGAGCTATTTCGAGCAGTCTGTTCTCATTTTTTACTGAATTCGACTCAATAAAAATTGGGATTGTTTTGAAATTGACATCTCGATTTTTAGAGAATGTTTGCAAAGGATATAATACTCCGGTGTTTTCGGAATAGTTATCTAAAACAGACAGTGGCAAACTTCCAGAGCAGTGTACAATTAGTTTATTATTGAAATTAATTTGTGATAAAACTTCATCGACTGCCGAATCTTTTAATGCTATAAAATAGATGTCGGCATCCTTATCAATTCTATTGATATCCGAAGTATATTTCGTTTTCAACAAATCGCCCAAACGCTTTGCCGACTTATCGGTTCTGCTATAAATTTGCGAAATTTTAAATCCACTTTCGCTTAACGATTTAGACAAATGAGTCGCTAAATTTCCGGCTCCTATAAAACAAATTTCAGAGTTCATTTTAATAATTTTACTGGCTCAAAAATAGTGTGCCTTTTGTTAAGTTCCAATTTACACAATTCAGATTACAAATTAATCTTGAATTTTCAAATAATCAGTTTTATTATTGGTAAGAAAGAGGGAGTAGAAAAACAGGAAAAATGAACTTCCCATGTGCGACTCAAAATTTGAATCGGCAAAATTGGCAAAAAACATAAAAATAAGGAACAATAAAAAGAGAGTATCGTTGTAACCACCCATTTTTACTACCGGGTAAATTATAAAGAACATTATTAGCAGAAACCCTACAATTCCAAATTTCACCAAATAATTTAAATACTGATTGTGAGAAGATGCATACAATTCTTCTTTTAAATTCGACCCATTTTTTTCGAATGTATTATAAAACTCCTCTTTCCAATTTCCTGTTCCTACCCCAAACCAAAAATTATGTTTTATTATTGAAATGGCAGCTTTTGCAAACTCTATGCGCTGCGAAAACGACTGATAATTTGCGTCGCCTGTGTGTGTGTAAACGTAATACTCCCAAACTGTTTCATAAATACGAGGATATAACGAATACTTTCTACTCTGGTAAATTACATTGGCAATTCCATTTTCAACATTCTCAATATCCTGTTCGGTTAAAGCATGAATTCCATCAGCATCTTTTTTTAATCCCTTCGAAGTTAAATATCTGATTAATGTCGAATGTACAATATATCCGTTTATACCAATCGAGTCATATTTTAATTCTGATATTTTGTTCCACTCCTCGCGCATCTCTTTTTCGCAAACGAACAAATTTACATAATTCCCGTTTTCAACCATGGGATTTTGAAAGTCATGTTTATACTTATTTCCTAATTTTGTTTGTTTTGCAACTGAGTTTTCATCCACCTTTTCAATATTGTAAAAAGAGCGAATAACCGTAGTTACATATAAAATTGGAATACCAATAATTGCAATTGCCAGTATAATAAATACAATTTTATATACTCTTCTTAATTGAAAAACAAGTAAAATGAGATAGAAAAACAGACTGGTACAAAAAGCAATTAATCCGGTTAATGATTGCTGAAACAGCAAAAACGACAAGTAGTATAAAATCAAAATACTTAACCCCATTTTTACTGATAGTTTAAATGTTTTAAAATTATTCTGAATCAATAAAACAAAAAACCAAACAATAAGTATTAGCTGAAAGCTAAAGCGGATATGAGAAATCATCCCAATTTTATGAACACTAAAATTTTCAGTTTCCACAGTAAGTTTCCATCTAATTAAAGCAACAATAACAGAAATAAAAATAGAAAAGGCGAAGGTGTAAAAAACAAATCTTTTCTGTTTTTGGTTAATCTCCTTCCCTAAAATAAATGCTATAGGTATAACCAGAAAGAAAAGTGTTTTTTGTAAATCATATAATCCATTTCCTTCGCGTCCGGTAATTAAAGAGCTTAATAAATAGATAAGAAATATAGCAGGAATAAAAAGTAAACTTTTCCTTGTATGAAACCTGTATCTTTTGTTATTCCAATTATCTTCAACAACAGATACAAATAATAAAACTCCACCTAATATCGACACTAAAGCTTGCGACAACGGCAATACGACAGCAAATCCTACAAGTGCTGTAAAAAACCAATTTGAGTCGAACAATTTAGTCAGATATGTTTTCATAAGAATACGGTTATTTAACCAACGAATCACCAAAAAAGATATTGCAAAAAGGTTTAAATAAAAAAGCCCGTGCTCAAAAGAACACGGGCCTTAATAAAGTTGGCAGCGACCTACTCTCCCACTTTTACGCAGTACCATCGGCGCTGGCGGGCTTAA
>JAJRSD010000051.1 GCA_024278975.1 Bacteroidota bacterium
TTGGCTTCGAGAGTTTTGTTGAAACCGACACCGGTTTCGAAGCATTTATTCCTGTAAAAAATTACAGCCAGGAAAATTTGAATTCTGTATTAAATGAGTTTCTTGGGGAGTTTACTTTTTCTGTTTCCAATGAAATAATTAAAAGCCAAAACTGGAATAAAGTCTGGGAAAAGAACTATTTTAAACCACTAGTAATTGCCGACGAATGTGTTATCCACGCACCGTATCATACCGATTTTCCAATAGCAAAATACGAAATAATTATTGAACCAAATATGGCTTTTGGTACCGGAAATCACGAAACAACTGCGCTGGTAATCGAATCTATTTTAGAGAATAATTTTGAAGGAAAATCAGTTCTCGACATGGGTTGCGGAACCGGAATTCTTGGAATTCTGGCATCGATGAAAGGTGCAAAACAAACTACTGCAATAGATATTGACGAGTGGTCGTACAACGGAACAAAAGAGAATGTCACCTTAAATAACATCAAAAACATTGATATAAAACTGGGCGACGCCGGTTTACTTGGAAACGAAAAATACGATACTATTTTTGCCAACATTCATAAAAATATTTTACTGAACGATATGCAAAATTATGTTGATGTTTTACAACCAAACGGCATTTTAATAATGAGTGGATTTTATACCGAAGATATTCCTGCTATAAAAACCAAAGCCGAAAGTTTAGGATTAACCGACATTGGTTTTAAGTCGCGAAACAACTGGGTGGCACACTCTTTTCAGAAAAAATAAAGTTTATGAAGTCAATACTAAAATATCTCGCTCAAAATTTTGACAACCTGACCGATATAAAAGTTAATGCAAATATTATTGGTAAAATAAACCGGCTGCAACGTGCCGACAGGATAAACCTGAGAAACCAGATTTTTAAAAAAGCTGCTTTTTTAGAGGATACAAAAAGTAAAAGCCAGATTGTACAGTGGCTGCAAAACAGTTTCCGTATTATCGACCGGTATAGTTTTCATTTTAATAACGTCTATTTTAGTCCGGGTCACGAAATTAAAGAGACAATTCTGCAACTACTTCGCGAAGCAAATTCATCGGTTGATTTATGTATTTTCACCATCACCGACAACGAACTGGCAAAAGAGGTAATTGCCTGCCACCACCGCAACATTAAAGTTCGTATTATAACCGACGATGAAAAAACCACCGCAAAAGGTTCCGAAATATTTAAAATGGAACGCGCCGGAATACCAATAAAAACAGACCATTCGCACTACCACATGCACAATAAATTCGGGATAATTGATAAACGTATTGCAATTACAGGAAGTTTTAACTGGACCTACACTGCCACAAAACACAATCAGGAAAACCTGCTTGCTACCTCAAAATACGAAATTGTAAAACAATATATTGCTGAATTCGACAGACTTTGGAACGAGATGTTTGAGTTTTAAATGTCAATTTTAAACCTGTGCTTTTGCGAATAATAACGCAATCCTTTTATCACATTTTCCTTTCTTAAAAGTGTGTGCTCTAAATTGTTCCCTTCATAAATAAACTCAATATTTTCGATGTACCTGTTTGCAATTTTACACAATAGTTTTGGTGAGTATTTTTCTGATAGCTCAATTCCACAAATATCTATAATCCGTTTGTCAAGATAATTATTAAAATCTTCCTTCATTGTAAAATCCTTACGGTGCGAAATTGTATCGTCGCAAAGAGAGTTTTCGAGATGAATACAACCCTTACAAACAGCATCCGATTCAACAACTATTTCAAATTCAATATCCGAATTTTTTAGAATTTGTTCAGCAATAATATGGTAAGCATGTAAATTTGAATGTGGAGTAATTTTTTTACCACTCCCAAAATCGCGAATAATATCGAAAAAATGGTGAATTCTAATATTCATTATTAATGGTTTTTATTGATTCGTTACGGGGCAATTCCCAAATTTCCAAATCGCGAATATCTTTTCCATCAATTACAAAACGCAGTGCAGTACACACTTTATGAAATCCGGTATTGCCGGCAGCCCCGGGATTCATATGTAGAAAATCGAGCTTTTTATCGTAAATAACTTTTAAAATATGCGAATGTCCACTGATAAACAAATTTGGAGATTTAGTATAAATATCAGGTTTTACATACCGTTCGTATCTACCGGGATAGCCGCCAATATGAGTTATCCAAACATCAATGTTTTCACATTTAAATCGCTGATGCATCGGGTAAACAGTGCGTAATTTATGCCCGTCGATATTTCCGTAAACTCCGCGAAGAGGTTTAAATGAAGCAAGTTTGTCAGCAGTTTCGAGATTTCCAAAATCGCCGGCATGCCATATTTCATCTACTTTATCGAAAAACGAAAAAAGTCGTTTGTTAATAAAACCATGTGTATCCGATAATAAACCAATGCGCTTCATAAAATATTTTTTTCAGGAGTTGTAAATTAAATTAAATTTGTTCTTTTAATCGCGATTACGGTAAAAAAATAATTAAAAGCTAAAAATATGATTTCAATAATTGCAAAGTTCTCAGTAAACGAGGGAGAAGAATCGAACTTTCTGACTCTGATAAATGACCTGATAAAATCCTCTCTGGCGGAGGAAGGTTGCATTGAATATGCACTACAAAAACACATCGAAAAACCGTCAACTTACTGTTTAATTGAGAAATGGAAAGATTCTGATGCGGTTGATTTTCACAACAATACACCACATTTTACAACCACAATTCCGAAACTTATCAAAATAGCAAAAGTTGAAGTTGATGTGTACCAAACCTTATAAACTATTATGAAACGAGTAGTAATTGTTCGTCATGCAAAAGCAGTTCCGTATGGCTACGAAGATGATTTCGACCGCGACCTGCGCGACCGCGGTAAAAACGATGCGAAACTGGTTAGCTCCGAATTGCAAAAACGTAATATAAAACCCGATGTAATGATTTCGAGTAGTGCAAAACGGGCATTAAAAACAGCACGTATTTTTGCTGAGAATCTTGATTTCAGTAAAAGAAATATAACTGAAAAGGAGGAGATTTATTACGGGTTAACCACTTCGGAGTTTGTGGAAATGATTAACGAACTTCCGCAAGATGCAGAGACTGCATTCTTTTTTGGACATAATCCGGGGTTCTATTATTTTGTCAGTAATCTTTTAAAAAACTTTGGCGGAGACATGCCAACCTGTTCAACCGTTGGAATTGATTTTGATGTTGACTCGTGGAAAGAAGTTGAATCGCGTTCCGGAAATATGGCTTTTCAAATAATACCAAAAATGTTTAAAATATAAACTTAAAAAGTGCAACTATTTTACATTCCAGATATAACGGGCAACGAGGTTGTTTTAAACGAAACTGAATCGAAACATGCTATTCGGGTTTTACGACTGGCAGAAGGTAGCCGGGTACAATTAATTGATGGAACAGGAGGATTTTACGAAGCCGAGATTTCTGTTGCTCATCCCAAAAAATGTAAACTTGCGATTACCGGTTCAACTCAGGAATTCGAAAAACGAACTTTTAAACTGCACATTGCAATTGCACCAACAAAAAACATCGACCGTTACGAGTGGTTTCTCGAGAAATGCACCGAAATTGGAATTGATGAAATCACACCACTGCTTTCCGAGCACTCGGAACGAAAAGTGATAAAACCTGAACGGCTAAACAAAATACTTGTTGCCGCAATGAAACAGTCGTTAAAAGCATATCTTCCAAGGCTTAACACGCTTACTAGTTTTAACGAATTAGTTTCAATTTCAAAATACAAAAACAAGTACATTGCACATTGCAACGAGGGAGATAAAATTCATCTGAAAAATTGTATAAAGCAGGGCGAAGATAATTTAATTTTAATTGGTCCGGAGGGTGATTTTAGTCTCGAAGAAGTTAAGTTTGCAACGCAAAACGGATTTACTGAAGTTTCGCTGGGAGATGCCCGATTACGAACAGAAACGGCCGGGATTGTTGCATGCCACATTGCAAATTTGATGAATGATTAATTTTATAAAATAATAATGAAACGATTTACCATATTACTATTTTTGCTTATAACCGTAACTTTTGGAATTGCACAAAACCAGGGAGTAAAAATTGCGCTGCTAAAATACAGCGGTGGCGGCGACTGGTACTCTGATCCAACTGCGTTACCAAACCTTATAAAATATTGCAATCAGAATATTAAAACCAACATTTATCCCGAACCGGCAACAATTGAAATTGGAAGTGCTGAAATATTTAATTTTCCTTTTGTCTATACAACCGGGCACGGAAATATTGTCCTCTCTAAAAGTGATGCTCAAAATCTGAGACTCTATCTCGAAGCAGGCGGTTTTTTGCATGTTGATGATAATTACGGGTTAGATGAATATTTAAGACGCGAAATGAAAAAAGTTTTTCCCAATAAAGAGTTTATTGAACTTCCGCCAACGCATCCAATTTTTCATCAGAAATATGATTTTAACGAAGGGTTGCCAAAAATTCATGAACACGATAATAAACCACCGCAAGCTTTTGGGATTTTTATCGACGAGCGAATGGTTTGTTTATATACCTACGAATCGGATTTAGGTGATGGATGGGAAGATGGTGCAGTTCATAACGACCCGCCTGCATTACACGAAAAAGCACTGAAAATGGGTGCAAATATTATTTCGTATGTTTTTGGACAGTAGGAGAAAGTGATTGGTAGAAATTGATGGTGATTGGTGGTGATTGATTGAGATTGATTGATACTCTTTATAACAACGAATCACTACAAATCACTACAAATCACAGTAATTAATGGAAACTGATGGAAACGGGGAAATAACAATAATTCTAAACTATAAATCACTACAAATCACTATAAATAACTACAAATAACAACGCACTAAAAATGAAAGTAGTAGCATTTAACGGAAGTCCGCGACGCGAAGGAAATACTAAAATACTAATCGACTCTGTTTTTTCTGTTCTCGAAAAAGAGGGAATTGAAACGGAGATGATTCAGTTGGGAAATAAAAAAGTACATGGTTGTACTGCGTGTGCAATTTGTAAAGAGATTACCGACGGAAAATGCCACATTAAAAACGACCTCCTAAATTATTGCATCGAAAAGATGACTGAAGCCGATGGGATTATTATCGGGTCGCCTGTTTATTTTGCCGATGTAACCACCGAAGTAAAAGCGTTGATTGATGTTGCCGGTTATGTAGTTCGTGCAAACGGCTATTTGTTAAAACGTAAAGTTGGTGCAGGAATAGTTGCAGTTCGGCGGGGTGGGGCGCTTCCAACTTTCAACACTCTGAATAATTTTTTTCTTATCAACCAAATGATTGTACCCGGTTCGAGCTACTGGAATTTTGCTTTTGGTAGAAATCCCGGCGAAGTTTTAAACGATACAGAAGGAATGCAGACCATGTACGATTTAGCTAAAAACATGGCCTGGCTACTGAAAAAAATTGTTTAAGCTTTTTCCAGTTTAAGCATTTCAGTGGTGGCATCGCATATTTCACTCGGACCGAAATATTGAATTGGACCGGGGAATACATAATTTGTATCGTATGCCCACTCTTTCCTTTTTGTTTTGAAATAATTATACGGTGCACCGTCCAACTCAACAAGTGCCTTTTGAATAACAGGTTTCATCTCTTTATGACGTTTTTCCATATTCATCATCATAGTAATTGGAACGCCGCCTGCAATCCATTCTTCTGAAGGTGCTGTAAGATTTCGAACCGATGCCATATAACCGGTCTTCCCTTCCGATATTAAAACAGATGCGGTAATTCCCAACGAATAACAGTAGTCAGCATCAAAATTAGAGGGTGCTGCACAACGTCCTTCATACCCTAAAAAGTGAGTTTGAGTAGAAAAACTTCCTTTGTACTCACCTCGGGCTTTCATTTCGTGAAGTTTCTCTTCAACCAAATTAACTAACAGTTGCTCGGTTTCAATTTTAGAAACCTGCACATTCCCGTGTGGATCGCGGTCAGCAAGCAATTGCATCTGAATATTTTCGGGTAGAGTATTAAAAATATGCGACGATTTATCAGAAATATTTGAGTTGATATATTGAAATTTCTCATCATCGTTATTTAACGAGTTAAAATAACTTTCGTTGTGTGCCAACAGATCATTTAATTCCGAAATCAAATTTTTCATTTCAGGAATAAATTCAATCAAACCTTCAGGAATAAGAGCAACACCAAAATTGCTTCCACTTTCAGAACGTTTGGCAACTATTTTCGCCATATATTCTACAATCTCTTTAAGTGTTTGCTGTTTTGCCTCAACCTCTTCCGAAATTAAAGTAATATTTGGACGGGTTTTCAATGCACATTCTAATGCAATATGCGAAGCCGAACGCCCCATCAACTTTATAAAGTGCCAATATTTTTTTGCTGAATTTGCATCGCGCTGAATATTTCCGATAAGCCCGGAATAAACTTTTGTTGCAGTGTCGAAACCAAAAGATGCTTCAATCATCTCATTTTTCAGGTCGCCATCAATTGTTTTCGGGCAGCCAATTACATTTAATCCTGAATTTTTAGCAGCATAATATTCGGCCAAAATACATGCATTTGTATTAGAGTCGTCGCCGCCAATAATTACCAGCGAATGCAATCCAAGTTTTTTTGCAATCTCCAAACCTTTGTCGTATTGCCAGTCTTCTTCCAACTTTGTACGTCCCGATCCAATAATATCGAATCCTCCGGTATTACGGTAATCGTCAATAATATCAGCAGTAAGTTCAATATATTTGTGGTCAACCAGTCCGCCCGGGCCACCAATAAAACCGTATAATTTACTATCAGGATTAATATTTTTAACTCCATCAAAAATCCCGGAAATTACATTGTGTCCACCGGGTGCTTGTCCGCCAGATAAAATAACTCCAACATTAATCGGAGTCTTTCCACTCATGTCAAGATTTTCTTCAAAAGAGATTATAGGCATTCCGTATGTATTAGGGAATAGCTTTTCAATATCTTTTTGGTCGGCAACCGATTTGGTTTTATCTCCATTAATAAGTTTTGGAAAACCTTTTAATGATTTTGGAAGTTTAGGTTGGTATTTAATTCTCTCTTTTTGTAAAACGCTTACTTTGAGCATATTGTGTTATTTTATAATTAAAAAACAAAAATAACAGAATATGTTCAGAGTACCTTTTATCTTGGTATTTTGAATGTCAAATTAAGGAAAAATTAACTACTTGATATGAAACGCAAAGTTGACTAATAACTATTTAATATTTTTTGAATTTCAATTAATTCACTATTTATCGGGCGAAATGCTTTTGCCGTATTGCTAAAAGGAACCTCAACAATATCGTGTTTTTTTAGTCCAATCATAATATTTCTTTTCCCTGCTAAAAGGCATTTAAAAGCTGCAACGCCCATGCGGGTTGCTTCGAGCCTGTCTTTTCCACTTGGATTACCTCCGCGCTGAATATAACCCAAAATTGAAACTCTTGCTTCAATATGAGGATAATCTTTCTGAACTTTATTTGCAATTTTTACGGCACCACCCATCTCATCACCCTCGGCAACTACAACTATACCGCTCGAATCTTTATTCTTTATCCTTTTCTTTATGAAATTATCCAATTCGTCTTCCTGATTTAATATTTCAGGAATAAGAATTACTTCTGCTCCACTGGCAATTCCACTTTCCAATGTCAGCAAACCGGCTTCGTTTCCCATTGCTTCTATAAAAAATAACCGGCCATGCGAATTTGCAGTATCTTTAATTTTATCAATCGCATCAACTACCGTATTCAATGCTGTGTCGTAACCAATTGTATAATCAGTTCCCGAAATGTCGTTATCGATTGTTCCCGGAATACCAATAAACGGAATATCAAATTCCTGAGAAAAAACGGTAGCTCCTTTAAACGAACCATCGCCGCCAATTACAATAACTCCATCTATTTTATTTTTCTGAAGATTTTTATATGCTGTTAACCTGCCTTCGGAAGTCATAAAATCCATACAACGAGCAGTTTTTAAAATTGTACCACCATCTTGTATAATATCGCTAACATCGTCAAAACTTAACTTCTTAAAATCGTTATCAATCATCCCCTGATAACCGTGGTAAATACCAAATATTTCGATATCGCTGGCAAGTGCCGAGCGAGTAACGGCACTAACTGCCGCGTTCATTCCCGGGGCATCGCCTCCCGATGTAAAAATTGCAATACGTTTTATCTCTTTCATAATTTACTTTATTGTAACAGCACAAATATACGTTTTAGAAATATATTCTAAGCAGTTTTTGCCTCTTCGTTGTTAATCTCATCTCGATACTCGGCAATAATTTTTTTAACCTGATTTGGTGCAACACGCCCAAACACTTTTTCGCCAACGGTTACAACCGGAGCCAAACCACACGCTCCCACGCAGCGCAGGCAATTTATCGAGAATTTTCCATCGTCGGTAGATTCGCCAACTTCCACTTTTAACTGGCGTTTAAATTCGGCGAGTACTTGCTCGGCACCACGGACATAGCAAGCCGTTCCCATACAAATTGAAATTGGGAATTCTCCTTGCGGAATCATCGTAAAAAAGCTGTAAAAAGTTACCACACCGTAAACTTTGGCAACTCCCATTTTCAGCTCTTTCGCAATTACCTCCTGAACTTCAGCCGGGAGATATCCGAATTTGCCTTGTACTTTATGAAGAACATTTATTAATTCGCTCTCTTTGTTTTCAAATTCAGCACAAACATCTTTTATTAGTTGAACTGTATTTTCTGCTAATTTTATTTCTGGCATCTTAATTAAATTTTGCTTTTTTTATTCAATCATTATTGCATTATTCCATTTACGCATCATTTTATTCTGTTCTGTCGAAATATTCAGTATGTAATAAATGGTGTGCTTTCTCGCTCATTGGTTTACCTAAAAACTCTTCGTACAATTTTATTATGTATGGATTTTCGTGCGATTTACGAATTGCTTTATTTCTATCTTCCTCGTAAATTGCCATTTGTCGTTTTTTCAAAATACTAGCATCTCCGTGATGATACGGTTGACCGCCGCCGCCAATGCAACCACCCGGGCAACTCATAATTTCAATTGCATGAAATTCGCTTTTTCCGGCCTGAATATCTTCCAGTAGTTTACGGGCATTTCCCAAACCATGTGCAATTCCAATTTTTATTGGTAGTCCGTCGAAATCAATAGTTGCTTCACGTATTCCTTCCATTCCGCGCAACTCATCAAAATCTAATCGCGGCAGTTCCTTTTTTGTATGAATTTCGTAAGCAGTTCTAACAGCAGCTTCAATAACGCCACCAGTAGTTCCGAAAATTACTCCGGCTCCAGACGATTCTCCCATGGGATTATCAAACTCTTCGTTAGGCAGCGAATTAAAATCGATACTCGATAATTTAATGAGAGCTGCCAATTCACGAGTTGTAATAACATGGTCAACATCAGGGTTTCCATCAACCTTAAATTCATCGCGACCGCATTCGTATTTTTTAGCCACGCACGGCATAATCGAAACCACAACTAAATCTTCGCGTTTTACACCCATTTTTTCAGCAAAATAAGTTTTGGCAATCGAGCCAAACATCTGTTGAGGTGAACGCGCTGTTGATGGAATATCTTTCATTTCAGGAAAATTATGCTCAAAAAACTTTACCCATGCCGGGCAGCACGATGTTAGAATCGGAAGTTTAACATCTTTGTCGCCGGCTAAATGTTTTCCCAAACGACTTAATAGTTCTGTTCCCTCCTCCATAATAGTGAGGTCGGCAGCAAAATCGGTATCAAAAATATGGTCGAAACCCAATCGTCGCAATGCAGCTACCAGTTTGCCGGTAACCAAAGTACCCACTTCCATATCAAACTCTTCGCCAAGTGCAGCACGAACTGCCGGAGCAGTTTGAACTATTACTGTTTTTGTTGGGTCGGCCAAAGCACGAATAACTTTACCGGTGTCGTCAACTTCGGTAAGTGCACCGGTTGGGCAAACTGCCACACACTGTCCGCAATATGTACAAGCCGAGTGGTCGAGGTTCATCTCGAAAGCTGGCGAAACAACAGTACTGAATCCGCGGTTAATTGCTGAAAGAACACCAACAGTTTGTACTTCGTTACACATCATTTCGCAGCGACGGCACATAATACATTTATCAATTTCGCGAATAATTGCCGGCGAAGTATCTTCGCGATATGTTGACATTTCGCCGGGGTAATGAATTTTGCGAATACCAAGATGGTGTGCCATATCCTGCAAATCGCAATTTCCCGATTTTGCACAAATCAGACAGTCGGCAGGGTGGTCAGAAAGAATCAATTACATAACTGTTCTACGTGCATTAATTGCCCGAACCGAGTGCGTGCTAACTTCCATTCCTTCATAAACATCAGTACAACAAGCAGGAGCAAGATTTCGTCTGCCCTCAACTTCAACAACACAAATACGGCAACCACCCGGTTTATTCTCGATGTTTAAATCGTCGAGTTTCATGTGACAAAGTGTTGGCACGTGTACTCCAACTCCCGATGCTGCTTCCAATATTGTTGTTCCCTTTTTTACAACTACTGTTTTATTATCTATCGTAAGATTTACTGTATCCATAATTTTAATATTTCAGTGTTAGGTTAAGGTAATTGCATCGAATTTGCACTTTTCGAAACAGACACCGCATTTTATACAAAGCGACTGGTCGATAAAATGAGGTAATCGTCGCTCACCGGTAATTGCTCCCACGGGGCAATTTCTGAAACAGAGTGTACAACCGGTACACAAATCCTCGACAATATCGTAGCGAAGTAACGACTTGCACTGACCTGCCGGGCATTTCCCGTCTTTTACATGTGCCAGATATTCATCACCAAAATTAGCAATTGTTGAAAGAACCGGGTTTGGCGAAGATTGTCCTAATCCGCAAAGCGAGGTGTCTTTAATTACATTACTCAAAACTTTTAGTCTTTCAATATCATCAACAGTTCCGTTTCCCTCCGTAATTTTTGTGAGGATTTCGTGTAATCTTTTATTGCCAATTCTGCACGGATTACATTTTCCGCACGACTCTTCCAGAGTGAACTCCAAATAAAATTTGGCGATGGAAACCATGCAATCGTCTTCGTCCATAACAATCATTCCTCCCGATCCCATCATCGAACCGGCTGCAATCAGGTTATCGTAATCAATCGGGGTATCCAAAAAATCTTTGGTTAAACAACCGCCCGATGGACCACCGGTTTGCACAGATTTAAACTCTTTGCCGTTCATTATTCCTCCGCCAATCTCGTAAATAACCTCGCGTAACGTTGTTCCCATTGGCACCTCAACCAAACCAACATTATTTATTTTACCTGCCAATGCAAAAACTTTTGTTCCTTTCGACTTTTCAGTTCCTATTTTATTAAACCAACTGGCTCCTTTATTAATAATTACCGGAACGCTGGCGAAAGTTTCAACATTATTCACATTTGTGGGTTTTTTCATATAACCTGAAACCGATGGGAATGGCGGTTTTACGGTGGGTTCACCACGTAATCCTTCCATGGAGTGAATAAGTGCAGTTTCTTCTCCGCAAACAAATGCTCCGGCACCGTAACGCATTTCAATTTTAAAATTAAAACCTGAATCAAAAATATTGTCACCAATTAATCCGTATTCTTCTGCCTGTTTTATTGCTGTTTTTAATCGTGCAATTGCCAGCGGATATTCGGCACGGATATAAATTATCCCGGTGTTGGCGCCAATACAATATCCACAAATTGCCATTGCTTCTAAAACAGAGTGCGGGTCGCCTTCTAAAATAGAGCGATCCATAAAAGCACCTGGGTCGCCCTCATCGGCATTACAAACAACATATTTTTGTTCGTTCTTTACATTTTTTGTGATTTCCCATTTCAGTCCGGTGGGGAATCCGCCGCCGCCTCGTCCGCGTAATCCCGAACTTTTTATCTCTTCAATAACAATTTCAGGAGTTAATTCTGTCAAACATTTTCCCAATGCGAAATATCCATCCTGTGCAATATAATCTTCAATTTGTTCAGGGTCAATTAATCCGCAATTTCGTAATGCAATTCGTAGTTGCTTTTTTGTATCGGTCATAATAGAGTTGTTGAAATTTAATCGTTAATAGTTCTAAAGGATATTGGAATTTCGCCTTCAACTTTTTCGCCTTGAATAATATATTTTTCTATAATTTCCTGTACTTTTTTATTGTCAACATATCCAAAAACTTTTGGTTCTGCACCCGGAACTGTAACTTCAACCATTGGCTCAGCATAGCAATAACCAAGACAACCGGTCTGTTTTATATTTGCATCAACAGCAAGCTGGTCGCACTCTTCAATAAAATATTTCATAATTTCTTTTGCCCCCGAAGCAATTCCACAAGTTGCCATTCCTACTTTTATTTGAATAACCTGCTCTGATTTGTTGCTGTTCTCCAATAGGCCATTTCGTAAAAGAACTTCGTTTTTTATACGTTTAAGATCTGCCGGCGATTTTATTTTTGTCATAATTGAAAATTGGTTGCTAAAATTAATCCTTAATAACTCCTCTGTGACTTTTGTTACAAAGATAGATATACTATAAATTAAACTTATGATTTATACACAAATAATAATATGTTTTAAAAGATATAAATAGAGTTGGATTACTATTTATTATTGATTAATTTCCACTTGCAATTTGACTATTAACAACTGCTATTATGATTTACGATAAAAAACCTTTTGCCGATGGGAATAATGAATGTCCCGAGATTCATCAAAAAATTATTGATGCTTTGCCTATCCCGATTTTCTACCGCGATTTAAATGGTATTTACCAGATGTGCAATAAGGCACACGAAAAATTTATGGGAAAATCGAAAGATGAGATAATAGGTAAATCAATACACGAAGTTCATTCAAAAGAGACATCAGATATTTATGCAAATCAGGATAAAGAATTGCTTAAGAATTTGGGTGAACAGATTTATGAAACTCAGATAAAACATATAAATGGTAGTATATATAACGCGATATTGAAAAAAGGAGTTATTCGTGATAACGACGATAAAGTAATCGGTATTGTGGGTTCTATTAATGATATTACTGAACTAAAAAAAACACAGAAAAGACTGGAAAGGGCGCAGGAATCGATGGAAGTTTCGTCGCACATGTTACATAAAATATCGGCGGGAATTGTTATGATGGACAGTAATTATAAAGTAGTTGACTCAAACGAAAGCTTTGCAAAACTGATGGGTGACGAGATTGATGAGTTATACGAAACCATTCCAGGGTTGAAAGGAGCCGATGTTAAAGGTTTGGTTCCCGAGGTAATTTTTAAAATGATGTCGGGAATTTTATCGTCGGGCGAAGATAAACTGGAGCGCGATATGAAATTTCAAAATAAACTACTTCATATTTCGGTAATTACACTTTATAAAAACAGGGTTGTTGGCGCTGTTATTCGCGACATGTCGGCACCAATGTTAGTACAGGACGAAATAATTAGCAGGGCGCAGCGAATTAATAAACAGAGTATTGAAACCGTTCAGAAAATTGCATATCTGATGGGCGAAAATGCTGCTGAAACTGAAGAACTTTTAAATTCAATTATTGAAATATACAGATATGGCGACGATGAATGATCAGGTTTATCACGTTGAAATAGATGTTCAGCAAAAACGACCGAAAGGAGAAATTGCGTGTGGTGATGTTTTTCAATCGAATATTTTTAAGGAAGAGGGGCGCACAATTCTGGTTCTCAGCGATGGAATCGGGCATGGAATAAAAGCCAGTGTACTGGCAACGTTAACTGCAACCATGGCAATGAAATATACAAAACTTCATACAAAACCGGAAGTTGCCGCGCGTGTTATTATGAATGCCCTTCCGAAAAGCAGCGACGGTAAAGAAAATTATGCCACATTTTCTATAATTGAAATGGAAAAAGACGGGCAGGTTAGAATTTATAACTACGATAATCCGCCTTTGATAATCATTCGGAATGGGAAATATTTTCAACCAAAAGAGTATAAACTAAATGTTTTGGGAGAGGAGAATTTGGGGAAAATACTGCATTGTAACGAGTTTGTGGCGAGAAAAGAAGATCGGATTATATTTATGTCGGATGGTGTTACTCAGTCGGGACTGGGAAAAATAAATTTGCCAATGGGGTGGGGAATTAATAAAGTTGAGGATTTTGCAATCAATCAAATAAATAGAATGCCCAATATTTCGGCAACAAAGCTGGCACGTAAAATTATCAATCAGGCAATGATGAATGATAATTTTTCGTTGAAAGATGATACAACTTGTGGCGTTATCTATTTTCGCGAGCCACGGAATTTTATGCTTATTACCGGGCCTCCATTCTATAAAATAAAAGACTTCGATTTTGTTGGCAGAATTAAGGATTTTGAGGGTAAAAAAATTATTTGTGGCGGAACTACCGCGGAAATTATTGCCCGCGAATTAAATATAGAAGTTGAAATTCAGCACCGAAATAAAAAAGCAGATTCGCTACCGCCAAGCGCAAGTATGAAAGGTTTTGAAATGGTTACCGAAGGAATTTTAACACTTGGAAAAGTGGAAGAGATTCTGGAAAATTATGATAGTGATACGAGGTTGCAAGATAGTCCGCCGGAGGAGATTACAAAACTTCTATTGCAACACGACAGTATCGAGATTATTGTTGGGACTCGTATTAACTGGGCTCACCAAGACCCGGATCAACCTCTCGAACTCGAACTTCGCAAATTTGTAGTTAAACGAATTGTAAAAATACTAACACACAAATTTTTCAAGAAAGTTATTGTTGAGTATGTTTAAAGAGAGTTCAAAGTTCCGAGTTTTAAGTTCCGAGTTCAAAGTTTCGTCAGTCATGCTCTCCACTTCCCGTGAGAGTACGACTTTCTATTCTGTGAAAACTGTGACTGCGACTATTATCTTCCAACTTCCGACTTTTTTTAAACATTGTTTAGTTATTTTTTGTTCTATTTAACACAAATAGTTACCAACTTTGTTTCAGCTAAAAATAACTATGAAACTGATACCATTTATACTGCTGTTGTTTACTTTTTACAACTCATTCTCTCAGCAAGATTTATTTCAGATTGAGGGCAGGATTATTGGTGCACAAATGAAACCAGTTGCCGATGCTTATATTTTCAATTTTCGAAATTTAGATAAGAACATTACAAACTCGAACGGCGTTTTCTCAATTTGGGTAAAACCCGGCGACTCGTTAACAATTTCGCATGTTTCGTACTTTAGAAAAACTGTTACGGTTCACTCGTTGTTAATCAATCCTATTGTGCAACTGGAGGTGGATACCATAAATATAAAGGGTGTAAATGTTTCTCCAAATCAGAAAACCGACACAGAAAAAGCGATGGAAAATATTGAATCTATTAAATTTGATTTCAGACCACAACCCGGTGATGATTACACCGAAACTGAGCGAATGTCGGAGTTAATTAGTACTGAAAATGCAGTTGAACGAGCTTATTCATCTTCGATAAGTTTGTTACGGTTTTCTCCCTCTGAAAAGATTAGTAATTATTTCGAAAAAAGGAAGAAACGTAGAAAAGCTAAAGAGTTTGAATCTACTAAGAAACTGGAGAAATAACACGGGGTGTTTGTCATATCATTGGGAAGAGAGTTTTCAGTCGCAGTCTCAGTTCTCAGAAAAAAAGAGAGTTTTCAGTCGCAGTCTCAGTTTTTATAAAAAAAGAGAGTTGGCAGTTGCAGTCGCAGTTTTCAGGGAAGAAAGTTTTCAGTTGCTGCCGATGGATTGTTATCTTTGCTAAACCATAAATTATTTTACTGCTGAAATAATATATTAACCAATAAAACTTAAAATCATGAAAAAACTATTCATTTTTATTTTGCTGAGTTGTTTTGCAACCAGTAGTTTTTCGCAAGAAAAGAGAGACATTCTCCAAAAAGAGGCAGATAAAATTGTAATTGCAAAGTCGCTTGTCAAGAATTTTTCTGAATTAAATTTTCCAAATTATTCTACGCGTGAGTTTTGGAATAGTTTACCTGCATCAGTAAAAAACGACTACATAAGCGAAGCAGAAGCAGTGCTCGATTACGATTGGCCGGTTGTAAAGGCAACCGATTATCTCGAGATTATCCGTTCGGGCGACCGCCGGCAAAGTGTTTATTCGGCTCCCCGAAGTGTACTTGTAAAACTTGTAATGGGCGAACTGATTGAAGGCAAAGGACGATTTATCGACCAGATTGTAAACGGTGTTTGGTATTACAGCGAACAAACCTGGTGGGGCTGGTCGGCGCATTTAACTGCACAAAAAGCACCAACAGGTTTGCCCGATGCTGACGAACCAACAATAGACTTGGGAGTTGGCGAAATGGCAAATGTCCTGTCATGGACATGGTTTCTGTTTCACGATGAGTTTGATAAAATCCACCCGCTAATTGCAAAAAGACTGAAAGACGAAATCATGAAAAAAGCGGTAATTCCCTACTACGAACGCGATGATTTTTGGTGGATGGGATTCGATGAAAACAGAACAGTAAATAACTGGAATCCGTGGACAAACCACAATATGCTGACTGCCATTTTAATACTTGAAGACAATCAGGAACAGAAAATTAAAGCCGTCGAAAAAGTTATTCGTTCGCTTGATGTTTTTGTTGATGTTTACCCCGATGATGGTGGCTGCGACGAGGGTCCTTCGTACTGGGGAAGGGCAGGAGCGTCGTTGTATCAATGTTTGGATTTATTAAAAAGGGCTACCAACAATAAATTTGACGTTTACGATAATCAGCTTATTAAAAATATGGGCAACTTTATTTACAAGGCATATATAAATTACCCCTATTTTATAAATTTTGCCGATGCCGATGCAAAAACCGGTGGTCGTCCGCAGATAATTTATAGCTACGGAAAAGATATTAAAGATCAGGTTATGCAAAATTTCGGTGCCTTTCTTGCAAAAAAGCAAGACTGGGGAAATAAGTCGCCCGGAGGAAAAATTGATGAGCAAATTATGCAGTTAACTTTTCTTGATGAGATTAAAAATGCAAAAGCAGAAAATGCACTTATTAGTGATTTTTGGTTGCCCGATTTGGAAGTTGGAGGTGCCCGCGACAAAGCAGGTTCTACCGATGGATTCTTTTTTGCAGCAAAAGGCGGGCACAACGCAGAAAGTCATAACCATAACGACCTGGGAACGTGCGTGATGTATTTCGATGGGAAACCTTGTTTAATTGATATTGGCAGAGAAAGATACACGGCAAAAACTTTTAGTAACCGTCGTTACGAAATTTGGACAATGCAATCGCAATACCATAATTTGCCAACTATTAACGGAGTTCAGCAGTTGCCGGGGGCAGAATACAGAGCTAAAAATGCCACCTTTTCTGCCAATGATAAAAAGGCAGTTTTTTCAGTAGATATTTCGGGTGCTTATCCCGAAAATGCCAACGTAAAAAAATGGGTGCGAAGTTATGTTTTGGAGAGAGACAAAGACTTTAGAATTCAGGATAAATATGAGTTGGCAAAAGTGGGAGACGAGCCAACAACTTTAAATCTCGTTACATACTGCAACGTATCTAAAGTTGCCGATGGATTATTGCAATTGCAGGGCGATGGTTTTTTGTTGAATTTAAAATATGATTCCAAAACAGTTTCGCCGGAAATTAAGTTTAACGAAGTAACCGATAGCGGGCTAAAAAGATACTGGCCAGATGGGGTTACACGAATAAAGTTTGAAGTTAAAAAGTCTAAAATGAAAGGGAAAAATGAGTTTGTAATTACGGAGGTAAAATAAAAAGCAAAGGGTGTACGACAATTTTTTTTTTATTATATTAATTCTTTTACCCTTTTGGCTTCGCCAATTTTCCCTTTTAAAGGGAAAAGCGACTAAATAATCATACTGCTAAATTTATTGTTTTAAAAAAAACATTTTTGAAAATTCTCCCCTCTTTGAGGGGAGATGCCGACAGGCAGAAGGGTAAAAACGATAAGATAACTTTAAAAAATATTCTCATTAGAAATATGCTCCTTTTATTTAAACAAATGAATTTGAATCTATTGTCGCTTGGTTTATTGCTTTTGTTCATAGTTGGTTGTGGAGAGAATAAAATTCCAATAATTTCAGGAGAAGAGCAAAAATATATTGTTGAAACGGCAACCGGTTATATCGATAGTTTGCCAACTACGGTAACTGCCGCTATTTGTAAACGCAGTGCCGGCGGTGCACACGATTTCTATTCGGAAGGCGATTACTGGTGGCCCGACCCCGAAAACCCGGACGGTCCGTATATTCGAAAAGATGGTCAAACCAATCCTGCAAATTTTGTAGCACACCGGCTGGCAATGATTCGGTTGAGCCGGATTGTGGGAATGCAAACATCGGCTTACCTTTTAACGGGCGACTTAAAATTTGTCGAAGCCACGCAAAAACATCTCGAGGCGTGGTTTGTAAATCCCGAAACACGGATGAATCCCAGCTTACTTTATGTACAGGCGATAAAAGGTAGGGTTACCGGGCGTGGTATCGGAATAATCGATGCCATTCATTTAATCGAGGTGGCTCGTTCTGTCGAAATTATGGAGAATAATAATCTGCTTCCCGAAAAATCTTTGGTGGAAATTAAAAAATGGTTCGCAGAGTTTGTTAACTGGCTAACAACTCACCAGTATGGGATTGACGAAATGAACGCCAAAAACAACCATGGTACTTGCTGGGTGATGCAGGTTGGAGCATTTGCCCGGTTAACAAATAATAATGAAGTTTTGGAGTTTTGCAGGAATCGTTTTAAAACTGTCCTTTTACCAAATCAAATGGGCGACGATGGTTCGTTTCCTTTGGAAACAAAACGTACAAAACCTTACGGATATTCAATTTTTAATATTGATGCATTTACAACCTGTGCAGAAATTTTATCGGATAAGGAAAATAATCTGTATAAATTCTCGACACCCGATGGATTGAGTGTGAAGTTGGGTGCTGAGTTTATGTTCCCATTCGTTAAAGACAAAAAAAGCTGGCCGTATAAACCCGATGTAATGTATTACAACGAGTGGCCGGTTCGACAACCATTTTTACTTTTTGCAGGAAAAGCGTACAATAATCAGGATTATATTGAAACATGGAAAACCTTGGAAGGATACCCGAAAACCGGTGAAGTTTTACGGAATTTGCCCATTCGCAATCCGTTGATTTGGTTGCTAAACGAACCTGTAAAATAATTAGATAATTTGTGCTATTTTGCACTCTACAATAAATCATAAAAAATATTTTTATGAACCGACGTAACTTTTTAAGCACAACAGCTTTAACAGGTTTTGGGCTGACAGTCAGTTCGTTTAGTTTGAGCTCAAAGAAAAAAATAAAAAATATCAGGGGAACTTTCTCGACTGATAAAAACAGGATTTCTATTTATACGAATGCACCTGTTACGGAAACCAGAATATTTCATATTACCGATACTCACCTTTCCATCGACGATGAACGCGGCGTTCCTTTTCAGAGATATAGCAAGCGAATGGCGGCCGCGTACAAAAGCAATATCCATTTTCAAACCGGGGCTGAGCTTAGCACAAAAGAGAGTTTCGAGCAAACTTTGAATTTGGCAAAAGAACAGAATGTTGATTTTCTGGCATTAACGGGCGATATCTTTAGTTTCCCTTCGGAAGCTGGTATTGAATGGGTTTCTCAGAAATTAAAGGAGACTGAAATTCCGTTTGCATATATTGCGGGTAACCACGATTGGCATTACGAAGGTATGAAAGGAAGTTCGCAGCAACTCCGTGAGATATGGACAAATAAGAGGTTGAAACCGCTGTATCGGGGAAACAATCCGCTTTTTGCTGAATATAATTTGAATGGATTAGCTTTGTATGTATCGACAATTCTACCTACGAAATTTTGCCTGAACAACTCGATTTTTTTAAAACTCAGGTAAAAAGTAATATCCCGTTTATTTTATTGATGCATATTCCACTTTATATGCCGGGTCGTCCGGTAGGTTTTGGTTGTGCACATCCGGAGTGGGGTGCTAATTCGGATAAAAATTTTGAGATTGAACGGCGCGAAAAATGGCGGGCAAGCGGTCATACTAAAGTTACAATGGATTTTTACGATGAGGTTTTTAATGCTGACAATCTGTTAACTATACTCGCCGGGCATACTCACCGGCAGTCGGTGGATATAAAAAATAATATTCCTCAATATGTATCGGGAGCAAATGCAGGAGCTTTTTTTACTGATATTCGTATTGCCCAAATGCCATAGAAATATAGGCGTAAAAAGATTATACTATTCTTCATAATCCGATTTGTATAACGAACAAATATTGAGAAAAAAGGACAGTAAATAATCGACTACAAATAGAGTAATTTTCCAATTTCTGCCATCGCCTCGGTGGCTTTCATTTCCAGAAAAACATCGGTAATTGTATTTGTATAGTGGGATGGTTGAATATTTATTTCGATGATTTTTGCACCATGCTCTTTTGCTACTTCAGGGATTCTTGCAGCGGGTAAAACCTCCGCATTAGTTCCGATAATTATGAAAACATCGGCTTTTTCGGCTTCTTCGAACGAACGTTTTTTTGCAAAATGTGGAATTGGTTCATTAAAAAAAACGATGTCGGGTTTGAGTATTCCTTTGCAGATGTAACAAGTTGGCGGAAGGTAGTTTAAATCGGCAAAGCTCAAATCATATTCAGTACTGCACTCAGTACAAACCAATTGTTTATACGTTCCGTGTAGTTCGTAAACATTTTTGCTGCCCGCTGCCTGATGTAAATGGTCGATGTTTTGTGTAATTATTGTTTCCAGAAAACTACGTTTTTCCATTTTTGCCAAAGTTAAATGTGCCATATTTGGTTTGGCATCACCTAATTTATCATAAAAAATATCTTTTATTTTTTGCCACGACTGAAATGGTTTTTTGTTGAAAAAATCAATCTCTAAAAAAATTGGATCGGTAGTATTCCAAAGACCGTTTTCGCCACGGAAGGGAGGAATTCCACTTTCTACTGAAATACCTGCACCGGTAAAAGCGACAGCATATTTCGCTTTTCTGATGAGTTGGGCAGCCTCTTTTATTTTATCGGAATTCATTCTTTCTTTCATTCATAAATATTCAGCGGGCGACTTTAAATCACCCGCTGAATTGTAATAGGGGGCTAAGATATATTATTCTTCGGAAATATCTTTATTAACAGAAACTGTTGTGTCTTCGTTAAATCTAATTTTGAAATTTAACTTGCGGAAAACCGAAATCATTGGTTTGTTATCTTTTGTAGTTTCGGCAGCCAATTTTTTAATACCTCTCGATTTTGCAATCTCCACACAATAATTTGTTAATGTAAAACCAAGCTCTTTTTTCTGCCAGGCATCGGTAATTAAAATTGCGTACTCCATCATCTCCACATCGGGGTCGGCAATTAAACGCCCAACTCCGATAAGTTGTTTGCGTCCATCTTTTTCTACTTCGGCAACAATTGCAATTTCGCGGTCGTAGTCGATAAAACAGAATTGCGATGCAATTTCGTGCGAATCGAAATAGAAGTCGTAACGAAAACGGTGATAAATAGACTCTTTCGAACAACTTCCCAGCAGGTCTAACCACATTGGTTCGTCTTCCGGTTTTATTGGGCGAAGCAATATTTCTGTTCCATCTTTCAAAGTAGCTTTTTTGATTAAACTTTCAGGATATGGGCGCAATATCAGATGCGAATACTCTTTTGTCGGAGTTTCCAGCAACTTTTCGTCAACTACAATTCTGGCATCGAGTGCAATTACATCATCCGGAGTTACTATTAACGGGTTAATGTCGAGCTCTTCAATTTCCGGGTAATCTGCCGCGAGGTACGACATACGAATTAAAGCCTCAATTAGTTTATCAATATTTTTAGGAGAATCGCCACGCCATCCTTTCAGTAGTGGATAAATTTGCAGCGACTTTAACATTTCGTGTGCCAGATTCTCGTTTAACGGAGGAAACTCCAGTCGTTTATCATTGAATAGTTCTGCCGTAGTTCCACCCATTCCTACCAGCATTACCGTTCCGAAAATAGGATCCTTTTTTGTGCCAACTATTAATTCTATCCCATTATTTGTATTTACCATTTTCTGAATAGTAACACCGTCGATTCTTGCATCCGGCATTTTTTCAGAAGCAGTTTTAATCATATTCCTGAAAGTGGCACGAACCATATCTTCGTTCTTAATATTCAGTGCAACACCACCAACATCAGATTTATGGGTTATATCGGGCGAGTAAATTTTAATTACCACCGGATATCCTTTATCTTCTGCAATTGCAACGGCTTCGTCTTCTGTTGCCGCAGGAAAAGGGTGAGTAGTATTAATTCCGTAGTCGTTAATTAACATTTTGGAATCGTCCTCGTTTAGAATTTTAGCTTTTGGGAATACATTTTTCAAATATTTCTCGCGTAATTCGTGACGATCGTATTGAAATGAAACCGGCACTTCTTTAGGTGTTTCATATAAAACCTGCTGGTTTTGCGAATAATTCGAAAGTGTCATAAAAGCACGAATCGCCTGTTCTGGAGTAGTAAAACTCGAAATACCTGCCTGATTGAAAATGTGCATTCCTTCGCTCATTGCTGCTCCGCCAAGCCAGCCGGCCATAATCGATTTTGTTGCTTTCGATGCAAGTTCTGAAATTGCTTTGGCTGTTGAAGTCGGATCTGTCATTGCCTGCGGTGTGAGCAGCACTAATACTGCATCTACTTTTTTATCCTCTAAAACAATTTCGGTTGTTTTGGCAAAACGTTCGGGAGTGGCATCTCCAAGTACATCAATTGGATTTCCGTGCGACCAAAAAGGTGGCAGGTAATCGTTGAGTTTTTGCATTGTTTCATCGGTAAGTTTTACCAGTTTACCTCCCAGCGAAATTAACGAATCGGTTGCCATAACTCCCGGTCCGCCGGCATTTGTTACAATTGCCAGACGATTTCCTTTCGGAATTCGGCGACGGCCAACCAAATCGGTAAAATCAAAAATATTTCCAAAATCAAATACACGTGCTAAACCTGCCCTTCGGAAAACTGCATCGTAAATTGAATCTTCGGAAGCCAGTGCTCCGGTGTGTGATGCCGCGGCGGCCGCAGACTCGGGAAACCTGCCTGACTTGTAAACAATAATTGGCTTTTCGCGGGAGAAAGCGCGCGCTGCCGACATAAATGTGCGGGCATTTGCCAGCGATTCAACATATAAAACAATCGATTTTGTATTTGGATCTTGCCCAAAATAGTCTATCAAATCTCCAAAATTCACATCCATTGAATTTCCAATGGAAACAAAATATGAGAATCCTATATTCGAATTGTAAGCCCAGTCGAGTACAGAAGTACAGAGTGCACCCGATTGAGAGATAAAAGCCACGTGACCTTTTTTTGGCATTCCATCGGCAAAACTTACATTCATATTTAAACCGGGAACCAGAATTCCCAGACAGTTTGGACCAATAATTCGCATGTCGGGAAACTTAGATTTTTCTGCCATTACTTGTGCTTCCAGAGCTTTTCCTTCATCGCCGGCCTCTTTAAAACCGGCCGACATTATTATCACTCCATGTATACCTACCTCTCCACAATCTTTAATAATTTGAGGAACCCATTTTGCAGCCGTCATAATTACCGCTAAATCAGGTGTTTTTGGCAGACTTTTTACATCGGGATAACACGGAATTCCGAATACTGCTTCGCGTTTTGGATTTACCGGGTAAACTACCCCGTTAAATCCACCTCCCACTAAATTACGCAAGGTAATTCCTCCTACGCTATTCGGATTATTTGAAACACCAATTAACGCTATTCGTTTTGGTCTGAAAATGCTGTTTAATTTTTTGATGGGCATCGGATAGTATTTTTATTTTAGTAATTAAGTTTTTATTTGAAACTAGAATTTCAAAATTGGTATATTTATTTTGATGGATTAAAGAGATAAATCATAACCATTTATGTTGTATAATAATTATGATACTCCTAAATTAAGAGTTCTGTATCTCTGTTAACGATGTTTTATCCATCTGCTTTTTTTGCTTGTTTTACCAGTATCGTGAGTACCGTGCCAAGTAAAACTGCAATACCCGAAATGGTAAATGCCAATGAAAAATTGCCGGTGTCACCAAGTTTTCCTCCAAGAATTGGTCCTAACAAACCACCAACTCCATAAGCCAGAAAAATAAATGGATAGTTCATACCAACACTTTTTGCTCCAAAAGTATCGGCAGTGTACGATGGGAAAAGGGCAAAATTGCCTCCAAAGTTAAACCCAATTAATGTTGCGCCGAGGTAGAGGAGTATTTCGTTTCCTGCCATGTATGTAAATAGAATTACGATAACTCCTTGTGTGGCAGTCATAATAATTATCGACTTTTTCCTGCCAATTTTATCGCTTACAATTCCCCAAACAATTCTACCCATTCCGTTGGCAAGGGCAAAAAATACTGCCATGGCAGTACCCGCAATTGCACTAGCTTCTGCTGCTGATATTCCATTGTTCATAAGTGCCTCCATCGGGTATAGTTTCATTAATCCGATTGACATTAATCCGGCTCCTGCACTAAAAACAAATGTTAAAAATATTAGATAAAACTGAGGTGTGAAAAACATCTCTTTACACGAAAATTCCCACTCTTCACAAGTTCCGCCACTTCTTTTAAAAGCTTCTCCTTTAAAACCAATTGGAACCCATCCTTCTTTTGGGAATTTCATCCATAATCCTCCAATAATAACCATAATAGCAAATGCAACACCATATATAATAAATGTTGTGGACAAGCCAACGTTGTCGATTAAATGCCCCCAGGCACCTGCAAGTTTTACCCAAAGCATTGCACCAAATCCGAAACCGGCTACGGCAAGTCCGGTAATCATTCCTTTTTTATCTGGAAACCAGCGCATACCAACGGCAATTGGTACAACGTATGCCAGTCCTATTCCGCCGCCGCCAATTAAACCTATAAAAAGAGTTAGTAAAATAAGGCTGGATCCGCCAAATAATCCGGCGAGAATATATCCGATGCCAAGTATTGCACCGCCCATCATCGTTAGTTTTTGCGGACCCCAAACATTAAGTTTTCGTCCGGCAAAAACCATGACAACTGCAAATGCAACCAAGCCCACCGAAAACACTAATTGTGTGTTTGATTTCGACCAGCCGGCATCTATTAAAGAAGGTGTGAATACTGACCAGGCATAAATTGCGCCTAATGCCAGTTGAATAAGGACTGCACCAAGGATAACATATCCCCGGTTAAAAGTTTTTTGGTTGTTCATAATTTGGTTGCTTTTTGTGAAAGTTGTTTTTAAATAAAAAAGACACCTTTGAAAAAAGGTGTCTTTTTGTTGGTTATTCGTTTCGTTTTACCTCTACTTTGGCTCCATCAATAATATCGTCAACAACTCCCGGGTCAAGAAGTGTTGAAGTGTCGCCAAGATTAGTAGCATCGCCTTCGCCGATTTTACGAAGTATGCGGCGCATAATTTTACCTGATCTTGTTTTTGGTAATCCGTTAACAATCTGAATCATATCGGGTTTTGCAATTGGTCCAATATATTTTGTTACGGTTGCCCTTATTTCTGCTTCAATAGTTTCCAATTCTGTATCGGTCAGATCATCGCAAATTACGTAAGCATAAATTCCTGAACCTTTTATTGCATGCGGATATCCAACAACAGCCGATTCATTTACTTTTGGATGCTGGTTAATTGCATCTTCAACTTCGGCAGTTCCTATACGATGGCCTGAAACATTTATTACATCGTCAATTCTACCAATAATTCTGTAGTAACCTTCCTCGTCGCGTTTAGCACCGTCGCCGGTTAAATACAGTCCTTTAAATGCTGAAAAATAGGTTTGGAAACATCTTTCGTGATCGCCATAAAGTGATCGTAACATTCCCGGCCATGGGTATTTAATACATAAAATTCCTTCAACACTATTTCCTTTAAGTTCGTTGCCTTCGGGATCAACTAAAATTGGTTGAACTCCCGGAAGAGGAAGTGTAGCCAGCGAAGGTTTTGTTGGTGTAATTCCTGCAATCGGTGTTATCATTATTCCACCGGTTTCGGTTTGCCACCAGGTGTCAACAATTGGGCATCGTCCTTTTCCAACCAAATCGTGATACCAACGCCACGCCTCTTCGTTTATTGGCTCACCAACAGTCCCTAAAACTTTTAATGAACTTAAATCGTGCTTAGTAACCCAGTCGTCGCCTTGTGCAACCAAAGCACGAATTGCAGTTGGTGCAGTATAAAACTGGTTCACTTTATATTTGTCAACAACTTCCCAGAAACGACCGGCATTCGGCCAGGTTGGTACTCCTTCGAACATAATTGATGTAGCACCAGTTAATAGTGGACCGTAAACAATGTACGAATGTCCGGTTACCCATCCAATATCGGCAGTGCACCAGTAAACATCGCCATCGCTGTACTGAAATACATTTTTGAAAGTGTATTCAGCATAAACCATATAACCTGCCGTAGTGTGCAAAACACCTTTTGGTTTTCCGGTTGAACCCGAAGTATAAAGGATAAACAGCGTGTCTTCAGAGTCCATCACTTCGGCAACATTATCAGTAGAAACACCTTCAATTAAATCGTGCCACCACACGTCTCTGCCTTCGAACCAGTTAATATCTTCTTCGGTACGTTTTAATACTATTGTATTTTTAACGGTCGGACATTTTTCGACAGCCTCGTCAACAATTGCTTTTAACGGAATGGTTTTAGTACCACGGTAACCACCATCAGACGTAATTATTACGTTAGATTCGGCATCGTTAACTCGGTCGGCTAATGCAGTTGCAGAAAAACCGGCAAAAACAATTGAGTGGATTGCACCAATTCTGGCACATGCCAACATTGCAATAGCTAGTTCGGGAACCATCGGAAGATAAATAGCAACACGGTCGCCTTTTTTAACGCCTATCTTTTGTAACCCGTTGGCAAATTGTTTCACTTTGTCGAAAAGCTCGCTATAAGTGAGTCTGACTTCTGCTTCTTTCGGGTCGTTTGGTTCCCATATAATTGCAACCTGATCTTTACGCATGTGCATATTACGTTCGAAAATATTCTCTGTAATATTCAACTTACCATTTTTAAACCAGTTTACATCGGGTGCTCCTTCGCCTTCAAATTTCCAGTCGAGAACCTGATCCCATTTTTTACGCCAGAAATGACTCTCTGCAATTTTGCCCCAAAATTCATCCGGGTTTGCTACACTTTCCTGATACTTCTGAAGATATTCAGCTAAACTTGTAATCTTGTTCACCATAATAAAATTTTTTAGGTTATTGAGTTATATAAATTTTCAGGGTTTGAAAGTACTATAAAAAAAACTTTTTTGAAATGAATTCAACATATTGTACAACACCTAAACTTTATTCGATAAAACATGTTAATACATGATAGGTTTTAAATGTTTTTTTACTAAATTTCCGTGCTCATCTTTTGTGTAAATTCAAACTAATTTTATTTTGATGGTTTACTTTGGATATAACCTATTAAGTAAACGGAGGCTAATTTGTTGACCTTGGTTCGTGATTTAAAGTTGTAATTGTGAGGTTAAATGAATGTTTGAAAATTGAACGTTTTATTTATGATTTTGCAAAATAGAAGTTGTAATTTAGATTTGGTTTCATACTACTCGTAAAATTGGTTGATTGGTTAAATATCATAAGATTTGTATTTTTTAGCTATGGTATAAAACATAAAAAATTCTACAAAATATTGTCGGTTTGGAAGTAAGTTTCCTGTAACTTCGCAAAAAATAAAACAGATGAAGAATTTTAAAGATTTACTTGAAGCTGCTGCAAAACAGCCTACAAAACGTTTGGTTGTTGTAAATGGTGTTGATGTAAATACTCTCGAAGCACTCGATGAGGCAGTTAAAATGGGATTTGTAAAACCAATTTTAACGGGTAGTAAAGAGAAGATTAGTGATAAGTTGAGGAGCTTAAATATCGATATCAGCAAATATAAAATTATCGATACTAAAAATTCGAAGTCTGCAACCGAGAAAGCGGTTCAAATGATTCATGATGGAAAAGCCGATTTGATAATGAAAGGGATGGTTTCAACCGATAAATTTATGCGGGTTTTGCTAAAAAAAGAGTATGGTCTGCTTCCCTCACGCGCAACGTTAAGTCATATTTCGGTAATGGATAATCCGAATTATCATAAACTGCTTATTTTTAGTGATGCCGGTGTAATTCCGTATCCCGATCTGAAACAGAAAATTTTAATGACCGGATATTTGATTCGGGCGGCTAAAGGTCTGGGAATTCCAGATCCCAAAGTAGCTGTGATCGCACCAACCGAGCAAATTATTATCTCAATTCAATCGTGTATGGATGGGGCGACAATTGCAAAAATGTCGGAACACGGACAAATTGAAGGTGGAATTGTTGACGGGCCGATGGCTTTAGATGTGGCAATAAACCGTGCATCGGCAGAAATTAAAGGATTTACTTCACCGGTGATGGGCGATGCCGATTGTTTGCTTTTCCCTAATATCGATGCTGCCAATGTTTTTTACAAAACCAACTCGAAACTTTGTAATGCCGAAATGGCGGGTATTATTGCCGGTGCAAAAGTTCCGGCAATCGTTTCGTCGCGGGGCGATAGCGAAAAAACAAAGCTGAATTCAATAGCGCTAGCTTCACTAATCAGTTAAATAATGCACCGAATACTGGCAATAAATCCGGGTTCTACATCCACAAAATTTGCGGTTTATTTCGATACAAAATGTGTGTTGAATAAAGCGATAACGCACTCGTTTGATGAGTTGCTGGCATATAAAAATGTAATCGACCAGTTCGATTTCAGAAAAAGTTTAATAATAGATACACTTGTTGAAGAGGGAATTGATGTAGATTCAATTAAATATATAATCGGTCGGGGTGGAATGACTTACCCTATGGAGTCGGGAGTTTACCGGGTGAATAACCAAATGCTTAAACATGTTCGCGAAGGAATTATGGGACAGCATGCCAGTAATCTTGGGCCGATGCTTGCCGATTTTATTGCTCATCAAATTCCAAATGCACAGGCTTTTATCGCCGACCCGGTTGTTACCGACGAACTGGAAGATATTGCAAGGATTTCAGGTCATTCAAAATTCGAAAGACGTTCCATTTTTCATGCACTTAATCAGAAAGCTACTGCACGAATTCATGCTAAAAAAGTAGGAGCAAAGTATGAAAATTTGAATTTGATAGTTGCACATTTGGGAGGTGGTGTTTCGGTTGGTGCACATAAATTTGGGAAAGTAATTGATGTAAATAATGGGTTGAACGGCGAAGGTGCTTTTAGTCCCGAGAGGTCGGGAACTTTGCCTGCCGGGCAATTAGTTGAGTTGTGTTTTAGTGGTAATTATTCAAACGAGCAGGTGCAGCGAATGATTTTAGGTGAAGGCGGTTTTGTAAGTTATCTCGGAACAAATAATGCGCGCGAAGTAGAGAAGATGGCAAATGCCGGTAACGAAAAAGCCTGCTTTATTCAGGAAGCTTTATTTTATCAGGTTTCGAAACAGATTGGAGAAATGGCGGTGGTTTTAGCAGGAAAAGTTGATGCTATTTTGTTAACGGGCGGACTGGCATTTAATAAAGGTTTGGAAAGTTATATTCAGCAAAAAACAAGTTTTATTGCCCCTGTTTATACTTACCCCGGCGAAGATGAACTGGAAGCACTTGCGATGAATGCACTGCGTGTTGCAAAAGGAGAAGTTGAGGCTAAGATGTATAATCCCGTGGTTTGATGACAGTTTGTTTTTTTGACGATTTCCTTACGACCAACTCAGTTTCTAAAACAACTTGCTTTTTAAAATTACTCTCTTTCTCGATAAGCTGAAAAAATAGTTCGGCTGATTCTCTCCCCATTTTTATTGTTGGATGTATTATCGATGTTAATGTTGGTTCTACAATTGTAGAATGAAACTCATCGGTAAACCCAACCAAAGCGATGTCGTCCGGTATTTTCAAACTCTGTTTTTTTATCTCTTTCATTGCAGCAAAAGCGATAGTGTCGTTCAGCCCAAAAATTGCATCAGGTATTTTTTTTAATTGAAGGAGTTGTCTGGTTGCTATCGTTGCATCTTCAAAACTGAGATTGCATTCAGTGAGCAGTTGAGCATCGAATTTCAATCCACACTTTTTTAACCCTTTCAAGTAACCTTCTTTTCGGCTCTTTGAAATATTCAAATGTTCAGGTCCCGAAATGTATGCAATCCTTTTGCACCCGTTTTCAAAAAAATGTTTGGTAATTCTTATCGCCGCATCTTCGCCATCGGCAATTACCGAAGGCACTTCCAGCGTTTCGCAAATCCGGTCGAAAAAAACCAACGGTATTTCATTCCGGATAAGTTTTTCAAAATGCTTCGGATTTTTTGTCTCCTGGCTCACACAAACAATAAAACCTTCAACCCGCGATTTTAGCAAATTATCCACCGATTCAATCTCCTTTTCAACCGACTCGTTCGACGAGGCAATTACAATAAAGTAGCCGTGTTGTTTGGCAACTTCCTCAATTCCCGAAATAATTGACGAGTAAAAATGGGTAACAATGTCGGGCACAATTATGCCAATCATTTTAGTTTGCTGGCGCAGCAAACCCATGGCAAGCGGATTGGGTGTGTAATTCCGTTCGTGCGCAAGTTCCTTTATTTTACTGGTGAGTCCGGGGCTGATGTCGGGGTGGTTTTTCAACGCCCTCGAAACCGTAGAAATTGAAACCCCCAACTCGGTTGCCAAATCTTTTAACGATGTATGTTTCCTGCCCATTTTAATGTATTTCAAAACTATTTGGTCCGAAAAAACAACTCCCCCATTTTTATCTCATTTTGAACCAGCCCTCCAAAGTAGCTGTTTTGCTGAATCCCAAAAGTAGTAATAAGTGTCAAGAAAACAGATTTTCTTGTTTTTGTTTCCGTTTTGAAAACACCCACTTTATTTCGTAGTTCCCCGGCATATTTTTTTGTTACGATAAACGGGTTAACCGAGAATTTCATTTCACACAAATTAATCACCTGGTCGCGCCTGTCGATTACCAAATCAACCGCTGCACCGGGAATCGAATTTTTACTTCGCCACGCCGAAACAGATGTGAGCACGCCGCTAATGCCAAGTGCCTGTTTTATTTGTGGCAGATGATAGAGGCAAACCTGCTCGAACGCGTAGCCACTCCATGCGCGGTAGGCGGGTGTATCAATCATATTTAGCCAGTTGTTTGTATTCATTATTTGCACCCCTTTTATAAATTTCAAATAAAAGTGGGTGTAAAAATCGACCAACTGGTAGAGGCTGTTCCGCTGCTTTTTACCAAAAGGGACATATTTTCTGATGAACCCACTCTCTTCCAACTCAACCAATAAACGGGTGGTACTCCCCGCATTCGGAAGCCCCGACAAAGTGACGATTTCATCGCGTGTCAGCCCCTTCGATTTTTTTGCCAGCGCATAAACAATTTTCAAATGCTTTTCGTAATTATTGAACAGAGAGCGAAAGAGATTCGAAAATTCAGTTTGCAACAATCCATTTTCGTTAAAGCAAATATTCTCGATGTTTTGCATGGCACTCAAACCCGGAACAACCTCGTCCCAATAAAACGGGATGCCTCCAAACGACATATAGAGTTGTATGATTTGATACCTGTCTAAATTAATTTTTCGAGATTTTAATAAACTTTCGCATTCGTTGAGTGTAAACGGAGCTAACCTGATTTTTTTTGTTACACGGTTGTGAAGCCCCCCTTTATTGTTTATCAGTTTATTAATCATCCACGAAGTTGCAGAACCGCAGGCCACAAGAATTATGTCGTCGCGAGCCGCCGCCCAACTGTTCCAGAAATGTTCCAATGCCTGTATGAATTGCGATTTGCGCGTATCGAACCACGGAAGTTCGTCAATAAAAACTATTTTTTTCGTGGCTTTCGATTTTTCAAGAAAAGAGATTAATAGCTGAAATGCCGAAAACCAGTTTTTTACCGGTGTGTATTCTCCTTTTGGGTTGGCATTTTGCAATGCAACATGAAAATTAATTAACTGCTGACTTAATTTTGCATTTGCCAGCCCCGTTATTTGAAATGTAAATTTTTGAGAGTAAGCTTCGCGTATAAGAAATGTTTTCCCAACGCGTCGCCTTCCATAAACTACCAAAAATTCAGACTTTTCTGATGTCAGTAATTTATGCATGGTAGCTATCTCTTTTCTACGTCCTACAAATTTTTGCATAACTCTATATTTGGCTATAAATGTAATTATATTTTTAGTTATAGCCAAATATAATTACTTAAAACAGCTTTAATAGAATGTTTCGTTATGGATGTAGCCATTTGTGGATAAATTAATGACTACCATATTTTTTATTCGATAATTACTGTTTCAGTTTTTATACTCGTAACAATATCAGAGTTGCAATCGGGTGGAATCCTTAATATCTTTATGCTTCGGCAAATATTGATTTATGGAATATAGCGAATTGTATAAAAAGTATCTGGCTTTACTGGAGGAGAACAAACTCCTGAAATTGGAAATTAACAAAATGGCGGCAACAAGCGGCATTTCTGAATTAGAAGAGCCAGTTGAACCAATACAACGAACTTTGTTCAATAAAGACAAGCTTGAAAAAATTGATTTTCAAACTAATAAATATCTCTCGGAAGATATTTTGCATGGCAAAAAAGCTGTTAGTAAAAAATCTTCAAAAGAGGAAAAAATAGTGCTCTTTATGTCGCTATTCAAAGGCAGAAACGATGTTTATGCAAAAAGATGGGAAAATAAAAAAGGTCAATCCGGATACAGCCCGGTATGTAGCAACGAGTGGGTTACGGGACTGTGCCTCAAGCCGAAAATTAAATGTTCAAAATGTAAGCACAAGTTATATTCGCCATTAAACGAGCATGTTATTGAGCAACATCTTTTAGGCGAAATTGTAATTGGAATATATCCGTTAAGTGTTGAGGAAAACTGTAATTTTTTGGCAATTGATTTTGACAAGGAAGGTTGGAGAAAGGATATTTCAGTTGTTCGGAAGATATGCACCAAGTTCGATATTCCTGTCGCTGTTGAGCGTTCTATGTCCGGTAATGGAGGTCATATATGGTTTTTCTTTAAAGAGGAAATGCCCGCCACTTTGGCGAGAAAATTTGGCTCATCGTTACTTACATATTCAATGGGAGAACGATATGAAATTTCATTTAAATCGTATGATCGTTTATTTCCAAATCAGGATACAATGCCCAAGGGAGGTTTGGGAAACCTCATTGCTTTACCGCTTCAAAAAAAGGCAAGAAATAATGGGAATACCCTCTTCGTTGATAAAAACTTTGAACCGGTTCGGGATCAGTGGACATTTATTGCCGGGGTGCAAAGGATAACTGTTGAAGAGCTGAATGTTTACATTAAAAAGCTGGGCAAAGATGATGAGTTAGGAATATTGAAAAATTACGACAAAGAGATTGAAAAGCCATGGAAAGAAAGAGTTACAAAGCTAAACAGCAAAGACTTTCCGGCTGAAATTGAAATTGTAAAATCATCAATGCTATACATCAGAAAAGAAGGATTGGCACAGAAAACCTTAAACGCACTACAACGGTTGGCTGCTTTCAAAAACCCGGAGTTTTATAAAGCTCAGGCAATGAGAATGCCTACATATAATAAGCCACGTATAATTTCCTGTTCCGATGATTTTAAAGACTATTTGGGATTGCCCCGTGGATGTGAAGAAGATGTAAAACATTTGTTTGAGAAATATAAGACAAAAGTGTGTCAGGTTGATAAAACCAACCATGGAAGCCCGATAAATGTGGAGTTTAAAGGGGAACTTTGGCCAGAGCAGCAGCACGCTGTTAACGCACTTGTTAAATTCAACAACGGCGTTCTTTCTGCAACAACGGCGTTCGGAAAAACAGTAATAGGCGCAAAACTGATAAGTATCAGAAAGGTTAATACCCTTATTTTAGTACATAGGCAACAATTACTTTCGCAATGGAAAGAGCGATTAAAGGAGTTTCTGGAAATTAATGAGATTCCTCAACCTGAGCTTCAAAGTAAAAGAGGGAAGAAAAAGAATTTAGAAGTAATTGGTCAGTTGGGGGCGGGTAAAAATCAGTTAAGTTGCATAATTGATGTAGCCATTATGCAGTCGATAAATTCAAAAGGGGAAATAGGTGATTATTTGAAAAACTATGGGATGATAATTGTTGATGAATGTCATCATATTCCGGCTTTCAGTTTCGAACAAATCCTGAGAAATACTCCTGCCAAATATATTTATGGATTAACTGCAACACCATCAAGACCCGACGGTCATCATCCAATTATATTTTTCTATTGTGGTCCCGTTCGGTATTTGGTCGATGCAAAATACATGGCAGAGAAGCGACCGTTTGAGCATATTTTAATTCCAAGATTCACCTCCTTCAATGTTGGGAACATAAAAAAGGATGATGAACTAACTATACAAGATATTTATTCTGAATTGGTAAATGATGAAATACGAAATTCACTTATTGCCGATGATGTTGTAGAATGTTTCAAAAATGGTAGAAATATTTTGGTTCTTACCGGGAGAGTTGCACACGTAAAAACACTGACGAAAATTTTGAGCAGGCAGATTCCAAATATTATCAGCCTTACAGGTGGAATGGGAAATAAAAAAACATTGGAAACATTAGCACAAATATCAACAATACCTAAAAATAAACCCTTTGTATTAGTTGCCACAGGCAGTTTTATAGGAGAAGGATTTGATGAGCCGCGTTTAGATACTCTGTTTTTAACTATGCCTATAGCATGGAAAGGAACATTACAACAGTATGCCGGCAGGCTACATCGGTTACACGAAAAGAAAACGGAAGTGCAAATTTTTGATTATGTCGATATTCATGTCAAAGTTCTCGAGAGAATGTATGGAAAGAGGTTAAAAGGTTACGCTTCTATAGGATATAAAACAAAAGCCGAAACAATACCCGGAGCTCCAATCGACATTATTTTTGACAAACAAAGTTTCTTCCCGGTTTATTTGAATGATATTGAAAGAGCTTCAACACAAATACAAATTGTAAGCCCGTTTATTACTAAAAAGCGTGTGGAACAAATGATACCTTTCTTTATTCAAGCAATTGAAAAGAATGTTGAAATAACAATAATAACGAGACCGGTAATAGATTTTGCAGAGAACAAAAGAGATGTTTTAAAGGCTGTTTTTTTAGTGCTGGAAAATTCCGGTGTACATGTAATTTTTAAATCAAAAATACATCAAAAGTTTGCGGTTATCGACCAAAGAATAAGCTGGTATGGTAGTATTAATTTGTTGAGCTTTGGTTGGTCTGAAGAGAGTATTATGCGAATTGCAAGTGGTAACATTGCAAACGAACTATTAAAAAGCATCCAATAAAAATGTTTTACAACATCTTTTTCCAACCGCAAACCTTTGCGCAAACCTTTGCGGAAAAACATACGGTTTTAGCAGTTGCAGAGCGTAAAAATATTGTTGACATTTGCACTGAAAATAAAATTTAAAACAGAACAAAATGAAAAGAATTTTAATAGCTGGTGGCGGCGGTTTTATTGGTGGTCACCTCGCAAGAAAATTGGCTGACATGGGGCATCACGTCCGGGTTGTTGACAAAAAACCAATAACTGAGTGGTATCAGGTACACAACGATTGTGACAATCTCGTTCTCGATTTAAACGACAAAGCAAATTGTTACACTGCAGCAAACGGGTACAACGAAATATATAATCTCGCTGCCGATATGGGCGGGATGGGTTTTATCGAAAATAACAAAGCCGATTGTATGTTGAGTGTTTTAATTAACACACATCTTTTAATGGCTGCACGCGATTTAGGAATTACACGCTTTTTCTACGCTTCGTCGGCATGTGTTTACAATGCAACAAAACAAACGGATGTAAATAACCCGGGGTTAAAAGAGGCCGATGCCTATCCGGCAATGGCAGAAGATGGTTACGGATGGGAAAAACTTTTCTCGGAAAGAATGTGTCGCCATTTTACCGAAGATTTTAATTTAACTACTCGTGTTGCTCGTTTCCATAATGTTTATGGCCCGTTTGGAACTTACGATGGTGGGCGCGAAAAAGCACCGGCCGCCATGTGCCGCAAAGTGATTGACAGTGAATTCTCCGGAAATAAAGAGATTAATATTTGGGGAGACGGCGAGCAAACCCGCTCATTTATGTACATCGATGAGTGTGTTGAAGGAATTCTGAAAATTATGTACAGCGGAATTGAAGAGCCGATAAATTTAGGCAGTGACGAAATGGTTTCCATAAACCAACTGGTTGATTATGTGGAAGAAATTGCCGGAACAAAACTAAAGCGCACATACGATTTGTCAGCTCCAAAAGGTGTTCGCGGACGTAACAGCGACAATACTTTAATAAAAGAGTATATAAACTGGGCACCATCGTATCCGCTAAAAGAGGGGATGAAAAAAACATACGACTGGATTAAAGAGCAGATGATTGCTGCGAGAAAATAATTACCTTACAAACCTCGCTGATTTCAAAATTAGCGGGGTATTTTTTTACCCCTCTTCGCATGTCGGAGAGGGGTTTTTAAAAAAATGCAGTTAGGAATTCACAATGAGTAATGTGTACGAGAATCAAAACTCTTAATCTTTATTATCCGATTTAAAACATCTGTCTCAATACTCACTTCTAAAAATCTAAAATCCAAAAAAATGAGAGATAAAATAGTGATGGTAAGCGGTTGTTACGACTTGCTTCATGCCGGACATGTGGCATTTTTTAAAACCGCTGCCGAATATGGAAAGTTGCATGTTTATGTTGGCAAGGATAAAAACATCAAACAGTTAAAAGGAAAAGCACCCTATTTCTCGGAAGAAGAACGCAAATATATGGTGGGTGCCGTGCGCTATGTCGAGAAGGCCAATGTTTCGTCGGGAATGGGAATGTTGGATTTCGAAGAGGATATGAAAAACCTGAAACCCGATATCTTTCTTGTAAATTCAGACGGATTTACAGAAGGAAAAAAGAAATTATGCGAAGCAAACGGAGTTGAGCTGGTTGTTTTGGAACGTATTCCGGAAGAGGGTTTACCGGCTCGTTCCAGTTCCGATTCGAAAAAAGAGCTAAAATTTCCGTACCGGGTTTGTCTTGCGGGCGGCTGGATGGATCAACCCTGGGTTTCTAAAAAACATCCGGGCTCGGTTGTAGTTGCTCAGATTTATCCGACTATAGATTTTAACGACCGCTCGGGAATGGCAACCAGCTCGCGAAAAGTTGCCATGGAATTGTGGGGCGATGAATATCCTGCAGGCGATCCGGTTCGCAACGCGCAACTTCTTTTTGGCGCCGAAAATCCTCCGGGGTCTGAATATATTTCCGGTTCGCAAGACCACATCGGATTGTTGGTTCCCGGCGTGAGTCGCATTGATTATAACGGTAAGTTCTGGCCAAAAAATATTGAAAATACTGTTGACAGAGAAACCTGCGAATGGCTTTCGGAAGTGTTGCATTTTGCACCACTGAAACCTCGCCCCGACGGTTATAATCCAATTCTGAAAAAAAATCTCGATCCTGCAATAATAAAAATATTGGGCAAATCGGCCGATTCATGTTACGAAGCCATTCTGAAAAAAGATGTGCAATTGTTAGGCGAGTCAATGAAAGAGACTTTTTTATGCTGGAGCGAAATGTTGCCACACACAGTTCCCGATTGGGTGATGCAGGATATGCAAACTAACTATTTCCCAAAATATTCGGGTGCAATTACCTCGGGCAGCGGTGGCGGTTACATCGTTTTTCCTTCGGAGGAAAAAATTGAAGGAACGATTAAAGTGAAAATCAGGTATTAAAAACCCCATCCCGACCTTCACCCGAGGGGAAAGAGAAAGATTTTAAAAACAAAAACAAGAATAAGATATTTATCCATATATTTGAAATTTTAGAAATCCTCCCCCTCAGGGGGAGTTAGAGAGGGCTGTTTTATGCAAAATTTATACACTTTAATTATGGCAGGCGGTGCCGGAACACGTTTCTGGCCCCGAAGCAAAACTGCAAAACCAAAGCAGTATTTGAATATGTTCGGCGACGATTCTCTGTTACAATCTACAATTAAACGGTTTGCTACTTTTACCGATACCGATAATATTTACATCGTTTCGGGCAAAAGTCAGGCAGGGGTTTTAGAGGAACAAACATCAATGCTTCCAAAAGAGAATCTGATTTACGAACCTGTTGGTAAAAATACGTTGCCTTGCATTGGGCTGGCTGCAATGCTTGCCGAAAAAGAGAACCCCGATGGAATTATGGTTGTTTCGCCGGCAGACCATTTAATAAAAAACAACGAGCTTTTTAAAGATACCGTTTTGGCAGCAGCTAAAATTGCCAACGAATTAGACGGTATTGTAACACTCGGAATAAATCCAACCTTTCCGGCAACCGGTTTTGGCTATGTTAAAACTGCCGAGGATATTACAGGAAACGAAAAAATAAAGCAATTTAAAGTTGAACGTTTTGTTGAAAAACCTGACGAACAAACAGCAACCCATTATTTAAAACAGGGCGGATTTTATTGGAACAGTGGTCTTTTCATTTTTAAAATTTCAGTATTTGTCGATTCAATAAAACAATTTGCCCCCGGTTTGTACAACGACCTGAAAAAAATACAAGCCGATTTTGGAACACCCAATTACGAACAAACTTTAGATACAATTTATCGGGCGGTAGAAAGTATCTCGGTTGATTACGGAATTATGGAACACGCAAAAAACATCTATTTGGTAGAAGGTAATTTCGACTGGAACGATTTGGGGAGCTGGGAATCGGTTTATCTTACCGATAAAAAAGATAACAATGGTAATGCCGGAAGTGGCGAATCTATTTTCCTCAATTCAAAAAATTCATACATCCACTCTGAAAACGGTTTAATAGCTCTAATCGGACTCGATGATGTAATTGTAGTTCAGGATGGAAATACAACGTTAGTTTGCAAGCGCGAAAATGCTGAGGATGTAAAGGAAATAGTTGAGCAGTTAAAAGCTAAAGGTAAAAAGCAATACTTGTAATTGTCATTACCTGCAAGCACAGGTTGTTATTGGTAAATTAATTTTACATTTTTACGAAAAAAAACAGATCAAAATATAATTATGAAGAATTCAAAAGCAATTGTGGTAGAGAAAAAATACCTCGTGCCATTTATTTTAATTACCTCACTTTTTGCCTTGTGGGGGTTTGCCAACGACATTACAAACCCCATGGTTGCGGCATTTCAAACTGTTATGGAAATTTCGAATTTTAAGGCATCTATGGTGCAGTTTGCTTTTTACGGTGGCTATGCAACCATGGCAATTCCGGCTGCATTAATTATTAAAAGGTACAGCTATAAAATGGGAATTATTGTTGGATTATCGCTTTATGCGGTGGGTGCGCTTCTATTTTTTCCGGCTGCACAATTCGAGGTATTTGGATTTTTCTTAGTTTCATTATACATATTAACTTTTGGACTGGCATTTTTAGAAACCACAGCAAACCCGTATATTTTGTCGATGGGCGATGAGGAGACTGCAACACGGCGGTTAAACCTTGCACAATCCTTTAACCCGATGGGCTCTATTTTGGGGATGTTTGTAGCTTCGAAAGTAATTTTATCGGCACTCGATTCCGACAAAAGAGATGCCGCCGGAAACCTGATTTTCGAAACATTAAGTGCTGCCGAAAAAGCGGTAATCAGAACTCACGATTTGGGCATTATCCGCAATCCGTATGTGATTTTAGGGTTTGTTGTAATTGCAATGTTAATTGTAATAGTACTTTATAAAATGCCTAAACGCGCAGAAGCCGATCATGAAATTCATGCAATGGACTCGTTTAAAAATCTAATCAAAAATATTAAATATCGCGAGGGAGTAATTGCACAGGTGTTTTATGTGGGTGCTCAAATTATGTGTTGGACTTTTATCATTCAGTATGCCGATAATCTGGGAATACCAAAAGCCGAAGCACAGAATTATAATATTGTTGCAATGGCAATTTTTATCAGCAGTAGGTTTATAAGTACTTTTTTAATGAAGTACCTGAATTCGAAGTTAATGCTGACTATGTTTGCGGTTGGAGGAATGATTACCACAACCGGAGTAATTTTAATTCAAGGTATGCCCGGATTGTATTTATTGGTTGCCACTTCGGCATTTATGTCGCTAATGTTCCCAACAATTTACGGAATTGCTTTGGGAGGTTTAAAAGACGATGCTACACTTGGTGCGGCAGGTTTGGTAATGGCAATTGTTGGCGGCGCACTAATGCCACCGCTACAAGCAAAAATTATCGACCAAGTAACTGTTTTATCCATACCGGCGGTTAACTTCTCATTTATACTTCCGTTTATCTGTTTTGTTGTAATCGCAATTTATGGCTATCGCACATTAAAAGTTTATCCTCAATTATAAGTTTGAATCTTATGGCAGAATATAAAAGATATTGTAAAACCTTAAAATTAGAGAACGATTCTGTTCTAATCGAAGAGTATAAAAAGGTTCATTCTGCCGATGCCTTTTGGCCCGAAATTACGCAGGGAATGCGCGATGTGGGAATTACCGACATGGAAATCTATATTTTTGGGACACAGCTTTTTATGATAATGGATACAGTGCCGGATTTTGACCACGACAAGGCGATGAAAGAGCTTGCAACAAAACCGCGACAATCAGAATGGGAAGCCTACGTTTCTCGTTTCCAAAAAACTTCTGCCGATGCCACCGCCGACGAAAAATGGCAACTGATGGAACGTATTTATAAACTGGGGAAGTAGAAAATTGCAATCGCAGTTTTCAGTTGTAGTAAAAAAAAAGGAAGAGTCGAAAGTTTGAGTTTACAGTTTGTGTGTTACCTATTGACTTTTAGTTCACCCGGTGATTAAATAGTGGGGAATAAATAATTTTTAATATCACTAAATGAAACGAGCATGATAAGTTTTAATACACAACTTGTCCCGATTTGTCGGGAGGAGCATGATTATATGCGAGATACATATGTTGCCGTTAAAAAACAAATAATTATAAACATATGAAATTAGTAACAATAAAGGAATCTCATTATAATCAAGATTTAACGGTATTAAAAAGCCGTTTAGAATCGGAAGGAATAGAGTGCAGGTTAAAAAATGAACTTACAACGCAGGTGCTAAATCATATTCCCGCATTTTCGGTTGAGTTACAAATTGCAGATACCGATTTGGAGCGGGCAAAAGAGATTATGATTGAAACAGGGGAACTGCCTTTCGGAAAAATAAAACTTGTTTGCCAGAAATGTGGATCAGAGAGAGTTAAAATGAAAGTAAGCATATTGAAAAAAATTCAGTTATTTTTTTCAATATTATTTACTTTGCTGGGGGCAAACACACCAACCGACAAATTATTTAGTAAAGTAAAATATGTTTGTAAAGACTGTGGAGCAGTGGTTGAATAATACGAAGATCAATATTTCCTTATTCAAGACAAACCCTAAAACTGTGAATTCCGTCATAACTCTGCTATTCAATAATAATTATCTTGTGCCAAAATTTTTACTACATAAATCTATTAATATGAAAAAATTACTATTTATAATTTTTGTAACAGGGTTGGCAATTAGTTCGTGTCAAACTCAAAAAAAAGAGAGTACTTCTATGGAAAATCCGTTTTTTACTGAGTGGACAACGCCGTTTGGTGTTCCTCCGTTCAACAAAATTAAAGTTGAACATTACGTGCCGGCAACCATCGAAGGCATAAAACAGCATCAGGCTGAAATAGATGCGATTGTTGCCAACAGCGATGAACCTAATTTTGAAAATACTATTTTGGCATTTGATAAATCGGGCGAGTTATTGGATAAAGTCAGTAGTGTTTTTGGACCATTAAATGGTGCCAACACCAACGACGAAATGCAGGCAGTTGCTCGCGAGCTTTCTCCCATAAAAACAGAACATTGGAATAATATTTCGATGAATGCCGGTCTTTTTAAAAAAATTAAAGCAGTTTACGAAAAAAGAAATGAGAGTGGTTTAGACGACCAGCAAATTCGTGTAACCGAAAAATATTATAAAGATTTTGAACGTAACGGTGCTAATTTATCTGTTGATGATCAGGAGATTTTAAAAGTAGTAAATACTGAGCTCGCTGCTTTGTATATTCAGTTTGGCGAAAACTTATTGGCAGAAACCAATAAAAATTTCAAGCTGGTAATTGATAAAAAAGACGACCTTGCCGGTTTGCCCGATGATGTTATTACAAGAGCTGCAACTGCTGCCAAAAAAGTAGGAGAAGATGGAAAATGGGTTTTTACTTTGGCAAAACCTAGTTGGATTCCGTTTCTTCAGTTTTCAGAAAAACGTGCCTTGCGAGAGAAATTGTACCGTGGCTATTTTATGCGTGGCGACAACGATAATAAAAATGATAATAAAGAGATTATCAAAAAAATTGTAAAACTACGCGACCAGCGTGCAAAACTGCTTGGTTTTGAGAATTTTGCAGCATATAAAATTGACGTTAATATGGCAAAAACTCCGAAGGCAGTTTACGATTTTTTGATGGAGTTATGGGTGCCATCTCTTGAAATGGCAAAACAGGATGTTAAAGAGATGCAGGCAATTGCCGATCGTGAAGGTGCTGATATTAAATTGGAATCGTGGGACTGGTGGTACTATTCGGAAAAGTTACGCAACGAGAAGTTTGATTTAGATGAAGCTGAAATAAAACCATATTTTAGTTTGGAAGCAGCAAAAAAAGGAATTTTTTATGTAGTTGAAAATCTTTATGGATTAAAGTTTATCGAACGCAAAGATTTGCCTACATACAACGAAGAAGCAACTGCTTACGAAGTACTTGAGGCCGATGGTTCGCACTTGGCAATTTTGTACATGGATTTTCATCCCCGCGACGGGAAAAGAGTTGGAGCGTGGTCAACTGCTTTTCGCGATGTTACGTACAGAAACGGGAAACGCATTCCTCAGGTTGGTTCGATTGTAATGAATTTTACACGCCCTGCCGGCGATACTCCGGCATTGTTGAGTTTCGATGAGGTATCTACATTTTTTCATGAGTTCGGACATGCCTTGCATTTTATGTTTGTTGATGGGAAATACAATAGAACCATTGGAAGTGTGCCTCGCGATTTTATTGAATTACCGTCGCAAATTATGGAAAACTGGGCAGCAGACCCGGAAGTAATAAAAGTTTACGCCAAACATTATAAAACCGGAGAAGTTATTCCCGATGAATTATTGGATAAGTTAATAAAAAGCGGAACGTTTAATCAAGGATTTATTACCGGCGAATATGTTGCCGCATCACTTCTCGACCTTGATTATCATACCGTTAAGAATTCTGTGATTGATGATGTTAACGCATTTGAAAAAAGTCAGATGGATAAAATTGGGTTAATTCCTGAGTTTCTTCCTCGTTACCGCAGCACCTATTTTTCACATATTTTCTCAGGCGATGGTTATTCGGCAGGGTACTACGTTTATATTTGGGCTGCTGTTTTAGATTCCGATGCATTTGATGCTTTTAAACAATCGGGCGATATTTTCAATCCTGAATACGCAGCAAAATTCAGAACACTTCTGGAAAAATGTGGGTCGGACGATGGAATGACTATTTATAAAAACTTCCGTGGACAAGAACCTTCTAAAGAACCACTTCTTAAAAAACGTGGGTTACTATAGAAAGTAAAAAGTAATTAGTATTGAGTACAAAGACCAAAAAAACTTCATAAAAAAAGGTTGCTTCGGCAGCCTTTTTTTATGTCTAATCTATTTCTCAATTTCAAATATATTTGAGACAACTACAATACTTGTGTCTTTATCTGCAATGTAACACGGAACATGTAATCTGAATGTAGTTGTGTTATCAAAAAAATCGGATGGTAACAGAAATGTGTCTGAGTTATTTGTATGAATTGTATCTAAAAAAGTAGGGCATTTCAAAAACATATACTGAAAATATTTATCTGATGACCATTTCTCATCAACTTTTTCCTGATATGCCATTTCGAGCCACCTGTTACACCGTTTCCCTACGATAACAGTAAATTCAGAATAATTTTCCAGTAACAAACTAATTGTATCAGATTTTTGATAGACAGTTTTATCGGTTGTAATATTAATACCTTTAGCAAAATCGTAATCATCAATAATTGCTTCGGTGCAACTAAAAATGGAAAGTATTACTAATAATAAGGGAAATAATTTTCTTAATTTTAACTGTTTCATCTGTTTGTGTTTTTCACTACAAATACTCAAATAAAAACTAATCATTATCCTCCCGGCAAACCGGGACAAGTTGTGTGTTGATATTATTCATGTTCGTTTCACGATTTAAAGTCTTGCATTCTGGTATTATTAGTCCGAAATAACCCTCCTTGTTGGAATAGGCGCCTGGATCCCTTTTTCTTTTAATTTCTGATAAATTTTCAAAGCAATATCGTTGTCAGTAGAGAGTGTGTCGTCAAACGAAGTCCAGTAATGAAGTGCAAAATCGAGGTTTCCTTCCAGATTGAATCCGTAAAAATGAGTCCATGGCGCAGGATCGTGAAAAACACTTGGTTGTTCAGAAGCAATTTGGTTAAACATTTCAATTACCTCCTCAGGATTAGCAATAATAGCAGTTTTCATTAATACTCTCGAGCGGCGATCGCGGTTTGAAAGCGTCCAGTTTATAACTTTTTTAGAGATTAAATCGCCATTGGGAATAATCGCCTCTGCACCCGTGTAGGTTTTTATATTACTCGAACGAACACCAATACTTGTTACAATCCCTTTTTCCATATCAACTTCAATTGTGTCTCCCAGATTAATTGGTCGTTCGAATGCCAGAATAAGACCGGCAACAAAATTCAAAACTATATTTTGTAAACCAAAACCGATACCAACACCTAATGCACCAACAATAAAACCCAATTGATTTAAAGGAACTTTGGCAGCCGTAAGAGATGCATATAATCCTATTGTAATAATAATTATACGTAGCATTAACGAGATTGCCGGAGCAACTCCCCGGGGTAATAGTTTAATTAGCCATTCGTCTTGTAGTATTGCTGCTACAAGATTAGCCAGTAATATTGCAAACATAAAAATTGAACCAAAGCTTAAAATACCACCCACCGAGATTGTCAGATTACTGATTCTCCACTCAATTAATAATAATTCATTTATATTTTCCAGCAAATATTCATATAGTTCAAAACTCTTTAAAGAGAATATAATCCAAACAAATAATCCTATTAAAAAAAGTATGGGTTTTAGTCGTTTTTGTGCAACTTTAACCATTGTTGAAAACGCTTGGGTATTAGTAGAATTTACAAATTGAATTAGTAGAACAAAAATACTGGTAATAATTTTAACCGTTAGATAAACTACTACTCCAAGAATAGTTGAGAACAATATCCCTCTAATTAAAAAGAACGATAAATGTACCATTCCAATAATATTGGCAACTACAGCGGCAACTAATAATAGTATGGAAACAGGAACCAAATATTTGAAAAGTACTTTTAAATGCAGATAGAATTCTGGTTTTTTCTTAATCTCTCTTTGGCCGATAATCATAGCAAAAATTAAAGTGAGCGCACTTAATAGTAGTATAAAACGATATAAGAATGATTGTATAACTAAGTACGATTCCACAATGTTTGAAACATATATGAATAGTAAAAGTGATAGAAAAATAGTAAATCGTTTTGTTGAAAGACGAGGTAGCAAATATGTAGTAGCAGAGAGAATTATTATTATATGGATTTCGATAACTGTAGGAATTAGTAATTTATAGAAAAATGCAGAAATTAGTAACCCTACCGCAAGAGTTGATGCAACAGGATGTTTTAAAATCATAATCGTCTCTTTTTCAGCCTGAACTGTATGTTCTCCTAGTTCTTTATGCCATTGTTTTTTTACAACAATAAGCAATATTAAAATAGCTAATAAAAAGAGAATCTGAAATATTGCAGTTTTTTGGTTTTTACTAAAAAAGTCTTTAAATGAAGTAATATTTTCATCCATCTCCAATTTCATTGAAGTTAATGAATTGGTTGAAATTTTGTTTGTTGTGTCTGTTGCAATCGAGTCTATTTTATTTAATTGCCATATTAGAGGACCATCGAAAACAAAATAATTTCGCTGCAACTGATGCTGTACTTTTCGTATTTCAGAAATAACTTTATCGGTTGATAATACCAGATTTGTTAAGTTTCTCTGGATAATAAATATACTATCGATTCTTACAATTGAAATTTGAACTATCTCTTCAAGAGAATTGATAACAGTATCAATAGTTGAATAAACATCTCCTTCTTTTGCAGCGACACTTAATTTTTCTTTTGTAAGATTCCATTTCTCTAATTCGTTGAGCATCTCTTTATTTACATCAGTCACATCTGCCAAACGGTTGCTCATAACATCCTGGTAATTCTTTAAACTAATTTTGTAATTACCCCACTCTACCATTTTTGCTTTTAATCTACGTTGCGACATGCCTTCAATTTTCGAATAAAGAGAATCTCGTTTTAAGATTATTTTCAATTCAGATTTGGCTATCAACGAATCAATAATATTAATTTCTTCACTTGGTTTTAATATATCGCGAAGTTTTAAAATACGTTGAACCAGTTTCTCCGATTCAGTTGAAATATCATTTATGGCAATAGCTTTTTCTATAATCGTTTCTGTTTTTTGTTCTTTTTCTACCTCTTTTTCCTGCGAAAATATACTTCCCGAAAGGACAAAAAACAGTAATAAAAATGTAAGGGTTGATTTAAAAAATTGTGATGAATATTCTTTTAGTAACATGGTATATATTTTTTGACTAACAATATAGAAATATTAAACAACATTTATTGATAAGTTGTTTAAATTAAAATGTCGTAATAAAATAATGCTTTTGTTCGCTCTTTATTTAAAAACGATATTTATCTCAAAAAATAAAAAATAAATTAATTAGTCTCTGCACGAAAACTCTTCATTTTTAAGTGCTTAGTCAGAAAACGTCAAGTTCGAGGCTTGCGAAGTGCTGAATAACAATAAGTTTACTTTTGTAAATGTTTGTTTTCAGCACAAGCGTAACGAATAAATTGGCGTTTTCTGGTAAGCACTTCTAAACCGGAGAAAGTTATTGAAAAACCGGAATCGAAAAAGAAGAAATCGAGTCCTATTTTATGGATTACACGTATTACTCCTCGTGTTTCGGGGTATTTAATTGATGTAAATATTAAACTTCACAGTTAGAGTTGTCGTTTACCTGTGTTTATGCTCCGGGTGATGGTTTTATTGAAAGCTTTAATATTGGCTTTACAAAGGCCGACCAATATCCGGCACTCCGGTTTGGCGTTGGTGCATCGGGTTTGGCAGGTAACAACTCCAGTAATTTTTATGCTTATCCCGAATTGAGTTGGGAGATAGGTTTTGGGGGAAATACAGACGGATGAATGAAGCAGCCCAAGCAAGTTTGCTGGCAAGCGAATACGGAAAACGTACAATTCAGGTTTTTCGTGAAGTTGAAGACGCCTTGGTTAGTATCGAAACTTATAAGGAGGAGCTGGTTGCTCAGGAGTCGCGAACTACCACAGCCATCGGTTCCGAGGAGTTGGCACATGTTAGATACGACGAAGGTTCTACTACTTATCTCGAAGTTTTGGAGCAGCAACGACAGTCATTTTCAGCTCAATTAGATCTTTTGTCAAATCGTTTGAATTTGCTGAATTCGTACATTCGTTTGTACAAAGCATTGGGTGGTGGTTAGTTGTCGCCAGAAGAGGAGCAGGTTTTTTTTGGAGGAACAACTAAAAAATCCTGATATTCAAGACGAAGAGTAAATCGGATATACGCTCATCTTGTTAACATTGAATATCTTCATTCTCAAAAAAGATCTTTATTTCAGTCTCATTCAATATATTTTTTACTTTTGCATTTTATTTAGAACAAATCTTAATAAACGAATGAAATACCACGTAATAACATTAGGTTGCCAGATGAATTTGTCGGATAGCGAGCGAGTAATATCGGTGCTTGACGAGGCTGGTTACACATGGACAGATGATGAAAATGATGCCGGATTGATTGGGATTATTGCGTGCTCGGTTCGTCAAAAAGCAATCGATAAAGTCTATTCGCGCATTTATAAATGGAATAAATGGAAAAACAATAAAAACCTGATTACGTTTATTTCGGGTTGTATTTTACCCAGCGATCACGAAAAATTCCTAAAGCTTTTCGATATTACTTTTCAGATGAAAGATTTGCCCGAATTGCCTAAAATAATTAGTCAATACGGAGTTACAACACCAACTCATCTGAAAGTCGGAATCGATCCGTACAACGAAAATATAGAGCAATTCTGGGATGTAAAACCAGCTTATAAATCGGAGTTCGAGGCATTTATTCCAATTCAAAACGGATGCGATAAATTCTGTACTTTTTGTGCAGTTCCTTATACACGCGGTCGTGAGGTTTCGCGTCCCTCGAAAGATATAATTACCGAATTGGCATTGTTAGTTGCGCAGGGTTATAAAACAATTACTTTGCTTGGGCAAAATGTTAACTCTTATGGACTTGACAAAAAGGGAGAGGAGATAAATTTTGCGCAGTTATTGCGTGAGATAGGAGAGTACGGAAATCAAATAAAAAAAGATTTTTGGGTCTATTTTACATCGCCGCACCCGCGCGATATGAATGATGAAGTTATTGAAGTAGTTGCAAAATATCCTGTTCTCGGAAAGCAAATTCATTTGCCCATGCAAAGTGGCGACGACGATGTTTTGTCGCATATGAACCGGAAACACGACATGAAAAAGTACCGCCACATTGTGAAAACTATCCGCAGGCTAATTCCGCAATCAACATTATTTACCGATATTATTGTTGGGTTTACAGGCGAAACCGAAGAGCAGTTTCAAAATTCGCGACTTGCAATGGCAGAGTTTAAATTTAATATGTCGTACACCGCAATTTATTCACCTCGCCCCGGAGCTACCAGCCACCGTTGGGTTGACGATATTCCGCCCGACGAAAAAAAGCGGCGGTTGCATGTTTTAACCGATGAACTCAGGAAACATAGTTTGCCGTATAATAAAAATATGATTGGAAAAACCGTTCGTGTTTTGGTACGTAATACCGACAGAAAAGAGGGCTATTTGTCTTCTCATACCGAGGGAAAATTAATTATTCGTTTTGCGTGTGACGATAAAAGTTTAATCGGACAATTCGCCAATGTGAAAATTACTTCGGCTACCGATTTCTCCATGGAAGGCGAGTTGGTTTAAAAAGTGTTTTAAACTGCTTTAGTAAAATGTCTTTATTTACTTTTCCTACTTGCTATTTACTCTTCAAATTGTAACTTTAACGCAAATCAAAAGTTTATTAAAATGGAACGACGAAATTTTATTAAAACAACAGGATTAGCAACTGCCGGAGTTGGTGTGGTTGGAAATATTTCTGCCACAAATTTATTCAACATAGCATCGAACAAATTACCTCGCTGGAAAGGATTTAATCTGCTCGATTATTTCTCTCCAAAAGCTGGAGGATATGGAAGTGCTTCTACCGAAGAGGATTTTAAATGGATGGAAGAATGGGGATTCGATTTTGTTCGTCTGCCAATGGCTTACCCACGGTTTGTAAATTTCGATTCATCTAGAAATATAACACCGGCCGAGGTTTATAAAATTAATCAGAAAGAAGTCGATAATGTGCAAGCGTTAGTCGAAAAAGCAAACAAACACGGTTTACATGTAAGTTTAAATTTACACCGTGCACCGGGGTTTTGTGTGAATGCCGGGTTTAACGAGCCATATAATTTGTGGAAAGACGATGAGGCACAGGAGGCATTTTATTATCATTGGGGAATGTGGGCAAAACAATTTGCATCACTATCGCCAAAGCAAATTAGTTTCGATTTAGTAAACGAGCCTTGCACACGCGAAGATATGAATGACCAGTATTCTAAACGAGGAGCCATCCCTGGTGATTTGTATCGTAAAGTTGCAAAAAAAGCTGCCGAAACCATTCGTAAATATAATCCGAATCATCTGGTAATTGCCGATGGAAATAATGTTGGTAGCGATGTAATTCCCGAAATTTTTGATTTGAATATTGGTCAAAGTTGTCGGGGGTATTTCCCCCATTATATTTCGCATTATCGTGCGCCGTGGGTTTTTAAAAATCCTGACGATGCTCCAAAACCGGTCTGGCCTGGTAAAATTAACGGAAAAGAGTTCAGTAAAAAAAATCTGCAAGAATTTTATGCACCATGGATTGATGCCGTAAAACAAGGAGTAGGAGTGCATTGTGGCGAGTGCGGAAGTTGGAAAGAGACTCCGCACGATGTTTTTCTGGCGTGGTTTGGCGATGTTTTAGATGTGCTGACACCTTATGGAATTGGTTATGCTCTATGGAATTTCAGGGGCGATTTTGGACTATTAGATTCTGGTAGAAAAGATGTTGATTACGAAGATTGGCATGGACATAAACTCGACCGAAAATTATTGACTCTTTTGCAGAAATATTAGAATATTTGTTATTCATTAAGATTTTAAAGATGAAAATATTACTGTTTGTTTTGCTCTTTATATTTACAACTCAAATTGCATTCTCGCAGTGGAATGATGTGAATTATGACGAGAGTAAAGTGCCGCAATTTGTTGTTCCAAATCCGTTAAAAACATTCGATGGGAGAAAAGTTCGAAATGTAAAAAAATGGGAGAAAAAACGCCGACCTGAATTACTTGAGTTTTTCTCGGAAAATGTTTATGGCAAAGTACCGGGCGAATTAAAAATATCTTCGGTTGAAGTGGTTGAGGAGAGTAACGATGCAATTAACGGGAAAGCTAATCGTAAACAAATTGAACTCTCTTTTGAGAAAAATGATTTGAATCTGGATTTTACAATTTTAATTTATTTGCCCAAAAATGTTGAAAAGGCTCCTCTGTTTATGGGGTATAATTTTTACGGAAATCATACCGTTACTGAAGATGTGAATGTAATTATTTCTGATTCGTGGGCACGTAATAACGAGTCGTTCGGTATTATAAATAATCAACTTACAGAGCAGTCGCGCGGTGTCCGCGATAACCGTTGGGCTATCGAGAAAATTATTGATGCAGGTTATGGTTTGGCAACAATTTATTATGGAGAAATTGACCCCGATAAAGATGATTTTACCGATGGAATTCATCCTCTTTTATATAACGATAATCAGGAAGAACCTGCTAATAATGAGTGGGGGAGTATCGCTGCATGGAGCTGGGGGTTAAGTCGTTGTATGGATTATTTTGAAACAGATAATGATATTGATGAATCTAAAGTTATTGTTTTTGGTCATTCGCGATTGGGAAAAACTTCGCTTTGGGCAGGAGCTACCGACCAACGTTTTGCTGCAGTAATCTCGAACGATTCGGGATGTGGCGGAGCAGCACTCTCTAAACGCAGGTTTGGCGAAACCGTTTGGCGAATTAATAAAAATTTCCCTCATTGGTTTTGTGCTAATTTTAAAGAGTACAGTAAAAACGAACAAGCATTACCAGTCGATCAGCACGAACTTATTGCATTAATTGCGCCGCGTCCGGTGTATGTTGCCAGTGCCGAAGACGATAAGTGGGCCGATCCGCGAGGCGAATTTCTTTCGGCATTTTATGCAACACCTGTTTATAAATTGTATGAGAAAGAAGGAATTTCAACCGATAAAATGCCTGAGGTTAATCAACCAGTTCAAAATACGGTTGCATACCATATCAGAACCGGAAAACACGATGTAACTGATTTCGATTGGGAACAATATATTAAGTGGGCAGATGCACAATTGAAAAATAATTAATATTTTTAAATAGGTTTAAATATGAAAATATTTCTTGCATTTTTGGTGATATTTAGTTTTGCCTTTTCTTGTAGTTATAGTAATAAATTCGAGCCAGCTACTATTGTTACTATCAAGGGCGAGAAGTTTTACATAAATGGTAAACCAACGTTTGGAGGTAGAATATGGAATGGTATTTCGGTTGAGGGACTGCTTCCAAATTCGCGAATGGTGCAAGGTGTTTTTGATGATTTAAATGCTGAAACAGTTTCGAAATGGAAATATCCTGATACTAACAAATGGGATGCAAACAGGAATACAGACGAGTTTATTGCGGCCATGAGCGAATGGCGAAAATATGGATTACTAGCTTTTACAATTAATTTTCAGGGTGGCAGCCCCGAGGGATATTCAAAAAATCAGCCATGGGAGAATAATGCGTTTAAGCCCGACGGGACACTGCGAAATGACTATACGCAGAGAATGAGTAGAGTTATCGAAAGTGCTGATAAGTTGGGAATGGTTGTAATTTTAGGTCTATTTTACTTCGGACAAGATGAACGCCTTAACGATGAAAATTCGGTGATTATGGCTGTGGATAACAGTATAAACTGGATTCTCGAAAAAGGTTATACCAATGTTATTATTGAAGTGGCAAACGAATGTAATAATAGAAGTTACCAGCACGAAATAATAAAGCAGGATAGAATTCATGAACTTATTGAGCGGATTAAAAGCAGAGCACCCGGGCTGTTGGTTGCAACTAGTTTTAATGGTAATACACTTCCTCCTGATAATATTGTTGCTTTTTCTGACTATATCTTAATTCATGGAAATGGTGTAAACAGTCCTTCCCGGATTACTGAAATGGTAACTCAAGTTCGGGAATTGCCATCGTACAAACCAATGCCAATTGTTTTTAATGAAGACGATCATTTTGATTTTGATCAGCCTGAAAATAATTTTGTTGCTGCAATAAAAGCTCGTGCTTCATGGGGATATTTCGATTATAGAATGAAAAACGAAGGGTTCGAGGAGGGATATCAAAGTGTACCGGTAAATTGGAGAATTTGCTCAAAGCGTAAAAAAGCATTCTTTACAAAATTGAAAGAGATATTTGTTGATTAGTAATTTTGCTATACAATATTTAATGAAACTATAAATTAAAATAAATTAAAATGAGACATCTGTTTTTATTATCGTTGGTAGTTGTAGTTTTTAATTCGTGCAACAATTGTAACCAACCCGAAACAACAAGTTTATTTAATGGCACTGATTTAACGGGTTGGCATGTCGATGTTCCGGCAATGGATAGTAATCCTGATACAATTAATCCGTTTATTGTACGCGATGGAATGTTGGTGAGTTTGGGAACTCCCGCCGGGCATCTGATTACCGATTCAGTTTATCAGAATTATCGGTTGGTAGCAGAATACCGGTTTGCCGGAGAACCCGGTAATTGTGGTGTTTTAATACATGCGTCAACACCGCGTGCATTGTATAAAATGTTTCCAAAGTCGTTGGAGGTACAAATGTTTCACGAAAATGCCGGAGATTTTTGGTGTATTGTTGAAGATGTTACTGTGCCTGATATGGTGGCCCGCCGCGGACCAAAAGAGGAGTGGGGAATTACTGAAGGCAAAAAACGGAGGATTTTAAATCTTACCGATGGTTCTGAAAACCCGGTGGGAGAGTGGAATAAAATGGTAGTTGAATGTGTTGGCTCCGAAATTAAAGTTTGGGTAAACGACGACCTTGTAAATTATGGTTTCGATATTACAACCAACAAGGGGCAAATTGCTGTTCAGGCAGAAGGTTCTGAGGTAGAATTCAGAAAACTCGAATTAACACCCATTGATAAAATTACTGTAACGGAGTAGGATTTTCTATTAACCGTCTAGCGGTTTTGAACCGCTTGACGGATTTTGAAAAAGTTCCTCTCTTTTCTTAAATTCTACCCTTGGGGGAGATGCCGAAGGCAGGGGTGATTCAAAGTTCAAAGTATTCTCATCTGAAAACTGCGACCGCGACTGCAAACTCTCTTACTCTTCCTCAGCCGGCTGTTGAAAAGATCCAAGGTTAGTAATTTCATAATCACTCATCCTGAAATTAATATGAGAGTTATTATCAACTTTAGTAACTGTCATAATTGATTTATCGCCACTCTCTTTATCAACTGTTGTCGATTCCATCATGTATCCCCAACCCATTCCGTGCGATGCCATACTTATTTTAAAAAGCGAACTCATAAAATCTTTTGTGTTCAGTTTCATATCTTTAGTAATCCAAATATTCGATTTCGAATACTCATCGTCGTAAATAAACTCTTCACACTTATATCCGGCGATAGTTTTTGTTCGTCCGGTTTTCTTAACATTTGGGTTTGCCAAATAGGTTTCCGGTGTTTCCGACATATCAATATCTTCCTCGTCGTAATCTTCTCCAATCGAATCAAAATATCCGCCCATTCCATATACAATTCCTGCTTTTTCGCCATTATCTTCGGTTAAAATAATTGTGGCTTCATTTTCTGTATCGATAATAAAAATCCCTTGCTCGGCGTCCGTCTCTTTGGAAAGTGCCTGATAAGCCATACTTTTTGTTCTAGGATTAAAGTGGGTTATAAATTCACTTTCATCGTATTTTTTCCCTCCCTTGCCATAGCTCTCGATGTGCATTTGAATAAGATGGTCAAATGAATAAACATCGGCAGTTGGAACAGGATTGGTTGTAAGTCCAAATCCTTTCATCAGACTATTTAAATCAATACCTCCAGAAGATTTATCATCTTTATTATCTTTGGTATCAGTTGTTTCTTGTGATATTCGTTTCGATAATTTTTTTAAGAAATTTTGCCCCTGAGCAGGCTGGAATACAAAAAATGAAAAGATGGAAATCAAAACTATGTTTTTTAAAAGTGCCATAAGATTAAATTTAAATTTTGGTTTGCAATTTAGTTATTTTAAATTATTTCTATTCAAGTTTGGTTAACAGATTTTTATTATCATTTTTCAGGATGGCGCAGGATTGTTCTTTTCGTTGAAAAATACTACTTTGGAAAACTATTTTAAACAGTTATTATAATGGGTACAAATAATTTTTTAGCCTTCGATTTGGGAGCTTCCAGCGGCAGAGCAATTCTTGGGGAGTTAAAAGAGGGAAAGTTGGCATTAATAGAAATCCACCGCTTTAAAAATCAGATGAGTTTGATTCATGGAAAGTATTATTGGAATATTTTCAGCCTTTTTGATGAATTGAAAACAGGCTTAAAAAAATGTATCTCAGAATATAATATTCAACCCGATTCTATTGGAATAGATACCTGGGGAGTTGACTATTCATTAGTTACAGGCGAGGGGCAATTAATTGGTTTGCCATTTGCATACCGCGATCACCGTACCGACAAAGCCATGGATGATTTTTTTAAAATAATGCCTAAAAATAAAACCTATTTTCTTTCGGGTATTCAGTTTATGCAGTTTAATACGCTGTTTCAATTGTTTGCGTCGGTTAAAGAAAATTTTTCGCGACTGAAAATTGCTGAGAGTTTACTTTTTACTCCCGACACATTAAACTATCTGTTTACTGGAGTTAAAAAAAATGAATATACAATCTCTAGTACTTCGCAATTACTAAAACCCGGCAAACCTGAATGGGAATCAAAATTATTTGAGGCTGCTGGAATTCCGATGCAATTAATGGGCGAAATTGTTCAGCCCGGCGACGAGATTGGGAAAATATTACCTGAAGTTATGGAAGAAACCGGTAGCGCCGAAATTCCTTGTTTTGCAGTTGCCTCGCACGACACTGCTTCTGCAATTGCTTCAGTTCCGGCAGATGGCGAAAATTGGGCTTATTTAAGTTCCGGAACCTGGTCGCTACTTGGGATAGAAAGTCAGGAGCCATTGGTTTCAGAAAAAACTTTGGAGATGAATTTTACCAATGAAGGTGGTGTTGACGGTACAACACGTTTCCTGAAAAATATTATGGGAATGTGGTTGATACAAGAGTGTAAACGTATTTGGGATGAGGAAGAAGAGTTGGACTGGCAGGAAATTGTTGATTTGAGTGATGCTGCTAAACCATTTAAAAGTTTGATAAATCCTGACGATTCGCTGTTCTTAAACCCGGGGAATATGCCCGGTGCTATTCAGGGGTATTGCGAGCGAACAGGTCAGCCAATTCCCGAGTCGAAAGGCGAAATAGCACGTTGTATTTACGATAGTTTAGTTCTTAAATACAAATTTACTATTAACCAAATTGAGTCGGTTACAGGAAATAAAATTGAGAAACTTCATATTATCGGTGGTGGCGCGCATAATAAAATGATGAACCAGCTAACTGCTGATGCCATTGGGATTCCTGTTTTTGCAGGACCAACTGAAGCTACTGCAATTGGTAATTTATTGATACAGGCAAAAGCAATTGGTGTGTTAAAATCGTTAAGCGAGATTCGTAAAGTTATTCGAAATTCATTCGAGGTAACAGAATATAAATCATCGCCAAAATTAGATTGGGATTCAGCATACAAAAGATTTGAAGAATTGAATTAATTCAGGATATTAATAATAGAAAAGAAGTGCATTATACTACCGGCTAACACAAACAAGTGCCAGATACCATGACCATATTTTAGATTCCGCCAGACATAAAAAATAACTCCCAGAGAATAAAAAACTCCACCGAGAAGTAAAAATAGAAGACTAATTCCCGGAAGATTATTAATCAATGGAATAATGGCAACAACAAACATCCATCCCATTGCAACATAAACACCAACCATCAGTTTCCTGAATTTGGTTAAATATATCGAACGTACTACAACTCCGGCAATTGCAACTCCCCAGATTATCCCGAACAAAATCCATCCGAGTGTACCGCGGACAACGGTTAATAACAGTGGAGTATAAGTTCCGGCAATTAGTAAAAATATTGCTGCATGGTCGAAACGGGCAAACAAATTTTTAATCTTTTCTTTTGTAAAACTGTGATAAAGTGTTGATGATAAGTATAACAATACAAGCGTAGTTCCGAAAATTGAGAAACTTACAATGTGCCAAACATTTCCTTTAACAACCGCATTAAGCACTAACAAAACAAGTGCTGCAATACTTAATAATGTTCCAATCCCATGAGTTATACTATTGAAAATTTCTTCTCCAATTGATAGAGTCCGATAAGATGCTCCTGTTTTTTTTACTTCTCTCATATAAATTTAAATAATCGAATGAATTTATTAATTGTTCAAAAATAGCAAAAAAACAGTTCAATACAAATTAATTGGATTGAATCTAAATAATAATTGATGCTAAATTAAAGTTGTTCAGATATTTTGGGGTTGAAAGTGTGATTAATCTTTTATTTTGGTCCAATTAACTCAATAAAAGTTCCATCGGGGTCTTGCACAAGAATAAAGAATTTGTTTTCGCCCAGTTGCGACGGTTCGCCGCTAAGTATTTCCACGTTGTGTTTTTTTGCTCTTTCGATAAACGGATTCAGGTGGTTAACGAAGATAGTAATGTATTGCATTCCGGTATCATCGTGAATCCACTTTGGCTTTTTATGACCTGCTTTTTTCCCGAGACTCATTATTTTCCACTCGGTAGCATTTGGTGAGTCTTCCAGTTTTAGAACTGCAACATCGAGAGTGTATTTGTTAGAAAGTCCCAATTCGGTTGCTTTGGCTTTATCAACCGAAAACTCTCCGGTTTGGGTCATCCCAATAACTTTGGTGTAAAAGTCTATTGATTTGTCGAGGTCTTGTACAACATTGCCAACTAAGATTGTGGCGCTGCTAAATTCGCTGGTTTGTGCTGTTGAAATATAGACAGCAAATACAAAAATGAGTGGAATAATAATTTTTTTCATTGGTTTATTAATTTTAATAGAGTTTAAAAGTAAGTAATTTTGTTGATTCCAATATCGTTATTTATGTTGAAAAATACAAAACAGGAAGTTTTGGCTTCCGCCCGATGGAGTATTATGATTTTCGGTAAAACACTCAATTTTAGTGAAGTTGATTTTGAACACATCAGTTATTTCTTTTTCTGAATATTGTTGAACATTTAAATCGCTGCAATTATCCGGGCCATTATTAGAAAATGTACCGACAATTAAAAAACCTCCGCTGATAATTCCCGATGAAACATTGTTTACATATTTTGCCACATCTTTTTTATCAGTAAGAAAATGAAATACAGCCCTGTCGTGCCAAACCGTGTATTTTGTTTTGGGTATAAAATGTACAATATCAGCATTTCGAAATGTTATCAGTTCTGCTTTTTCTGCCAACCTGTTTCGCACGGTATTCAAAGCTTTTTCAGAAATATCAAGCAGTGTAATTTCTGAGTATCCTTTTTCAAGAAGAAAGTCGCCAAGAAAACTATCGCCAGCACCAACTTCAATAATTTTATCAGTTTTACTGATGTTGAGTTTGCTGATTAAACGCAGTGAGGTTTCCGGTACCGGTTGATGCCAGCTAACTCTTGATGTGTCTTTTGTACGAAAAACATTTTCCCAATGTTTTTTTCTGTCAATTGTATCCATTTTGTAAAAATAGAAATATTTGGTTTTGAAACAATAGCAGTTTGCCGGGTTTAATTTTTAAGGTATTTTTGAAAAAACAAAATTCAATGGATTTTCCGCAAGTAAATAACAATAATGTTTCGAGCCACCTCGACCGTTCTGATATTGTTCAGGAAACTGCCGAGCAAATTATGAAAGACTTTGGTATGTTCGGTGTTGAGATTACATTCTCGGGAGATACAAACCGGGCGTACGACGAATTACATCAACAATTAATATCTCAGATAACTTTACTGATTGAAAGAAATTACGATTTGCTACTTTCTGTTTTGTATCAGGTCGATATTACTGAGCGCGAGATTGCACGAGCTGAACTTGAGCTTCCTCATTATAATAATATTGAAATAATTGCCCATCAGGTAATTGTACGCGATTTGAAAAAAGTTCTGTTACGACGATATTTTAAAACCAAAGACTCGTCGTCAGAATCTTTGTTTGAAAGTATAGAGTGAAATTTGGAGAGGGAGTTCATCTTGAAGAAAAAGATGGAATCTTTAAATATGAGTCCTCTCCGAAAAGTAAATAAATGGACTTTTCAGAGTGGACTCAAATATCCAGAATTTGTAAAGGATGCTTAATAATTTTTTCTTTGGTTATTAATTCTCGCTCCGAAGAACCCTGAATTTTTTTCAGGTATTGCTTTTTTGCTTTTACCGGAAAATCGAGTTTGTAAGGTTTGCATTTTGGAATAGCAGATATTGCACGTTTAGCTCCCTCATAAAGTGCCTGTCGGGTTTCTTCAAACGGATAAAGTTCAGCAGCCTCTCTCGACAACCCTTTTTTTGTAGCTACAGTTACAACATTCTCACCAAAAAACTGTTTGGTTTCGCGGCAGGTAGCTACATCGCCGGTTACCATAACCAATGGTACACCATAATATCCGGCAATAACGGCAGCCTGAACCAGTTCGCCCGATTCGATACCATTATACCAATATCTGTTTTCAGATCTCGACGACTGAGTATGATTCAGAACACCGTCGGGCGTACCCATCATTGCATGAAATCCAATCATTACCATTGCGGAAAAAGAGCTGTCGAGGTCGGTGAGATTGCCAGCGCCCGGTCTGGGGGTTCCTGTAATATATGTTGCTCCCGAAACCATTAAATGAGGTACTACCGCCTGGTTTCCATGTCCGTCGAGTATTACTATTTCGGTAGCACCTCCATCGCGCAAACCATTTATAACTGCTTCGAGATCGCCCATGAAATATTCGCATGCCTGAATATTTAGTGGAGAATCTTTTTCGCGGGTTTGTCCGAATTTAAAAACTCCGCTGATTCCCTCTAAATCGGTGTTTACATATATTTTTAACTGTGCCGACACTTCAATATTCGTTATGGAAAAAATCAGCATAAAAACTGAAAGCAATCGCAACTTGTTGAAAACAGAATTGTTTTGATACATTTTAGATTTTGGTTTAGTTTGATTCATAAATTAATATTTTATTGGTTAAAAAAATATTTTAACATGACAACACGTTGTGAAAATCTCCTACACGTTGTAAACGAGCAGGAAAAGTATAAAAACAGAAACTTAGTCATCTGATGAATTTGAACCCAACTGATTGCTATATTTTAATTTCCTGTGCTTTTTGCTGGATTATTCATCTGATGACTCTTCAAACTACACCTGCCAGTTGTACAATATTCAATATTACTTTAACCGATTTTAGCATCGAAGGAATTGGAATGAATTCGTATGGTCCGTGAAAATTATGACCACCGGCGAAAATATTTGGGCATGGCAGTCCGTCGTACGAAAGTCGTGCACCATCAGTTCCTCCGCGAATTGCTCTGATTTTTGGTTCCACACCTGCCTGTTCCATCGCTTGTTTGGCAAAATCGACAACATACATTACCGGTTCAATTTTTTGAAGCATATTGTAGTATTGGTCATCTATTTCCAATTCAACCAAATTGCTACCATATTCGAGATTGATTAATTGTACGACTTCGCGAAGCAGTTTTTTCTTCTCCTCAAATTTACTGAAATCGTGGTCGCGAATTAAATAGCTTAATTCAGCCTTTTCAATGTTTCCATTTAACGACATTAGATGGAAAAAACCCTCATATCCGGTGGTATGTTCGGGGCGTTGATTTGCAGGTAGCATCCCGATTAACTTATGTGCCACCAACACCGCATTTATCATCTTATTTTTTGCTGCTCCGGGATGCACACTTCTACCGTGTATTTTAATTTTTGCCCCGGCAGCATTGAAATTTTCGAATTCCAGTTCACCGATTTCACCACCATCGAGCGTATAGGCAAAATCTGCCCCAAATTTCTTTACATCAAAATGGTCGGTTCCTTTCCCAATCTCTTCGTCGGGTGTAAATGCCAATCTTATTTTGCCGTGCTTTATATTTTTTGAATTGAGAATAATTTCGGCGGCGGTAATAATTTCGGCAACTCCGGCTTTGTCGTCGGCACCAAGCAGAGTTGTTCCGTCGGCAGTAATAATCGATTGTCCTACATAATTAAGTATTTCGGGGAATTCTTTTGGGTCGATTGTAACTCCATTTTTTAATTCAACCGGAGTACCATCGTATTTTTCGATAATTTGTGGATTCACATTTTCGCCCGAAAAATCGGGACTTGTATCAACATGTGCAACAAATCCAACTACCTTGCTGTTTTCAAATCCATTGGCAGGAATTGTTGCAGTTACATATCCAAACTTATCCATTTCAACTTCGCTCAACCCGATATCTTTTAACTCGTCAACCAGTTTTTTCATAAAAATTATCTGTCGGTTGGTACTGGGATAAGTTTTACTTTCAGGGTCGGATGTGGTATATTCTTTGGCGTATTTTAAAAATCGTTCAACTACTTTTTCCATATTTTATTTTTGTTTTGATTTTTTCAATTTTATTGATTTGCACAATAAATTTGAGTCTTTATTTGCGATGCATGATTGACTCTCTTTTTAAACTTTACTTTTATGGATGCACCTTTTTTAGTTTTTAAATGCTAACCCCCTGCCGTTTCGTCAAAATAGCCAGACACAGTGAACTGTGCAAACATATTTCGCCCTTTCAGGGCTGAGAAACTTCATTAAATTCAATTTCCGACTCCCGACTTCCCTTTTCCCACTTCGGTATTTCTTCTTTCAACCTCCACTCAAACATCATCTGCGCTAAAACTAAATCCCACACGTTTACCGGTTACCATTTTCGAATGTGTAATTTTTTTACGCATCTGTTCTACGGTTGCCACCTTAATATTTTCGTATGTGGGAACAAGCAAATCAAACTCGATACTAAACTGAATTGCAGTTTCAATAATCTGCCTTAAAATCCCCGGAGAGATTGTATCAACAGCAAAATCTTTAACAGTCTCCTCTGTCTGATTTTTTCCTTCAACAAAAAAATGGTTGTCTTTATTTACAAATATCCGTGCTACTAAATATCCCAAATCGTTATTGCGATTGTATTTAAACGAATCGGCCAAAAAATTGTAAATATTTATTGTTCCGCAATAGGAACGCATCGAGTCTTCTTCAATATATTTGGTTTTCCAAACCGGGTGTTTGTCGTCGAATTCAAACACATTCGAGTGCATGCTAAAAATCAACAAATCGCCACCTATTTTAAATTCGGCTTCAAACGGACCGCGGTCTTTAAATTTCGGCAAAACTGCTGTTGGTACTTTATCTTTTACCACAGAAAGGTAATCTTCCTCTAATTTTTTCAATACCTTTTTTAAGATGATAAACGTTTTTTTAGTGTTCTGATATACCTTTTGTTTGGCTGTCGATTTGATAATAAGTGCCTCTAACAAAGCTGCTCTAACTTCTTTCTCTGTCATTATAAATTAGATTTAAGTCATAAAAATACACAAAGCAATTTGCTTTACAATATAATATTAGATTTTTAGATAGTGGAAGTAAAATAAAAAAAGCAGCCCGTTCGAGCTGCTTTCAATAAAATATATTTTTAAGAATATTTTTGAAATTAATATGCCAATGCAAAAAGTACTCGCCGCTTCGATGGTTTACCAGAGTAGATACAAACACCATCTTCCTCTTCGTAATCCAGAGGCAAACAGCGTATTGTTGCTTTTGTATCGCTTTTAATTCTATCTTCAGTTTCCGAAGTCCCATCCCAGTGAGCCAAAATAAATCCTCCTTTTTTAACTGCTACTTTAAAATCGTCGTAAGTATCAACTTTTGTTGTATTCTCTTTTCTGAAATTAAAAGCTTTTGTATAAATATTTGTTTGAATTTCTTCCAGTAAATTTTCAATATATTCATCAACTCCCTCAATTTCAGTAATGTTTTTCTCCAGTGTATCGCGACGGGCAATTTCCACAGTTCCATTTTCCAGATCTCGTGGCCCGATTGCTATACGAACAGGTACTCCTTTTAACTCGTATTGAGCAAATTTCCAACCCGGTTTACGATTGTCATTTTTATCATATTTAACCGAAATCCCCTTTGCTTTTAATTTTGAAATTATCTCATCTACTTTTTCTGAAATAGCATTTAATTGCTCATCGTTTCGGTAAATCGGAACAATTACTACCTGGTACGGAGCCAGTTTTGGAGGAAGCACCAATCCGTTATCGTCGGAGTGTGCCATAATTAAAGCGCCCATTAAACGAGTTGAAACGCCCCACGAAGTTGCCCAAACATACTCTTCGTTTCCCTCTTTGGTAGCAAATTTAACATCAAAAGCTTTTGCAAAATTCTGTCCCAAAAAGTGAGAAGTTCCCGACTGAAGTGCTTTCCCATCCTGCATTAACGCTTCTATTGAATAAGTTGCAAGCGCTCCGGCAAATCGCTCATTTTCCGATTTTAATCCTATTATTACCGGCATTGCCATAAAGTTTTCAGCAAACTCGGCATAAATATTTATCATCTGTTCAGTCTCTTCAATTGCTTCCTGTTTTGTTGCGTGCGCTGTATGACCTTCTTGCCACAAAAACTCAGCAGTACGTAAAAACAGGCGGGTACGCATTTCCCAACGAACAACATTTGCCCACTGGTTAATAAGTATTGGTAAATCGCGGTACGACTGAATCCAATTCTTATAAGTACTCCAAATTATAGTCTCCGAAGTTGGTCGAACAATTAATTCCTCCTCCAGTTTTGCATCCGGGTCAACAATTACTCCGCCATTCACTTCATCATTTTTTAACCGATAATGTGTTACTACCGCACACTCTTTTGCAAATCCCTCAACATGTGCCGCCTCTTTACTGAAAAATGATTTTGGAATAAATAGCGGAAAGTATGCATTTTCGTGTCCGGTTTCCTTGAACATCCTATCTAATTCGGCTTGCATTTTTTCCCAAATCGCGTATCCGTACGGCTTAATAACCATACATCCTCTTACCGCAGAATTTTCTGCAAGATCTGCTTTAATAACCAGATCTTGATACCATTGAGAATAATTTTTGCTTCGTGGTGTTAAAACTTTTGCCATTGTTTGTATTTTGGTACAGATTTTGCTAATTTCAATTTATATTTTAAGATTACAAATAAAGTAATTATTATTGACATAAATTAAGGGAGGACTAGTTATGAAATCAAGATTAATATTAATAGGAGCTTTGGCAATTATCTTCGGAGCGTGTTCCACAGGGAGTTATTTAACAAGTTCTGATTCGGATGATATTTACTTCAATCCGGCAGATGTTCCTCCACCAATTACTGTAACTACCAAAGCTGTACTTGTTCAGGAAAAATCTGGCGATGTATTAATTGTTAGTAAGATTGAAAAGATTGATGACGGTTCGAATACGATGAATAGCTACATTTTTGATGGGACTGAAACTGATGCTGATGTTCTTGCATACGATATGGACCAAATGGAGTTGGAAGGTAGCGATACTACAATTATGTATAACGACGATGAATTACAAAATGTAATTAATAATTATTACGATGGAGAAGAACTTGACTACGCATATCGAATCAAGCGTTTCCATAATCCATATTTTTACGATCCTTTCTATTGGGATAGCTGGTATTATGATCCATATTGCTATTCACCCTTTTCATTTTCGATGAGTTTTGGTTGGGGATATGGTTATGGTTATGGTTATGGTGGCTACTGGGGTGGTTACTGGGGTGGTTATTATCCTCCTTATTGGGGCGGTGGTTATTATCCCCCATATTGGGGCGGTGGTTATTATCCTGGCTATGGCGGCGGTTATTATCCGGTTTATCCATCAAATCCTAATGGTTATACTTATGGGCAAAGAAGATCAACCGGGACTACAGTTGCCAGAAACGATGGCAGGCGAAGCTCAGGTACTTCAGCAAGTAATGCAAGAAATAAAAGTGGAAATACATCTGCTTCTTCACAATCCAGAAGATCAACTTCCAGTTCGGGTGTTCGCGCATCTTCAGACAGTAGAACAAAAGCTGCATCTTCTAAAAATGTTTTAACTGAAAAGAGAAGAAGTACCGGTACTAATTCTACTCGTTCATCAAATTTTATAAAAAGTAGTAATTCAAATAGAACTCAAAGTTATACAAGAGCTGCAAATAGTTCGAGAAGTAGTAATTCTACCCGTACGCAAAGTTATACACGACCGGGCACAACTTCAAAAAGCCGAAGTTATACCCGGCCAAGTACAAGTTCTTCAACACGGAGTAGCACAAATTATTCGCGCCCAAGAGTTGTGAGTAAAAGTAGTAGTACATCAAATTCTAGGTATGCCAGTCCGAAATCTACATCGAGTTATAATAAATCTTACAGAGCAAGTTCAACATATAACAGAAGTTCGAGTAGCGGAAGTTCTTCGAGAAGTTACAGAGCACCTTCCTCTTCAACAAAATCAAGTTATCGTTCCAGTTCTCCTTCGAGGAGTTCGGGTAGTAGCTACCGAAGTAGCGGGAGTAGTTCCAGAAGTAGTGGTTCATCATACTCCGGAAGTTCTGGTGGCTCAAGAAGCTCGGGAAGCATGGGCGGCAGAAGCAGCGGTGGCGGTTCACGCTCATCTTCGGGTAGAAGATAGCTTAAAAATACCCCCTGTTTTTCAGTATTAACAATAAATTTATTTTGCTATGAAACGATATATTATTCTATTTGCGATAACATTGTTTGTTCCCTTTTTAATGCAGGCACAAGACTTTGAAGATGCGTTAAGATATTCACAATTTCAAGTACAAGGTACGGCTCGCTCGGGTGCAATGGGAAATGCTTTTGGAGCGTTAGGAGGCGATTTTACATCGGTAAGTATTAATCCTGCCGGTCTTGGTATATACCGTTCGGGCGAATTTGTTATTACACCAAAGTCGAGTTTTACAAAAATAGAAAGTTCGTACTGGGGATCAAATGTAGAAGATACTAACCACAAGTTTACATTAAACAATTTAAGTTATGTTTCGTCAATGTCTTTGGCAGGCCGAAACGAAGTGGGGTTGATAAGCGTAAATATTGGTATTGGCTACAACAGATTGAAAGAGTTTAATAGCAATGCTTATGTTGTGGGGAATAAAATTGATGGTTCGTATATGGATTATTTTGCTGATAATGCCAACGCTGATATCTGGAACGATTACTACGAGGAACTTGCATGGAATACGGATATGCTTCTTTACGATGAAGATAATGATGAATACTGGCATGATATTCAAGATGCTGGTTACGGACAAAATCAAAGAAAATCTATCTCTAAAAGCGGCTCTATCGATGAGTATTCGTTTGCCATTGGTTTGAATTTTAATCATAAATTATATTTGGGAGCTTCGTGGGGAATTGATTATCTTTATTACAGAGAATCGTCACAAATATTTGAAGTTGATGAGCAGGGAAATATTCCTTATTTTAATGAGTTTAGATTTAACAGTTATCTTAGAACAAGCGGTTATGGAAACAATTTTAAGTTTGGTGCAATATTTAAACCAACACATCAGATAAGATTGGGAGTGTCAATTCATACTCCAACATACTACAGACTGCGCGATGTTTTTGAGACTTCGATGTATTCTTATATAACCTATGACGATGGTAGTGAGAAGTACAATGAATATTCTCCAACTAACAGTTATGACTATAAGTTACAGACACCAATGCGAACAACTTTTAGTGGTGCATTTATTATTGCAAAAAGCGGATTAATAAGCGTTGATTACGAGCTTGTAAGTTATGGTAAAGCCAAACTGAAAAACGGCGGCGATGGTTATTCTTTTTATGATGAGAATTTAGATATTTCGAAGGCATACAAAACATCGGGAAACCTTAGAATTGGTGGAGAATATATGATTTTAAAAGGGGTGAGTTTGCGTGGAGGTTACGAGTGGCATCAATCTGCGTACAACTCTTATTCATTTGGAGCATCGCAACTAAATTCGGAGTCAGATTTGATGGTTTATTCAGGCGGTTTAGGTTATCGCTCGGGGCTGTTTTTTGCTGATGTTGCATATCGTTATTCTGTTATCGACAATTTTGATTTTCCATATTCAACACCAGTATCAGATATTTACCCAGCTCCTAAAATGATTAGATTTAACACTGTAAAACACGATGTTCTATTTACAATAGGGTACAAATTCTAATAGTATAATTATATGGATAACAAAGGTGCAAAATAGTTTTTTGCGCCTTTGTTGATTTATGAGTGTTTTTAACTGAGATATTTTTTTACTAATAATATTGTTAACATTTAACTTTGTTGTTTGCATTGGTAGTTGTAGATTTGCCAGTATTAGAAAACGACGATAATTCAGATATTTAAAATGACAATTCCAGATAAAATAAAAACGATTACTTGCATAGGTGCAGGTTATGTTGGAGGTCCTACAATGGCTGTTATAGCACAAAAATGCCCTCATATAAAAGTTAATGTGGTAGATATTAATCCAGCCCGGATTGCAGCATGGAATGATACTAATTTAGATAATTTGCCAATTTACGAACCCGGTTTAAAAGAGGTGGTTGCCGAAGCTCGAGGACGGAATCTTTTCTTTTCAACAGAAATAGAGGATGGAATTAAAGAGGCTGAAATGATTTTTATTTCGGTAAATACACCCACGAAAAATTATGGTCTGGGAAAAGGAATGGCTGCCGATTTAAAATATGTTGAGTTGTGTGCGCGCCAGATTGCAAGGGTGGCTCAAAAAGATAAAATAGTAGTCGAGAAATCAACACTTCCGGTACGAACAGCCGAGTCGATTAAAACAATTCTCGAGGCCGAAAGTAACGGGCAGCAGTTTAGGGTTTTGTCGAACCCTGAGTTTTTAGCCGAAGGAACGGCTGTTAAAGATTTACATACACCCGACCGGATTTTAATTGGTGGCGACGAAGATGAGCAAGGACAGATTGCAATTAAGGCACTGGTTGATATTTACGCAAACTGGGTAAAACCTGAAAATATAATTACCACAAAACTTTGGTCGTCCGAACTGTCGAAACTTACTGCAAATGCATTTTTGGCGCAACGTATTTCTTCCATAAATGCAATATCTGCACTGTGCGAAAAAACCGGTGCAGATGTTGATGAGATTGCCCGTGCAATTGGTGCCGACAGCCGGATTGGGTCTAAATTCCTAAAATCGTCGGTGGGTTTTGGTGGAAGCTGTTTTCAGAAAGATATTTTGAATCTAGTTTATTTGTGTCGTCATTTTAATTTACCCGAAGTTGCCGATTACTGGGAGCAGGTGGTAAAAATGAACGACTATCAAAAACACCGGTTTGCGAAACAGATTATCGATACTTTATTCAATACTGTTTCGGGTAAAAAGATTGCATTTTTAGGCTGGGCATTTAAAAAAGATACAAATGATACCCGCGAAAGTGCCGCTATTTATGTTGCAAATGAGTTGATGAACGACAAAGCAGAAATTCATGTTTACGATCGGAAAGTTACTAAAGAGCGGATTCTTGAAGACCTGAAAATTGTTGCCGGTTCGAAAGCTGAATTCAAGGCGATGAAAAAGCAAATCCACTTTCATACAGAACCCTATTCGGCAATGAATGAGGCACATGCCATTGCAATTCTAACTGAATGGGACGAGTTTAAATCGTACGATTGGAGTGAGATCTTTGAGAAAATGCTGAAACCTGCTTTTGTTTTCGATGGCAGAAATATTTTGGATGCCATTAAAATGGATGCGCTGGGATTCAAGTACAAGGGAATTGGGAAGTAGTGGAGTTGTAATTCCCACACCGCCGTTATCCAACAAACTCGTAATCCGGAAAACTTTTTTATCAACTAAAACTAAACCAATGAACAAAAAAACTACCATCGTCAGTTTGGGAATAATCCTGTTTCTGGCTCTTTCAAATCTGGCATTTTCTTCTGAAAAAAGTAAAGGCAAAAATGCCGTTGACCAATCGATTGAATCGGTACGAAAAGGGACAATTGTGCTGACCGGAAAACCGGGCTCGACTGTAAAAGTAGAACAGTTAAAGCATGAATTCTGGTTTGGAGCCGCCATTGCATCCGGCGTTTTTGAGGGGAATACGCGCCTGTCGGAAAAAGAGATTGCCGTTTACAAAGAGAAATTCCTTGAAAACTTCAATGCGGCAGTAACAGAAAATGCCGTTAAGTGGGGGAATATGGAACGCAAAAGGGGAGACATTAATTACACCACTGCCGATAATATTGCACAGTGGACAGCCGAAAATAATATTCCATGCCGGGGGCACAATTTGTATTGGGGAATCGACAAGTTTGTGCAGAGCTGGGTAAAAGACTTAAACGACGATGAGTTGCGTGCGGCACTGAAAAAGAGGGGTGTCGAAACTGCCCGCCACTTTAAGGGAAAGTTTGTGGAGTATGATTTGAACAATGAAATGGTTCATGGAAATTATTACGAAAAAAGGCTGGGCTACGGTATTACAAAAGAGATGGCTGATTGGGTTTTAACCGGGGACAAAAGTGCAAAATTATGGTTGAACGATTACGATATTTTAACCGGTAACAGGTTGGACGACTACATGGCTCAAATCCGCAAATTTATAAAACAAGGTGTTCCAATAGCTGGGATTGGCGTTCAGGGACATCTGCACACCGATACTTTTTCGCGGGAAAAATTGAAAGAAGCTTTGGACTCGCTGGCTCAATTTGGGTTGCCCATTCGCATTACCGAATTTAATATTCCGGGGCAGCGTTCGAAATACTACAAAAACAGATCGTTAAAAATGACTTCGGAGGAGGAACTTGAAATGGCAAAAGAGCTGACCGATTATTACCGCATCTGTTTTGCACATCCCGCTGTTGAAGGAATTCTGATGTGGGGGTTCTGGGAAAGTAGTAACTGGATTCCGCAATCCTCTTTATACCGCACTGACTGGAGCGCGACTCCGGCACTCGAAGCTTACCAGAAATTAATTTTTGAAGAGTGGAATACTGAAACTACGGTAAAACTCGATAAAAACGGCAAAGCGGAAATTCCTGCTTTTTATGGCGATTATAAAATAACCATCGGTAAAAAGGAAGTTTTTATTTCGCTGAAAAAGGACGAGGGGAGCAAAAAGGTCGATGTTAAAAACAGATAAAAATTTATCCCGAAATACTTTTAATAAACTGAATTGAGCGTTCGTTAAAAATTTCAGGCTGGTCGATATTACAAACATGCCCGCTGTTTCTGATAATTTCTAATTTCGAGTTAAAATGTTTTTTTACCAGATTTGTAACCATTGGCAAAAACATGTGGTCGCGATCGCCCATAATATATAACACAGGTGCCGAAGCCTCTTTAATTAAAAATTCATGAACATTATCTTTAATTTCGTTCGACATTTTCAGCCATTTTAGAAACTCTTTTTCACCCAACCGCATCGCTTCTTTTATAAATAACCTTCGCGATTGTGCATGCTTTTTCGAGGGAATTAAAATCCATGCATTTATTTTATAAATCCACATATAGGGGAGAATTGAGCTGAGCAATTTCCCCAACGAAATTAAAACATTCATTTTAATATTGAATTGCATTATTGCACCACCAAGAATAATTGATTCGGCCCGCCCCGGAGCAAGTTTGTCCATTGCACGAATTACAATGCAACCCAACGATATTCCTACAAAATGTGCTTTTTCAATTTTTAAATGATCCATTGTTTTAATCACATCCCAGGCAATTTCATCAAATTTGTAAATATCTTCCTGCGAATACTCTTTTTTCGATTTTCCGTGACCACGCAAATCAACTAAAAGCACGTTAAAATGTTTCTTAAATTCGCGCAGTTGCCTGAACCATACGATATTACTGCCTCCCGCACCGTGAACAAATACTACCCACGTTTCCGACTTTTTATGTTTAAATGTTTTATGATATAACATCGGGGTCAAAAGTAGAATTATTTTAAACAATACCAAATGTCCTGCCCCGACCTTCCCAAAAGGGAAGGAGGAAAAGAATAATATTGAATATATAAGTCCTTTCAGAAAAGTGAAAAAATAGAAACTTAGTTATCCGATGACTTTTCAGATATCAGAATACTCAGTTGGGTGCATCAAATATTTGTTAATGTGCGAAACGGTGTGTTTGTACTCTTCCATATTTTTAAGTTTTTCCCAACTTGGGTGACTGCGGAAAGCATCCCAATGTTCATCGTGAGATTTCATATCCTTAAAAGTAGTCATGTACATTAAGTTTGGCATTTCGCTACCCGAAATTACTTCGCCATAAAATACTTCCTGAAAATCTAACTCCTTAAAAATTTCCATCTCACCGGCATCATTAAACATTTCCACTTTTTTACGATACATTTTTTCTGTTGGTCCCTGATAACTACGTAATTCATAAATCTGTTCGCTTGCCGGAGTTTTATGATTCGGTACTCCAAATTCCGGCATTTTTGCAAAGGCTTTTATCAAAATCGATTCAATTCTTTCGTAGGGAGGTTTTTCCCACGAAGCATTAATATAATCGGCTCCCTTTTTCTGGAACTCGCTGTCTTTTGCAAGTTTAGATTCTATTTTTTCTATATCGCTTAATTTCTTTAACGGAATAAAAACAAATATTTTTGTTCCGGCAGCCTCGTCGTCTGCAATGGGTTTAAATACGCCTACTTTCTTTATTCCTACTCTGTGCATGGCAGGTAAAAATGCCTCTTCCAAATATTTTTCAACACTATTTTCCTGTGCTTTGTCTTTTATTGTATAAACTTTAATTTGGTAGTAATCTCGTGCCGAGAGTGTTGAGTTTACAACAAATGTTAAACTGAAAATAGCAAGTAGGATAATTCCTGTAAATAATTTTTTTGATGATTTCATTTTTGATAATTTTAGATTTATTGGTTTTTAATTTAGGTCACAAAGATAATGAATTTATAATTATTATTATTTCTGATTTCATATTAATCTTTCGGAGAGTCTTTTTTTATCATTTTTATCTTTGGCTTGTACAACTCTTTGTGTGTTTCAGCAAGCATCATTTTTAGAGGAATGTTATTCGGCACTTTCGATAAATCAATATTCGAAATATTTTTGTTGGTTGCAAAAAATCCCGGTAGCCAGTGGTCTTTTTCCTGAAACAAGTTGTAACGGTATTTGCCGAACTCTTTCATTCCGTAGCATTTCCATAGTTTTCGGAGTCTTAAAACAACCGGTATATTTATTCCCGAGGGGTCGTTTTGAATATCGTATCCCTGATAACTGGCAAATTCATCATCGTTAATAAAACTATCTAATTTGATTTTAGTTTTTTGCTCCAACTCAGACCAGGCTGTAGGAAAAATTCCTCTCATCTCTTTAAAGTGAGACTCTTCTGTAATGCCGAATGTTAATGTTTGAACAGCTGGCGTTTGTAGACAGAAACGTGTATTCCACTGAATTGGAGTTAAAGGAAATGTTGCATCTTTTACTTTTTGTGGTGCATTAAAAAGGTGCCCGCCTTTATCGTTTGGCGAAATAATAAAAACACCTAAATCTTTTTCCCGGGCAAGTTTAACGGCTGAAATATTTCGTTGATGAAAATAGTAGTAGTGAAGATTTACAAATTCAAAAAGGCCGGTTTCGATACTTTTTCTTATTACCTCAACCGGTGCGTGTGTACTAAAACCAACGTGTTTAATAACTCCCTCTTCTTTTAATCTGAGAAGTTCTTCAATCGGACCACCGGTTTTGCACGACTGCCGAAATATCTCTTCGTTATTAATTCCATGCCAGCCATAAAAATCAATATAATCTGTTTGCAAATCTACTAATTGATTTTCAACCATTTTTCGCATTTCGCTTGCTGTTGCCGGATTTCCTTTAGTCATTAAATGGTAACTGTTGCGCGGAATATTTAATTCTTCGTTTAAAACTTTTCCATACAGAGTTTCACTTTTTATATATCCCCAGGCAGTTTCAATGTTGTTTATTCCGGCATCTAATGCAAGTCTTACAGTTTTTATCCCTTGTTCAAGAGTCTCTTTTGGAATCACTTTTCTGGGTTCATCCCATGTATTTTTAAAGCGCATTCCGCCCAGTGTAATTACACTAATTTGTTTCTCCGTTTTACCAAATCTTCTGTATTCCATCGAAGATTTTTTGTTTATAATTTCCGACATAACTAAATTCAAAATTTACTTTTACAAAGGTGGCTAAAAGAATATTGATTTTTGGCATGAATATTTATGTATTTTTTAGAATATAATAATAGATTAAATCCGTTGATATGCCGCTTCAATTTAATTTGCATATCTGTTCGAAATGCTGAAGTTTGAGAAAGCAGAACTTAACCAGATTTGAAACGGTTACGCTGGTTGTACAGCGAAAGAATTGTTTTATTTTCAATTTATTAGTTATACAATATAAATTTTGTGTATATTAGTTTCTATGAAACTAAAAGAGAAATCGGAGCATATTAATGGGATACTTGATGATTTATATGCTGAGTATCTGGTTTCGAATTTGATTGAGGAGGGAGTCGGAATCAATAATATTCTTGCAGTTTTCGATGGACAGTTAAAAAGAAATTGGTCGAAAGATATAAGTCGTACCATTATTGAGGAGTTCGAAAATGGAGATGAGGTTCTGGCTGTTCACTTAAACAGAGCCGGTATTTACGACTCTTTACCCGAAGCTCTGTTTCATTCATTCTCGTCGGGCAGCTCGGTTACCGGTGATGAGATGGCTAAAGAATCGGTAAAACTTAAGGCCGAGGAGAAGGATATTCGGCTGTTTTTTAAGCCATTGGAGAATGAAATATTTTTTCAGGGTGTTCGGCTTGCAACAAAAGAGAGTCAGGTTTTTAGCGATATTTATTCCGATTCAATATGTGGTTTAATTCCTGACTTTTGGAGAATTGATGAAAATATATCTTCAAAATTTAATACGAAACTAGTTAAACTGTTACCATTTGTACATCATATTGTGGGTAATTATGAGCTGACTGCAAAAAGTCTGGAGTTTATAATTAACGAAAAAGTTAGTATCGATGTTAGTCATTCTGAGCCTGAAAGAATCTCAGAAAAAAATGAGCAGGTTGGTATTTCGCTGGGAGAGTGTAGTTTGGGAGAAGATACTGTTATGGGAAGCCGGATTTCGGGTTTTGTTGGCAGGTTAATATTCAATATTGGTCCGCTGGAAAATAGCGAACCGAGTGATTTTTTTAATAACGGCGAGGTTGACCGGCTATTAAAAAGCTTCTATAACTATTTTATACCAATAGAACTTGATGTCGAAACAGAACTGTTTCAAAAAGAGGAGAAAAGTAAATTTGTATTGAGTTGTGATTCTGAACAGGAGCCTTCGTTTCTGGGTTATAATTCGGTTTTATAATTTTATACACTAAATAGTTAAATGTAAAAATAATATATTATGTCACCGAAAATTGGATATTTTAGTGTTAACTGGGAGAATGGTATGAAAATCAGCAAAGATCATTTTGTACAGCAGGATAATGCTTTTAATGACAAACTAAAGGACGTTTTTGCAAGTTTTTTAAACGACAGACATTTTGGATTACTTCCGGTAGATAGCAATGTGGGAGATTCGATAAAGACAGTTTTAAAAATTGATAACCACAATTTTTTAAAGGTTAATATATTGCAATGCCGTGCTATTAGTCAGGGGGGAGCAAGAATAGAGATATTGGAAGAGCATATTTTACCCGAAATGGAAGTTGATATATCGCGCGAGCTGGAAGCATCTAAGAAAGCAGAAAGCGAGATGTATTATGTTTTGCTTTCGGTAGATATTTTTAACGGGCAACCATTTGGCGATTTAGATTCCAACGAAGATCCACCGCGTTATCCGTTTACAATTCCATCATATAAAATAAATATAATTTCTGAAAAAGAGGTTTCAAAAAATGGTGTTCATCCATACTCTTTTTTTATTGGTAAAATAGATTTGAGTAACGAAAATCCTTCAATAGACGACGATTACATTCCTCCTTGCATGTCAGTTAACAGTCATCGTAAACTGATGGAATTTTCTATGTCTGTCGAGAAATTCTTTAGTCAGCTTGAACTTAACCTGGTAAATATTATTCGTAAAATTAATGAGAAAAAGCAAGATTCAAATTTGGCAAAATCTGTGTTCGATTTATCGAGTAATTTACTGCAATATACTACAAACAATCATCTAAAACTGAAGTGGGAAATTCCGGCTTTGCCTCCCATCTATTTATTCGAATACATAGCAACTTTAGCACGGGTTATACGAAATACTATCGATACCAGTTCGGCGGCAAATAAAGAGGAGTTGCTGAACTATTTTACAAACTGGTCGGAGCTGAAGCAGGGCGATTTCGAAAAACTGCTGGTATATTGTATTAATTTTGAATATCGACATTTCGATATTTTGGTTAGTATGGAACAGTTTAGCGAGTTTCTACAGATTATTTCGTTGTTATACGATAAGTTAGAGTCGCTGGCATATATTGGAAAGAAAAAGGAGACGAATATTTTTGTTAAAGAGCAGAAAACCAAAAGGAGTTTTTTAGCTGATTAAGAAGATAAATCCTGAAATCTAAAAAATAACAATTGTGGCAGGTTACTTAGACATACCAATCTCGTTTCGGAAAATTATTGACGGAAAAGATATTCCGAGAATTGATCTGAAAAATTCAATTCATAATATTATACATTTAATAACAGTTACATCGTACAACGAGGTAAAACACGACTCATCTTTTGGTACTGAAATATGGAAATATGATTTTGAAAATATTTATAACACACATCTTTTAAAAGATGAATTAAAAAAATCGATAGCAAAATCGATTCGGTTAAACGAGAAAAGATTGATTAATGTAAACATCGATTTACAAATTGAGCAGGTTGAAATTAGTACAAAAGTTCAAAACAGAAGAATTAAAACTCAAATAAAGATGGAAGTGAATGCGTTGATTGATAAAACCAACGAACGGTTTAATCATAACGAAGTATTTTTTATAGGTCCACTTTCGTATTAAAATTAAGTTTGATAAAAAAACAGATCAATATGCCAACTGATTCTATCGATATTATAAAGAAACGGATGATCCGGAATGCCTCCAGAATATGGGGATATCAGGACGAACAGGATATAAATTCGTTCGATCCGGTATTAAGTTTAATTATTGGAGCAATTGCCGAAGAGTTAAATAATATTTCGCGCGAGATAAATAAAACCGATGCCCGGGTTGTTGAGAAAATGCTGGAACTACTTTTTAGTCAGAATGTATTTTCTCATTTTCCGGCACATGCTGTGGCTTACGCCAAACCTGTGCAGTCGAGAGTATCAATTAACAAGTTTTATCAGTTCTATTTTAATAAGTCAATTCAAAAGAAAAATAGTAAAGAGGGGCTGGTAGAACGAAAAGAGATATTTTTTACTCCAACAGCAAATTGTACGTTGCTTAATGGCGAGGCGAGATATTTGATAGCCGGAAAATACCTTTACGAAATTGATGGAAATTATAAGGAGATACTTGCCGAAATATCGCGAAAGAAACAAATCAGCCGTTCAAAATTATTATTAGGAATAAAAATAGATACGTTGATTGATACGCTTGATGGACTTTCGCTTTTCTTTTCGTTTAAAAATATGCACGACGAAGACAAGTTTTATCAGTCGCTCAATTCGGCAAAATGGACAATAAACGGTAGGGAAGTTGATTTTAAAAAAGGATTGAGTTCTGATATTTTGGAGGGAAGCAACTCTCTGGAGGAGTTAATAAAAAAGGATACAAATATTTCGTATAAAACAAGTAGTTATATTAACGAGTATTACAACCGCAAATTTATGACTCTTCAGAACAGTAATTATAAACTAAATGATTTTAAAACCGATAAGGATAAACCACATTTATTATCGGACTATTTTGATGACGAAAAATTAAACATTTTCGGGAAAGAGATACTTTGGGTAGAAATTGATTTACCTCAATCTATTTCTGAAGACGAAATAACAGATTTGAGAATTTCGATGAACTGTTTTCCGGTGATGAATAGAGAGTTAAACGAAAATACTCATTCGGTTGTAAAAGGGATTAATGTTCTTCCACTGTTTACAAACGATCTGTTTTTTGATATCCACAGAGTTTCGAATAGTAATGATGATATTTTCTTTTCGAAAACTTCTGTTGGTTATAACGGTAATAGTAGTAAAACTTATGTTTTGCGTCATGGAGGAATCACAAGATTCGACTCGCGTGATGCCCGCAATATAATTAGTTATCTTATTAGTTTGGTTAGAGACGAAGCTTCTGCTTTTGCGGCAAAGGGTGCCGATTTGATAACTTCCGAACTGAAACAATTGAGCCAGATTTTATCGCGTCTGCAACAAAGAATTGACAACTCTGATATTGCTGACGATTTGAACTCATTTTTAACACTTGAGTCGAAAGTTAGTTACGATAAAATACATATTCAATATTGGTCGGTTGCCGGTAATTTGGCTAACAATATCAGGGCAGGTTCTAAACTATCGGTGGCGAGTGGAGTTGACCTTGACGAAAATACCGTTTCTCTTGTTACGCAGACAATAGGAGGGCGGCACAAAATGAATAGAGATGATAAATTAAATACTCTGCGGAGATCTTTATTGTCGAAGGGAAAGATAGTGACTGTTGAAGATATTAAGGCACTCTGTTTTGAACAGTTTGGAGAAAACCTTAAATTGGTGGAAGTAAAAAAGGGTGTGCAACTGGAATCAGCATCAGGAAAAGGGATGACCCGAACTCTTGATGTCAATCTTTTTTTTAATGATAAAAGTAAGTTGTCGGATGAAGATATTAAACATATTATTACTAATTTAAAAGTAAGATTAACGCAAGGATCGATAAATTTATTACCGTTTCGTATTTTTGTTAAGTAGAGTAATTCAGAAAAATAATTATACAAATGAGAATACAAATTAAATACATACTGCTTATTATAAGCTTTTTACTTGTTTGTAAAGTTAATATTGCGCAAGAAAATTTTGCAAAAAATGTATCTTCAAGTGTATCAGACGGTGAAAAACTTCTTATCTCTTACGATATAACAGGGAACTCTAATGCGAAAATTTTTAGTGTTGTTATGATGATAACATCGGGAGGTAAGCAAGTTAAAGCTTCATCGGTTTATGGCGATGTTGGTTCTAATATTCAGGCTGGTAACGAAAAAGCAATTGTTTGGTATTATAAAAATGATTTCGACGGGGATATTAAAAATGTTACGGTTGATATTTATGCTTATAAAGAGAACGAACCACAAGCCATTTTCAAAATTTACTCTATAAGCAACAATGGATATGCACCTTGCGAACTTGTTTTCTCAAACAGCTCATCGTATGCAAACGAATATCAGTGGGATTTTGGCGATACCGAATCTGGTTCTTTAAACTACTCGTTTAAGAAAGAACCTCTGCATGTTTACAAAAAGGGTGGAGTTTATTCAATAGCTTTAACGGCGCGTAATACACAATTGCATGTAGAGAATAAATATTATCAAAGTATAGAGATAAAAAGCTATGAAAAAACAGTAGCCGATTTTATTATTGATGGGAATAATCAGTTACCTCCTGCCAAGGTACAATTCATAAACAAGTCGATTAATGCCGATGTTTTTCAATGGGATTTTGGAGACCCGCTTTCAAAAAGTAAAAATGTATCGACTAAAAAAGATGCAAAGCATAAATATTCTAATGCAGGTACTTTTACAGTTCGTTTAATAGCTAAAAGCAATTATAGTAAATTAAACGATACAATTACCAAAGAGGTAGTTTTGGAGCAGAAATTAGTCCCTGAAGCTAAATTTCTGCTTACAAAATCATCAGAGGTTGTACCGTCAACTGTTGTGTTCAAAAATATGTCGACAGGGGGAACCAATTATAAGTGGAATTTTGGAGACCCAACATCGGGAGATAATAATGTGTCGGAAGATACCGATCCTGCACACACTTATACAAAACCGGGAACTTACCAAGTTGAACTGTTAACTTATGGAATGGGGCAAAAAAAACCAAGTAGAATTACCGAAATGGTTACAATTAATGCACTTCCCAAACCTCCAAAAGCAAAATATTCTATAACAAACAATAATGTTTTAGGTCCTGCTACAATTATTTTCTCTAACAGTTCAGTAAATGCAAAAGATTATAAATGGGATTTTGGAGATCCTGCATCGGGTGCAAATAACGAGTCCGATAAAGTTAATCCTACTCACACATACAAAAATGCAGGTACTTATAAAGTTGTATTAACAGTTACAAACGAAGATTTTAAAGAGGTAAGTACATATTCTGATAATGTTATAGTTACACGAGCAGGAAATCCTCCGGTAGCAAAATTTACAATTCAGAATAATAACGCAACTGCTCCTGCCGAAATTAGTTTTACGAACCTCTCTGAAAATGCAGACAGTTATTCGTGGAGTTTTGGTGATACATCTTTAGGGGAAAATACTTCCACTGAAAAATCACCAAAACACAGATATACAAAGGAAGGCCGGTATAAAGTAGTTTTAACGGTAAGGAATACAAAAACAGGAGAAGAGAGCCTTTTCTCAGATAATGTGAAAATTAATAAACCGGCTAAACCGAAGGTAAAACCAGTTGCAAGTTTTAGTCTCGAGAAAACTACTTTGCCAAGTCCGGCAATAGTTTCTTTTACAAATAAATCATCGAATGCAAATAGTTTTTTATGGGATTTTGGCGATTCAAAATCAGCAGATAACAGCTCAGTTTTAAAACATCCAACTCACGTATATTCTTCTCCCGGAAAGTACACAGTAGTATTAAAGGTAACTGACGATGCAGGTGAAACTGAACAGTTTACTAGTATTGTTACTGTAACCGAACCTCCAAAGCCAACAATTCAACCGGTTGCCAAATGGAGTTTTGATGATAAAGAGATGGTTGCTCCTGCATCTGTTTCGTTTACAAATAAATCTTCAGATGCCGATACGTACGAATGGGATTTTGGTGACTCTGATTCACCTGATAACACCTCGGCAGTTGCCAATCCTACCCATACTTTTAAAAATGCAGGGAGCTATAATGTAAAAGTTACTGTAACTAATACCAGCTCAGGTTTATCCAGTTCTTTTTCTAATTTAATTTTAATTTCGGCACCTGCTATTATTCCTGTAGCAAATTTCGAAATTCAGAGTAATGGAGCTACATCGCCTGCAACAGTTATTTTTACTGATAAATCGACCAATGCCGATAGTTATTCATGGAATTTTGGTGATCCCTCTTCCGGAGATTTGAATGTTTCTGATAAAGTAAATCCTCAACATATTTTTAAGAATTCAGGTGAGTATAACGTTATTTTGACTGTTACAAATAAAGATTCAGACGAAAAAGTTATTGTTGGAAAAACAGTGGTAGTTAATAAGCCAATTGTACCACCTGTTGCCAATTTTGAATCAACAATTAAGGGTGAGTTTGCTCCGTTAAGTATTGAGTTTAAAAATAATTCAACTAATGCCGATATGTTTGTCTGGGATTTTGGTGATAGAAACTCTGAAGAAAATAGTTCAAGCCTGGAAGCACCAAATCATTATTACAAAACTCCGGGTACTTATAAAATTACATTAGAAGCCGGTAGCTCTTTAACAGATATAAAAGATACTATTTCGAAGGAGGTAGTAATAAAAAGTAGTGTTGTCACTTTTATTAAGAGTAAAGAACTTCCAGGTAATAATAAGACGGCCTATTCAATTGCAAGAGCCAGAAATGATGAGTTTTTTATTGTTTTGGGTAATTTGAAAAATAAATCGACTATTGTTAAAATGAATAATAAGGGCGATATTGTTGGTAGTAAGCAATTTGATAATCAATTATTTGATATTATTGCTAAAGAGAAGAAAAAAGATTTTTTTGTGCTTGGAGTGAATTCTTCGGGGAAATTATTTGTTCAAAATATAAATCAAAGTTTAAAAGTTGAGGATGCAATTGTTTCAAAAAATTACAAAAAATTTAAAACAAATTATGCTGCACCTAAATTTGCGTTAGGTACAACTAACGAGATAGGAATTATTGCTAATACGATAAACGATAAATATCCGATTAATCTTATGTTTGAAAAAACAGATGTTAATGGTAATCCTATTGTTTTAAGCGACCGAACATTTAAGTACATCGGTGTTAAACTTGCTAATGATATTATTCCGGTTTCAAATGGAGGTTTTTGTATTACCGGTTTTTGGCAGAAAGATTCTAAAACCTTAAAAAGTGTTCTTTTTAGTAGAATTAACGAAGAGGGGCGGGGAGAAATACACCTTATAAGCGGGAGTACTAATAGTATAGGTTTCGATATTGAAGAGTCGTATCAGAATGGGTATGCAATTTTAAGAGCAAAGGAAAATTTTGAGGATAAAAATAAATATGAATTGAGTTTTATTATAATTAATAAAGATGGTTCTCCAACAGATTGTGCCAGTTCGTTACCTTGCTATATACGTAAGGAAGATATTTTAAAATATAAACCAACTTTGTTAAAAACAGAAGATGGTTATCTAATTGTTTCTCATGCTTTTAATGGTGCTGATTATGATGTTAAACTTTTATGGTTTGATACGTCGGGTAATATTTTAGTTCGGCTGGAGGAGATTAAGTTGCCTGGTAATCAATTTGTAACAGATGCAATTCAAACCAGCGATGGAGGTTTGTTGATTGTTGGTACCAGTAGAGAAAAGAATAATTTTAAGGCAATGGTTATTAAAACCGATTCTTTAGGGAAAATATATTAGAAAATTATTTATTACGATATTTTTCAATCTCTTTCCGCAGTGCTCTGTTTTCAAGATTACATTGTTTTAATTTTTTCTGAACACTTTTTAGTTCTTTGTCTGTTGTGCTACTACCACCACCACCACCTGATGATTTGAGCATAGTAATCTGATTTTGAAGTCGTGTGTTTTCGGTTTTGCATTTTTCCAGATTTTTGATTGCATCGCTTGAGTCTCCCAGATTTTCACGAAGCTCAATCTGATCGTTATAAGCCAGTTGTAATGCCGATAAAGCACTAACAACATCTTTATACATTTCCGATTTCCACGATTTATCGTCTGTAACCAGATTTTTAGTTTTGCTTAATAGTGCTCCAATATCCTGATTTATAATCTGAATATTTTCTCCCTGCTCTTTGCAATGTGGTATCTTATAAAGTAATTTCGTTGTTTTACTTACATTTGGTGCAAAAACTTCCTCTTGGTATTTTAGACTATTTTTCAACTCTATAAGTTCGCTATTTGCGTTATGTTCAGATAGTTTAGATACATTCATTGTTGAAAAACCAACAATAATTGTAATAATAAAACTAACTAGAAATAATCCAACAACTTTCAAAAATGCCCTATTCCTATCTCTACTGTTTATTGGTTTCATCTTCAGGTAATTTTGTGGTTTTTATAAATCTGTTGCATATAAGAATATCATTTTCCTTAATATTATTTGAATAAATAGAATCTTCAGGATTAAGTGCTTCTTTTAATTTAAATAATTTGCTCTTCGATTTGAAAAACATCCAAAGATATGGTTCCTTATTTGCTTCGTCAATAAACGAAATCATGCCTTCGGGATGCGAACTGTTATAGTCGTTAATAAAAAAATAGAATAGTCGCCCTAACGACATGCCAACCGGTGCTTTTGCTCTGAATGTTGTTGATTCGGAGCTATTGTCATTTTTCTTAAAAACAAAACTAATAACAACCGGATTTTCCATCTCTTCATCGCTGGGGTCTTCAATCGAGGCCTTAATCGGATACAGCCATGTTTTAAACTCTTTTTGCGGAACTTCAAGAAGTTTAATAATTGTCCGATCTAATAGAATGGGAACTAAAAACAGTAGTAGCGATAGTGCCCAAACTAATTGCACTTTCGACGATACTAAAAACGAAAGTGAAAGGTTTGAAAATAGATAAGCAAATATTAAAATACAGATTATAAATAGAATCTGCATTTTAAAAGGTTGCTCGTTGTACCATGGTAATAATTTTTTCGATAATATAACATGTAATGTCCCAATGGCAATAACAAAAGCCTGATTTATTATAAGTAGTTTTATTTCGTTTGAATTATTAGAATATAATAAAAGTACTGGTAAAGCAAGTGCCAACGAAACAAAAACAACATAAAACAGGCTTGCAATACCAAATTTTTTTAATCCTTTAATTTTTTTTAGCAGAACCAAAAAAATTCCGGCTCCAACTACCAAAGTTCCTATTTTTAATGCAAGACTAGTTCCACTCATTTTTATAATAATCAATGAAAAGGTAAAAATAGAAAAGTTTATATTTAATTCCTATTAATAAAAATTTTAGGTGAATATTTTTTAGAACCCATTTTGTTGTGAATTGAAAGATGGATATTTTACAGATTATTTGTTTTGATATTTAATAATAGTTTGGCAATAATTTATTTTTTCTCCCACCACGTTTCAATGCCATGTAGTTATAGATATATTTAGAGTCTGCTGATTTTTCAACAATAATTACATAAAGCGCATTATATCAACAATATATGTTGATATCTTATGCAAATAATATGTGTCAAAATGCAAGGAATTGATTAAATTGTACTCAAAACATTTGCATTTATGATAAA
>JAJRSD010000052.1 GCA_024278975.1 Bacteroidota bacterium
ACCCGAAGGAATCCATATACCACCTGCAAAAGTTTCTAAGCCGGTGTGTGTTGAAGTTCCATCGGAGTAAAATGTTGTTACCGGAGTACCATCGGAGCCAATAATTGTAATCGATCCATCAGAACCTATCGAAACTCCACCCTCTCCAATACCCGAAGGAATCCAGATTCCACCTTCGTAGGTTTCTAAACCGGTGTGAGTTGAAGTTCCATCAGGATTAAATATTGTTACCGGGATACCATCGGAGCCAATTACTTTAATCGAACCGTCCGAACCAATTAATACTCCACCTTCTCCTACACCCGAAGGAATCCAGATTCCACCTTCGTAGGTTTCTAAACCGGTGTGTGTTGATTCTCCGGTTTCGGCATTAACAATAAAAACGGTATCGCCTGCTGAATTACGAACTACTAAATCTTCACCAAGTACTCCAACTTCCCCGGAATCGCCTTTGTCGCCTTTGTCGCCTTTGTCACCTTTGTCGCCTTTGTCACCTTTATCGCCTTTATCACCTTTGTCGCCATCAACTCCATCAACTCCGTCAGCTCCGTCAACTCCGTCAGCTCCGTCAACTCCATCAACTCCGTCAGCTCCATCAACTCCGTCAGCTCCGTCAACTCCATCAACTCCATCAACTCCGTCAGCTCCATCAGCTCCATTGATTCCAGGCAGTCCTCTCGGTCCCATTGGCCCGACCGGTCCGGCTAATCCTCTTGGTCCCATTGGTCCTATTGGCCCAACAAGTCCCGGCCAACCCCAGCCAAATGTCCAACTCACTTTATTAATGATGTGAACTAAGGAATCGACCCTGATTGATTTTACAATTTTATCGTTGGTTGTATCCTGAACGAGCACCCACAACATTGTATCTACTTCAGGTACATTTGCAATTCGCAGGTTTCCGGCAACATCCATTTTTGCAGCAGGAGTTAGCGTTCCAACACCCACATTGCCATCGGTGGGAAAAACATTTGTTGATCCGTAAACTGCACGTGCCGATAAACTATAAGTAGCCGGGTTTAATGCCAAGCGCGGAGTTAGCTCGCTTCCGGTGCCAATTGTTAATCCAACAAAATATTGTTTGTTAAATGGTAAATTGAGAGGAGTTACAGTTCCCATCACTATATTCGCTAAACCATCAGTTACAGCTACACTCTGAGATTCTGTCCAAAGTGCAGTTCCCCCGGTTAAAGCACTATATAAAGAGACCGAGATATTGTACGAACCATCCGAAACAGCATTGCCTGATCCATCGGTTAAGAGCATTTGTATTGTCGGGGTTTTTGGAATTTGCGAATAACCCGAAATACAAACTGCGACAATCAAAATAGTTGTCATAAATCCTTTTAACAAAGTAAATTGCTTCATAATTTTTGAGTTATAATGGTTAATAAAAATTTATAGATAGAATCCTATAAAATCACATTTCCCCATCAAGTTACAACTTTATAAATAAATAAACAATAGTTTGATTATAAACACCTTGGCATTGATATAGCATTAAAAAGGTTCAATTAAATAGTTAAACGAAATAGTTGGTTAACACGGATAAATAAAAAATCACTCGAAATAAAATCTATAAACAGCATAGTAAAATAGTGGCACATCAACCAATTTGCTGATATGCCACTATTGAAGTTTTGTGAATATGGGCTAAATATTAATATAAAAAATCTTCAGGTTTTAATTCAGTAAATTTCTCATCATTCACATTCTTATAATTTATGCGAATGCCATTCCATGCTTGCGGCCAACCACCGTAAACATTGTTTATATAAACCATTTTAATTGGTTGCAAACCTTTTTTTAATGCGATTGATGCATCGTTGCGCGAATGTCTTTTTACCTCGCCATCGTTATTGATTAACAAAGTACCACCAACATAAAGTTCGTCCATATCAGACGAAAACTGATAAATCCCGTCCTCTGGAATATCAAGATAACCCTCGAAAATTCCAACGCCTGGATTTTTGTAATCGAATAATTTATTGGTTGCTTTATACTCTTCTGCAACTTTTTCTTCCCACTTATTAATTCTGGCAATTTCTTTTGTTGAATAGAATTCGCCTTCTGCTATTTTTAGTTTTAATCCGCTGTTTTTAGCTATCACTTTTACCGCCTTAACAGGTTCTTGTTTTACCACATTTATAGTTCTTACTTTCCCCATTTTACCCGAAACAAGTGCAGTTCTGATTTTTACAGTTGTTGTATTATCAACCGAAATAGGAGTCGAATATTTTGTTGAATTTAACCCGGGTTCGGTTCCGTCTAAAGTATAATACATATCAATTGGGCGGGTGGTTGTAAACTCTAAAGTTGTGCCATCGGTAATTGCAATATTATTAATCGGTCCTTCGGGTTGCGGAATATGATAGTTAATATTATGCTGGTCTAAACGTACAAACTGGTTATCCATTCTTTTTACGAAACTGCTAAAATCTTTCTTTTCAGATTGAGTCCAGCCCACTTCTGCCAGAGCAATAATTCTTGGATAAACCCGGTATTCCAGTAGCTCGGGAGTGTACATATATTCACTCCAAACATTTCCCTGTGTACCCAAAATATGTTTTGCTTTATCTTTATCTAATGCTTCCGGAATCGGTTCGTACTCGTACGACTCTTCGAGGGTTGTATATCCGCCAATTGCAACAGGCTCAACTTTTGGGTCTCCCTGATAGTGATCAAGATAGACCCAGTTTCCGGGGGTCATCACCACATCGTGCCCTTCGGAGGCAGCGGTAATTCCACCTTTTTCGCCACGCCACGACATAATTGAAGCGGACTCAGCCAGACCACCTTCCAGAATTTCGTCCCAGCCAATCATCTTTTTATTATGAGCCAGCAACATTTTTTCAACGCGCTGTACAAAATAACTCTGTAATTCATGCTCATCTTTTAATCCTTCCGCTTTAATTCTTGCCTGACAGAGATTGCACTCTTTCCACTTATCTTTCGGAGCTTCGTCGCCACCAATATGGAAATATTCGCTCGGGAAAAGTGTAACCACCTCATCAATTATATTTTCAATAAATTCGAAAGTTTCCTCTTTCCCAGCACAATAAATATCAGCTTCAACACCCCAAACATTACGCACTTTAAACGGTCCGCCGCTGCACGAATATTCAGGATAAGCAGTTAACGCAGCCAGCGCATGCCCGGGAAGTTCAATCTCGGGAATCACATCGATGTATCTTTCTGCGGCATACGCAACTATCTCTTTTATCTGATCTTGTGTATAAAAGCCACCGTGTTCTTTTCCTTCATCAATACGTTTCGATCCAATTTCCGTAAGTTTTGGATATTTTTTTATCTCAATTCTCCAGCCTTGATCGTCAGTTAAATGTATGTGCAGTTTATTTATTTTATACATTGCCAGTACATCAATCTGTTTTTTCACAAAATCAACCGGATAAAAATGACGACAAACATCAAGCATCATCCCGCGCCATTTAAAGCGCGGTTCGTCTTCGATGGTAACAGCAGGAATATTCCAATTAATTTCTGAAACAAGTGTTGGACTTTCAATCTCGGCTGGCAAAAGTTGCAACAATGTTTGCATTCCGTAAAACAGTCCACGATTTGTTGAAGCAACTATTTTAACAGTCTCTGGTGTAACTTTTAAAGTGTATGCTTCATCTGCCAAACCTGATGAAGCATCGACATTCATCGAGATAAAATTCTTTGTTGCTGACTCAACCATATTCAGTTGAAATCCGGTTGAATATGAAACTTTACTTTGAAAAAAATCGGCTACAGTTTTTGCACCATCTCCATTTACAACAAGTTTTGTTTTCTTGTTCAGTTTAAAAACTCCTTCTTGCAAGTTCAATGAAACCGGAAGCGGAACAATATTTACTCCTTTGTTATACACTTTCACTTCAAATGTTTTTTCGTTGCATGCCATAAATAACAGGGCAATAAAAATATAACTTATAAATTTTTTCATGTTATGATTTTTGTATTATTAAGTAATTTATTCTGTATCATCGTCGTATTCAACCCTCAATTCAGCCAATCGGGTTTCTAGTTTTTGCTGAGCTTCAGCATATTCGGGCTGTCCGAAAACATTGTGCATCTCTGTGGGGTCTTTCTCTAAATCGTACAATTCCCACACATCAATATCGTTGTAAAAATGGATGAGTTTGTACCTTTGGGTGCGAACTCCGTAATGTTTTTTTACAGCATGCTCGTTGGGGAATTCGTAGTAATGATAATAGATTGCGTCGCGCCACTTGGTATTTTTGTCATCAATTAAAATTGGTTTTAATGATTTCCCCTGAATTTCGGGCGGAATTTCTACCCCTGCAAAATCGAGAAATGTGGGTGCATAATCAATATTTTGCACCAGTTCAGAAATTTCTCCTTTGCGGTTATATCCTTTTGGAAGGCGCATTAAAAGAGGTGTTCTAAATGATTCTTCGTACATAAAACGTTTGTCGAACCAGCCATGTTCACCGAGATAAAATCCCTGATCGGAAGTGTAAACTACCAAAGTATTATCTGCCAGACCATTTTCTTCGAGGTAATCTAAAACACGACCTGCATTTTCGTCAACCGAACGAATACATGCCAGATAATCGCGCATGTAACGTTGATATTTCCAGAGATACAAATCGTCTCCTTCAAGGTTACGTTTCAGGAAATCTTTGGTAATTGGCTGGTAATGTTTGTTCCACCGTTCACGCTGTTTTTCATTCATCCTTCTGGTATGATCAACCAAGCCGAAACGACCTTTAATATTTAGTTTCAGGTCGTAATTCACATCCATATCAGTTGCCCGGATACTCAGATGTTGCTCGGCTGCTGCCTGCCGACCTTCGTAATTATCGAAGAAATTTTCCGGAGCCGGATAAACTTTATCTTTAAATTCATCGAGATAAAGTGTGTCGGGTTCCCATGTTCTGTGCGGTGCTTTGTTATGTAACAGTAAACAAAAAGGCTTCTCTTTGTCGCGTTTATCTAGCCAGTCGAGGGCAAAATCGGTGGTAATGTCAGTCACATAACCTTCAAATCTTTTCTTTTCTCCCATTTCAATAAAATCGGGATTGTAATATTGCCCTTGCCCAGGTACAATGTTCCAGTAATCGAACCCCGTTGGGTCGCTGCGTAAATGCCATTTCCCAATTAGGGCGGTTTGGTAACCTGCTGCCTGCAAAAGTTTTGGGAAAGTTACCTGACTTCCATCAAAGCTTACACTGTTATCAATTTGACCGTTAATGTGCGTGTGTTTTCCGGTAAGCATTGTTGCCCGGCTGGGTGCACAAATCGAATTTCCCACAAAACTATTACTGAAAATAACTCCCTCATCAGCAATTCTATCCAGATTTGGTGTGTTAATCAGTTCTTTGTTGTACGAACTAATTGCCTGATATCCGTGGTCGTCAGACATTATAAACAGAATGTTAGGACGTTGCATCGGTTCCTCTTTTGTGCTACATCCTACAATAACAAAGGAGGCTAATAAAACGATTAATAAAATTCCGGAAATTTTCATAATACTTAATATTTATATTTTAGCTTCTATTTAAAAAATTGAAAGATAGATATTTTACCGATTATTTTGCTGTAAAATATAGGTAAAAACCTCTACCATTACATTTTATAACAAAGAAATGATATAGTTTAAGAATTAAATTATAATGCAAGGAAAAGTTTCGATTACCGATGTAATTTATATTTTTACAAAGATCTGAATATTGTGTTCTTTTCGAAAAGTAAAAAATAGAAATTTTCGGGGTGCGCTCATTATTTATCTGTAAACCGAAAGTATATTTAAATTTAAATACAAAATAGAACTTACTATTATGAACCGATTACTAATGCTTTTCAGCCTAACGATTATTTTATTTTCGTGTATCTCAAATTCTCAAAATCAAATTCAGTCACCCAACAAGAGTTCCGAATCAAGTCTTAAAATAAATGAAAATTCAATAAGTTTAAATCTTATTTCGAAGGGTGATACTCTGGTAAAGGAATTGAAATTGGGATTATTTAATGACAAAAAAAATTTACTTCGAAATATTAAAATTATTGAACAAGAGTATTCAACATTTAATGAAAGTTGGGAAACTGTAAATGGAAAAAATCAGACCGTTACAAATAATTTCAATACTACAATTTTTAAACTGAAAAATACTGCTGGACAGACATTTAACCTTGAGGTGAAAATATATGATGAAGGTTTTGCCTATCGTTTTTTATTTCCTGAAGGATTCGGTAACATAATAGAAAGTTCTATCATTTCTTTTTCTGAAGACCTTACATTTTGGGCTTACAATGGTGAAAACCATAATGTGGGTCCGGTTAAACTTTCGGAATATGATAATGAAGTTGTCCGCAATCCAGTTGTTTTCAAAACCCAAAATAATAAATATTTTGCCATTCACGAAGCAGCCATTTTTGAACATGCACCTTTTATTTTAACCAATCAAAAAGGCAAAAATACATTTCAACTTAAACAAACTATTCAGGCTGGAGGAGCGGCTGCAAAAACATCGTGGCGTGCCTTTATTTTAGGAAATAAACCCGGCGATTTAATTGAATCGAACCTTTTAGTAAACCTCAACGAACCCTGCAAAATTGAAGATACATCGTGGATAAAACCCGGGCGTGCCATGTGGGACTGGCGTGTTTGGGGTTATGTTGCTGAAGATGGTTTTGAATACGGACTAAACACCATTTCGCATAAACGATTTATCGACTTTGCTGCTGATAATAACATACAATATCTGCTCATCGATGCCGATTGGTACGGTTCTGAATTCAGCGAAGAGTCGGACCCGACAACTACCCGCGAAGGTGTTGATATTGTTGAGTGCATGGCGTATGCAAAAGAGAAAAATATAGGTGTAATTCTATATTTAAATGATGTTGGAGCTAAGAAATTTGGATTGGAGAGAGTTCTGAAACAATTTTCAGATTGGGGAGCTGCCGGTGTAAAGTATGGTTTTATGCAAGGAACTCCCAAAGAGAAAGTGCAGAACACCCGCGAAATTGTTGAGCTATGTGCAAAGTATAAACTGATAGTCAACTTTCACGATAATCCGGTGCCGCCAAGTGGCGACCGAAGAACATGGCCAAACCTGATTACCAAAGAATTTGGGCATTCGCAGGCCGATGCCAAACGTTCTTATTTCCCTGAAACAATTGTTACTGCGCCTTTTGTAAATATGCTTGCCGGACCACTCGATTTATGTAACGGCTGGTTTGCTCTCGACAGTGCTTTTGGAAATGGTCGCTACAAAGTATTCGAGCCCATTCCGGGAACTGTTGCAGCCGAAGTGGCAAAATTAATTGTTGTTTACGGTGGCTGTTTTGTATTACCCGATGCTCCCGAAGAGTATCTGAAGAAAGAGGATTTGTTCGATTGTATTCGTCAAATGCCAGCTCATTTCGACAGTTATAAAGTGCTTAACGGAGAGATTGGCGAGTTTATTACCGTGGCACGTAAATCGGGTAACGAGTGGTTTGTGGGCTCGCTCACCAACCGCGATGCACGGGAACTATACGTTAATTTTGATTTTCTGGATGACGGGAAAAAGTACATTGCTACATTTTATGAAGATGCAAGCGACACGCATTTCCTAAACAATAAAGAAGCGTATCAGGTAAAAAAAGATATTCCTGTTGATTCAAAAAGTAAATTAAAAATAAATCTGGCTGCTGGAGGTGGACATTCCATTTGGATTCGACCCATAAAATAAATTCAAAAATGAAAAATACAATATTAAAAGCAGCACACCTACTATTGATGGTAATATTACTTTTTACAACTTCGCTTAATGCCCAGCAGAAGCCAAATGTTCTCTTTATTATTGCCGACGACCTCACTGCAACGGCAATATCGTCGTACGAAAACAAAGCTTCTTTTACACCTAATATTGATAAACTGGCATCTGAAGGTGTGATGTACACCAGCGCTTACTCTCAGTTTCCGGTTTGTGGCCCGTCGCGTGCATCGCTTATGTTTGGTTATTACCCACACGCCACCAAAACCTTTGGCTATGTTAGTGGCCGCAAAAATGTGGGCGACCGTAAAAGCTGGTCGCAACTGTTTATGGATAACGGTTACAAGTCGATGCGGGTAAGTAAAATATATCACATGGGCGTTCCTATTGATATAACTTTGGGTTCGAATGGAACGGACGATTCGCTATCGTGGAACGAGAGATACAACAGCAAAGGTTTGGAATATTTGTCGCCGGGAGAGGGTGAACTTGTACAAAATAACCCCGATGGAACAAAGCCGGTAAAAGACGGAAATGTGATGACCATTGTAAAATCGGAAGGTGGCGATTTGGCTCAACCCGATGGTAAAACAGCACAAAAAGCCATTCAGCTAATAAAGGCAAACAAAGATAAACCCTTCTTTTTGGCAGTTGGTTTTGTACGTCCGCATGTACCGTTTGTTGCGCCAAAAGAGTACTTCGAACCCTATCCGTGGCAACGCATGGCATTTCCGATTAGCTATAACGACGACTGGGGCGACATGCCAAAACGCGCCATAAATTACGTTACCAGTGTAAATGCACAAATGAGCGCGACTCAGGAGAAAAAAGCAATTGCCGCGTATTATGCTTCGGTTGCGTTTATGGATGCACAAGTAGGGAAGGTTTTGGCGGCTTTAAAAGATGAGGGGCTGGAAGATAATACCATCGTAATTTTTACTTCCGACCACGGATTTCATCTTGCTGAACACCGTTTTTGGATGAAAGTAAGTTTAAAAGAGGAGTCGGTGCGAGTACCGTTAATTATAAAAGTTCCGGGAAAGAAACCGGCTGTTTGTAACTCGTTTGTGGAGCTACTCGATTTGTACCCAACCGTTGCAGAGCTTGCCGGATTAACACCGTCAAAACATATTCAGGGAAAAAGTTTAGTCGAAACAATTGATAATCCGGAAGTTGAAGTTCGTGATATGGTTTTTACTGTAACGCAGGGCGGGCACTCGTTTTTATTACGAAACAGAGAGTGGGCTTTTATGTCGTACAACGAAGATGGAAGTTTGGGATACGAACTATTCGATATGTTAAAAGACCCGCATCAAATGACAAATCTGGCAAAGCGACCGGAATATTCCGATACTCTAAATCATTTTAAAGAGTTATTGGCACTAAAACTAAAGGAGGTTCGAAACAACGATATTAACGGATATCCCGATGGGGAGTAAAAATAAACATGAAAAATATAATATTATTAATCCTGAGTTTCCCAATGTTTTGCTAATCGGAAATTCGGTGATGAATGGGTATAAAAATATCGTTATTCCGGGATTAAAAGTAAAGATGAATGTTGATTACTGGTTAACTACAAAACAAAACATTTTTTAAAATGAAAATTTTTTTATCGACTCTTTTATTGCTTTCCGGTTTTGCACTTTTTGCACAAAACATTCCAATTATTCCTGAACCAAATTCTTACTTTTCAAACGAAGGAGTTTTAAAGCTGGAGAAGACAATTAACATCGAGAATCAATTCAACTCAAAACAGGCAGAACAAACTACAACCGACTTCAGCAAGTTTTTAGAAGAGGAATATTCCATCACAATTTCCCCGGAGAATCAGAAAAGCACACAACTTGTTATTCTGCAAAACAGCTCTATTGAGAAACCGGAGGGATACGAACTAACTATTTCGGAGGACAAAATAGAGGTAATTGCCGCTGACAACAAGGGAGTTTTCTACGCCTTTCAAACCCTGAAACAGATTCTTTTCTTCTCTGAAAACCAAATGTTGCCCTGCCTGAAAATCACAGATGCACCGGCGTTTAAATGGCGAGGATTGCTGCTGGATGTGTCGCGCCATTTTTTCGGTATTGAAGAGATTAAAAGGCTTTTGGATGTGATGGCTTTCTATAAACTGAATGTTTTTCACTGGCACCTCACCGACAACGAGGGGTGGCGGATTGAGATAAAAAAATACCCGGAATTAACCGAAGTCGGAGCGAAAGGCGACCGCAGCAATTCCGATAGAATAATGTTTTATACACAGAAACAAATCCGCGAGATTGTTGCCTATGCGAAAGTGCGCGGCATTGAAACCATTCCCGAAATAGATGTTCCGGGACACTCGTTGGCAGCATCGAAATCGTATCCTTTCCTGAAATGCACACCCAACGATAACGGCGCCATCTATTGCGCCGGAAAAGAGTCCACTTTCCAGTTTATCGACAATGTTTTTAAGGAAGTTGTTGAGTTATTCCCATCGGAATACGTTCATATTGGAGGAGACGAAGCGTGGAAAGGGCCGTGGGGAAAGTGCCCCGATTGCCAAAAGAAAATGCACGATGAAGGGTTGAAAGATGTAACCGAATTGCAGAGTTATTTTATTAAACGGCTCGAAAAGATATTGAATTCATACAACAAAAAACTTATCGGCTGGGGCGAAATCAGCGAGGGTGGACTGGCAAAATCGGCCACTGTCCAATCGTGGCAGGGTGTTGGCGCGGCACTGGCAGCAACACACGAGGGGCACGACGTTATCATGTCGTCGAAATACGCCTTTTATTTCGACAAAGCGCAATCCGACAACCTCTATACCGAACCGCCGGTGTGGCGACAAACAAGTTCTCTCGAAACTGCCTACAACGAGGAAATTGTACACGAATCGATTCTGTATAATTTGCGCCACCACATTATTGGTGGCGAGGGGGCACTTTGGTCAGAACGCATTTCAACCGAAAAAAAACTGCAATTTCAGGCGTTTCCGAGAACAATTGCCCTGGCAGAAAATCTTTGGAGCAATTATCAGAAAAAAGATTTTGAACTCTTTGCCGGGAAATTAATCCGTCATTTCGAATACCTCGAAAAAGAGAAAATTAACTACCGTTTCCCGGCAACAATCAGTATCAAACAGGTAAATAACAAAGTAATATTAAAGGCCGAACTGCCTTTTGCAGAAATAAGATATACGCTCGACGGCTCGGAGCCGGATATCAACTCGCCTATTTACAAACAGCCACTCGATGTGAAAAGGAGTATTAATTTAAAGGCAGCAATGGTGTGGAACAACAAATGCCTTCGCTCCGATTCGAAAGTGATTACCGATTTTATTCCTCGCCAAAAACATAAAATTCTAAAATGCACATCGGAAGCTGCTAATCATGCAGCACAAAACAGTATCGATTCCGGCACGACAGGGTACGACATTCCGGGAAATGCCTACCCCACATGGAAATTCTGGCTCTCCGACAAAAAAGACAAACTGCCGGTGGAGCTTATTTTTGATTTTGGCGGCGAGGAAGATATTTCCGGATTCGAATACAAACCCCGAAATGATGGTGTTGTGGAGCGAATTACCGAAGGTAATATTTTGGAGTTTGAGATTTATACCGGCGACAACTCTGAGAATATAAACAAACGAATCTTTACCGGGCATTTTTCGGGCGAAAGCAAAGCAGAATTTGCAGTTTTTGAACCGGTAAAAAGCCGCTACCTGAAATTGGTAATTACCAAAGGAATTTCCAATCGGGCAAATATTGCCGACATTCGTTTTTTCAGATAGAAAAAATGTTGAAAAACAGTATTGATTGAACAAAAATAAAAGAACTTCACCATATAACTTTTAAAGATGAAACAAACAGTTATAATTTTTACATTTCTATTTATTTTCTTTTCAACATTTGCCCAAACCGATGAAGAACTGGGTTTGCATTCAGAAGGCGGTCCGTGGAATTTCTATCCATCAAAAGAGTACAATGTAATTTGGAATTCGCCATCGCAAAATTCGATGGGTTCGATGCCGGCAGGAAATGGCGATATCGGAATAAATTTATGGGTAGAAGAAAATGGTGATCTACTTTTTTATCTCTCGAAAACCGATGCGTGGAGCGAAAATGCACGGTTGTTGAAAATTGGCAAAATCAGGCTTTCACTATCGCCCAATCCTTTTATCAACGGAAATAAATTTTTACAGGAATTAATTTTACAGGATGGAGTAATTCAGATTGAAGCCGGGAATAATGAAAATACCGTTACAATAAGAACCTGGATTGATGCCAATAATCCGGTAGTAGAAATGGATGTAATAAGTAAATCTCCCATTTCGGCAAAAGTAATTACCGAACCCTGGCGAACCGAACGCCGGCAAATTATTAATAGTACTGAACTGCACTCGGCCTATGGATTGGGCGGAGAAGGAGGCTCCAACGTGTTTGTGGAAAAAGATGAAGTTGTTAAAGATTCGGATGAGGGTGTAATTTGGCTGCACCGTAATGAACGTTCGGTTTGGGCGGATAACCTGAAATTGCAAGGTCTCGAACAATTTATAAATAAAAATAACGACCCACTGTTACACCGAACTTTTGGCGGTTTAATTCGTTCGGTAGAACTGAAGAAAACAGCACCCAATAAATTGAAGTCAGCAAAACCATTGAATAAGTTTTCAGTTTCGGTTTACGCTTTAACTTCTCAAACAAAATCTCAAAAGGAGTGGATTTCTCAAATTACTGAAAAAGCAAAAACCATTGAATCGCTCGATAGAACCGAAAGATTGGAAAATCATAAAATGTGGTGGCAAACGTTTTGGGAGAGAAGTTATATAAATATTTCGACTAAAAACAGTGCTGAAAAAGCGGCAGTTTTTAACGTAACAAGAAACTATGCTTTGCAGCGATATATAAATGCTTGTTCAGGTCGCGGAGGTTCGCCAATTAAATTTAACGGTAGTATTTTTACTGTTGACACCGAAAATCTCGAAGGGAATTTCAAAGGTTTCGATGCTGATTACAGGCGTTGGGGTGGTCCGTTTTGGTGGCAAAATACGCGGCTTCCATATTGGTCGATGCTGGAATCGGGTGATTTCGATTTAATGCAGCCACTTTTTAAAATGTACCGCGATGCTCTTCCAATCCGTAAACTGGCAACAAAAACATACTACAAACACAAAGGTGCTTTCTTTCCCGAAACAATGAATTTTTGGGGAACTTATACGGATACAAATTACGGTCGCGACCGCTCGGAATTGCCCCCGGGAATGACCCAAAATCTGTATATAAGATATTACTGGCAAAGTGGTTTGGAAGTGTCGTTAATGATGCTCGACTATTACGCGTTTACTCAGGATGAGGCATTTCTTAAAGAGACTCTTTTACCTGTTGTTACCGAAGTTATTCATTTTTTCGACCAACACTGGGGACGCGATAAAAATGGCAAAATCCTTTTCGACCCGGCAATGGCACTGGAAACCTACCGGAAAGCCATAAATCCACTACCCGAAATTGTGGGAATAAACAAAGTCTGTTCGGAGTTATTAAAATTACCCAAATCAGAAATTTCGAACAAACAACAAAAACAGTGGAAGAGATTAATTGGCGAATTACCGGAAATACCAACTCAAATTGTGGATGGTAAAAAAATGCTTGCACCGGCTCATCAATTCAGCGAAAAACAAAACATAGAGAATCCTGAGCTTTATGCAATTTTTCCCTACCGGGCTTTTGGTGTTGAAAAAGAAGGGCTCGAAATGGCTCGTCGCACCTTTGCAAACCGAGCTTATAAAGAGACCGGCGGCTGGCAACAAAATGCCATAAAAGCAGCGTATTTAGGATTAACCGACGAAGCGGCAAAACTCACATCAACCAACTTTAATACATGGAATAGAGCATATCGTTTTCCAACAAACTGGGGGCCAAATTTCGACTGGACACCCGACCAGGATCACGGTTCTGTTGCATTAATTGCCCTGCAACGGATGTTACTTCAATACGATAACGATAAAATATACTTACTCGAAGCGTGGCCAATAAGTTGGGATGTGGAATTTAAACTGATAGCTCCACGGAATACAATTGTTGAAGGTGAAATTACAAATGGAGTATTAAAAGAGCTAAAAACATCTCCTTCGAACCGCGACAAAAATATTATTATAGGAGGTAGTTACCGATAGCTTATTAAAAACCGAAGCAAATATTCATTAAAAAAAACTCAAACTAATATCGTAAAATATCATTCAACCCTTTTTTAAGTTCTTTTAGATGCTTTTCAGAAATTCTGCCTATTTTCTTTATTAAACGTTCTTTGGAGATAGACCGAATGTGAAAAGTCATAATTTCAGATTTCGAAGATAATCCATATACATCATTGGGCTCGAGGATAATGTTTCCGTTATAGTTTTTTATTTTTGTGGTTATTAATCTAACAAAACAGTAACTTTAGCGTTAAACAACAATTAAGTTTTATGAATAACGATATAGTATTTATGCGTGCTGCAATAAAATTGGCAGAAAAAGGAGTTGATTCAAATTCAGGTGGTCCGTTTGGGGCGGTGGTTGTAAAAGATAACAAGATTATCGGAGAAGGTTTTAATAGTGTTACATCGGCAAACGACCCAACTGCACATGCCGAAATTATTGCAATCAGAGAAGCGTGTAAAAATCTAAAATCATTTCAGTTAGATGATTGTGTGATTTATACTTCGTGCGAACCGTGTCCGATGTGTTTGGGAGCTATTTATTGGGCTCGTCCTAAAAAAGTATTCTATGCCGGAACCAGAGAAGATGCTGCTGAATTTAATTTCGACGACCAGTTTATTTACGATGAGATTGGTAAAAATATGGAAGACCGACAGATTAAATTTAAAAATCTGATTAGGGAAGAGGCTTTAACTGTTTTCGAAAAATGGAAAGTAAAAACTGATAAAACTGAATATTAATTAACAGTGCTATCATTTGCCGTTGGTTTCAACCAACGGTTAAAATCTATATATTTGCAGCGAATTTAAAACTACTAAAATGAAGGCATTTGTATTTCCCGGTCAGGGAGCACAGTTTTCCGGAATGGGAAAAGATTTATACGATAATTCGGCAGAAGCAAAAGTTCTGTTCGAAAAGGCAAACGATATTTTAGGTTTCGATATAACAAAAATTATGTTCGAGGGTTCGGTTGATGATTTAAAGGAGACTAAAGTAACTCAACCCGCAATTTTTCTACATTCTGTTTTATTGGCTAAAACCATTAAAGATTTTACTCCCGACATGGTTGCCGGACACTCGCTTGGCGAATTTTCTGCATTGGTAGCAAACGGAGCATTAACTTTCGAAGATGGATTAACTTTGGTTTCGAAACGTGCAATGGCTATGCAAAAAGCCTGCGAAATTAAACCATCGACAATGGCAGCAATTGTTGGTTTAGCCGACGATGTTGTCGAGGAGGTTTGTAACTCAATTGATGATATTGTTGTACCTGCAAATTATAATTGTCCGGGACAATTGGTTATTTCGGGTTCGGTTGCAGGCATTGATAAAGCTTGTGAGATACTAACAGAAAAAGGTGCAAGGCGAGCAATCAAATTGGTTGTTGGAGGTGCATTTCACTCACCATTTATGGAGCCTGCGCGCGAGGAATTGGCAGCAGCAATTGAAGCTACAACTTTTAGTAATCCCATCTGTCCGGTTTTTCAGAATGTAAATGCCGAAGCTGTTTTAGAGCCCGGGATAATTAAAGAGAATTTAATCTCGCAATTAACGTCGCCTGTAAAATGGACACAAATTGTTCAAAATATGATTTCCGCAGGTGCTACTTCGTTTACCGAAGTTGGTCCGGGAAAAGTTCTGCAAGGCTTGGTTAAAAAGGTTGACAGGAAAATGGAAACTGCCGGAGTAAATAGTTTTGGGGGATAAATAAAATTGAGAAAGGGAATTTTAAACTCCTTTTTTTTCTCCTTTTGAGGGGGTGGGGGAGGTTTAAGTTTATTCTGTTTTTTGCAACATCCTGTAAATAGTTGATTTTCCGATTCCCAGTTTCGATGCTACTAATCTTACATTTTGATTGTATTTATTCAGAAAATATAGAACAATTTCCCGGTTGTATTCATCCAATAATTTTTCAGTAGCTAACAAATTTTGAATATTTTCTTCCACATTCATATTTAAATGAGAAGGTTTAATTGTGTCACGAGTTGTCATTACACAGGCAAGTTCCATAACCGCTTTTAATTCGCGGATATTTCCCGGGTAATGGTACGAAAGTAAAACTTGTTTTGCTTCGCTTGAAAGAGTTTTTTGCTCCATCTCATTTTCTTTACAAAATTCATCAACGAAGAACTTAGCAAGCAAAATAATATCATTCCCACGTTGCCGCAACGGGGGAACTTCAATAGGTAATCCTAGCAATCGATAATATAAATCTTGCCTGAATTTCCCGTCGGCAGCCAGAGCTGCAATATTTTTATGGGTAGCAATAATTATCCTAACATCCAACGAAATAGTTTCTGATCCACCAAGTCTAATAAGTTCGCGTTCTTGTATAACACGGAGTATTTTAGCCTGTGTATTTAAGTTGAGATCAGCAATTTCGTCTAAAAACAGAGTGCCACCATTTGCCTGTTCAAATTTCCCTGATTTTTTAAAATCAGCTCCGGTAAAAGCCCCTTTTTCATGTCCAAACAGTTCACTTTCAACCAATCCTTCAGGAATTGCTGATACATTAACTGCAATAAAAGGTTTGTTGCTTCTTCGCGAGTTGTAATGAATTCCTTTGGCAACCAACTCTTTTCCTGTTCCGGTTTCTCCTGAAATGGAAACGGAAATATTTGTTTGGATTGCCTTGTCCATCAAATCAAAAACATGGTCAATTTCGCGACTATTCCCCTTTATTAAATTTCTGAAATTATATTTTTTCTTAACGGCATCTCGCAGCAATAAATTCTCGGTTGCTAACTGGTCTGTTTTGTAGATATTTTTAATTATGTTACTGAGTTTTTCGCGGGTGTCAGGTGCCTTCATTATATAATCGTATGCACCGTTTTTCATTAGATTAATGGCAGTGTCAATGTCTTCCTGCGCCGAAATAACAATAACATGTGCGCCAGGTAATTTTTGTTGTATTTTTTCAAGAACATCCTGACCGGTCATATCTGGTAACGTATAATCGAGTGTGATTACATCAGGTTTTTCGTCTAAACAATTTATAAAATCGGTCCCATTATGAAAAACTTTTACCTGATAATTATCGTCAGTTAGTTGCTTTTTAAGTATCCGTGCGTAAAGTATATTATCTTCAACAATAAATACTTTGTATTGAATATTGTTTTTGGAGTTGGTCATTTTATATCACTTGAATTAAAAATACAAATAAGTTTTAAAAATATACTGTGTCATTTTGAATAAATTATTAATTTTATAAATGTAAAAAAATCATTTCAATAATTAAAATATGAAATACAAAGCCTTTCACAAATTATCGTACGGGTTATATATTATTGCAACTCAATTCGAGGAAAAAAATGCTGGGTACATTGGTAATACTGCGTTTCAGATTACTTCGTCGCCTGCACAAATTGCTGTTAGTTGTCATAAAAATAATGCAACTGCCGAAGTTATTTTAAAAAGTAAAGTATTCTCCATTTCTGTTTTGAAAAAGGAATCGGAGACTTCTTTAATTGGCGAGTTCGGCTTTATGTCGAGTGCCGATGTTGATAAGTTCCGAAATGTTGAAACCAAAACGGCAAAAAGTGGTGCTCCAATTGTTCTGAATTCAACTATTGCATGGTTCGACTGCAAGGTTGTTAACACAATTGATGTTGGTTCGCATATATTATTTATTGGCGAAGTATTAGATGCTGATGTTTTATCGGGAGATGAACCTTTGACTTACGATTATTATCGTGAAAAATACAGAATGTTGTCACCTAAAAATGCACCAACTTATGTCGAAAACGAAAAGCTGGAAAATGAAGTTGAATCAAGAAGTGAGACAAAAGAAGTTACGGTTGCAGAAGCTGGTACAAAAAGTGAATTGAGTGTTCATACTTGTACAATTTGTGGGTTTCAGTATAATCCCGAAGAGGGCGATCCATCGATGGGAATACCTCCAGGAACACCTTTCGAAGATTTACCTGCGGATTATAAATGCCCGATTTGCAATGCTGGCAAAGATTATTTTACAGAGGGTTAATCAACTATTTTGAAAGCAACTATTTGGTTGCCGAAAAATGTTGGTACTAAAATCAGATCGTGTTTTAAATCGAAATCTAAATCAGCCGTGTTTAGTTTTTCGGCAGTTGTGTCAAGAAGTTTAACGGTCTTGTTATTTTTATGAATAAAAATCCTGCCTGCCCAATTAGAGAAAACAAAATCACCATCGCTGTTCTTTTCCAAACCATCAACTCCTCCTGCATCTGCAATTATCATTTTTATATTTTTTGTTGCAATGTCAACTTCGTAAATATTATTATCGCCAACAAAAAGCTTTCCCTTTTCAGTCATTAATCCATTGGGATTTTCAAAGGGTTTTCCTTCCATCCAAACTTTAAATTTATCATTTTCTAAAACATGTATTTTTGCAGTCCGGGTGTCCGAAACAAAAATCATCCCATTTTTACAAGCTGAAACATCATTTAGAAACATTGCATTGGGAGCAGAATATTTTTTAATTATTTCCCCTTTATCAATATCAATTTCAACTAGTTGGTCAATGTCAGAAACGTATAGTTTACCTTCGTAAATTGCCATTCCTTTGGGTGCATTTAAATTGGTTACCCACTTTAAGTTTTTAATATTTCCGCGGTGGTCCAAAATGCTGATAAAACCGTTACCATCTTTTTCTGCCGGATTTTCATTTACATTCGACACGTAAATAATGTCTCGTTTGTAATCATAAATTACCGACTCCGGAGTTTTTAACTCAGTTGTTGTTTCCCAAACTTTTTCCAGTTTTTGTGCTTGCGATGTTTTTGCAGCAATAAAAATGAATAAAAATGCAATTAAAATTGTTTTCATCTTATCTAATTATTAGTTTTAAACGGTGTTGTAAATTACAACGAGTTTGGGTAAATAAAGTTGACTTATTAAAAAATAAATTTTGAAATATGAGATATTTGTTACTGTTGCCTTTTCTGTTTCTTGCTACATTTTTATCAAATGGTCAGGAAAATGAAATCTTAAAATTATATGTGGGAACTTATACTTCTGAAGGTTCTGAAGGTATTTATTTGTGTAACTTCAATTCCGAGTTGGGTGAAATTTCATTGGATAAAATTTTTAAAGGAGTTGATAATCCATCGTTTTTAAAAGTATCAGCCGATAAAAAATATTTGTACTCTGTTTCGCGTACAACTCCCGAAATTGAAAAAAGTGGTGGTTTTGTGGTAGCGTATAAGATTGGCAAAAACGGAGTTTTGCATTTTTTGAACAAACAGATTTCCAACGGTGCAGGACCGTGTCATGTCGATGTTTCAGGTGATGGCAAATATGCTGCAATTGCAACTTATGGGGGCGGAACAACATCGTTGTATCCGATTAATAGCAATGGTAGTTTGCAACCTGCATCATCAATAGTCGATAATAACAAAGCGCAAAACGAGAATGATAAAGTTGTTTCGCACGCACACTCCATAAAATTTTCTCCGTTTGATGAGAAGATTTATAGTGCGGATTTAGGAACTGACCAACTAAATATATTCTTTAATAATAATGGAGAGTTGATTTGGGATAAACAGAAGTTCGTAAAGCTTGAAAAAGGAGCAGGGCCGAGGCATTTTGAGTTTCATAAAAATGGAAATACAATTTATGTGATAAATGAACTGAACTCTACTATTTCGGTTATGAAAAAGAGTAGTAGCGGATGGGAAATTGTTCAGAATATTTCTACTTTACCAACCGGTTTTGAGGGGAAAAGTTATTGTGCTGATATTCATATTTCAACCGATGGAAAATATTTGTACGGTTCAAACCGGGGACATAATTCTATTGCAGTATTTGATATTAATCCGAACACTGATGAATTAAAATTTGTTGGAACAGTTTCCGTTGAAGGAGATTGGCCACGTAATTTTGTTATTTCTCCCAATGGTAAATTTATGTTGGTAGCAAACCAACGAAGTGGAAATATAACCGTTTTTAAAATTAATTCAGAAACAGGAATGACACATTTTATTGGCAATGAGATTAAGATTCCTGCTCCGGTTTGTTTAGAGTTTTTATAATTTTTCAAACAAAATTTTAGTGTTTTTTCGTCGTGCTGAATTTATTTCAGCAACTATAAATCGAAGATAGGATTCCGAATCCGTCAGTTGACGGACGGAATGACGCTATTGATGAGATGTGTCTTTAATTTTTATTTTTGATTTATAAGCTAGGCATCCTTTACAAAACTAACTAAACTTTGTACTTATCAACTTAATAAATTCATCGCGGGTGGCAGTTTTTTGAAATGCTCCCGTGAAATCGGAAGTTGTAGTAATTGAATGCTGTTTCTGAATGCCTCGCATTTGCATGCAAAGATGCTGTGCCTCAATAACAACTGCTACTCCAAGTGGATTTAAAGTGTCTTGAATGCAATCTTTAATTTGCATTGTCAGTCGCTCCTGAACTTGCAAGCGGCGTGAGAAAACATCCACAACACGGGCAATTTTGCTTAGTCCGGTAATCACTCCGTTTGGAATATACGCAACATGAGCTTTCCCGAAAAACGGAAGTAAATGGTGTTCGCACATCGAATAAATTTCAATGTCTTTTACAATTACCATCTGTTTGTAATCTTCCTTAAACATTGCCGATTTTAGAATTTCTGCCGGGTCGGTTTTATAACCTTGCAATAAAAATTGCATCGATTTTGCAACTCGTATCGGTGTTTTATCTAACCCTTCTCTGAAAATATCTTCACCAATTATTCGTAGAATATTTTTGTAGTTTTCAGCAAGTTCCTTGGTAGAATTCTCATCGAAAGCATCAATTCTTATATACCCGTTTTTGTTGTTCGATTTTGTTGCACACATGATATTTGTAATTTTATTTCATACAAAGATTAACTTTTTTTCATAATATCAGTATGAAAGGGTGTACGCTTTTAATAAATAAGAAAAATTGTTAAACTTGGAATATGAAGATTTTGATTGTAGCAGCAACCCGAATGGAGGTAAAACTATTAGTTGATGAGTTTAAATTTATTGAAGAGAAGAGTTGTCTTTATAAGAAGTATGAATTTGCCGGAACTGAAATAGACACGCTAATTGCGGGAATTGGAACAACTTTTACAACTTTTCATTTAACCGGGGTTTTAAAAGATAACAATTACGATTTAGTTATTAATGCCGGAATTGCCGGTAGTTTGACGCGAGAATTAGAAATTGGTGAAGTTGTAAATGTTATTTCGGAGGAGTTTGCCGATTTAGGAATTGAAAAAACGGATGAATTTTTGACCCTTTTTGAATCAGGGTTTATGAGGTCTAACGAATATCCGTTTGAACAAGGAGTTTTAAAGGCAACAAATAATAATGAGCTGTTTGATTTAAAAAAAGTTAGGGGAATAACTACAAATAAAAGTCATGGGCGTGAATCAAGCATCGCCGAAATTCATCAGAAATATTCGGCACACGTTGAATCGATGGAGGGTGCAGCCGTTTTTTATGTATGTAATTGGTTGGGAGTTTCTTGCTGTCAGATTCGGGCAATCTCCAATTTTGTCGAGCCCCGCGACTCTTCCAAATGGGATATTCCGCTGGCACTCGAAAATTTGAAAGATTCTATATTATCTGTTCTCCGCAAACTTACTGTTACTGTAAATTGATTTTGCTATTTTTGTGCAAAATTTTAATAATGCAACTTACACTTGGATTTTCAACTTGCCCAAACGATACATTTATTTTCGACGCAATGGTTCATCAAAAGGTGGATACCGAGGGTTTGAAATTCGACGTTGTTTTGGGTGATGTTGAAGAGTTGAATAGAAATGCTTTTGAAGGAATTATCGACATTACAAAACTAAGCTACCACGCTTTTGCGCACATTGCTAATAACTATAAACTGTTAACATCTGGCAGCGCGCTCGGTTATAAAAACGGACCACTTTTAATTAGTAAGCATAAAATTTATCCCGACGAAGTGTCCGAAATTAAAGTTGCAATTCCCGGGAAATATACCACAGCAAATCTTTTATTCAGCATTGTTTATCCTCATTTAAAGCAAAAAAAGGAGTATCTGTTTTCCGATATTGAAGATGCAATTTTAGGGGATGAAGTTGATGCGGGATTAATAATTCATGAAAACCGTTTTACGTACGAAAAAAAAGGATTGAGAAAAATTATAGATTTGGGCGAAGACTGGGAAGCGAAAACTAACAATCCAATTCCGCTGGGAGGCATTGTAATTAACAGGAAGTTTGACATTGAACTTCAGCAAAAAGTAAATAGGGTATTAAAACGAAGTGTGGAATTTGCATTTGAAAATCCAAACTCGAGTTACGTGTATGTTAAGAAACACGCACAAGAATTAAATGATGAGGTAATAAAAAAGCATATCGATTTATATGTAAATAACTTTACCGTCGATTTGGGAGTCGATGGGAAAAATGCCGTTGAAACTCTTTTTAAAATGGCAAAAAAGGAGAAATTAATCAGTTTATTTACCGAGGATATTTTCGTGATTTAAAAAAGTGAAATTTATTTTGTGATTTGTGCAATAATGAAGAAAATAATAAGTTTTATTAGCAAAGCTAACTTATCGGAAAACAGAGTTTTTATTGAACTTAACGAAACCATTTAAAAGATGATAGTTGTTACAGGAGCAGCCGGTTTCATCGGCAGTTATTTAGTAGGGAAACTCAATAAAGCAGGGTACAATGATTTGATTCTCGTTGATAAATTCAACGACCCATGGAAAGATCTCAATCTTCTAAAAAAGAAATACATAAAATTTATTGATCGTGATGCCATTTTTATGTGGTTGGTAAAAAATGCACACAATGTAGAATTTGTGTTTCATCTGGGTGCAAATACTGATACTACTGGCGAGGAAGTGAAATTATATCAGCAACTTAATGTTATGTACTCGCAACGACTTTGGAATATTTGTTCCGAAATTAATGTTCCTTTATTATATGCTTCGTCGGCTGCAACTTATGGAAATGGAGAAAGTGGATTTTCTGATTTGCATAGAAATATCCCAAATTTGCGACCTCTGAATTTGTATGGCTGGTCGAAACAAGATTTTGATGTTTGGGCTTTAAAACAATTCAGGACTCCTCCGTTTTGGGCTGGTATGAAATTCTTTAACGTTTACGGACCCAACGAATATCATAAAAATAGAATGGCATCGGTTGTTCTTCATGCATATAAAACCATAAAACAAAACCATAAAATGGAGCTTTTTCGCTCGCATCACTCCGATTATAAAGATGGCGAACAAAGCCGCGATTTTATTTACGTTGACGATATTGCCGATGTGATGATCTATTTTATGGAGACTCAAAAAAATACCGGAATTTATAATGTGGGAACCGGAAAAGCACGTTCGTTTCTCGACCTGACAACATCGGTTTTTAATAGTATGAATATTACTCCTGATATCTCTTTTGTTGACACTCCTGTTGATTTACGTGGACGTTATCAGTATTTTACTGAAGCCAAAATACAAAAACTTCGCGATATTGGTTACACCAAACAGTTTATCGAACTCGAAGAAGGGGTTGATAAATACGTTAGTAAGTAT
>JAJRSD010000053.1 GCA_024278975.1 Bacteroidota bacterium
AAAATTATAAATGTTTCTTTTGGCGATATTTTTATTTTTCTCAATTCACTGATGCTCAGGCATCACTTCATTTCCAAAAAGTAAAAATCTCATCCAAAATAATTCATTTCATAAAATTCGACAGTTTTCTTGCAGAGACTAAATAGTAATACACTGTTTATAACGAGTTTCGTTTTACAAACTCGAACGGACTTTTAATTCGTCTGAAATTTTTAGAAAGAATCATTTGTGCGGCTGTCCGGCCAATTTCATCGTGGTTAGTCGAGATTGTTGTAATTCCGTCTTCCAAAAGTTCTTTAACAGTATTATCGTTGTATGCAACCACACCAACATCTTTGCCTAGTTTCCAGTTTTTACTTTTACTGATTTTTATAAACCGGAATAAATCGTCGTCTGAGATTAAAACAAATGCCTCATCTTTTTTAACATCTGCCTCGCTCAACTGATCGATAATTGAAAATTGAAGACTGTTTATCTGACAGAAAATTTGAAAGCCACGTAAAATATTTTTTGAATAATATTGGTTAAGCGGAAAAACAAGATTGATTTTACTGTACTTTTTAATTAATTCAATTCCCTCGCCCAGTGCCGATTGAATATCTTTTTCGTATTCCTGATAAACAATTGCATAATCTTTTAACGTCGAAATATTCCGGTCAATCAGCAAAACCTTCTCTTTCGGTATTTTTCTGATCACACTTTCTACATCGGCATTTTCTTTTTTAAACTGTGGTAGTATTACAAAATAATCGTAATTGGTAAGTTGGTTATTTACTATTTCGTCGAACTGCTCCAGATTATAATTATATATAAATACATCAACATTTGCTTTGCTACCCAAATTTCTGGCAAGCGAATAGTAAATACTTCTTTTATAATTACTTAGCTTATTTAAAACAAGAGCAATTTTTATTTTTTGTTGAATATTTATTTGATTTACGTAATATCCTTTTCCCCGAACCGATGAGAGTATTCCGTTTTTTTTCAACAGAACATACGCTTTTTCAACCGTATCGCGCGAAAGGAATAGCTCTTCGCTTGTTTCGTTAATTGAGGGAATACGTTGCCCCTTTTTAAAAATTCCAGCTTCAATATCAGACAAAATCAAGTTTACAACCTGTTTATATTTTGGAATTTCAGAATCGTGATTTATTCGTAGTTCGTAACTCATCTGGTTTTTAATATTTAGCAAAAATAGAAAGTAATTTGAATACAGGAATAATTAAATTGGAACATCTGTTAAATAAATGGACTTTTAGTCATCTGATGAATTTGTAACCAACTGATTGCCAGATTTGAATTTCCTGTGCTTTCTGCCAAATGATTCATCTGATGACTTTTCAGAGTGGACTCTAAACCATAAACTCTAAACTCCCTATTCTCCAACAATTTTCACGGTGGTTCTCCTGTTCAATGTTCTCCCATTTTTAGTTTCGTTGGTTGCTACGGGGCGGTTTTCTCCGTACCCAACAGATAATAAACGTTCAGGTTTTATGCCTTTCAGCACTAAATAATTGGCTACCGATTTGGCACGAAATCCAGAAAGGTTGTAATTTTTTATACTGTTGCCTGAGTTGTCGGTATGTCCCTGTATTTCCACTCTCAAAGTTGGATTGTTTGATAAAAAAGTAACCAGCTTTTGCAATTCGGGTTCCGACTCGGGCAAAATCCGAAACGAATCGGTTTCGAAATATATATTGTACAAGTTCATTTCGGAACCAATTTTTATGGGCTGTAATTCTATTTTTATTTTATACGGATTGGTTACCGATTTCGAATCGCCGAGTTGAAATGCCTGAGAATAGAATAGATATCCATTTTCGGAAACATTAAAAGCGTAATTTGCACCAACCGGAAAACAGAGAAAAGCAACACCTTTGTCGTTGGCAGTTTCGGAGCGTTTTTCGTTAATATTTGCCAAATTAACCAACTCAATTTTTGCCTGAATAGGTTTTAAAGTTACTGCATCAACTATTTTTGCCCTTGCGTAAGTTACAGGAGCCGGTCGCATTTTCTCTTCCAAAGCAAATGTGTAAATATCTAATCCGGTGCCACCTCCCCTCTCCGACGAAAAAAAAGCAGCAGATCCATCGGCACTAATATTCAGACCCTGCTCATTGCCAACAGTATTAATTGGGTAACCCATATTTTGAGATTCCGAAAATGTACCATCGGTTTTTTGCTTCGAACTAAACAAATCGAAACCACCCATTCCGATAAGATAATCTGATGCAAAATAGAAATTTTCGTTATTGGCATGAATAAAGGGTGAAATCTCGTTTCCCCGTGTATTTATACTGTCGCCAAGATTTTCGGGCTCGCCCCATTTAATTTTTCCACCGCCGCCAAATCCCATAAATTCGGCACGCCAAATATCTTTACCTCCTTTTCCTCCAGGTCGGTTGCTCGAAAAATACAAGTATTTATTATCTGATGAAAACGAAGGTTGTGTCTCCCACGATCTACTGTTTACAGGCGATCCAACATTTTGTGGAGTACTCCATTTCCCACCCACTTTTTTCGAATAATAAATATCGCAACTTCCAAAACCGTTAGAACGGTTGCAAGCCGTAAAAAACAAAATCCTACCATCTGCCGAAAGCGATTGAGCACCTTCATTTTTCGTAGTGTTAATCTCAATAATCGGACTTGCCAAACTCCATTCGTTCGACTTTAATTTTGACTCATAAAAATCTTCGTGCGGAATTTGCTCCTCATTTTTAATTAATCTGGTAAAAACTAACTGCTTCTGATTAACCGATAAACTTGGCCAATATTCATCGTCAGAAGTATTAATATTTTCGCTTAACCTTATGGGTTGAAACTCGACAGGGTGCTTTTTTGCATTTATGGCAAATTCGCAATTGGCAATTTTCCTGCGAACTTCAGTTTTTCGCACATCGGTAATTTTAGCTGTTTGCAAGTAATTCTTATAATTAATTATTGCTTTGTCATAGAGTCCAAGAGTACAACCTGCTTCAGCCAGACGATACGAGATTGAAGAATTATCGGAATATTGAAGTGCCTTTTCAAGGTATAAAATTTCAAGCCCAGTTGAATCTATTTCGTAATAAATATCAGCGAGTAAAAGCGATGCATTTACATAATCAGGATGTTTATCTAAAATATTGGTTGCTTCTTTAATTGCCTCCGAATAATTGTACATCAAAGAATGTTTACGTGCCTTTTCGAACTGTTTATCTATTTTAGAAGCAGACTGACCAAACGCAAAAAATGTAAAAAATAACAGGTGGGAGAAAAGTAATATATATCTGATTCCGTTCATATTTGCAACTTTGCTGTTGAGTCCACTCCAAAAAGTAAGAGGTGCAATTTACAAAATATTTTGTTGAGATATTTTATGATAAATAATGAGGAAAATAAAGATAGATTAGTTAACCATTAAAAATATTGATTTAGAGAAAAAAGTAAAAAATTTAGTTAATTTGCTGTCGTACAAAAAAGGATTGGTTTGTTTCGTCGAAATTCTTCAAAGTCTCGGCTGTATATCTAAAAAAGATTACGAGGATTGAGGTTTCGTAAATCTGGAGGTAAAAATATTGAGAAGGCTTATGCAACTCATTATATTGCCAAAAATCGCATTTTTGAACTATAAAATAAGGAGAGATAAATAACATGCAATCTATTTTAATTTTTGGAATAATTCTTATCACTGGCTATGTTTTGGGAGAAATAGCTACAAAAATCAAGCTTCCTAAAGTTACCGGATATATCTTGGCTGGCATATTATTAAATCCCGGTTTATTCAATTTTATTCCCGCAGATTTTATTAATCATACAAATCTGATTACAAATATTTCTCTTTCGGTCATAACTTTTTCGGTAGGAGGTACTCTATCATATTCCCGCATAAAAAAATTAGGTAAAGGAATACTATTTATCACCTTTTTTGAGGCTGAATTCGCATTTCTATCAGTTTTTATAGGCTTTATGGCAATAGCACCTTTTTTTATTCATATTTCTGATGCCACCTGGCTTACCATATTTATTCCCATAAGTATTTTAATTGGGTCTCTTGCATCGCCCACCGATCCCTCTTCTACATTAGCGATTGTACACGAATATAAAGCCAAGGGAGACGTTACTTCTACTATAATGGGTGTTGCAGCGTTTGACGATGCATTGGGGATTATAAACTATAGTATTGCCATTGCCATAGCTGGGGCATTTGCCTTCAACGATAGTATTAGTGTCACTTCATCTATATTAGCATTGTTAACCACCATTGGTGGTGCCATTTTATTAGGAGCCATATTTGGATTTATTTTCAATGCAATTATGTTAATTGATAAAAGGGATACTGATGGAGCCTTAATCGTATGTATATTTGGTCTGTTATTACTCTGCTTCGGCTCGGCAACTCTACTCGGTGTCGATGAACTTTTAGCAACAATGATGATGGGTGTTATTGTTGTTAACTTCAATTCAAAAAAAGACAAAATATTTAAAATTATTGAACAAAATACCGAAGAATTAATCTTTGTTCTGTTTTTTACATTGAGCGGTATGTACCTTAATTTTTCTGTATTATCAACTTCTTATATTCTGGTATTGTGTTTTGTGATTTTCAGGGTTATTGGGAAATTTTCAGGAACTATTTTGGGTGCTCATATTTCAAAATCATCAACAGCGGTTAAAAGATATACTGCAAGCGGTTTAATTCCTCAGGGTGGTATTGTTATTGGGTTAGCTTTATTGCTAAAACAGAACCATGCTTTCGATAATATCTCTGATATTATAATTACCGTTATAATTGGCGCGACAATTATACACGAACTAATTGGACCGGTTTTAGCAAAGATTGCACTTAAAAAAGCAGGAGAAATAAATAATAAATAATTCGTTTACCGACAAAGCCAAACAAGTTACAAATAATAAGATGATGAAGGCATTGAATAAATTAGGTGAACAGATTTGTTGTCAGAGTTTAAATTTGCTATAAACGAACTTCTTTTCTAAAAGATATTGATTTCTCATCTCAACGATAGAAATAACCATCACAACGAAAATATTTTTTTCTTATCTGGCTTTCATTTATATTTGATTCGAATTTTAAAACAAACAAAATGAAAGCAAGAAACATTATAATCATATTAATTTCGTCTCTCTTTTTTACGGGTTGTGTGGTTTACTCTTTTTACCCGTTATATACCGAAAAAGATCTCTTTGCAAACGAAATACTTACAGGAGAGTGGATAGATGATGATGGATCTCAATGGAATTTTGAACACACCTACAATGGGGAAAAACTTCCTGAGAATATCGACAGCACTTCGTATATTTTAAATTTGGTTGATAAAGATTCGTTAAAATCAGAATTTAGTGTACACATAATAAAACTTGGAGGCGATTATTTTTTAGACTTTTATTTAGAAGATTTTTTAGGCGACAACAATCTCAATTTAGCATCGTTTCATATTATTCCTGTTCATACATTTGCAAAACTTACGGTTACCAATAATCAACTCCAGATTAATTGGTTCGATCAGGATTGGCTGGAAGGTTTAATTAAGGAGAATAAAATAAGAATTCATCACGAAAAAAATGATGATTACATTTTGCTTACTGCAAAACCCTGCGAATTGCAAAAATTTGTCACAAAATATGTAAATTCGAAGGAAGCTTTTAAAGAAGGAATGGAAGCAGTTTTAACCAGAAAATAGGTGATTTATAAAATCAAAATAGGTTTTATCGGTATAGTAAAAAACAGAGTATTTCAACATATTCTGTTTTGGGTGTTTGCAGCAATGCACTGGAAGCAGGCGAGCATTTAAAAAATAAAAAAACAGATGTACTCTTTCTCGACATAAATATGCCGAAATTGTCGGGAATTAGTTTTGTAAAAAGCTTAAAAGCACCTCCGGCAATTGTATTTATTACGGCTTATCCGGAATACGCGGTTGACGGATTTGAAGTTGATGCGGTTGATTATCTGCTAAAACCTGTTTCGTTCGAACGTTTTAGAACGGCTGTTAACCGTTTGCTTGAACGATTCTCTGAAAATAACATTTCTAAAAATAGCACACATTTAATGGTTCGGGCAAATAAAAAAAACTACCGAATTAATTTCGATGAATTTTTATACCTGGAAGCACAAGGCGATTATGTACGTTTTGTTACAGCCGATAAATCGTTAATGGTTCACGGCACGTTAAAAGAATTTATTAAACAACTTCCCGACAATCTTTTTGGGCGCATCCATAAGTCGTATGTAATTTCTTTGTCGAAAGTCGAATACACGTATCCCCTCTACCAAATAGGTCATAGAAAGTTGTTGTATAATGTTTTTCTTTGCATTAAATTGGGTGGATTATATCTTCAGGTTTTGGGGAAGCAGCTCGTCTAGCCTGTTTACTTTGTGGTGCGGTATTACTTCTA
>JAJRSD010000054.1 GCA_024278975.1 Bacteroidota bacterium
AATTTTATGAAATGAATTATTTTGGATGAGATTTTTACTTTTTTGAAATGAAGTGATGCCTGAGCATCAGTGAATTGAGAAAAATAAAAATATCGCCAAAAGAAACATTTATAATTTTGTAGAGTTTTCTTGCTGAGACTACATACAAATCGCCCAAAATACTTTGGTCTTCGGTAAGCATATAAATTTCTGCTTTTGCCCATGTCTCTTCCTGCCATGTTTGCGAATCGGTATAATATACATCTAACTGTCCGATACCGGGATTATTCTGAACCCATTCCCACGATTTTAATGCGGCAGCTTTGCAGGTTTCTGAAAACGTAGAATCGAAAGGTTCGAATACTCGTGAAGCATGTGCAATTACAGCAGTAAAATCGGCAGCATCAATTGTCGATAAATTATTTGGGTCACTCAATTTCCTTGAATGTGGATCCTCGTCGGGACCAAAGCCATAAGCAAAATCGGGTTCAGAATCTACTTTGTGAAAAACAGCTCCATCGTCTTTTTGCATTTTTAGCAGCCAGTTTAATCCCACTTTAACCTGATCTAAAATATCCGGTAAATCATTATTGCTTTCCGGAATCTCCAAATTTTGAAGTTTAAAGAAGTTTGGGTTTGTTTCGTACAAATTCATTAAATGTGTACAATTCCCTGAATAAACCTCATCATTATCGCTATTCAGAATAGTAAATTACTATTTTCAGGGTGGAAAATACAAAAAAATGGATGTCAACAGGTATTATCGAATAGTTTTATCTTTTTCTTTTATAATTTAAAATTCTTATAAATAGATTTTATCAAAATGGTTTAAAATTGGATTTACATCCTTATTGTTGCAGACAGATGTAAAGTTTCCATAACTCATAAAATATAGAATCATCATTAAATTTTAATTCTATTGAAATTTTGTTTTGAGCCATAAAACGGATATTTATAAAATATTTCAAAATAAAAATCAAACATTTGTTTAATTTTAATTATCTTGAACACCAAAATAATATCATTAAACCGTAGATTATGAGAGTTGTAGTATTAGGAGCAGGAGTTTCGGGGCACACTGCCGCCTCATTTCTTAAGAAAAAATTAGGAAAGAAACACGATGTTATTGTAGTTTCACCAAGTAAATACTACCAGTGGGTTCCATCGAATATTTGGGTAGGTGTTGGAAAAATGAAGACCGAGCAAGTACGGTTTAAACTGGAGAAAGTTTACAATCGCTGGGGTATTATTTTCAAACAGGCAAAAGCAACAGCAATTTATCCTGAAGGCGATTCTACACACTCGAAAGGTTTGGTCGAAATTAGTTATACCGACTCCGACAAAGCAGGCGAGACTGAAAAAGTTGAATACGATTATCTGGTAAACGCTACCGGTCCGCAGTTGAAGTTTGAGGCCACCGAAGGATTGGGCCCCGGAAAAAATACAGTTTCGGTATGTTCGTGCGACCATGCCACACATGCCTGGCAAGAACTTCAGAAAAGTATTGAATTAATGAAACAAGGTAAAAAGCAGAAAATACTTGTGGGCACGGGTCATCCCGGGGCAACTTGTCAGGGTGCTGCTTTCGAATATTCGTTAAACATTGCATTCGAACTTAAACAGCGCAAACTGTTGCATATGGCCGAAATTACATGGATCACCAATGAATATGAAGTTGGCGATTTTGGAATGGGTGGTGCATTTGTAAAACGTGGAGGTTATATTACTTCGACCCAAGTTTTTACCGAATCGGTTTTTGCCGAAAATAATATTAAATGGATTAAAAGAGCCGGAGTTAAAAAGGTTGATCCGGGCGTTGCTTATTACGAAACTCTCGATGGCGAAAATCATACACAGGAATTTGATTTCGCAATGCTGATTCCTGCATTCTCGGGACAAGATATTAAAGCTTACAATAAAGCTGGCGACGACATAACATCAACGGTTTTTGCACCCAATAAATTTATGAAAGTAGATGCCGATTACACTCCAAAGCCTTTTGAGGAGTGGAGTATAAACGACTGGCCACAAACATACCAGAGTCCGGCATACGATAATATTTATGCTTCGGGAATTGCATTTGCTCCGCCGCACCCAATTTCTAAACCCATGAAAAGTGTTAACGGAACACCTATTTCGCCGGCTCCCCCGCGTACAGGAATGCCGTCGGGTGTAACCGGGAAAATTATTGCACAAAATATTGCAGAGGCAATAAAGAGCGGAAAAATGACTCATAAACATACGGCGAGTATGGGTAAAATGGGCGCAGCTTGTATTGTTTCGGCAGGTTACAGTATGACCAGAGGTTTGGGTGCAACAATGACTGTTTCGCCGGTAGTTCCCGACTGGGAAAAATATCCGGAATGGGGAAGAGACATAAGTTCAACTGTTGGTGAGATTGGTCTTGCCGGACACTGGATAAAATTATTCCTGCACTACCTGTTTTTGCACAAAGCAAAAGGTTATCCGTTTTGGTGGTTGCTTCCCGAATAGTTATTTTCAGTATAAATCTTTTAAAATTCACTAAAATGGAAAATAAAAAATATAGCGCAAATAAAGATGAGTTTTATCCGCCGGTTCCAACCAGGTGGACCAAGTTTTTCAGAACATGTTTTTTGGTTCAAATCTATAAGTTTTTCAGACTGAACCTGAAAATAATGTTGATTGTTGTTAAAGGACACTCGTAAATATTACACGAATTGTTTCAACAAAACTTCCCACTTAAAACCTATCTCCCCACCATTTTTTCAATCTCTCCAGTATTTTAACTTCCGATGGATTTTGCTGAGGATGATAAATCCGCTCGTTAATAATCTCTTTTGGAAGAAAATCCTGTCTGGCAAAATTACCCTCGAACGAATGAGAATATTTGTAGTTTTTGCCATAACCAATTTCTTTCATTAGTTTGGTTGGTGCATTTCTAATATTTAAAGGGACAGGCAAATCTCCGGTTTTTTTAACAAGTGCCAAAGCATTGTCGATTGCCGAATATGCCGAATTACTTTTTGGTGAAGTAGCAAGATAAATCACGGCCTCCGAAAGGATAATCCGTGCCTCGGGATAACCAATTTTATGAACAGCATCGAAAGTACTCTGTGCCAAAAGTAGTGCATTTGGATTTGCGAGACCAATATCTTCAGCCGATAAAACAAGAAGCCGGCGCGCTATAAATTTTACATCCTCGCCACCTGCAATCATTCGTGCCAGCCAATAAACTGCTGCATCGGGGTCGCCGCCACGAATACTCTTTATAAATGCCGAAATAATATCGTAGTGCATTTCGCCCTGCTTGTCGTAAATGGCTAGATTTTTTTGCAGTCGGTCGGTTACCTTTTTATCGGTAATTACAATTTTATCGCCCTCTTCGGCCAAAACTACCAGCTCCAAAACATTGAGTAATTTCCGGGCATCGCCACCCGAAAAACGCAACATCGCCTGATTCTCGCGAATAGTTATTTTTTTATTTTTTAGGTTGATATCTTTTTTAATTGCCAGCTTAATAATCTTCAAAAGTCCATCTGTATCGAGTGGCTTTAAAATATAAACCTGACAGCGCGAAAGCAGTGGAGAAATAACCTCGAATGATGGATTTTCGGTGGTTGCTCCAATTAAAGTTATTGTTCCGTCTTCAACTGCACCCAGCAACGAATCTTGCTGCGACTTGCTAAACCTGTGAATTTCGTCAATAAAAAGTATTGGATTCGGACGACTAAAAAACTGCTGCTTTTTAGCTTTCTCAATTACTTCGCGAATATCTTTAACACCCGAATTTATTGCGCTTAAAGTGTAAAACGGACGGTCGAGAGTGTTGGCAATAATTTTTGCCAGTGTGGTTTTGCCAACTCCCGGTGGTCCCCATAAAATCAGCGACGAGATATTTCCCGACTCAATCATTTTACGCAACACCGCATTTTTACCCACAAGATGCTCCTGCCCAATATAATCATTCAGCATTTTTGGTCGTAATCTTTCTGCCAGCGGTTGATTGCTCATTTTTTAGTTCCGAGTTCTAAATTTTAGTTTCGAGTTCCGAGTTTCAAGTTCCAAAAATAGGGAATTTAGTTGATATGTTGATACAAGATTAAAAGGGAGTTTTTAGTGAAGTAGAAATAAACAGAAACAGACAAGTTTGAAATATTAGATAATTTGTAGTTCAAATGTCATTTGATTTATTTAAAAGCTACATTTACATAACCGTTGGCCAAAATGTAAAAAAATGCATAATCCTTATCATTAAAAGTCATGTGTGTAAAAGAAATTTGATTTTCTTAACAGAAGAAAGTATCTTTATAAAGAAAAGCAGAAAAACTTTACAAAAGAAAGATTGAATGTTAAAGAGATTACCAATAGAAAAAGATATTGAAACATAAAGAGTTCTAAAAAAACTTTCATCTGCACACCGTGCATTGGCAGAATTAAAGGGTGTTGCTTCTACAATTCCGAATGAAAACATTTTGATAAATACATTAGGATTGCAGGAAGCAAAAGATAGTTCTGCGATAGAAAATATTATCACAACACACGATGACATTTATAAAGCAGACTTAAATTTAGCCTGTTTTAAGTCGTTGAATGCAAAAGAAGTTCAAAATTATATTTCAGCACTAAAAAAAGGATTTGCATTAATATCAAAAAAAAAGATATTAACAAACAACGATATAATTGAAATTCAGTCCGAATTAGAGAAAAACAGAGCAGATTTTAGAAAACTTCCCGGAACAGCATTAAAAAATGCAACAACAGGAGAAACAGTATATACGCCACCGCAGGAATATTCTGAAATAGTGGATTTGATGGCAAATTTGGAACAATTTATCAATGATGATACCGTGTCTGATTTTGATCCATTGGTGAAAATGGCAATAATCCATTATCAGTTTGAGAGTATTCATCCATTTTACGATGGTAATGGAAGAACAGGCAGGATAATAAATGTTCTTTACCTGGTAATGAAAGACTTATTGAATTTACCTATTCTATATTTAAGCAGATACATAGTTTTATACAAAGGCGATTACTATAAATTATTGCAAGAAATTCGAGAAACCGACAATTGGGAAAATTTGCTATTATTTATGTTAAACGCTGTTGAGCAAATATCAAAAGAAACTATCGAATTAATTAAAGAAATAAGAGAATTAATATTCGAATATAAAAACACACTTCGAAATAATTATAAATTTTATAGTCAGGATTTGTTAAATAATTTATTCAAACATCCATATACCAAAATTGAATTTATAGAACGTGATTTGGGAGTTTCAAGAATAACAGCAGCAAAATATCTAAATAAATTGTCAAAAGACGGATTATTAAGAAAAGAAAAGTTATGTCATATTATTAAGTGATTTAACTTCATTTCTCCGAATGTTAATGAGCGGAGTTTCTCGAATACCTGGAAAGCATTAATATCTCAACTGCCTTGTATTGTCTATAGCAGTATCCAGTTCTTTTTTAATTAAC
>JAJRSD010000055.1 GCA_024278975.1 Bacteroidota bacterium
AATAATATGACTGGAATTGACGAAGTTATTTTGTGCGATAACAAGGCAAAAAACGCAGGCATAGCATAGATACGGTGAGGCTTTTTAACGAAGTTAGCGTGCAAAAGAACAAGTCAAAACGGTTAGGTTATTTCTTCATAACCCCTAAACCTTTTATCGACCTGCAAATACCGTTTTACAAATAAGAGCAATAAATTGCGCCAATTGATTTTCTGGTTAGCGAGTGCCCTGTAATAAACATCTTTCTCTCCCGCAGTTGTTGGTGCTGTTTTGGTATTATACAACGAGTTTATATTTTTTGTACTTGTAAATGGGAGAACCAACAACAATTTCATAACATCCCAAAAAGGAACCCCACTTTTTTTTACTGCACTAAATAATTTTGAGGTTTTCGAGAATTTTAAAATTTTAAGGTGCTCTGATAAAAATTCCGGTTGAATCCAACTATCTTTAAATAGTGTTTTTATTTCTTGAATTTTAGCAATATCTTTGTTCTGTAGCATATTTGTATTTATTTGTTTACACTTACAAAATACAGTAAAACCAAGCGTTATGCAAGGTTTTTATGCTACTTTTTTTATTTTTATACACCCTGTGTTGTTAGTATTTACTGGGTGCGAAACTTGAGTTTATAAAAACAAAATGAATAAATTATTAATTACACTTACAGTATTTTTGTTGTTTGTTACGTCAGGAGTTTTTTCACAACAGCAATCGAACAAAAAATTAGTTTATAAACTCAACATTAAACAGGAAATTACAAAAGCAACCTGGCGACAAACTATGCAAGCTTTTGAGGCGGCAGATTCGCTGAATGCCGATGTTTTTCTTATTCACATGAATACCTATGGCGGAACGGTTTTAGATGCCGATTCAATCCGTACTAAAATTATGCAAAGTAAAATACCGGTTTATGTGTTTATCGATAATAACGCTGCATCGGCGGGTGCGTTAATTTCCATTGCCTGCGACAGTATCTACATGCGACCCGGCGGAAGTATTGGAGCTTCAACTGTAGTTAATCAAACTGGCGAAGCCATGCCCGATAAATATCAAAGTTACATGCGCTCAACAATGCGCGCCACTGCCGAAGCACACGGAAAAGATACAATTATTTCGGGGAAAGATACTATTTACAAGTGGCATCGCGACCCGTTAATTGCTGAGGTAATGGTTGATCAGCGTGTTTTTATAGAGGGGATTTCGGACACCGGCAAAGTGCTGACATTTACACCTTTGGAGGCAATAGAAAATGGTTATTGTGAAGGGCTGGCAGAAAGTGTTCCGGAAGTTTTACAAAAGGCAGGTATCGAGGAATATACAATTGTGGAGTACGAGCCGTCGTGGATTGAAAAGATAATTGGCTGGCTGGTACATCCCATGATTTCGGGGTTTTTAATAATGGCAATTGTTGGCGGAATTTATTTCGAAATGCAGAGCCCGGGAATTGGTTTTCCGCTGGGAGTTGCAATACTTGCTGCGGTTGCTTACTTTGCTCCGCTATATTTAGAAGGTTTGGCAGCCCATTGGGAAATACTTGTATTTGTTATCGGGGTAATTTTGGTGGCACTGGAAGTCTTTGTGATTCCCGGTTTTGGAGTTGCCGGGGTTTCGGGAATATTCCTTGTTTTTACCAGTCTTATTTTAAGTCTGGTAAACAATGTAAATTTCAATTTTGAGGGTGTTGAAATTAGCGGAGTTGGAACAGCCATAACAACAGTTATTGTTGGTGTTTTTGGTGGGCTTATTATTTCGCTTTATCTCAGTAGTAAAGTGTTTGGGGCAAAATCGGGGATGTTTAAAAATATGGCTTTAAATACAGTTCAGAATATTAGCGAGGGGTATGTAAGTGTTGAAGTTTCGCTTTTTAAATTGAAAGGGAAAACCGGAATTGCACAAACAGTTTTGCGTCCCGGAGGCAAAGTTTTTATTGACGGTGAGATTTATGATGCAGTTGCCGAAAACGGGTTTATCGATAGAGGCGAAAATATTCGGGTAAGAAAAGTTGAAGCTACTCAGTTATATGTTGAGATTTTAGAAGACAAGAATTAGCCATTTAAATTTCAAAATCGTGTATTTCAAAAAAAATCATTTTTTCAGATTTATCATCCTTGTTTTTGTGTTAGCTATGTTTGTAAACTGTACTGGAAACAGAAGTCAAAAAGAGAAACAAAAGATTACCGAAAGTATTGAATTGAAATAGATTGATGGAACTTATCTTTTTGATGGAAAAACATTGGATGGATGGGAAATCACTCAATTTGGTACTGAAGGGCCTGTTTCTGTTTATGATGGTAAAATTATAATGAATTATGGCGATGGAGCAACCGGAGTTACTTATAAAAATGATTTCCCAAAGGTAAATTACGAAGTAAATTTGGAAGCCCGAAAAACATCGGGGAACGATTTTTTCTGCGGAATGACATTTCCGGTAAACGATGATTTTTGTAGTTTGATTGTTGGCGGCTGGGGCGGTCCGGTTGTTGGGTTAAGTTGTATCGATGATGCTGACGCTTCTGATAACGAAACAAAAATTTTAAAACGATTCGATAAAAATGTATGGTATAAAATAAAGTTGCAGGTAACCGGGAGTAAAATTACAGCATGGATTGATGGTGAGAAATTAGTTGATTTCGAATATCAGGGACACGAATTGTCTATCCGTCCTGAAGTAACTCTCTCGAAACCTTTTGGTATCTGCTCGTGGATAACTACTTCCGAATTGCGGAATATTTGGGTACGTGAATTAGTACAAAGTAATAAGTAAATAGTATATAGAATTAGCATCGAATTTCAATCTGGTCAGGAAACTAAATTTTCTTGTCATTCCGAGAACTCACCCAATTTTATTGAGCATAATAAATACATGACATATAGATGCTGAATCAAGTTCAGCATGACGGTATTTGTTAATGATATTGTTATTTTCTGAGCGTCACCCTGAACTTGTTTCAGGGTCTAAAAACTAATTCTGTCTTTGGTGACACAGGGATAAATCTGCATGGTTGGTTGACAGATCTCTCATTCATTGAAGTGACATCAAAAGATAAAATAAAGAACCTTGCACCCCAGTATCACTTCTTTCGCTTATCTTTCAACTTCCTAATCTCTTTCTCATTATCACGAATAAGTTTTTTCCAGTTATAGTTGGTGTCTTTTGTAAAGTCGAGAGTTTCGCGGTAATCATTTCTTTCAATCTCGAGTTCGGTAATTTCTTTTCCGAGAAACTCTGTTATTTCTGTTAAAATCTCTTTTTCATCGGTACTGCAAAACGAAACTGCCTTTCCTTTTTTTGTGCCGCGCCCCGTTCTTCCAACACGGTGAACATAGTTTTCTGCAACATCAGGCAAATCATAATTCACCACAAAATCAACGTTCGGAATATCAATACCACGCGCACTTACATCGGTGGCAATCAGCAATTTTATATATCCTTTTTTAAAACGATCGAGAGTAACAGAACGCTCTTTTTGTTCTTTGTCGCTGTGTATTGTTTCACTCTTTATTTCAACACGTTCCATAGCTTTTTTAACTCGTTCAGCACGTACTTTTGTTCGTACAAAAACCAAAATTTTACTTTCCGGATTTTCATCAACCAGACGCTCTAAAAATGCCCGTTTATCGTCCATTTCAATAAAAGCAACTTTGTGGTCAATGTTTTTTGCAACCGGGTTTTTTGGCGAAACCTGAATTCTTATTGGGTTATTAACCAGAGAATACGCCAGCTTTTTTATTTTCGGATTTATGGTTGCCGAGAAAAAAAGTGTCTGTCTTTTTTTTGGAAGAAAGCGAATCAGATCGTTAATATCTTTTATAAAACCGAGGTCGAGCATGTGGTCGGCTTCATCTAAAACCAGCGTGTCTGCACGATGTAAATTAATGTAACCCTGGCTTACCAAATCAAATAATCGCCCGGGAGTAGCAACCAAAACATCAACACCACTTTGTAATTTTTCTATTTGTGGAGCTTGTTCAACACCACCGATTATTCCGGTTACTTTTACCCCGGTTTTATGTGCAATAGATTTAAACACCTCACTTATTTGTTCGGCCAGTTCGTGTGTTGGTGCCATAACCAGACATTTGATTCCGTCGGCTCGCCTATCTTTTTTGGCACGTTGAATTTTATTAATTACCGGAATGGCAAATGCCGCAGTTTTTCCGGTACCTGTTTGTGCGATTGCCAAAACATCCTCGCCCTTCATTATCGGAGGAATTGCTTTGTATTGAATATCGGTTGGTCGCCGAAATCCCTGTCTTTCAAGATTCTTTTTTATTTCGAACGAAATGGAATAATCCTCAAACTTCATTTTGACTTATTTTGTGCGCAAAGATAGTTTATTGCCCGACAATAATCAATATGGAATGTTAATGTTGAATTGTATCTCTTATTCTTTCTCCTTCCCCATTGGGGAAGGTCGGGATGGGGCTTTTAAAGTGTTGCCCAAATACGTGCCAGCGAATATCCCGGTGCTTTTATTTCCAAATCGAGGAAATATCCAAACGGAGTTTGAGCAGCTGTAAACTCTGCATTCTGAAGTCGTTTTTCTGCCTGGTCGAAAAGCTCTTTTGTAAACTCTACCGATGCTTTCGATTCGGCTAAATGTGCAAAAGAATGAAGAATTACTTTTTTACATTCATTTTTTCGGGCCGCCCATTTCAGGTGGTTTACAAGTTTCTTCTCTCTGCTGGTTACTGTTTTTTCTTCGTCGCTCTCTTCAACCTGAATAAATGCAACAATCGAGTCGGTGAATTTTGCACTCTCTGTTATCACCTCTGCAGAGTCTAAATTCTTTTGAGCCGGATTGTAACCAAACTCATCTACGTACATTACCAATACTTTCATAGTTTTATAATTGTTATTCAAATTTTATTCTGACACAAATTTACTATGATTTATTTTGTTAAAGAAACCCTGAAACAAGTTCAGGGAGACGCTTCAAAAACATCTAATACTAAACATTTGGCACGTCATTCCGAACTTGTTTCGGCATCTATTTAATATTCAACTGAAAACTAATTGCATTGTGAATACTTATTTTTCAATCGACACCAGAATTTCTAAACCTAATTTTTCTGTCCATTCACACAACTCTGCAATTTTATCGTCGGTAAGTTTTGCCTTTTTATGTAATAAAACGTACTCTTTCAGTGGCATTTCATTACGCTCAACTTCCTTACAAATATCTTCCAGAGTTGCTATTTTTCCAAAAATATCAAGTTCTCCCCAATCCGAAAAATTCAACTCACTTTTTCCGGCAACCACATGTTTGTTTACCATCCACGAAACCGGTGCAATATTGTGATACCACAGATATTTGGTTTGATTTGAGTGGCAATCTAAACAAGAATTTTTTAAAACTGACCTGATGTTTTCGGGAATCTGTTCCTTCTTTAAAATATGATTCTCCGAAATTTCACCACTGTTTTTTTCTGGCTGAAAAAACTGTATTGTAATAAATGTTGCCAATATAAAAATCAGAACTATTTTTAATATCTTTTTCATAATTAAAATAGCCAAATTAAAACACTATTTACCTTTCACCAGTGCTTCAGCTTCTTTTTTTGCCCATGCAATTAAAACTTGTTTCTCTTCGTCAGATAATTTTCTTTCAGGATATTTTTTCAGGAATCCTTTTGGAGGCATTTTATTCTCCTCTACTATTTCACCAATATGTTTATACGCACTAATTTTTTTCATTAGCGACAAACTATCCAGTTTTTTAAAATCAAGCGCTTCTTTTGCATCATCATTCCCTGAATTGCTGTTGTGGCATCCAAAGCACGATTTTTTAATAATTGTTTGTACATTTTCGGGCGTTTCCGAAGCAGATGTAGGAGTTGGTTTTTCAATAGCAAACAGTGCAACCGAAGAAAATAAAAACAGAGCTGTTAAACCGGAAATAAGACTTTTCTTTTTCATGATTAAAAATATTAAGTTAAACGTAATTTTATAAATTTACAATAATTCAATATCATAAACGTATTTATCTTCATTTTGTTGAAAATATTATTCCTTGAACAAAGGGATTATGAAGAAATAACCTAACCGTTTTGACTTGTTCTTTTGCACGCTAACTTCGTTAAAAAGCCTCACCGTATCTATGCTATGCCTGCGTTTTTTGCCTTGTTATCGCACAAAATAACTTCGTCAATTCCAGTCAT
>JAJRSD010000056.1 GCA_024278975.1 Bacteroidota bacterium
ATGAAATGAATTATTTTGGATGAGATTTTTACTTTTTGGAAATGAAGTGATGCCTGAGCATCAGTGAATTGAGAAAAATAAAAATATCGCCAAAAGAAACATTTATAATTTTGTAGAGTTTTCTTGCTGAGACTATTTATAAACGGTTTAAAAATTATCCATCTTATCACAGATTATCATTCACAATTCTTTTTGAATTTTAATAAATTAATCTACCCAATACAATTCTCAATTTTAGTTACTAAAAATTATAATCCGACTCTTTTTACAATAGGCAATTAGAATTATTTACCTGTTGGTTCAAAATAATAATAAAAAAGTATTATTATGAACATATATTCATTTACTTTGCATTGTATTTAAATATGTAGATAAGTGTAATTCTAGTATAACGAGTGATTTGAGATATAATATTTAAATAACTTAAAATATAAAATTATGAATAATCAGGAATTTAAAGCACTTACATGCTACACTGTTAAAGGTAATATTGCGAGAGCGTCAATTAGTGATAAACTTAAATATTTAGTTCTTGAATCTGATCCGACTCCGGGCTATTATGCAAAAAACAACTTTCCAATAAATATACATGTTAACGACTGGCATTTTTATATTCCTGTAAAAAACCAGATTGTTTGTTTTCAGGATGTAATTCTTAGGAATGCACCAATTATAAATGATAAGCTTAAAAGTAATTTGAGAATTTACCCGGGGCAAATAATATTTAATAATAAAAATCATGCCGGTATCAGAGTTAATACCGATAATCCTGATATTATACCTGCTTTTATCGATGAGCTTATTGGGTTGGGACTTAAGCTTTTTAAGAATAAAAAAGTTGAAGAGTACGAAAGTGTTATCTATTATAAAAAATATACCAGCTTTATAAATATTGGTGAAGGTATTTATCAGGATGAAAATAATGCAAATCGTTTCTTTTTTGAAATCCCTCGTCAAATTAATTTCGATGATTTTCTGGCGGGAATGGAAAAGATTAAATTTAGTTGCGACTATCATCTTTTCGATTCGTTTCTCGCTTCAATTTTTATAGAAAATTCGACACAGGATTTTATAGGAATTTATTCTGAACACTGCGATAAAAACAGATTTGGGGAACTAAAAGAAGAAATTGTAAAGGTATTCAAATAGTATTTTGCCAAGGTTAATAAATATTGGAGATAAAAAATAAATTTTATGTTAACAGTTAAAAAATCGCAACAGAAGTTTATCGGGTTATTAGTTCTGTTTACTGCTATAATATTGCCGTGGATAGTTGTTGTATTGTATGAATATAGTACTCAACAAGTAGGTGGTAATAGCGAAGTAATGTTGGTCAACTTTAAAAAAGATACCGTTATTAATGTTGATCATAGTAAGTTCTGGTTACTACAGCAAGAGTTTAACGACCCCAGAGAAGTTACAAAAGCCTGTCTTACATGTCATAATAAAATTGACAGGGAGATAATGATGAGCTCGCACTGGAAATGGACCAGGAAATATGTTACGGAACAGGGCGATACTATTGAGCTGGGTAAGAAAAATATTATTAATAATTTTTGTATCGGTATTTCATCAAACGAGCCATTGTGTACAAGTTGCCATATTGGTTACGGATGGAAAGACAGCAGTTTCGATCATAACGATAAAAACAATATCGATTGTTTAGTTTGCCACGACCAAACCGGAACATATAAAAAGTTTCCGGCGGGAGCGGGATTCCCTGTTACAAAAACAAAAAAGTTTGGAAACAAAACATTTACTCCGCCCGATTATAATTTAATTGCTCAGAATATTGGTAAACCGCAAAAAGAAAATTGCGGGGCCTGCCATTTTAACGGTGGCGGCGGTAACAATGTAAAACATGGCGATATTGCGAGGGAGATGAATCAGGTAACCCACGATATTGATGTGCACATGGCAATTGACGGGGCTAAAATGAACTGTACCGATTGTCATAAAACAGAACACCATAACATTACCGGAAATTTATATTCAATAGCATCTGTCGATGATAATCGTGTTTCGTGCGAACAGTGCCATACCGGTTCGCCACATACTAATTCAATATTAAATCAACATACAGATAAAATCGCATGTCAAACCTGCCATATTCCGGAGTATGCAAAAGTTAGTTCAACAAAAATGAGCTGGGACTGGTCGACTGCCGGAAAATTAAATAACGACGGCAGTTTAATAACAGAAAAAGATAGCCTCGGTAATATGACATATTTTACGAAAAAAGGATCGTTTGTATGGAAAAACAATGTAGAACCTGAATATGTGTGGTTTAACGGAAATGCAAAACACTATGTAACAGGAGATAAAGTTGACCCCGGCAAAGTGGTTAAACTAAATACTTTACTAGGTAGTTATTCCGATAAAAAGGCAAAAATAATACCCATAAAAAAGCATGTCGGAAAACAAATTTACGATACCGAAAACAATATAATGATTATCCCGCATCTGTTTGGGAAAGACAGCACTGCGTATTGGGGGAATTACGATTGGGATAAGGCGGCACGGGTTGGAATGGCAAGTGCCGGATTACCATATAGTGGCAATTATGGTTTTATCTCTACCGAAATGTCGTGGCCAATTAACCATATGGTTGCTTCGCGAAATGAGTCGCTGAAATGTACCGATTGCCATACAAGTAACGGACGCTTAAATTCGTTAACCGATTTTTACCTGCCGGGAAGAGATAAAAGTAATTTTTTAGATAGTGTTGGTATTATCTTAATACTCATGTCGTTTGCAGGAGTATTTGTACATGCTGCTTTGCGTATTATTAATAGAAAATAACAGAAAATAATGAAACGAAAGACATATATATACAGAGGATTCGAAAGATTTTGGCACTGGAATCAGGCACTACTAATATTTTTTCTTGCATTTACCGGATTCGAAATTCACGGGTCGTATAAAATATTAGGTTTCGAAAATGTGGTCAGATGGCATAATATTGCAGCCTGGGCACTGCTTGTTTTAATTGTATTTGCAATTTTCTGGCACTTTGTAACGGGCGAGTGGAAACAGTATATTCCCACAACAAAGTTTATGAAAGCACAGATATCGTACTATATAACCGGGATTTTTAAAGGTGCACCGCACCCAACTCATAAAACAATTTATAATAAATTTAATCCGTTGCAGAGGTTAATATATTTGGGTTTAAAAATATTTGTAATTCCAATTCAGGTTACCACCGGTTTCTTCTATCTTTTTTATGTTTATCCCGATAATCCTATTCATATTGTTGGGTTAAATGTGGTAGCTATAATTCATACATTCGGCGCATTTGTGTTGATGGCATTTGTTATTGCACATGTTTACCTAACTACAACCGGACATACACCGCTCTCGGGAATTAAGGCGATGATAACGGGTTGGGAAGTTATTGATGTTGACGAAAAAGAGGAGCGTCAAAATAATTTAATGAATGCAGTTAACGAAAGTGCTGCCGGTTATTACCGGTTAAATAAAGAGGGTATTATTGAAGATGTTAACGATGCCTGGCTCGAAATGTATAGCTGTAAAAGCAGAGACGAGATTATTGGGAAACACTACTCTTATACCCGCGACAAAAAGAATCTGGCCGAACTGGACAATCTTGTTACCAGAGTTTTAAATGGTGAAGTAATTACAGGAATGCCTGTTATGCGGAGGTGTTTCGACGGCTCGTCTGGTAAACACTTGTTATCGGCAAATCCGGTAATCGAGGAGAATACAGTATTAGGGCTCGAAGGTTTTATACTCGATATTAAGGAGTCGGAGAAACTTTCGGAGCACATGTATTTTACTGTGCGTAACAGTGGTGCCGGTTATTATCGTCTCGACGAGAAAGGTGTTATTATTGATGTAAATAGTGCCTGGCTCGAATTTTATAAATACAATAGTAAAGATGAAATTGTGGGTAAACATTTTTCGATTACCCGTAAACCCGACGATATTGACGAACTCGAAAATACTTTTAACACAGTAATGAGTGGCGACACAATTACAGGTAAAATTGCAACCAGACGTTGTAAAGACGGTACAGTTGGAAAGCATATTCTTTCTGCAAATCCTATAACCATTGGAAATAAAACTGTTGGCATGGAAGGATTTATTATTGATATATCGAAACTGGACGATAAGAGTATTTAGTATAGAACATAGAACAAAATTACGCGAGTTGGGATAGTGAGTTTCCAACTCGCGTATTTTTGTTGATATAGGAATGTCAACCTCTCTTTTTTATAACTTAGCATTAAAAGCTGTTTGTTCACAGTGTCAATTATATAAATCTTTTCTTATTTTTAGGAAAAAATTAATGTCGAAAACAATTCTTTCCATCGACTGCGGAACTCAAAGTTTAAGAGCTATTATTTTCTCTTTAACCGGCAATATTTTAGCAATCGAGAAAATTAAATTCGAACCTTATATTAGTTTAAAACCTGGTTGGGCTGAACAAAACCCTGAATTATACTGGGAAACATTAAAAACTGCGTGCTTAAAATTAAAACAGTCGGAGCCAGCTCATTTTTCTAATATTGTAGGAATGGGAGTAACGACCATTCGCGATTCGATGATAAATGTGGACGAAAATGGAAATCCCTTGCGGCCGCTGATTCTTTGGCTCGACCAGCGAAAAGCGGATCCCATTTACAAACCCGGTTTTGCAATGAAACTACTGATAAAAATTATAGGTATTGGCGATTCGCTAAACAAGGCGCAGCGCGAAGGAAAAGGTAACTGGATAAAGCAAAATCAGCCCGGGATTTGGAATCAAACTTATAAATACCTACAGGTTTCAGGATTTTTTAATTATCGGTTAACAGGAGAATTCAAAGATTCGGTGGCTTCGCAAATCGGACGCATTCCTTTCGATTATAAAAAACAAAAATGGGGTAATCCAAATGAGCTGCTTACATTCAGTTCGAAAATTTACAGGATTGAAAAGAGTAAGCTGCCGGAACTTGTTCGGCCCGGTGAAGTTATCGGTAAAATTACTGAGAAAGCAAGCGAAGAGACAAATTTACCTGTTGGTTTACCTGTTGTGGCGTGCGGCTCCGACCGGGGTTGCAGTACTATTGGCGTGGGAGTTTTATCGGAGGAGGCTGCAAGTTTAAGTTTTGGAACTGCTGCTACAATTCAAACCACGAGTGCAAAATATTTAGAACCTATTCGTTTTATGCCGTCGTATCCGTCGGTGGTTTCCGGTTTGTTTAATCCCGAGATTGAAATTTATAGGGGATTTTGGATGATCACCTGGTTTAAAAAACAATTTGCCCAAAATGAAGTTGCCGAGGCTGCAAAAAAAGATATTCCTGCCGAGGAGGTTTTAAATGAATTGTTAAAGCAGTCGCCACCCGGTTCAATGGGGTTGGTTGTACAACCTTTTTGGAGTCCCGGACTATCGGAGCCTGCCGCAAAAGGTGCGATGATTGGTTTTGGCGATGTTCATAAAAAACAACATATTTATCGCGCGGTAATCGAGGGACTTCTTTTTGTACTTTTGGAGGGGAAGGAAAAAATAGAAAAAGTATCTAAAACAAAAATTAAAAAGATAACTGTTTCGGGTGGAGCTTCGCAAAGCGATGAAATTTGCCAGATTGCTGCCGATATTTTTGATTTACCATTAATACGAGGCAAAACAATCGAAACTTCGGGATTGGGAGCTGCAATTATTACTGCAAAAGGATTGGGCGAGTACTCCTCAATTTCGGAAGCAATTAAAAACATGGTTCATTTTGGTAAAGAGTTTCAGCCCAATAAAAGTAATGTTGAAATTTATAACCGGTTGTATAAAAGAGTTTATAAAAAAATGTACAAAAGGTTGGAGCCATTTTATCACGAGGTTCGGGAAATAACCGGTTATCCAGAATGAAATTTTCAGTTGTATTTTTTGTCGGTGGTACTTTTGGTGCTTCTGCAGGTTATAAATCTCAATTTTAAATTATACTAAATTGTATAAATAAAAATCCAACAGTTTGCAAAACGAATCAACCATAAATAAAACTCTTTTTACTGAAGTTGAAAAACAACTCTCAATAAAATATGAATGTGCAGTTAAAATTCAATCATTTGGTTTTATTGGTGGTGGGTGTATAAACCATGCATCGAAAATAGAAACCAATGTGGGTGATTTCTTTTTGAAATGGAATGGGAATTGTGCTTCTGATATTTTTGTCAGGGAAGCCGAAAGTTTAACCGAACTCAGAAAAGCAGCCAATAATTATTTGTTGATTCCAGAAGTTTTTGCCTCTAAAAACGTAGATACTGCACCCGGTTTTTTAGTTCAGGAGTATCTACAACCGGCTTCAACAAATTTGTACAACGATGAACAGTTGGGTAGGGGACTCGCTTTTATTCATCAATACAAAAACAAGAATTTTGGTTTTTATAACAACAATTATTGCGGTGCAACTTTGCAAAATAATAGCTGGACAAAAAGTTGGGTTGATTTTTTTAGAGATAACCGTTTGCGGTTTTTGTTGAATTTAATTCAAAAAGAGAGACCGCTGCCAACCGTTGAAATGAAAGTATATGAAAAATTACTTGGTAGAATTCCTGAACTTATTCCTGATAATTCTGATTCTGTTTTAATTCATGGCGATCTGTGGTCAGGTAATTTTATGATTTCAAAACAAGGTGCTGCTTTAATCGATCCTGCTTCGTATTACGCTAATCGCGAAATGGAGTTTGCAATTATTACTATGTTTGGAGGTTTCTCGCAACGATTTTACGACTCTTATAACGAAGTAAATTTATTGCCACCCAACTGGCAACAACGAAATAAACTTTATCAATTATATCACATTTTAAATCATTACTATCTGTTTGGTGGTGGTTATCAGTCACAGGCATTGAGTATTGCAAAGTTGTATCTGTAAGTTTTTCAAAAGTTGTATTTTTTTATTTGTAATTTTTATGTAACTTATTGAATAATTTAAAATTATGGGTATGAAAAATGAAATCTGCGAAATACCTCACCGTGCTGATTTGTGTTATAATAAAAACCGGGGAATAATTTTACCCGAAAAAGTTCCTTATCTCGGAATGGGCTCTTCATACATATCAACAAATGTATTTCGGTATCTTGGAATTAATTTGTTCCCGGAGGTTGCTGCAGATTATTACAATTACCTTGTAAAATATAAGGATCCCGACAATGGAGTTCTCATCTCACAATCTGGTCAGAGTTCTGAGACTCTTTGGTGTGCCGATTATTTTAAATCGTTTTTGGCAATTGTAAATGATACTGATAGTCCGTTGGGAAACCATGAACGATGCAGTAAAAAAATATATTTGCATGCCGGAAACGAAGATTTAATTCCTTCTAAAACATACATTAATACGTTGCTTGTTTTGTATATGGGTTTTGGTTTCGATCCAATAAACGCGATAGAAGTTATTAAAAATGAGATGTCGTTTTTTGAGCAGAGAGGCGAGGAGATTGGCGAAATGATATACAAACGAATTCGGTGGAGAAGAAAAAAAGGAATATATATAATTGGTAGCGGTCCGAATATTGCAACGGCAAACCATGCTGCACTAATTCTTAGTGAAGTTTCTAAAATTCCTGTTGTTTCAATGGCGGTTAGTCAATATGACCATGGGCATAAAGAGACCGCTAAAAACTCTTTGGTGATTGCAATAAACCACGAAGGTCCCGATTTTGAGAGAACAAAAAATATTCTTAAAACAGTTGAAAATGCAGGCGGAAAAGTTTTTGAACTTACACGCCCAATGGTCGAGAGTATTTTTAGCCCGCTTACTTTTTCTATCCCGTTTATTTTTGCAGCCCACTATTTATCAGAGAAACTTAAAAACTACAATCTGTTTAATGTGGGCGAAAAAGTTACATTAGTTTCTAAAAATATTAGCTCCGAAATATAAAAATTAGGTTTGTGATCGTTCTCAATTCTAATTAAATTAGCACGAAACTTATTTCATATAATTTATGATTGCCAAAAGGGTAAAAGATATCACCCCGTTTATTGTAATGGAGGTGCTCGAAAAAGCTGCCGAAATGGAGCATAGCGGAATAAATATTATTCATCTTGAAGTTGGTGAGCCCGATTTTGATGTGCCAAAGTGTGTGGCAAATGCTGTACATACTGCTTTCGACGAAGGAAGAACTCATTATACCCATAGTTTGGGCGACCCCGATTTACGCAACGAAATTGCAAAACACTATTTAAATGAATATGGAGTGGCAATTTCTCCCGACCAGATAATAGTTACATCGGGAAGTTCGCCTGCAATTTTGCTTACTCTCGGAGTTTTATGTGACGAGGGTGACGAAATAATTTTGTCGGATCCGGGATATGCATGCTACGAAAATTTTATAAAATTTATAGGTGCAAAACCCATAAAAATTCCTGTTTACGAGGAGAATGGTTTTCAGTATTTACCTTCAGAAATAAAAAAGTATATAACAAAAAAAACTAAGGGAATATTAATTAATAGTCCGATGAATCCAACTGGCAACCTGCTTTCGCCTATTGTTATGAAAGAGTTAGCTGAATTTGATGTGCCAATTATTTCCGACGAAATTTATCATGGTTTAGTTTATAAAAGTCGTGCACACACTATTTTAGAATATTCTGAGAATGCTTTTGTACTTAATGGTTTCTCTAAACTTTTTGCAATGACAGGTTTGCGTTTAGGTTATGTAATTGCACCCCAAACCTACATTCGTACAATGCAAAAATTACAACAGAACCTTTTTATTTGTGCAAGTTCGACCGCGCAACGTGCCGGAATTGCAGCTTTAACATTGGCAAAACACGATGTTGTAAAAATGAAAGCTACATATAATAAACGTAGAAAGTACCTGGTTGAAAGACTTCAACAATTGGGATTCGATATAAAAGTACCACCAACCGGGGCATTTTATGTTTTTGTAAATGCCAAACATTTGTCGGCCGATAGTTACAAACTTGCATTTGATATATTGGAAAAAGCGCATGTTGGTGTAACTCCGGGGATAGATTTTGGTGAAAATGGAGAAGGCTTCCTTCGTTTCTCGTACGCAAATTCAATCGAGAATATCGAGGAGGGAATGAATAGGCTGGAAAAGTACATCAACAAAATACACCTTAAATAGAGAATCCAATATTCGAAACTGTCTGGTCTTATTTTAAGCTGGTGACTCTCAGTTCACCTGCTCAATAAAGTAGAGTATGAGATGAAAAACCAACAAATTATTACACCCAATAAAGTTGACGACGAAAAGGCTTTGGGATTAATAGCATCATGTTATTTGCCCGTTTTATTAAACGATGGTTATACATACGCATCTGTTAAATTAAGTTGAAAATAAAAACACGTAGAACCACGGTTATTTCGTGGTTCTATGTTTATATACATCCACAAATCAAATCTTCGGCCAAATCGTCGAGATACTCATCAGCCGTCATTTTTTCTTTTTCTGTTCCATTGCACGAATTGCAAACCGGAAGATTAACTTCTGTATTTAGTTGAGAATTACCAACAGATACCTCTTTTTTACAAACAAAACATATTTTGCTAAATTCTTCCATCGTCTTTAAATTTCCGCAAAAATAGAAATTATTGTAGAGAGGAGTTAAAAACATTGGAAATATTGAATCTTAAATTCAATAAATATATCATTTGAAGATTATTTTAAATGTTAAATTTTGTCTAAATTCATTAGAATCATTATAAATTAATATTTTAAATTTTGTGATTACTAGTGATGTTTTGAAAATAGAAGTATTAAAATTTGTTAAAAAGTATAGATTTCCAGTAACTTATAATAATTAGTTTTAATGAAAACTGTGATAGAATTAGTTTGCTAGATTGAATCGTACTTTTGCTAGATTAATAAGTTTTTGTATGTTTGACAGGAAGTTTTTTTCATAATTTTAACAGTAAAAAATATTTAGTTAAAATGACCAATATTAAACAATTATTACTACCTGTTTTAGTTCTGTTAGTTATAGTTAGCTGCAGAGACGAAATGCGGTTAGATAAATACGAAAGACCCGTTTGGTTGGCAGGAAAAATTTACACGCAAATTTTAGAACAACCAGAATTATCTACGTTTGCTCAGGCTATCGAAATGGTAGGGTACGACTCGATATTGGATGTATCTGGTAGTTACACTGTTTTTTCTCCTTCAAACGAAGCATTTAGTTCCTATTTCTCCAATAATCCAAATTACGGTTCGCTCGAAGAAATTCCTATTGTTGAATTGGAGCGTCTGGTCAAGTATCATATTGTTCAAAATCCATGGAGTAAGATACAACTTCGTACTTTGGATATTTATGGATGGATTGACACGTTGGATTTAAATAATAACGAGCCAAAGGGATTTAAACGAGAAACTCTTCTTCTTGAAAAAGATACTAAATATGGAGTAACAGGTTACGATATTGGGAATGAAGAAAAAATTATTATAGTTGACACAACAAAGTCTATTTGGCATCGGAAAGCAAGTACCGATTCCCGAAAGTTTGCACCTATTTTTTATCAGGAGTATTTTGATATTTATGATTTGCAAAAAAGCGATTATGAATTTTATTTTGATAGAACTTTTGATGGTGGTAGCGAAATTTATTTTGTAGGTGCTAAAATTGTAAGTGATGAAATACCTGCTGAAAATGGCTTCGTTTATATTATAGACAGAGTTGTTGAGCCACTCGATAATGCACGCGAAATTGTTTCGAAAGGTGATAATGCACAACAGTATAAAGCCTTTCTTAACGTTGTTAATCTCTTTCCCGAATTTGAGTATAACGAGCAAAAAACAAACGACCAGCCAGGGGCCGACCAAGGACTAATAGTTGACTCTTTATTCGATCTCACTTTTCCTGAATTAACATTTGATATTAGTTCAGAAAAAACCAGCCCTCCCACCGGAGTTTATGGACTTCCTAAAAATGTTACAATCAGGTATCATCATGGTTTTATGGCTCCAACAAATGCCGCATTTCTAAGATTTATCGACGAATATATAAAAATACCAAATGGATGGGGTTCGTTTGACGGTACGCCAGAAAATATAAAAAGGATTATCGCAAACACATACATGTCTATTAATACTATCTACCCATCAGATTTTGAAAAAGGTTTTTACAATGGCGAATTTGATATTGTAAAACTAGATCCTTTAAATATTGCAGAAAAAGAATTTGGTAGTAATAGTACATTTATTGGATTAAACGAAGCAATTGTACCCAGAGCATTCAAAAGTGTAACGGGGCCTGTTTATTTACTTCGTGGATTTAGTAAAGTAATGTATGCAGTAGAGCATTCAGGTTTACTCTCAGCATTAAAAAGGGAAAACGAAGAGTATATGTTTTTTGTTGAGTCGGATGCAAATACCGCAAAAGATTCATCTTTCTTTTATAATCCGGTCACTGAGACTTTTTCTGTTATTTTAAGATCGCCGGGTAATTTTCAGGAATATCCTTTAAGTATTGACGACCTGCGTACCATGTTATTAAATCAGATTGCAGTTGGTCAGCCTAAAGGATTTGCCAGAAAAGAGTTTATCCCCAACCTGGCAGGTAACTATATAATTGTAAATAATGTTACCGGAGAGTATTCCGGAACAGGTGCAACTACCGATGGATATAATGGCACCGAGATTATTCCTGAATATCCTAAGGTGTTAAGTGATAAAGTTGATAATGGTACTACTTATAATGTACTAAACTGGTTTAGCTTTTCAGGGGCATCATTATTCTCAAAAATATCAACAAGTTATCCTAAATTTCATGCATTGTTAAAAAAAGCAGGGTTGTCAAACGATAAAACTTACAGCTATAAATTTATTTCGAATAATGAGTTTTATACAGTATTTATCCCTAGCGATGCAGCTTTGGATGAATCGGGAGCCAGTGATTTGCCTATCGATGAGTTAGTAGATTTTCTTCAGTTACATTTTGTTCAAGGTGAATTAATTTTTACAGATGGCAGCAGCGAATCTGGTTACTTCGAAACTACCCGACTAGACGAAAGATCTACCGACTACACTAAGTTTTATACAAAAATATATATCGAAACAGGAATTGATATAATAAATATTCCTGATAAAGACGGAGCAAATTATGTTGAGATTATTGAAGCAGATGACAAGACCAATTTATTAACAGCAGTTAATTTAAGCAAAGGGCAGGAAGTATTCCCTGTTATGTTTAACAATGCTGTTATACACGAAATAGATAAAGTTTTAGAAGTAGATACATTAGATACCAAATAAAGGATAAGATCAGATTTCATAATAAATAAACCAAAGGTTTCTGAACAAGATGAAAAAAATCAAATCAATCATATTTCTCATATTAGCACTAAGTAGTTTTACAACTGTTTTTGCTCAACAAAAAACGATTATTAGAGGTCGGGTTATCGATAACTCTGATAAAACAACTGTTATTGGAGCCAATGTTGTTGAATACGATAAAGAGGATCGAATAATTAACGGTACAATAACCAATGTAAACGGCGACTTTGTTCTAACAATGAAAGATCCGACCAACATTGTTAAGATTAGCGTAATTGGGTATAAGCAACAGGAGATTAAAGTTGACCCTAGCAAAACAATTATAGTTGCACTTTTTTCAGACGATGTTGAAATTGGGGAAGTAAAAATTGTAGCACAAGCAAAAGCTGCTAATAGTTTAACAAATATTGAGGATAGAGATAAAGCATCTTCGAGCGTGAAAATAGATTTGATGAGTATGCAAGATGCTGGAATTACTTCAGCGGCAGATGCTCTACAGGGTAAAATTAGTGGACTCGATATTATTAGTGCTTCTGGCGATCCCGGTTCTGGTTCTCAGTTAGTAATACGTGGGCTAAGTTCAATGGGAAATAACCAACCTTTAATAGTAATTGATGGTATTCCTCAGTTTAGAGTTACAAATCTCGATTTAAGTTCTGCTGATAGTGAAGATATTAGTAACCTTATAAATATAGCACTTCAGGATATAAAATCTATTGAAGTATTAAAAGATGCAGCGTCAACTGCAATTTATGGATCGCGTGGAGCAGATGGTGTTTTGCTAATAGAAACTCATAAAGGTAGAATGGGTAAAGTGCAATTCGACTATCAATATAAATATAACCTTAATGTTCAGCCAGATCCAATTCCAATGTTAAATGGCGATGAATATATTATGTTACAATTGGAGGAGTGGCATAATAGTAAAGGTGTTTTTGAAGTACCAAGGGAAATTGCTTACGATAAAGATTATAAAGATTTTTATAATTACTCTGCTAATACAGATTGGTTAGAAGAAATTACTCAAAATGGTAGAACAAACGATCATTATTTTAGTATCTCTGGTGGAGGCGAAAAAACCAGATACTTTACATCGTTCGGTTATTTAAACGAGACTGGTACTACCACTAATACAGGTTACTCACGTTTCTCATCGCGTGTTAATCTCGATTATTTTCTTTCGCGTAAATTACTTTTTCAGGTAAAATTTAACTATACATCAAGTTTTACCGAGAGAAATTTAAGAGTAGGTAGTAGTTGGAATAGAAATAAAAATATTCGGGAAATGGCATATATTAAAGCTCCGAATATGAGTATATGGGAACATGATGCTTATGGGAATTTAACAGGTGAATATTTTAATCCTATTAATAGTTATCAGGGTAACGGAGTAACCTATTTTAACCCTGTGGCAGTTGCTAATTTAGGAAAAGATAATTCGAAATATAATAAGCTCGAAAATACTTTTATGCTTCAGTATCGGGTAAACGATTGGATTACATTGAGAGAAACAGTTTCATTCCAATATGCAGGAACAAAAAGTAAAAAGTTCCTTCCATATAATGCAATTGGTGCCGATTGGTTAGATTATCAAATAAACAAGGCAGACGAGAGTAACGATTTAAATCAAGCAATTCGTACTGAAACACAAATGGCATTTTCTTCGCCTTTCGAAAATAAAGATCATCAATTATCAGGAGCAATTACATGGGTAACCGATCAACAAAGTAGCGAATGGGTGAATATTCAAAGTAACAGAACACCAAGTACCGATATTACGGACCCCGCTATTAATGCAGCTATAAACTGGATTGGAAACAACTCTTACGAAAATCGTTTATTAAGTGGACTGGGAAATGTGAACTATAAGTTTAGAGACAGGTACATGCTTCAAACAATTATTCGTACTGATGCTCACTCTTCTTTTGGAGCAAATAACAGATGGGGAACATTTATGGGATTAGCAGGGGGTTGGAGATTTTCCAGCGAACCATGGTTGGATGGTGCAAACTGGTTAGGCGAAAGTAAATTGCGTGCCAGTTGGGGAGTTTCCGGTCGTCAACCGAGCGATGTGTACGCGCGTTTTGCAACCTACGAATCAACAGGAACGGGTAGTTATATTCTCGATCCGGCAATTGCACCAACAAGTATTCAATTAAATAACCTTAGGTGGGAGACCATATCATCGTGGGATGTTGGTTTAGAATTAAGTTTGTTTAAAGATCGTGTTTATATAAATTCTGATATTTATCAAAAAGTAACCGAGGATATTTTATTTAATAATTATGATATTCCTTATAGTTCAGGATATAGCAAACTTAAATATTTGAACGGTGGTGAAATGACCAATACCGGGTGGGAATTGATGGCAGATTTTAAAATTATAAGAACAAAGGATTGGATGTGGGCAGCAAATTTTAATATCTCGCAAAACATTAACTCTTTTAGTAAACTACCCGAGAATTTTAATACCGAGCGTTCTACTGCTATTGGTAACGGGCAGTATCCCAGACGTGTTGTCGAAGGTGAACCTATTGGCTCTTTCTTCGGATTCCGCTATCTTGGTGTGTATGCCAGCGACGAAGATGTAGTAGCCAGAGATGCTGATAATAATATTATACACGATAGCGAAGGACGACCAATACCAATGAGATATTCCGACTCTTATACATTTAAAGGTGGCGATCCTATTTATGAAGATATTAATAAAGATGGTAAAATTGATTTGAACGATGTAGTTTATATTGGCGACTCTAACCCAAGTTTTATTGGAGGTTTCGGAACAACATTAAAGTATAAAAATTTCGATTTTTCAGCCTCTTTCCATTACAGACTTGGTTTCGATATTATTAACGGAATTGCAATTCAAACCGAGGGTGTTAATAACCGCGACAATCAAAGTAAAGCTGTTTTGAGTAGGTGGAGAATTCAGGGGCAAGATGAAGAAGGAATTACTCCAAGAGCATATTTAAACCATCCTGCTAACAATTTAGGTTCTGATAAATATGTTGAAAAGGGAGATTTTTTACGGTTAAACAATGTAAAATTATCGTATCGTTTAAGTCAGGAATTATGTAACAAAATTGGTGTTAGAAAAGCTAATCTCGCAATTAGTGCCCGTAAACTTTTTACATGGACACGATATTCGGGACAAGATCCTGAGGTTGGACAAAATGCAAGCGACCCGTTTTGGATTGGTGTGGATTATGCAAGAACTCCACCACCACAAGTATTTACATTTAGTATTGGCGTAGGATTCTAAAATTTCAAAAAGTTATGAGAAAAAAGATAAAATATTTCCTTATTACCCTGGTGATTTTTACACAATTTGCGTGTAACGATTGGATGGAACTTATTCCACCTGGAGGTTTAATTCGAGAAGAATTTTGGAAAACAAAAGCAGATGTCCAGGCTGTTGTAATGGCATCTTACGGGGCATTAGCAGGTTTGAACCGTAATTTATTTATTATGGGCGAGGTGCGTGGCGATATGCTTGAAGGACATTATTCTCAGCCCTGGAGCGAACGATTAATCATGGAGAATAATATTTATCCTGATAATTATTTAACTAATTGGTCGAGCTATTATAAAATTATAAATTATTGTAACGAAGTAATTGTTAATGCACCGAAGGTACAGGAAATCGATAACACATTTACCGATTATCAGATGCAGGGACTTATGTCGGAAGCATATTTTATACGTAGTTTAACCTATTTCTATTTAGTTAGAATTTACAAAGAAGTGCCGCTTGTTTTGGATCCTACCGAAACCGACGATGCTGACTTTTATGTAAAAAAAGTTACCGAGGATGAAGTATTAAATCAGATAGTTTCAGATTTGGAGGCTAACAGAGCTTTTGCACCATCAAATAGTTTTCCAACTAAAGAGCAAAACAAAGGACGAGCTTCAAAAGCTGCATACGATGCTTTATTAGCTGATATTGCACTCTGGAGATTCGATTATAATGCAGTAATTGAACATGTTGAAAAAATTGAATTGACAGAGCGTTTTGTTCTAATGCCAAGTGGTAAATGGTTCGAGTTGTTTTACCCAGGTAACACTTTGGAAAGTATTTTTGAGCTTCAGTTTGATGGAGATCTTGATCAAAGAAATGGTACTTATGGATTGACAAATACAAACAGCAAGCAATATATACCAAGTCAGCAAGCTCTCGAAATGTTTGGTTTCGAGTTTGCAAGCGAGTTGGTACGAGGAGAAGATGCTTCCATCAGAAAATACGGTGAAGATGATTTTATAGTATGGAAATATGTTGGGCAAGCACCAGATGGACAGTCTGTAAGATCGGGATCAGACCAATACAGTGCAAATTGGATTATCTATCGGTTTGCCGATGTTTTATTAATGAAAGCTGAAGCACTTTCTCAATTACAAAGATATAACGAAGCATATCGTATTATCTCTGAAATTAGAGATAGAGCAGGAATTGGACCCCTAAATATTGCAAATACGCCCGTAGCTTACGAAGATGCGATTTTACAGGAAAGGGCACTCGAGTTAGCCTACGAAGGAAAACGTTGGTTCGATCTTCTTAGAATGGGAAGACGTAATGATTATGCACGTAAATCTAAGCTAATCGAAATTATTGTAAGTAATGCACCATCAACTCAAAAAAGAATATTGGCAACTAAATTAACCAATCCTTTAGGATGGTATTTGCCAATTTATGAAAAAGAGATAGAACGTAATAAGAATTTGGTACAAAACCCATATTATGATTTTTAATATGAAGAATATTGTATATATATTTAGTTTATTGCTAATTGTGGTATTCAACTCTTGTAAAGAACCGGAGCGAATAGCTGGTTTTGAAGATGCGGAGGAGTTTTCTATGTATTACTACATGTTAGCTGACGAGGATAAGAAGTTTTCAGACTTTATGTCGATTCTCGAAGTGGGTGGAATTGATAAAACATTAAGTGCTTATAATCCTGACGGAACAGATTACACTTTGTTTCTTCCCGACAACGATGCTATTAAAAAATTTATTGATGCCAGTGATGAGTTCTCATCAGTAAAAGATATGTTAGACAATAAGGAATATTGTGAAGTATTTAGTCGATATCATGTTGTAAATATGGGAATACATACTCAAGATTTTCCTTTTGGAGCTTTCCCCGAACCAACACTGTCTGATGACTATTTGACAGTGAGTTTTGTGATTGAAACAGATACATCGTATTATAAAATTAATAACCAGGCGGCAGTAACTCTTCCTAATATAGAAGTTTCCAATGGCTATATACACCAAATAGAAATTGCGTTAGAACCTATCACTTTTACCAGTTTCGAATGGTTAGAACAAAAATCGGATTTCTCTATTTTTAAAGAAGCCATTGATTTGACGGGGTTACAAGCTTTGGTTGATTTTAATGTGAAAGAGGATGTAGAGAGACAACCAGTAACAATGCTAGTTGAACCAGATGTTATTTATCAGGAAAACGGAGTGAACTCAGTAGATGATTTGGCAGACCTGATAAGTCCTGATGATAATGATTACACAAATCTTAAAAATCCATTAAACAATTTTATTCGCTACCATATTTTAACAGGAGGTTTATTTATAGATGACTTTGAAGAGAAAGCAACTAATTATGCTACATTTTCTGAAATACCACTAAACATTAATGGTGTCGGACTCGATATACTAATCAACAAAGGTAAGCAGGTTTTCGATACAATAATTTATGAAGGAGATACTACTTTTGTAGATTATATTGGATTCTTATACGACGAAAGTAATGTTATATCTCAAAGTGGTGCACTCCATTTTATAGATAGAATAATGACTCAGCAAACACCTTCAAGAGCAATAAAAACGTATGAGTTCTGGGAAGAACCTCTATTTAATGAGTACAGACTGAATCCTGGAACATATTTAATTGAAGACGAAAATTCATTGCAATATATTAAATGGTCGGGTGCTGATCTGTTTTTTGTTGACTTAGGAGATCAAGAATCTTCTGCCTGGAGCAACGATTACATTCAGATAGATGGCGATTTTATTATCTCTTACGAAATTCCTAAAATAATACAGGGTAAATATGATGTATTTTTAGGAGCCCATGCTTATGACACAAATAACGCCCTTGTTGAAGTGTTTATTGATGGGAAGAAAGTAAGCGGGTTGGTTGACTTATCGAAAGGAGGGAGCGCCAATTATCCATTTCAACGAATTGAAATTGGCGCTATCGACTTTAAAAGATATTCGACACATTTGGTAGAGATAAAAACATTAATTCCCGGGCGTTTACTTTGGGATTATATACGATTTGAACCTATTTAATTGTTATTTACAGGGAGAGATTAAAGTTTTAAAAATTAACAGATGAAATTTAAAATAGGCATATTAACTATAGGAGTACTAATAATCTTTATTACCGGGTGTAATAAAGAGTGGGATAACCATTATAATATTTATCCTGATACTGTTGACCAAAATGTTTGGGATGCCATGCAAAACGATCCTAAAATTTCGGAGTTTGTGCAGGTACTTAAGGATTATAAACTCGATACACTTTTTGAGTCAGATATTGCTTACACAGTATTTGCTCCTACAAATGAAGCATTATCTAATTTTGTAGGTTTTAGTGCTTTTAACGATGTGATAATAAAGTATCATGTTGCATCGCATTTTATAAATGCATCAAGTATCGAGGGAAAACGAAAAGTTCAAACTTTAACCGAGAAATTTGCCCTGTTCGAAAAAAATGGAAACTCAATGAAAATTGATGGAATAGAAATTGACTTTCAAAGTCCGTTATATAGGAATGGAAAGTATTTTATTATGGATGAAGTTGTAGAACCCAATCCTAATTTATACGAGTATTACGATTTTACGAATCCAATTTTAAGTGATTATATAGATTTGCAGGATACTATTATTTTAGATAAAGAGAAAAGTAAACCACTAGGTTTCGATGAAGATGGTAATACTATTTATGATACAGTATCTACTGTAGAAAATAAATTCGAATGGGAATATTTTCCTGTAAAACAAGAATTTAGAACATTATCAGCAACTATTGTTTTTCCGCTGGAGGAAGATTACCAGGAGGCTTTAAATGTTATGGCTGAATCTTTGGGCGGAATATATCACGATCATACTGATATTCCAATAGAATGGCAAAATGATATTCTAATGCCTCATTTATTAAAGCAGGGTGTTTTCCTTAATATGATCGAACGCGAAGATTTTATTTGGGACTCGCCAACCGACACGGTTAAATTATTAAATGTTCTTGGCGATAGTATTGTTATTACTTATGTTCCAACAGATCAGGAGCTGTGCAGTAATGGTTATGCATATAATTACGAAGATTTTGAAATTCCGGATTCACTTTATAACGGTGGAAATAAATACGAAGGCGAATGGCTGTTGGAAGAGACCGGTCTTAATAAGTTTTCGTGGTACGAATTTGTAAATGTACAAAGTACACTCCCGATGTTTCCTCTTAAAGAAAAAGTTGCAAAAGCCTCAAACGATTCGATAATGAGAGTGCCATTTCCTAAAGGATATGCTGATGACTTCTCGGTTGAATTTAGAGGTCCGCGATTATTCCCCCGGAAATATGTAATGGTTATTCGAACGCACATGGATATTGGCGGTATTTACGATATTTATGTGAATGATGAATTAGTTCGAACATTCGACTATTACGACTATATTTTATACAGAGGAATATTGCCAAGTGTAACCGGAGAACGATTTAAACCGGAAGGCAGGTTCAACAAATTTGATATGTGGGTAAATAGTATTGTTGAATACGGCAGACCAAAAATTAAGATAGTATATAAGGGACCCGGCTTTGTGTTAAGTAATGGTTTAGTAATGGACTATGTAGAGTTTATTCCGGTGGAAGAGTAAAAAATATTCTGTTAGATAATTGAACTTGGAACTATTTAATGAAAAGAATTTTCAACATAATAACTTGTCGCAACTACATAAGCAAAATATATAAAATGCTTTTGGTAAATAATTCAGGCAAATTGGCGTTTAGTTTTTTCGGAAGTATAAAGACTGAAAAATATGCGCGACAAATGCAAACCAGTATTATAATGAATAATCAATGCTTTTTAGCAAATCTTAAAAAAGTAGCTGCCATAACGGCAATGCTGATATTTGGTGTTTTTACAATTTCTGCTCAAGATACTTTACTTGTTAAAGGAACAATTGTAAATGGTGCAAATCAACCTATCCCAAATGTTTCAGTTGGTATAGAAGGTTCTTTTGATTTACCTTCGATAACTAACGAAGCAGGTGAATTTACGGTAAAATCTATTGCCGGTAACGATTGGTTAAATATTGCTCCGTCGAGTGATTATAAAACGAAAAGGATATTTCTGAATAATCGGTCTGAACTGAAGATTTATTTGACGAGCAACGATGTTGAGTCGGGAGATGATGTTATCAATATTTTAGATAGGGATATTTTACAGCGCGACATGATCTCTGCTTTCTCTTTTGTAAACACCGATAAGATTAAACAAACTCCTGCATTGTTAATCGATCAGTATTTACAAGGTACTGTTGCAGGTATGCATGTTACTAATCGTTCAGGCGATCCTGGCTCAGGTGCTGCAATATTTTTAAGAGGTGTTAATTCGTTAAACGCAACAAATAGCCCATTGTACGTTGTTGATGGTATTCCTATCATGTCGGCAAATGTATTTGGTTCAAACCTTAACGGATTTGAATACAATCCACTGCTGGGTATAAACCCACTCGACATTTCTCAAACTACTGTAGTAAAAGATCCTACGGTTACTGTTGCCTTCGGCTCAAAAGCATCAAACGGTATTGTTTTTATTGAAACCTTAGATCCAAGTGCAACCCAAACAGTAGTTGAGCTGGATTTAAGAACAGGTTATTCATTGGCACCCTCAAATCAAATTCCTCAAATGAATGCTGGGCAACACAAATCTCTGGTAAGCGAATTGTTATTTTCTTCTGGTATGCAGGAAGAGGTAATTGTTGAAGAATATCCAAATCTTTTCTTAACCCCGGACGATGATCGGTTTATAGATTATCAGCATAATACAAATTGGCAAGATATGGTTTTTGCAAATGCCGGTTTTACTAATTTGAATGTAAATGTAAAAGGTGGTGATGAAATTGCCCGATATGGATTGTCTTTTGGCTTTATTAATAGCAATGGAATTATGAAATCAACTGGATACACAGGATATAACTTGAGATTCGTGAGCTTACTTAATATATTTACCTGGTTAGATATGAATGTTAGTGTATCTCTTTCTTATAATAATTCAAAATATAAAGAGTCCGGTCAGGTTTCCGAAACAAGCCCAATACTGACAAGCCTTGGTAAATCACCAATGTTAAATCCATTTCAGTACGACGATGAGGGAAGAGAGTTAACAGCTTTATCTGAAGTTGATGAACTGGGTGTAAGTAACCCACAGGCTGTAATTGATAACTTTGAGGCAAAAATAATAACTTTAATTTTATTTCAACTTTAGGTTTTGTGGCAGATATAAATGACAATATGAGCGTTCATTCAGATATTGGCATTACCTATAATGTGTTAAAAGAACAAGTATTTATGCCGAACGTCGGTATGGAGTTGTATTACAACAAAGAAGCTATAAATGTTTCAAAATCAACAAATAATAGTTTGTCGGCTTTTTATAATAATACTTATTTTAACTTTAATAAGTCGTTCGGAAAAGACCATGTATTATCCTCTATTTCGGGAGTACACATATTAAGCAATAAATTTGAATTAGACTGGGGATTAACAAAAAATGCACATCCAAACGATCAGTATAGAATGTTACAGGATGGTGCCAATAATCTGCGCGAAATTGGAGGAGCCAACCGCGACTGGAATTGGTTATCGTTTTACGAAAATCTTGGTTATAGTTATAAAGATAAGTATTTGTTAACAGCATCGGTATCGCTTGATGGTTCATCTCGTGTTGGTGATAATGCAGCAAATACAATAAATATAGGTGCTCCTTTTGGTTTGTTTTACGCAGCAGGTGCAGCATGGAGAATTTCAAACGAATCGTTCCTGAAAGACAAACCAGCATTGGAAGAATTAAAACTGAGATTATCATATGGTCGCTCTGGTAATGATGATATTGGAGAAACTAGTGCAACAAATTATTATGATGCAATAAAATTCAGAGAAACATCTGGTTTAATTCCGGCAATTATTTTAAACGACGAATTAACTTACGAAACAGTTTCTACAATAAATGGGGGTGTTGATTTGGCTTTATGGGGAAATAGAGTCAAAACAAGTATCGATGTTTTTCAATCGACTACTGATAATATGTTAATTTATACCCCGGTTGATGCATATTTTGGTTTTGATTTTAGACCAGAAAATGGTGGTAAAATGCAAAATACCGGTGTTGAATTAAATCTATTTCTGCGATTAATGGATAAATCGTCTTTTAAATGGGATTTGCAAGCTTCGTATTCAACAGTTAATAACAATATTCTTGAAATTAAAGGAGATAAATTAGTAATTCCGGTTAGAGGTGCCGAGATTGTTAATATGCCCGGTGAGCAGGCTAATAGTTTCTATGGTTATATTTACGAAGGTGTGTACAGTACAACTGAAGAAGCAGAAAGTAAAGGATTAAAAAATGATAAAAATGTTGCTTACAAAGCAGGAGATGCAATTTTTACTGATATTTCAGGACCTGACGGTACTCCTGATGGAATAATAAATAACTTCGACAAAACAGTTATTGGTTCATCAAACCCAAAACACTTTGGTGGCATCAGTAATACATTTACATACAAACGTTGGTCTTTAAATGCATTTGTTCAGTTTGTTTCGGGTAACGAAGTATTTAATTATGTACGTTCGCAAAACGAAAATATGGTAGGACTCGCAAACCAAAGTACGAAAGTTTTAGACAGGTGGCAGTACGAAGGACAACAAACTGAAATTCCGAGAGCACTTTTTGATGATTTAGTTGGTAACAGTTCGTTCTCCAGTCGATGGATAGAAGATGGCTCATATTTGAGGCTTAAAAACGTATCGTTAAGTTATACAATTAAAAATGAATTTTTAGCTTTTAAGAATGCACAATTCTATTTCTCGGCAACAAATTTATTAACTGTCTCAAATTATTTGGGATACGATCCGGAGTTTGCTTATTCGCAATCTCATAAAATGCAGGGAATTGATTATGGTTTAACACCACAGTCAAGGCAGTTTGTGTTAGGAGTAAAATTAGGTTTATAAAGAATTATCTTGATTGAAATGAGAAATTATAATAAATACACAGTAATAGTAGTTACAATTTTGGTAACACTGATTGGTTTTTCGTCTTGTAAAGATTTTTTAAATCCTGAGCAAGAAATAAATATTACCGAAGATAAATTATATGAAGACTGGTACGAATACCGATCTATAGAAATGGGACTTTACGGAATCCAAAGTAAACTGGTTGAACAAATAGTTTTGTTGGGAGAATTGAGGGCTGATTTGTTACAGATAACTGAAAATGCAGATGCTGATATGGTTGAGATTTATAACTTCAATATTTCGAAGGAAAATAAATATGCATCACCAACTACTTTCTTTGAATTAATATCAGCAAGTAATAATTTTATCCGTATTCTTCAGGAGAAACAGCCTCAAGTACTCGATCCGGAAAGTCCGATAACAAATTACGATAAACTTTATGGCGAAGCTTTGTGTATGCGTGCCTGGGCATATTTTAATGCAGTTCGTATTTATGGGAAAGTTCCTTTTATATACGAATCGTTAACTACAATGGACGAAATAAACAACTTCATAAATTCGTCAGGAACTTATATCGACAGTGTTCATATTGTTTTTGGATTGGATGGATACGAAAATGATACAACATACAATAAACCTATCGAACTCGAAAAGCAGTATTTTGATTTAGATTTGGTTATCGACCATTTTACAAACGAATTGGAAAACAGTGTTAAAGCTGTTGGAGTAAATCATTATCTCGATAATAATGATCAAACATGGGAAGTCTCTATATGGAATCCTTATGCTATGCACACGCTTCTTGGCACAATGTACCTAACTGAAGGCGATTATACTCAGGCAGCTTATAACTTTGAAAAGATTACCAGAGCTTCTTCAGATAATTATCGCTATCAACTCGACCAAAGTTTTAGCAATGGAAGATGGAGAAATATATTTAATAATATAGATATTAAAGAACACATTTTAACAATGTGGTTTAATAAAGCACAGTTTCAGCAAAATCAATTACAGTCGTTTTTCGATTCACGACCTCCGCACAAATATATGCTAAAACCAACTCGGCGTGCAGTAATGTTTTGGGAAACTATTTGGGATGACTATGTAGTTGTTGGTAACGACAGTAAACCATGGGAAACAAAAACTGTTTATAGAGGTCTGCCGGGTGATTTTTATAGAGGTTACGGAGTTTCTTATGCTTATTTGAAGAATAATGAGCCAATTGAAGATGAGAAGGTTTTTAATATGTTATGGCTAAAATCTGAGGAAGACTACCGAACATCAGAATTAATAGTAGAGGATGCTGATACTGTTGTCTGGAAATATTCGTGGAATAAGGGCGTTTTCGATCAAGATGCAAATTTTCCAATATACAGAGCAGCCGGAGTCCATCTTTGGTTAGCCGAAGTTTATACGTATTGGGCTTTTGAGCAAAATGGTATTGTTAGACCATTTACTATTAATGCTGTTAATATTGTAAACGATGGTACAAATTACACCATTGATGCAGATCGTGAGCAGATGGGTGTTCGGGGACGTGTTGGATTTGGAGATAAGAGTGATGGTATTAAAGTTGGTAATATTAATTACATTTTTCATCCATTCACAAATAAAATTGAAGGATATACTGATTTAACTGGTGATTTTCTCGGTAAACAATTGTATCTCGAAGAGCAAATTATGGATGAACGTGCACGCGAGCTTGCATACGAAGGAGAACGTTTTAACGATTTAATTCGGGTTGCAAAAAGACGAAACGATCCATCATATCTGGCAAAAATAGTATCATCTAAATTTCCTAAAGAAAGAAGAGACGAGATGTATAATTATCTTCTTAATGAGGATAATTGGTATGTTCATTACTTCGACTAAGTTTCTATTTCTGAAACTCAAGTACTCCAAAATATTCCGGCAGATGAAAGTTTGGTCTTTCATTATCTACGGGTGTCCATGTTAACCAGTGTGGGTGCGATGTTCTGTCGGCACATTTATAAAAGTTTGCACGCCAGATTGTGTTTGCTTTTGGTGTAGAAAAGCTCATGTACTTTTTTAACATCGAAAAGGGAATCCGGTATTCAATACTCCATGTTGTTTTTTCGGTTATCTCGTTTTCAATAATTCGTGGCAAAGTGTGCGCAACAGTTATTTGTTGAAGGTCGGTTTCGCTTAAAAGTATTTTTTCCGAAATTGGTGTCTTCTGAAAATTAAATAACATTACACCGCCACAATTCATCTCAATATTTAAATATCCGTTTTTACTGTTTTCGCCGGGCGAGAAGAAAAATTCAACACAACTATCGCGGCAAATTGGTCCCTGGTTTTTCTTGTTAACTGCTTTTATATACTGGTCTTCAACTCTGAAAATAATATATATCGCACTATTATCGTAAGCCATTTTTGCCTGTGTAAAAGGAATATGTTCAGGTTTGTCGCCCATGTAATTATCAATTGTAATTGGCTCAATTTTGCGCCAGGGCATTTTATCCCAAACTGCATCAATTGTTGGTGGCTTTTTAAGTTTCTGAATTTTGTATTTTGAACTTGAATCTGATTGATTAGTGGTAAACGATTGAGCAATCAGCAGTATTAAAATAACAATTGTAGCTTTCATAATAATTAGTGTTTAATTACTTTCTATAATATATTCACAGTTTATAACTTTCTCAACAAAATCTAAAGGAAAATAAAAATAGTGGTTCGATGCTTCGAAACCTATTCGCGAATCCTCTTTACTCGCTTTATACATAAGTTTCGAGAGTATAATTTCGTCTTTCGCAATTTTGCCGATAACAGATTTTTCGGTTTGAATTTCATCTGAACTCAGATTTCCAGCAATTAGTTTATCGCGCGAAATAATAAAATTTATCTGGTTGGCTGTACTTTTAAAATGAATCCAGGCTGCGGTAGCAAACCGGTAATCTTCAATTGTATTTGCTTTTTGCACGGGTGTTTCAGCCATATCAACAGCTTTTTTGAAATAGGGAATTCCTTTTTCCCATTTATCTGCTAATTTTTTAAACTGATTGCCAAGAATATCTTGCGGGTAAATACCTTTCCACTTGCTTAAATCATCAAATGGAAAACCCAACATTGTTGAAGTTAGATTTGTGTGTGTGGCGTACAATGGATTGGAAATACCATAATTTACGGGTGCAAAATAAATTCCCAAACCATACGGAAACTCGGTAAACGCATCGCTAAATATTTTCCACGCTTTTATAACATCTTGCACCGAATTTTCTCCGTATCTTTTTTCAGCTATTTCAGCCAGCGATTCGGAAATTGTATTTGTCGGATTATCCTGTATTAATTTTACCAGCTCCATATTTGGCGAAGGATATCCGCCCAGCGACCAGCTTAACATTAACCCGTCAACATCTGCATTTTGAAGGTTTTTAATATGTTGGGCAAGTAAATTCATAACCGGTAGATAAGGAATTGCAGAAAGTTCCCATGTGTTATTCACCTGAATTTTAGCAATGGTTTTAAGATTGCGTTTTTTTGCAAGCACCCATAAATGTGTGGCTCTGGGTCCCGGACCAACTACCGACAATGAATATTCTCCAACTTTGGCATCAATTCCGCCGCGGTTAATTGGTTTGCTCCATTCGCTAACACTCATATGGTAAACATTGTCGGGAAGCAGTTTAATAATATCATCAGCCCATCTGTTTTTTCCCCATGCCGAACCGTCGGGCCAGCCCCAGTCCCAAACAATTACTTTTGCATTGGGGTTTCCCTGCCAGACTCCTTCGGCAATTGTTCTGTTTACTTCGGCAATTACTTCGGCAGGTTGCCTTTTCGAACATCGCGGACACAGCGTTCCATCGTGCCACGACCAGCAATTTGTGAGATTCTCGGAAGCAGTAATTGTAAAAACACCGCCCAATTCAGGTACTTTGCTAAAAACATTTGCCAGCGACTCTTTTAACCATTGGTTTACCTTTGGTACACTTGTACATAAACTTCCAAAACCTTTCTGTTCAACCCCCAAAACATCTTTATTATTTTCGAAGAATGATATCGGCAATCCTCGCGGCTCGTTCATATATAGATAAATTTTAATACCATATTTTTGAGTTCGCCGGGCAAGAGTTTGTAGATTTTTAAGCCGGGTTTCGTGTCCTTCGCCAAGATCGGGGAATATTTTACTCGATGTTAACTGATGCAGTGTAACATGAAGCCAAACTCCGTTTATCCCCTGTTTGCTGAGTTGTTGTAATAATCCTTCGGGGAATGGGTCGAGCTCAGGATTTAGCAGCGGGTCGCCAAAAGGTGCAAAGTATGAATAGACAAATCTTATTGGCTCATCTTTTTTATTTCTTGAAATAGCGGCTGGTTTAATATTTTTATCGACCTCCGATAATTTATTGATAAATGAAAATCTCTTTTCGCCCGGGTCAGTCAGTTCGTTACCAAAATTATCTTCAACTATCTTTTTTATCTCTTTACATCGCTGCTCTGTTTTTACATCAGGTTCAGTATATTTTAAATCATCACATTCAGGTTTCATTCCTCCAACTTTAACCCATAAAAAATCGTCATCACGCAGAATTTCATCAAGTTTATCCGAAGTTTTATCCAATAATACAAGTAGTTGGTTATAGCTTATCAGATGCCAGTTGCGACGTATTAACGAAATATATCCACGCTGTAAAAACTCTTTGCCGGGCTTTTGTTTCGGTGGCAGTCCCATCGATAATCCGGCTTTTTCAATATTTATAGCCGATGTATTTAGAACTTTTGCCATTTGCTCAAGCGACACCGACTCCCAGTTTCGCCAGATAAATGCATGCATTCGCGATGGAAACCACGAATATAGAATTTCCTGACTTACCTTGTTTTCAGTATTCTTGTCCGAATGAATTTCAGTAGTCGTTCGTTTTTGTGAACAGCTAAAAATCAGAAAAAGAGAAATAAGAATAATTATGTTTTTCATTTTGGTTTAGTTTATGGTTACAATGATAAAACAATCCGTTGGTTAAAACCAACGGCAAATGATATTTTACACAAAATATATTAGATACAGGAATATTCTTTGCCGTCCCATTTATGGGACGGATAAAGGAAACAAAATTAAATAGGATTTTAACCCGTAATATGCATAATGACTTATACATCAATACACCGGTTCGATGGTAAAGCTAAACTGGTAATTTTTTGCAGGTATCGAGTATTGCGGGTATGGTCGTGCTCCCCACGAATTATCACCGGCAACTCCCATCATTTTCAGGTCGGTACAAATAAATACACCATCCTTTTTAACAATGTCGTTTGTATGGCGATAGTCATCCATATCTTCCATATCGAAATCTTCGATGGGATTGTGCAGAGTGGAAAATCCAATGGCAGGTTCTCCCGAAACGCGAATTCCAATACCGTTTTCGTTGCGTAACTCAAACCAACGCACATCGGTTTTATAGCCATTTTCCTGCGGACGTACATAGTTAAAATACTGGTCGGCAACTTTACCGGAGTATGTCCCCACAAACGCACTTCGGTTTCTGTCAATATAATTTTCGTGTGGTCCGCGACCAAAATATTTCAGGTTATCGAAATTAACCGGAACTTCCCATCGCATTCCAAAACGCGGCATATCGGACAGCTCCTTTTCTGTGGTTCTAAACGAGCTTGTGATTTCTGTTTTTCCATCGCCTGTTACAATGTAAACTACTGTTTGCGACGATTTTATCTCATTAAGATAGTATATTGAGGTTATATAAATTTTATTCTCTGCCTCACGAAAAACATTAACAGTTTCTAATTTTGCATTTCGCGAAACCTCGCGCCAAACACCAAGACGTTTTAACATTTTACTCCCTTTGTCGTTGTCGTTTGCAGGTCGCCAGAAATTAATTTGTGGTCCTTTTTGCATCAACTCAATTCCGTTAACCTCGTACGACGAAATTGTACCGGTTGTTTTATCAAACTTAATATTAAACTTTTCGCCTGTAATAGAAACCTGATTTTCGTTCTCTTCCATTTCCAGTTTCGCAGTTGTATTTGTATCATCACTTTTTGACCTCATTTCTATATTCGGACTAAATTGGTCGTGTGCTACTTCGAACCCTGCCTTTCTAAATGGTTTGTCTTTTTTTAATTTTACCGAGAAATCAATATAATAATCAGCCGGTTCACTAAAATCAATTTTACCACCGCTAATTTTAACCACTTTACTTTCGCCGGGTTGTAAATTGAAATCTTTTAAAACACCTGAATTTAAAACTTTTTCATCGGCAGTAGTTATCCAGCTAATTTCATAGTCACTCAAATCTATAAAATCGTGGAAATTAGTTATTTTATAACCCTGGTCTGCTTTTTCAAATCGAATATATTGATAAGCATATTTTACCTCCCACATTGCAGGGTGCGGTGTGTAGTCGGCCGATATAATTCCGTTACAAACGAAGTTATTATCGCTGGGCATATTCTCGCCATAATCGCCACCGTACGCCCAAAACTCTGTGCCGTCATTGGCTTTTTTTACAAGTGCCTGGTCAATCCAATCCCAGATGTAACCACCTTGTAACTGGTCGTTTCCCTCTTTATAAAATACTTCCCACAAATCAACCAGATTTCCGTTGCTGTTTCCCATGGCGTGCGAATATTCACTCGAAATAAAAGGTTTGGTCTGGTGTTTCGATGCGTATTTTTCCAATCTTTTTACACCTGGGTATTGTGGGCAAAAAATATCGGTATTGTCGCCCATTAACGCACGTTCGTAATGAACAGGACGTGAAAGGTCACGAGCTTTAATTGCTTTGTAAGCTGCTGTAAAATTCACACCGTCGCCGGCTTCGTTTCCCATCGACCATACAATTACGCAGGGGTGATTTTTATCGCGTTCAACCATTCGCATAATTCTATCGACATGCGCAAGTTCCCACTCCGGTTTTTTAGCCAGCGAGTGTTCGCCATAATACATTCCGTGCGACTCAATATTCGCTTCATCGGTAACATACAAACCATATTGGTCGCAAAGTTCCATAAAACGCTCGCTGGTGGGGTAGTGGCTTGTTCGTACTGCGTTTATATTGAATTGTTTCATCAGTGCAATCTCCTTAATCATATTTTCTTCGCTGATAACATGCCCTGTATGTTGGTCGTGCTCGTGGCGGTTTACACCTTTTATTAAAACTGCAACTCCGTTAATTTTAAAAACATCATCGATAATTTCTACTTTTCGGAATCCTATTTTTGATGAAACGGTTTCAACAATTTCGCCATCCATATTTTTAAGAATAACAACTAGCCAATATAGATTTGGTGTTTCGGCTGTCCACTTTTTAGGCGATTCAATTTCGTCAGTAAATGTGAGCGATAAATCAGTTTTTTTATTGATTTTGGCTTCTTGAGAACCTGTTGCAATTGTTCCTTTACCTTCACCTATTATTTCGTATTCAACAGTGTAATTTCCCGACTTTAATTTTGGGAAATGATTTTGCAAATTAACATCTAAACTGAACAGTCCATTTTTATAATTGGAGTCTAAATCGGCTTTCGCAAAATAATCGCGAATGCGCACTTTTGGAGTTGAGTAAATAAACACGTCGCGCTCGATACCACTGATTCTCCAGAAATCCTGACACTCGAGATACGAACCGTCTGACCAGCGATAAACTTCGATAGCCAAAACGTTTTCTCCTTCAATTAAATAGTCTGTAATATCCCACTCGGCAGGTATTTTACTACCTTGACTGTAACCAATTTTTTGTCCGTTTATCCAAATATAAAAGGCTGATTTTACTGCACCAAACTGAATAAAAATCTGACGGTCATCCCAATTTTCAGGAACGGTAAAAGTGCGACGGTATGAACCAACCGGATTATAGTCAGTTGGAACTTGCCCCGGATTCGATGGATATATTTTATCGGTAAATTTTATCTCGTTGGAAACAGGATGTTTATAATCGGCAAATTCATACTGATGATTTACATAAATCGGAACTCCGTAACCCTGCATTTCCCAGTTCGATGGAACAGGAATATTGTCCCACTCCGAAACATCAAAACCGGGTTTATAAAAGTCAACTGGTCGGTCGGCAGGTTTTCGTACCCAGTTAAATTTCCATATTCCACTTAAACTTTTATAGTAAACTGACTGGTTACGTTTTTGTGTTAACGCCTCGTCAATAGTTCTAAAAGGCATAAAAGTAGCGTGGGTTGCCTCTTTATTCTGGTTAATCATCTGCGGGTTTTCCCAGTCGGGAACTTCGTTTTGTGCATTAATAACTATTGCGAATAACAAAATGATAATTGATAGTGAAAAGTTCTTCATCGGATTAGTATTTAAATAACAAGTATTTATAAAAAATGATTTTGTAAAAATATAATTTTATTGAGTGATGTAAACTCCAATTCGTATAAATCGTAATTATTTATTTTTATACTTTGCCAACATCCCTTAGGTTTTTTCAGTACACTAAAATTCACGGTGTGACTTCGAGTCACGCCGTGAATATATTTACCAGTCGTGGCAAGCTGTCCGATTTGCCGGAATGGTTATTCAACAATCTAATAATTCGAATTTATTAACTCTCCAACTTCAGTAAGGGTTTTAACATCAATATCTCTGATTTTTCCTTCGTAATTGGGACCAATATCAATCGAGAAAATATTCCCAAATTTTACTGCCCCAACATAATCATTATAAAGTTTTTCGGTCGGATGACAGAGTGTATCATGTTTTGGCAGCGAGTAAAACCAATCGGCTCCGCCATCGTGTTCGGGTAAAATAGGGTAGGTAAATTCGGCGACTAAAAAATTGTCGTAATTATCTTTTAAATGATTTTCTCCCCAAACCGCTTTTTTATCGCCAATTTGTCCCGGCCTCCCACGTTCTCTAAGGTTCAATCTGCCTGCAGTTTCTCCGGTGTTAAATCCGATAAAACAATTGGGTTGAAATTGGTGTATAAATTTAACTGTCTCTGTGTGCGACAATCCGCCATCGCCAACCGCATGATCCATCCAGAAGAATTCGATGGGACCGTATTTTGTGCAAAGTTCTTTGAGTTGGGCTTTTTTCGTCTCAGGATTAATACTTTTTCCTGCACTCCAACCTTTTCCATCGGCTGCACCCGGCCAGTTCCAGTCGCCTTCCGAAAAATAGAAAGCCAGTTTAATTCCATACTTATCGCACGATTCTCGAAGTTTTGCAACAACATCGATCCCAAGCTGGCTGTTCGTAACTTTTTTGTCGGTGGTTTCAGTATCCCACAAACAGAATCCGTCGTGATGTTTTGTAAGAAAAAGAATATATCCCATTCCGGCGTCTCTGGCAGTTTTGCACCACTGGTCGGTGTCGCAGCCTGTTGCTTTAAAAAAGGTTGCATCTTTGTCGAGAGTGGGTGTCCATTCGCTTCCGTAAAAAGTACTGAACGACCAGCAAATAAACATTCCCCATTTCATATCTTTTATCTGTTCGGCACGAATTGTATCGTCAATTTTTATTGTGTAATCAGGAGTTGGTTTTGTATTACATCCAACCGAAATAAACAATCCTAACAGGAGTAAGACCGATATTTTTTTCATAATCAATAATTATTTACAAATTTGATGATATAATCTATTTCAAAATTAGCAGCCAGTCGTTATTCGGTCCTGGAATTCCGAGAGTATCAAAAGTAAAACTTTTATTCCCTTTTAAAATATCAGTGTAAAAAGGTGTTGGTTTTTTATATTGTTTTTCGTTTACACGCCACATTCCTGTTCGTGGATTAAACCAATAGGCATCCATACTTTCTGAATTCAACAAAGTAAGATCCAGCTTAATATCTCTGCCATTTGCAGAATATACCATTGCCCAGGTTCCGTCAGAACCTCGCATTGCAGTGATTCTATCGGAAGTGGCATTGGGTTTATTTTTTGCATCCGGGCCGCCGTCACCGTCACCAACAGTCATTCCGTCTCCTTTTGTTTCGCCTTGGTTACCTACAATTAACTTTTGGTCGGGCATTCTATTTAGAAACTGTTTATCTGTCCATATTTCACGAATAACAGTATAAAGATAAGCCATTTGTGTAACGCCCGGTAATTGCAAATTTTCTTTCCAGTTTTTTGGGAAAATCCAGTTATCACTGCCGTAAGTATTTCCAAATCCACCTGCAAGTACTGTTTGATATGCCTGATAACGAACTGCCCAGGCACTTGTTGCTCCTTCGTATCGTCCTTCGAATAACCATGTTGGTTTAACCGGAGTTAAGTTGTAGTCACCCGGAACCGAAATAATCTGGTCGTAAGGTGTATCCTGAATTGAGTTAAATGCCAGCCAGTTTTCGTTGTGAAACCATTTTGAAGAATTGGCTGCCCATTTCCGTGGATGGTACGAAATTAAAATATCGCTGTAATTGGCTTGTCCATCATAATTACTTACTCCATTTTTTCCGTCTGCCAGTCCTTCTGCCATTGCACTCCAAATTTTACGAAAATCCTGCACTCCATCATCGGTATAATTTATTGCAGACCGATCGCCTCCCAACATCCAAATAATATTATTTTTGTTTCCATATCGTTGTCCGAGCCATACGCCATATTTATAAGCACTCTCATTATCAAAAACAATGTTATCGTTGGGTGTCTGTTTCGAATAACTACCTGCAACCCAATTTCCCCATGTGGGATGTAGAGATAGATATAATCCGGTTTTGGCAGCACTATTAATTGTAAAATCAAGATGATCCCAATAATCATATTGTTCAATATCTTTATAATTTTCACCCTCGGTAACTATTGGCAACAATGGATTTGGATTACCCAATGAATCGCATGAAAAAGGAAGATCTCCATAAAATGATTTGTCGTTACAATAAGGAGTGTCAATATTATCAGTAAGAATAACAGCCGAAACCATATTGAATTTTTGACTTTTTAGAAGATTAAAAAAAGCTGTAATATCTTCTCGACTTCCGTTTTTAATCAGTTGCCATGCTGTATAATTATTTATAAAAACAGGTGTTCCACTGATTGTTTCAAGCAAATGGGGATTTTTGCGACTAACCTGTAATTTCTCAATATTATTTGTTTTTTCAATATGAGTATTTATATTCTTACTGTTTATAGAGTCAAATTGAAATAACAGTGTTATAATAATTTCAAGAAAGAGAAAGAGTACTGATATTGGTGCAATTTTCATAAATTTATTTTTATTCTCAAAAGTAAATAAACTCTCTGTTTTTTGGTTGCAAATAGCTGTATAATTTTACAGTTGAATGTATCTTTTGTTAAGTTTGCTATATCAAACGTTATGTCATCATTGGTGTCTGATTAAAATTAGAGATTATACCAAATTAACCATAAAATGTCGCATATTAACTCATTCTTTTTCGTTTTCTATTCGTTGAGAAATTGTAACATAGCTAAGGCCATTTTACAATTTTCCATCTTAATAAAACAAAAAATAATTGCATCCCCAATGGTGAGTTTTATAAAACAATCGCTGTAAATAATAACAATAGAGCTGGTTGTGGAGATGTGTTTTAGTGTGTTATTCATGCTGTGCATGTAAAATCCCTAAAAAAAATGGAGAAACCCAATTATTGGACTTATCCATTTTTTGCTTTTTTTACTTTACTACTGAAAATCCCTCAAGAATACGATAATGTGAATATACACAAAGTTTTAATGAACAATAAATTATTCAGATGGCTGTTATGGCAGTGGCGGTGGCAGTGGTGTAGAATTTGCTATTTCTATACTACTGCTTACTTCGATAGAACTATTTACTTCAATTGCAGCAGTGCCATTAGCTCTTAAAATATTACCTGTAATTGTTAAAATATTTGGGTCTTTACAGTAAAAAGACGAACCAATTCCAAACATTAATGTTCTACATGTATAATCCATATCAACAAACATGTATTTACCTAGGAATATAAGAATGTCCATATTCGTAGCTGGCACGCTACCCCCAAGCCAGTTTGCCGCATTTGAAAATAAATTGTCTCCGCCTCCTCCTATAAAAACCGCTGCCATAAAATTAAATGTAACCGTTTTGTCTGTACTATTTTCAGTGATTCCAGATAAGGGTTGAGCGGTATTTGCTCCTGCCCACGACTTTGAGTGTGGGGTAGTTGTATCACCAAATAACGTTTTAGCCCCTGTTCCGGGGAATGGACATCCAGATCCGTTAATAGTACCATAAACAGCAGTTGGATTTCCCGAAGCATTTGCGCAAACCGGATACATTCCCTGATGATCGCCTGCATTAATATCATTAGAACCTGTATGTGAAGTAATAAAACTACCATCAACATGATAAATTAACATACCATGTCCAGGTATTGAAGCATCGAATTTTAACTGCTGCCTATTTTCAATTAAAAAGTATTCATTGGCAGTTGTTGTATTAAAGCGATAAAAACTGTTTGAATTTTCGGCAGAGTTATGTAATGTAATTTGAGTTGGGGAACTAAGAGTAGTTGCAGTTGCCCAACCATAAACGGTTATTCTATTATAAGGATTATGATGAGCTGGCGTTATGCCATCATTATTCCAATTACCTGACGCCATCATATCCCAATCTCCTGTACCATCATACTCCCCACCTGTTCCATAATCGGTATCGTAAAAATCTTTTGCGCCAAGAACATGCCCAAACTCGTGACAAATTACTCCTATCCGACTAATTCCACCACCTGAATTACTCCTATATTCAGCCGAACATGAATATCTGCTGATATCTTTCCCATCTAAAGTCACAGTAGGAATACTCCATGCATGAGCCCAGATTGCATCTGCAGGAGCTCCTGCCTCTTCGCCATATCCGGCATAAATAATATACACTCCATCAACAGTGCCATCTCCATCATTATCAAAATCGGCATAGTTTACATCAGCATCAGCCAAATTAACAGCTTCAGTAACCAAAGCCCTTGGATTTTTGTCATCTCCGCCTACATTTGCTCCATAATAAGCCATAACACTGTCTGCAGTATATGGTCCCGCGACGGTAACTGATAAATCAAGCTGACCATAAGAATCCTCCAGATAAAAATCTTTAACACTACCTGAAGCACCGTCAGCCGAATAATTAACCTGATTAAACAGATCATTAAAATCTGATTGAGTTTTTGTAAAAGCTAAATCTGGATATCCGATTAAAATACAAACCAGTTTCCGATTTCCAGTTGTGGGAAATGCCTTTTTTAGTTCCACATCCCGAATTATCCGTAAACTTTTTAACTGACTAACCTGAATACGGGAAAATACCAGATGTTTTTCAATAGTACTAAGAAAAGTGATGTCAATTGCAGAACGTTCATTAAGATTTTTTGCAATGATTCCTGTTTTTATTAACTCTTTTTCAGCATTTAGTTGTGCATATTCATAAAAACCTTCATCATTAAAAATAATCGTAAAACCATCTATGGTTTCTGCCCATTTCATACTTTCATCACCCTTTAAAAGTATAGTTATTTTAGAGCCATCAGGTTGTGTAAATTCTATAGGATAAGGCCTGGCAACACTTGAATATGTTAAAATAGAAATAGAACTTAGCACTACAATGATTAACATCGTATAAACAATATTTATATTTCTTGTTTGATTCATAATTATATATTTAACAATTAATAAAAATAAACCAACAGGGGAAGTCCCTGTTGATTTATATAAATTTTTTAGTTTACCATTGTTGTTTTAGTCACCCAGACACCAGACTCGCGTCTTTGGAAAACGAGATTGGTTGAACTGAAAGTTATTTGCCAATCTCCGTCAGTTACCCCACCCGATCCATCAACATCAATCAGGAATGCTGGTGCAGCAACAGAAGTAAAAACACCTGTAGAAGCAGTAGTTGCACCAATGGTTGTTCCATTAATTGCACCTCCTGTAATTGCAACGGCATTGGCATTTTGGATTGCCATTGTACCTAAGCCTAAATCGGTACGTGCCTGACTGGCAGTACGGTGGCTAAGTACTCCGGCAGTAGTTGTAACAAAATCGCCTCCGGCAGTAGTACCAAGTCCACTAAATGTTACAGTTCCTGCAACACCTAAATTTGATCCAACACCAACAGTATTATTTACGTACAAATTTTGTCCTATACCAACTCCACCTGTTACAAGCAATGCTCCTGATGTGGGATTAGTTGATGCGGTTGAACTAGTTATTGTAACATCACCTTCAACTATTGCAGTTCCATCTATATGTAAGTTTCCGTCAGCATCAATATTGCCAGTGTTTGAAATTGTTACGCCTGTAGCACCGTAACCTCCACCAATCTCAGTATTGTCGATAGTTGCTTTACCAGGAATGGTAACATCGTTACCGTTGAATGTACTTCCTTCGATTGTAACATTTGTAACACCATCGATATGTACTGCCCCTGTGGCATCAATATCTACAGTGGCGGCGTTAACATCAACTGTACCTGTTGTTGTCATATCAATTTCTCCACCCGATGCAATATTTACTCCTGAGTTACCATCAACTGTAACTGCTCCAGCTTCTGCATCAATAGTAATGTCTCCTGTAGAAGTTACAAATCTGGATGCAGCTGCAACGTCAATATCAACTCCATTACTTCCGTTAACTGCAAATTCTCCATCATCGGTATTTATTGTTGTTTGATCAAGCGTTGTTGCTCCATCAACATCTAAATTCCCGTCAACATTAACATCAACAGCAACGTTAACACTTCCCCCAACATTTACATCATTTTCAACACCAAGACCACCGTTTGCAATAACCAAAGCACCATTGTCTTTGGTTGTTGAATTTACAGAAGAATTTATGGTAGTAACACCAGATGCATCGTCTACTGTTACATGTACGGTACCATCGCCAACAAATTCCAGAGGTTCGGCAGCAAAATCAATCACCGATGCCATATATAGAGTATCCCAGCGAAGTGTACTGGTACCTAACGCGTAAGTATCGTTAGCATGTGGAGCAATATGTCCATCAACTTCCAACATCACCGGTGTTGCAGATAATGCATCAGATCCTGTTCCAATACCTACTTGCCCTTCAACTAATAAACCTTCGGTTGGTGCAGTATTATTTGCAGTTGTGTAACCGCTTCCGATAACAGTATTTCCTGCAACATCAAGTTTGTTAGCGGGTGTACTTTCGCCAATACCAACTGAACCTTCTACAATTGCTCCATCGGCTGGTGCTGCCAGTGCAGAATAGGTTGCACCTATTGAAGTATTGCCATTTACTGCCAACTTACTTAGGGGTGCAGTTTGACCGATACCTGTTGTACCTTCAACCAATAAACCATCGGCAGGTGCAGTATTGTTAGCAGTTGTGTAGCCACTTCCAATAACTGTATTTCCTGCAATATCAACCTTGTTGACAGGTGTGCTTTCGCCGATACCAACAGAGCCTTCTATAATTGCTCCATCGGCTGGTGCTGATATATTTATATAACTGTTGCCAATTGAAGTGTTTCCATCAACAATAAGCATGTTTGTGCTTACAGATGTTCCTCCAATAGTATTTGTATTAATACTTGGAGCAGCAGCACCGATTACAACTTGTCTTTCAAAAGTACCTTCAGCCCCAACATTTAATCTTTTTTCGATACCTGTACCACCATCAACATTTAGTGCCCCGTTTGTTGGTTCTGTTGATTCGATTGTATTAAATACGGTTGTAACACCATTAATATCAACTGTGGCATCAAATCTCAAGTATTCGTTATCGAACTCTCCGTAAATTAATGAACCACGGGTTCCTGTACCAATGTCAGTTAGTGCATCAGCATCTGCCTCATCGTTATTTACAAACAGCCTGTTATCTCCTGAAGTTGAATCTTCAGCAACTCGGTATCCTACAAATACATTACCTGCTCCAGAAGCAAGTCCGCTACCGGCCAAATCACCTATGGCAGTATTCATACTATCGGTGCTTAACAATAAAGCATTCTGACCAACGGCTGTATTGTATGCTCCATCGGTATTTGTTCTTAAAGAGCGGTAACCGACTGCTGTATTGCTAGTACCCGTTGTATTTGCAACTAAAGAACTATCGCCAACTGCTACATTCTGCAACCCAAGTGTATTGGAATATAATGCCCTGTTACCAAATGCAGCGTTCTGAGAACCTGTTGTATTAGCATTAAGTGCTTGGTGTCCTGTAGCTGTATTATTAAAACCAGTTGTATTAGCTGTTAACGATGTATTACCAACAGCGGTATTTTGAGCACCGGTACTATTGCTATATAAGGCTTTGTAACCTACTGCCGAATTTCCATCTGCTGTATTGTTTCGTAATGCCTGCGAACCAACGGCAACGTTTTGTGTGTTAGTTTCATTTGTAAATAAAGCACTATCACCAACTGCAACGTTGTTTACACCGGTTGTGTTCGAGTATAAACTTCTTGCTCCAACAGCAGTATTTTCGTTTGCAGTGTTATTCATTAATGCCTGGGAACCTACAGCAGAGTTTCTTAATCCACTCTGGTTTGAATAAAGAGCATTGTCACCAACTGCAGCGTTGTTTGTACCTGTTGTATTGCTGTATAGTGCCCGTGTTCCAACGGCAGTATTCTCGCTTGCTAAGTTATTTCGTAACGCTTTTGAACCTACGGCTGAGTTTCTATTACCTGATACGTTTGCAAACAGAGCACTGTCTCCCACAGCGGCATTATTTGTTCCATCTACATTGCTATATAAACTGCTTGCACCAACACCGGTATTTTCATTGGCAGTATTGTTCATCAATGCCTGCGAACCCATTGCAGCATTTCTTTCGCCTGTTAAGTTTGAAAATAATGCATTGTCACCAACTGCGGCGTTGTTTATACCTG
>JAJRSD010000057.1 GCA_024278975.1 Bacteroidota bacterium
ATCGAACCCAGTAATACTTTACCAAGAGGAGAAGACCTCAGGGCTCAATATTGCCCGAAGTCAAAAAAATAAAATTATAAATACTTGAATATGAATAAAAAAGAAACTTATAAATTTGGATTACAACATAGAAGGGGTAAAGCGTAGGTATAAAAGCGGATAGTCATATTATATTTTATTACAATTAGCTTTCTTAATCATTACCATCCAAATTCTTTTATTTTTGCTGAAATAAAATTTTACAATAATGAAACTCACACCAATTTCGGCCGGAAATTTACACTGCGATGGCGGCGCACTTTTTAGTGTAATTCCAAAAGTACTTTGGAATAAAGTTTATCCTGCTGACGAAAATAATTTCACAAAACTTACTCTGCGTTGTTTGTTGGTTGAACAGGGCGATAAAAAAATTCTGATTGAAGCCGGAGTCGGTAATCATTATCACGAAAAATATATGCAGAATAATGGAATTGTCCCGGGAAATCATTTGGAAGATTCGTTAAATAAAAACGGATATTCTCCGGAAGATATTACCGATGTATTTTTTACGCATCTCCATTGGGATCACTGCACCGGAGCAGTTAAAAATGTTGATGGCAAACTGCAACTCACTTTCCCCAATGCAAAAATGTGGTGTAGCAGAAAACAGTGGGAACACTCAAAAATATCGAATGCCCGCGAAAAAGCAGCATATCATTCTGATGTTCTGAATTTTATGTTCGACTCGGGCAGATTAAGCTTTGTTGAAAACGAGGGTGAGCTTTTCCCAAATATTGAGGTGCGTTTTTTCGACGGGCACACCCCGGGACAAATGATTCCCGTAATTCATACCGGCAATAAAACTTTTGTTTACACTTCCGATTTAATTCCAACCATAGCAAATATTCAATTACTCTGGCTGGCAGCATACGATTTATTTCCGGTTACCGCCCTCCATGAGAAAGAAATATTTATGAACGAAGTTGCCAATAAAGGATGGATTCTATTCTTCGAACACGACTTTTATACCGAATGTGCAACAGTTAAGCACTCTAAAAGAGGTGTGGTTTTAAAAGAGAAATTTAGTTTGTCTGCCAGTTAGATTCAGGAACAAAGAGTAATCTTCGATAAAATATTCGCCTGAAATATGGAATAGTGGATTTGCGTACGCTCTAAAAACCAGATTGCTTTTAAAGTTTTTTATATCCCAAATATTGACTTTTCGTCCCCGCCGCTGCAACGTTCGCCAACGATACCTACAATTTAACCCTTTGGTAAATATATGTTCGATTTAATAAACAACTCTAACTATTTTTGGTTTTCAGAAAATAGAAAATGAGAACAGTCCTACTATTAATACTCCTTTTACAAAACTGGATTATCGGTTTTGCACAAGAAACAGATAACATAAATTCATGGAGAATCGACTCCATTCAAATTAATAAGAACTGGCGAACACGCGATAAAATTATAATGCGCGAACTGCAATTTAATCAGGGCGAGACTATCGATAAAAACTGTTTAGACAACTCGATAAATCAGATTTGGAATATTGGGAATTTTGCTCAGGTTGATTACACTCTCGACACTCTCTCAAACGGAAATTACTTGTTGAATGTGAATGCAAAAGATGCTTTTACACTGCTGCCAATTTTGTCGTTTAGTGGTAGTCGCGAAGATTACAATCTGGCACTGGGAATTAAGGACAATAACTTTTTGGGACGAAACATTTCGTTAACTCTTGCCGGAAATCTGGGTACATCGCAAAAAGATTACAATGTTGAAATTGGGATTCCGCGTCAACTTTTATATAAAAATATGACGCTTTCGTTTCGGGCATTAAGTGGCTCAGGGAATAATTTTAGATACAATGGTGACTACAAAGTTTCGGCAGTTGCTTATCGTAAAAAACAGTTTTCGGGAAGTATTGGCAACCCGTTTCACACCGACTACGAATATACTTTTTCGCCAAATTTAAGCTGTAATTTATTTCAACATAAAACCGATACAACTCTTATAAATACCGATGTTCCGTTTGCCGACAATTACGAAATAAATTACCTGTCGCTTTCCCTGGGCGAATCATTTGGGTTAATAAATCGTAAACGCCATCAACGCGATGGATATCTGATTTCTGCCGGATATGGAGTTGGAATTGGTCTCGATAAAAACAGCCCTGTTTATCACTCTTTTGGTTTTGGCGCATCGTATTATAAAATATTAAATAAACGAATTGAATTCTCGGCAAGGTTTTCAAGTGGCTATATAACTTCAACTTTACCTTCGTTAATTACCTATTTAGGCTCAGGAAATATCAAAGGTTTAATAAGTGGCGAGGAGTCGGGGCAAGGTTATTACAATGCTAAAATAAAATGTAGTTTCACTTATATTAACCGCGATTGGTTTGCCCTTGAACAATCTGTTTACACAAACTTTGGAAAAGCAAACGACCACTATTTCGATATCTACAAAAAAGCTCCAAGAATTTCTATTGGAACAGGCTTTAAAATATGGACTCCCATGATTCCGTGGTTAAGTGCAAGTATTCATTTCTCTTACTTAAAAGGGAGTAATAGTTGGTTTTATTTGGATATTTAATGAATATATTTAACAATATCGAATATTTCAACTTGCCTAATTTAGCTAAATACAGAAACCTAACTTGCCTAATTTAGCTAAATACGGCAACTTAACTTGCCTAATTAATGTTTTTTGTGTAGATTTTTATTACTTTTGTGTTGAGTCTTTTGTAAAGTTATAATGGATTGGTATAAAAGATATTTACAAAACAAGCAGGAAATATTTTTAAAAAAAGGTAAGGTTTCCATTTTGTATGGTCCGCGACGTGTGGGAAAAACAGAGTTGCTTAAAAAACTCATATCAAATTTTGAGGGTGAAATTTATATAGGAACAGGAGACAATCTTGAACTTCGGGAAATCCTTTCGTCGCAAAAATTAAATACAATAATTACCTATTTTGGGAATTACGACTTGGTTTTTATAGACGAAGCACAACGAATTCCAGAAATTGGATATGCCCTTAAACTGTTAATAGATAATTATCCCAGCATGATAATCGTAGTAACCGGGTCGTCATCGTTTGAGTTATCGAACAAAATAGGAGAGCCGCTAACCGGAAGAAATATTACACGAATTTTGTATCCTCTATCTGTTTACGAATTGTATAACCAATTTGGAGGAATGAAAATTGCAGAACGGTTAAATAATATTTTAATATTTGGGAGCTATCCCGAAACTTTTAATGCCTCCACGATAACTGATAAAATAGAGTACTTAATTTCGTTGCGAGACTCTTATCTTTTCAAAGATATTCTGGAAATGGGAAACATACGAAATCCTGCTAAATTAACAGAGTTGCTTAAATTACTCGCTTTTCAAATTGGGCATCAGGTTTCGCTGAGCGAGTTGGGAAACAATCTGGGGATTGCAAAACAAAGTGTTGAACGCTATCTCGACCTGCTTGAAAAAACATTTATAATTAAACGAGTGGGTGGGTTTTCCCGAAATTTGCGTAAAGAAATTGTGAAATCATCACGTTATTATTTTTGGGATAATGGAGTTCGTAATGCATTAATTAATAATTTTAACCCCTTAAATCAGCGAAATGATTTGGGAATGTTGTGGGAAAACTTTCTTTTTATGGAACGAATAAAAACCAAGCATTATAAACGGATTTTTTCGAATGACTATTTTTGGAGAACGTACGACCAACAAGAAATTGATTTAGTTGAAGAGCGGGGTGGCAGCTTACATGGTTACGAATTTAAATATTCGCCGCGTAAAATAAAAACACCAAAAGCATGGGAAAAAGCTTATCCCGAATCAACTTTTCAGGTAGTATCTAAAGACAATTTTTTTGATTTTTTAATATAATTATTATGCAACAAAAAGTAAATATAACTCTACAACCACTCGGCGAAATTATCAAGGTGAATCAAGGAACTCCGCTAATTGATGTGTTACACGATTATGGGGTTGAATTTCCGTGTGGCGGAAAAGGAGCTTGCGGAAATTGTAAAGTAAAACTGCTTGATGGAGAGTTGAAAATTGATTCTGTTCAGCAGCAAAAACTGGATAAATTAAAATTGTCAGACAACTGGCGACTGGCTTGTCAGTGTAATGCCGAGTCGGATATTACACTGGAAATTTCGCAGTTCGAAAATATTATTCTTGCCGATAATTCTACATTTGAATTCACACCAAAAAAGGTTACGGAATAGCTGTTGACTTGGGAACAACAACAATTGTTATTCAACTGATAAACCTTACAAACGGGCATATTTTAGATTCTGTTTCTGATATAAATCCGCAGGCAAAATTTGGAGGCGATTTAATTGCGCGTATCCAAAGTTGTTTAGATGGACATAAACAGGAGATGCAGGATCTTATTCGCAATAAAATAGGAGAAACAATTAAGTTTATTTTAAAAAAGCATCCGGTTAACGTATCCGAAATTGTTATCGTGGGTAACACTGTTATGCACCATATTTTTTCAGGATTAGATGTTCAGTCGCTTTCGTTTTATCCGTTCGATTCTCCAAATTTAGGCGAACAAAAACTCACCCCCGAAGAGTTAAAATGGAACCTGCCTGCCACAACTAAAATCAGGTTTTCTCCATCAATCGGGAGTTTTGTGGGTAGCGATATTCTTGCAGGAATTGCCGCCACAAAAATGGCAGAACGCGAAGAGTTTTCCATTTTAATTGATTTGGGAACAAATGGCGAAATTGTGGTTGGTAACCGCCATAAAATTATTTGTGCATCAACGGCCGCCGGTCCGGCTTTCGAGGGTGCAAAAATTAGTCAGGGAATGCGTGCAACAACCGGTGCCATCTCGTCTGTGGTACTTGAAGACGACAAATTTACAAGTCATGTAATTGGTAACACAAAAGCCAAAGGCATTTGCGGAAGCGGGTTGATTGATGTTCTGGCAATTATGCTAAACAGAGAGGAAATTGGAATGTTTGGCGAGATTAATTCGGGAGCTGAAAAGATTGAACTCGTGTCGGGTGTTTATCTTACTCAACAAGATATTCGCGAATTTCAACTTGCAAAAGCAGCAATTGCGGCGGGAGTTCAGCTTTTAATTAATCAGTTGAAGATTACCTACGACGATATTGATAAAGTATTTATTGCCGGTGGTTTTGGTAATTTTCTGAATATTCAGAATGTAATAAGAACAGGTTTAATTGAAAGCGATGAGGACAAAATTGTAAAACTTGGGAACACCGCGTTAATCGGCGCAAAAATGTTTCTGTTTGAAAATGACGAGTTTATACAAGATATTCTAAATAAAACAACACATATTAATCTGGAAGCCGACGGAACATTTCAGGATGTTTATATTGATAAGATGATGTTGATTTAATAGAATTCCAGATTACTCGCGAATAAGTCTATAATAAAGGTAACGTTTACCTGTCAATAAATTTTTATGAATATAATCCTGAAAGGGTTTAACATGAATAACCGCGGGTGTAACCCGTGGTGATGGTGTACAATAAAGAGAACCTCAAAGATGGTTCAACATTTGATTCTTAATTTCCCCCCCCCCCCCATCTCAAAACAAAACTTTTTCCCACCCCCTTTATATAATCCTTTAAATTCAACATCAAGTCACGTGTTTTTCTCTTTAGTCGAAGTGGTGTCAATAATCAAAAACCAACAATTTTTCGAGTTGGTTAATATAGAGGTAACATTAGTTTTGCTTTTTATTTATTCCGATAGGATTGTAATTCAATACGTTGTAAGACTTGGCAGTTAAATGGGTAATTTCGCATTGTAAAATG
>JAJRSD010000058.1 GCA_024278975.1 Bacteroidota bacterium
CTGCCGGCTGCGATTCGATACTGACCATCAACTTCGATATACTTCCAACTTACCGCGACACAGTTGACATAACAGTTTGTGCAACAGAAATTCCTTATCCGTGGGAAAGTTTAAGTCTTGATGCCGTGGGAATATTCAGCGACACACTTTCAACAACTGCCGGCTGCGATTCGATACTGACCGTCAACTTCGATATACTTCCAACCTACCGAGATACCGTTGATATTACAGTTTGTGCAACAGAAATTCCTTATCCGTGGGAAAGTTTAAGTCTCGATGCCGTGGGAATATTCAGCGACACACTTTCAACAACTGCCGGTTGCGATTCGATACTGACACTAAATCTACATGTTATTCCGAGTGAATTAACTGTGGATACGGTTTTAGAATGTGAATCATTTACCTGGATTGGTGGCACAGGATCAACATATTATACTTCCGGAGTTTACGATACTATAATAACCTCAGGAAATAGTTGTGGAGATACTCTTCGTCTTAAACTTATAATTAGTCCCGATATTATTTTGGATACAATAGTAGCCAATGTAAACTGCTTTGGAGGAGATGATGGAACAATTGATCTAACTGTTTCGGGTGGTATAAAACCATTTACTTTTAATTGGGATAACGGAAAAACTACAGAAGATTTATCTGATTTAGTACCCGGAATTTATAAAGTAGTTGTAACCGATTCAATTGGTTGTGCCGATTCTATTTCAGTAAAAATAACAGAACCTGCTAAGCTGATTCTTAGTGAAACTCATGTTGATGTTGGTTATAGTAATTCTGATATTGGAAGTATTGATCTTTCTGTTGAGGGAGGTACCGGAGTATATTCTTTCTTGTGGAGTAATGGAGGAGAAACTACTGAAGATATTTTTAATCTGGCAGGCGGAGATTATACAGTTGTTGTAACCGATGAAAATGGTTGTATTGATTCACTTACTGTTACCATTTTACAGGAAGATCCTCAGTATTCAATGGATTGTGCAGGTATGATAATAGTTAAGTGTCATGAAGAGATTGCAGCAAATCCTCACTATTCAACTTATTTAGAATATGCGAATGCAGGCGGTGCAGCAATTAGCGATTGTGGAATAGACACCTCCAGCTTTAATTTCGAAAATGAAATAATTATTGACAGTACATGGTGTTATACAATTTTAAGAACATATTCAATAAAAGACTCTTGCGGAAATGAGATGGAATGCGAACAACTGCTTGTGGTTGACGATAAAGAGCCTCCGGTATTTATAAGTTGTGCCGATACAATTAATAAAACAGACGGAGAAATTCCTCCAATTTATAGTAGTTATTCTGAATTCGAAAATGCCAATGGATTTGCAGATGATAATTGCGGTATTGTTGAATGGTCGTTTAGATTAACAAAAGAGATCTCTTACGGAACTACACCTTTGGAAATCGACAGAACTTATGAGATTAGCGATTCATGCGGTAATACAGGTTATTGTGAGCAAAAGATTTATGTTGGCGGAATAGAATTTGTGATAGTAGATTGTCCTCCTGATACTACTGTTGAATGCCTCACTTCTATACCACCTGTTCTTACCACCTATGCAGAATTTATTGCAGCAGGGGGCTTTGCAGAAAGTTCAAACTATAATATTGATATAAATTCTTTTGATTATTATGAAAATAAGATTGAGAAAATTGGTTGTGAATATAGATTAATAAGAACTTATATTGTTTATAACGATGCACCCAGCCCCATTCGTGGATATTGCATGCGTTATATTACAGTAATAGATACCACTCCACCTGTAATTGTTTGTCCTGAAACGGTTTATCTGCAATGTATTTCTGATACTCTTGGAATTGACACCTGGCCAACAGCAACAGATAATTGTGTTACTCCAACAATAAGATACATTAATGAAACAACCATCGGCAGTTGTCCCGAAATTATTACACGCACTTATGTAGCTACCGATGATTGCGGAAACACAGATACCTGCAACGTAGAAATTATAATAAACGATACAATTGCTCCGGTACTTGCAAACGTTCCTGCCGATACGATATTATTTAGTAAAGACGATTTGCCGTTACCGCCAACTGTCACAGCAACTGATAATTGTGGTATTCCGGTTATAGCTTTTAAAGAGAAGATCTCGGATAAAGTTTGTACAAATTACTTTACCATAACCCGCAGTTGGATTGCTAAAGATGATTGTGGGAACAGAGATACAGCAACACAGATAATTTTAATACGCGGAACAGTTTCTGATAAGTATGTTATTGCATGTAATTCTTATGATTATACAGATCATTTAGGTAATAATTATACTTACGATGTCTCGGGTGTTCATCGGTTTATTACAGAAAAACAAAATAGTTGTAACGATACGCTATATTTACATGTTTCAATAGTTTATGAGTTCCGAAATACAATAGATACTTCTATATGCCAATCAGAATTATCATCATTTACATGGGAAGGACATAATAACTTTACAGGAGCCGGAACATACAGCGATACACTCTCTACAGAGGTTGGTTGCGATTCGATATTAACATTAAATTTAACTGTTAATCCAGAGTACAATGTAACAGAAAATGCATCGGTTTGTAAGTCGGATTTACCTTACAAATGGAACAATGTCGATTATTGGGTTACTGGGAAATATCCTGTTACGCTATCTTCCGTAAACAATTGCGATTCAACAGTAACTTTAATTCTCGAAGTATTACCCGAATATAACGATACAATACCTGATATTTCAATTTGTACTTCGGAGTTATCCTCTTTTAAATGGAGGGAAAAAGATATTACTGGTGCAGGTATTTACAGCGATACTCTGTCTTCAGTTTCAAATTGCGACTCAATTATAACTGTAAATATTATTGTAAATCCTGAATATAACGATACTGTTTATGTATATGAATGTGGTAACAGGTATAAATGGAATAATAAATGGTACACCACATCTGGATTCCATCCGCCGGTAACGTTTAAAACTGTTGCTGGTTGCGATTCGATAGTAACGTTGCACCTTGATCTGACACCTGACATTTATATAAAAATAGATACCATAGTTTGTAAATCTGATTTCCCATTTGTCTGGAAAGGAATAGATATTGATAAATTAGATTATACATACAGCAAACGTTATAAAACAGTTTTTGGTTGCGATTCAATTTACACTTTAAAAGTTTTGGATTTATATCCTGAGTTTAATGATACAGTTTACACCTCGGTCTGCGACTCGGAGTTACCATACAAATGGGGTGGAAACGATATTATGGTTTCTGGTATTTATCCTGATACTTTACTATCAGTTAATAATTGCGATTCTATTATCACATTAAAACTGGAAGTATTGCCCGGCTTTAAAGAGGTTATTTATGATACTATTTGTGCCAGCGATTTACCATACACAGCATGGAGAGGAAAAACCATCTGGACGGCGGATATATATAACGACACTGTGCCTGCCTTAAATAGCTGCGATTTTATTTATACTCTTAATTTAACGGTGAACGACGTTTCCAGCTTTGATAGCATTCGTTATATCTGTAAAGGTGAAATTATACCGGATTGGAATGGTCAATCTATCGATAACACCCGGGACGGCACTTATAAAGCCACGTTGACTAATGCTGCAGGTTGCGATTCGCTTCTGACATTGACTGTAAATGTAGGTTTCTCTATCGCCTTAGATAGTACAGCCTATATTTGCGAAGGTGATATTGTGCCTGATTGGAGCGGCCATACAATCGATAATACGCACGACAGCACATATATAACAACATTTACTAATGTTGCAGGTTGCGATTCGCTTCTGTCTCTAACAGTAGTAGTGAACAGAATAACAACATTGGACAGTACAGCTTATATCTGCAAAGGTGAAAATGTGCCTGATTGGAATGGACATTCGATTGATAATTACAATGATAGTACATACATCAGCACATTAACTAATGTTGCAGGTTGTGATTCGATCCTCACTTTGACTGTAGATGTTAACTCAGGATTATTTGTGGAAGATACAGTTATGGCATGTGGTTCATACACCTGGCTAAAAGGTGATGGCAACACCTATTTTGCATCGCAAACTCTCGAGTATTTTACATCAGCAGGGAATGGATGTAGCGACACTCTGCGACTTCATTTAATAGTGAGTCCGGATATTGTTCTCGACACAATGGTAACCAATGTGCTATGTTATGGAGAAAATAATGGATCCATCGATCTTACGGTTTCCGGAGGAATTCAACCATATACATATAAATGGGACAGCGGAGAAACAGTTGGAGATTTAACCGGGTTACCAGCAGGAATTTATAACGTGGTTGTTACTGATTCAATTGGTTGTTCCGATTCAATTTCCATTGAAATAGTTCAGCCTGCTGAAAAATTAGAAATCAGTATTACAACTCTGCAAAATACAATTGGCAATTTACCATCAGGGGAAATTGTTATCTCAGTTTCGGGAGGTACACAACCATACGATTATAGCTGGAGTAACGGAGCTACTTCTCCTGAAATTTCGGGTCTTGTAGCAGACAGTTATACTGTTACTGTAGCCGATGCCAACGGTTGTAAAGAATCAATTAAAATAGTTATTACTTCATCTGACGCCAACGGAGGAATTACTTGCATACCTGACACAATAGTTGAGTGTGTTTCTGAGATACCTGATTCGTTTAAATATTTTGCTGAATTTATTAATGGAGAAGGTTTAGCTTACAGCGATTGCGGAATTGACACAACTACATTTACTTTCGTAAAAGATTCTTCCGATATGCAAACTTGTCCCGAAACAATTTACCGAACATATCAGGTTTCAGATTCATGTGGTACCATTCTAAGTTGTTCACATAAAATAATTATAAACGATATTACTCCTCCTATAATTATTTGTCCTCCCAACGAAGCTGCCGAATGTCTGTCGAGTTTAACACACGATTTTGCAACCATTGAAGAGTTTATTGCTGCCGGTGGTTCCATATCAGATAATTGTGCGATCGACCCGGCAACATTTACCTTTTCAACTACAATTGTGAAAACATTGAACAGTACTGTAATAACAACGCTTTACAGTATTGCAGATTTATGCGATAACATTAATAGTTGCGAACATAAACTCATTTCAACCGACACAATTCCACCCGATGCTGTTTGTAATAGTATAACCGTTTATCTCGATGAAACAGGTAGTTATATTTTAACCGATATCGATATCCAAAATATTTCGGCAGGCTCTAACGACAATTGTACTGCCGAAGAGGATCTGATTATTGATGTTGATATTGTTGAATTTGATTGTGGTGATGTAGAAAATGGAGTTCAGGTGATTGTTGTTGTAACCGACGAAGCCGGTAATGTTTCTGAAAATTGTACCGCATTAATTACTGTTATCGACAGTACTCCGCCGGTTGCACTTTGCCGCGATATAATAATTTATTTAGATGAGTTTGGATTGGCAACAATCGGTGTTTCTAATATTGACGATGGTTCGTTCGATAATTGTAAATTAGATACAATGTATATTTCAAAAGAAACATTCGATTGTAGTAATGTTGGTGATAATCCTGTTCAGTTAACAGTAATAGATGCCGCAACTAACCGCGATTCGTGCGTTGCAACTGTAACCGTTGTCGATACAATTCCACCTGATGTAATTGCCAGAGATCTTGAAATTCAATTAGATGCAGATGCACAATATACATTAACAACTGCCGAGCTGGTTATTGGAAGTTACGATATTTGTGGTGTCGATACGGTTTTCCTCGATATTTACAATTTAGATTGCGATAATATTGGAACAACTTATGTTGTAGTAACAGCACGAGACGTAAATGGAAACATCGGTCACGACACTGCTGAATTAACTGTTTATGGAAATATTCCACCTAATATTTTACCCGACTCCGGAGTTACAGTAATGAATGTTCCGATTGAAATTGATATTATTTCCAACGACTACGATTTAAAAACTGAAATAGATTATTCAACTCTTTCAATTTACGCACAACCTACTCATGGAATGGTGGAAAGAGATATGTTAACAGGAATAATTACTTATACTCCTGCACTTGATTTTGTTGGTACTGACGTTCTTACCTACTCAATTTGCGACGATGCCATTCCTTGCGAACCGATGTGCGGAACTGCTCTGGTAACTATTACTGTAATTGCACCAAATAATCCTCCTGAAGCAGTTGATGATTTCATTACAACGACGTGTGCAAGTCCGACAGGAAATGTGCTTACTAACGATAGCGATCCCGATAATGATGACATAAAAATATTTATCCTTCCTGTACAGCAACCTATTCATGGCGATGTAACTATTTATGACAATGGCGATTTCGATTACACACCCGATGTTGATTACATCGGATTAGATAGCTTCAGATATGAAATTACTGATTTGGGAATACCAAACCTAAGAGATACCGCAACTGTTTATATTGCAGTAGAACCGGATAACGATTGCGATGGAATTCCTGACTGGGATGATATTGATGACGATAACGATGGAATCAGAGATATTGTGGAAGGCGATACCCAAATCGACTCCGACCTTGACGGAATTCCGGACAGTTATGATATTGACTCTGACAATGACGGTATTGTTGATAATATTGAAGGGCAGGCAGGTGGCTGGGATGTTTATATAGAACCATCAGGTATCGACGAAAATGGTGATGGCTGGGATGATATTTACGACCCTAATTACGGAGGGCACGATTTCGGACTCGACCTGGCAGATACCGATGACGACTCTATTCCCGACTTCCTGGATCTTGATTCGGAGAATGATAATGTATATGACTTTATTGAGGGACACGATATTAATGCTGATGGAAGACCTGATGTTACACGAATATTTGTGGATAGCGACCGCGATGGATTAGACGATATTTATGATACCGTATTTGGATGGAACGATCCGAACGATCCGTTTAATGCACTCGGAAGTAATGCTCCGTTGCAGGATTTCGATGGCGATGGAATACGCGACTGGCGCGATACAAACGACGAAAACGATGAATATATGACCATCGACGAAGACCTGAATAACGATGGCGATTATAGTAACGACGACCTCGATTTAGATGGGTATCCCGAGTATCTCGATAAAACTCTCGATTGCGAATTGTTTGTGCCCGAAGGGTTCTCTCCAAATGGCGATGGTGTTCACGACTTCTTCCAGGTGCTGTGTATTCAGCGTTACCCAAATGCAATAATGATGATTTTCAACAGAAACGGAGATAAGTTATTCGAGAAAGACCATTATGGTAATTTAGATTACTGGGGCTCCAACGAAGATGCCTGGTGGTGGGGTAACACCGAAAATAAATGGACAATATTTAATACAGGCGGATTACCTGCAGGTAACTACGTTTATGTACTGCAACTGGGCAACGGAAAAATTGTAAAAGGTACGGTTATGGTTAATTATTAGAATCCGAAATTATTTTTAACGTCGAATATTAATAATTCAAGTCACGGAAATCTGATTCTCCAACTTACGTGCAATATTTAAATTAATATTAAGGTTAGAGAATTTTACTTCGATTTTAAAATACCAACCCGATACAATTAAATAATAGTATTTACTTTGCGTTCCCTTTAAAGATATATTAAAGGCTGAGAATTAAATAATTAGATATTTATACAAATAATTAAAACTTTCACAACTATGTCAAGAATTAAAATAGGTATTAACGGATTTGGTCGTATTGGCCGTTTGGTTTTTCGTGTTGCTGTTGCAAACGATAATGTAGAGGTTGTTGGTATCAACGATCTTATCGATGTTGACTACATGGCTTACATGTTAAAATACGATTCTACCCACGGTAGATTTAATGGTACTGTTGAAGTTAAAGACGGTGCTTTGGTTGTTAACGGAAATGCTATTCGTGTAACTTCAGAAAGAAACCCTGCCGACCTTAAATGGGATGCTGTTGGTGCTGAGTACGTTGTTGAGTCAACCGGATTGTTCTTAACAAAAGAGACTGCAAAAGGTCATATCGACGCTGGTGCTAAAAAAGTTGTAATGTCTGCTCCTTCAAAAGACGACACTCCAATGTTTGTTATGGGCGTAAACAATACAGAGTACAAAAACGATATGACTTATGTATCGAATGCATCTTGTACTACTAACTGTTTGGCTCCTATCGCAAAAGTATTAAACGACAACTATGGTATTGTTGACGGTTTAATGACTACTATTCACGCTACAACAGCAACTCAGAAAACTGTTGACGCTCCCTCTTTGAAAGACTGGCGCGGTGGACGTGGAGCAGGACAAAATATTATTCCTTCTTCTACTGGTGCTGCAAAAGCGGTTGGGAAAGTAATTCCTTCGTTAAACGGAAAATTAACAGGAATGGCATTTCGTGTTCCAACTCCAGATGTTTCGGTTGTTGATTTAACCGTAAACCTTGGCAAAGCTGCTACTTACGAAGAGATTTGTGCAGCTATGAAAACAGCTTCTGAAACCACAATGAAAGGCGTTCTCGGTTATACTGAAGAAGCAGTCGTTTCTAACGATTTTATTGGCGAAGCTCAAACTTCTGTATTCGATGCAAAAGCAGGAATCGCACTAACTGACACTTTTGTAAAAGTTGTTTCGTGGTACGATAACGAAATGGGTTATTCAACTAAAGTTGTTGAGCTTATCGAGTACATGAACTCTGTAAAATAATATACAATATATATTATATTGAAAAGGATGCCTTTTGGCATCCTTTTTTTTATACACTATTCAGTAAAATATTTCCTTACAATTGGTATTCAACAAAAAACGTAGTCCTTTTTAAACACATACATCCCATTATTTAGATTTACCATGCAATGCAATATTTTGCCGGTGCCGGTATAAATGCCACGCCCTGAAGTGATGAACTTAAAATCGTTTTTCCACTCGGGTTTGGCAACAGATGGCTTTTTACGCTGCAATTAGCTCCTTTAAATTTCCTTGTTTATTATCCCACTCCTTCTCTTATGAAATGTATTAAATACGGAAAATATTGACTTTCTTTCTTTTGTAATTCGTATATAAATAGGATATTTACCGTTTGAAAGTTTTTTCTTTATCAAAACTACTTTAATACTAATCATTAAGAAGATAAATTGTTTTTTATAAAAAAATCATTCGAAGATGACAAAAATAAAAACTTACGAAGAGATTAACCAAAAACTCAAGTCGGGGGAAGCCGTGATTTTAACCGCCGAGGAGGTTGCAAAAATGGCGTTAACCGCCACGCCCGAAGAGATTGTTGAGAAAGTGGATGTGGTTACAACAGCTACTTTTGGCGCGATGTGTTCATCAGGAGCAATCATTAATTTTGGTCATGCCAATCCGCCAATCCGAATGGAAAAAATACGGTTAAACGGAGTTCCCTGTTACGAAGGACTTGCCGCTGTCGATTCGTATATTGGTGCTACCGCCTGCGATCCCGACAATCCAAAATATGGCGGGGCGCACGTTATTCAGGATTTACTGGATGGTAAAGATGTGATGCTGGAAGCGTGGGCAAAAGGAACCGACTGCTATCCGCGAAAACATATTAAAACCAAAATTAATATTGATAAGATTAACGAGTTCACTCTTTTCAATCCGCGAAATGCATATCAGAATTATAACGTGGCTGTAAATACTACGAAAAAGATGATTCACACTTACATGGGAACTTTGTTGCCAAATATGCGCATTGCAACTTACTCAACTTCGGGCGAGTTAAGTCCGTTGCTAAACGACCCCGAGTTTAAAACAATTGGTTTGGGAACCCGTATTTTTCTTGGTGGAACGCAGGGTTTTGTGGTTTGGCCGGGTACTCAGTTTCATACAACAAAACCTAAAAACGAACTTGGTATTCCGGTTACAAATGCAGCAACAATTGCTGTTATGGGAAACTTAAAAGAGATGTCGTCGGAGTATCTTCATGCTGCCTACCTCGATAAATATGGGGTTAGCATGTTTGTGGGCATTGGAATACCAATTCCTATACTCGATGTTGATATGGCAAAAAGAGTTTCGGTAAATAACAGTCAGATTGAAACCTCGGTTTTAGATTACGTAACTGTTGGGGCTCCAAAATTAGGTCAGGTAAATTATGCCGAACTTCAATCGGGATTCATAAAAGTTGGAAATAAAAAAATCAGAACTGCGCCGGTTGCCAGTCTTGCAAAAGCACGAAAAATTGCCGATGAGTTAAAAGAGTGGTTACAAAAAGGAGATTTCGAAATTAGTAAACCTGTTCAGATGTTCCCGAAAAATACATCGTTAAACGGATTAAAAGAAACGGAGGCCGACAATGATTAAGAAAAGATATATACTGAATTTCCCTTCGCAAAGTGGCGATAAAGCTTTTAGTTATCATCTGGTAAAAGATTACGATATTCGAATAAATATTCTTAAAGCCGAAGTTTATCCCGGGAAAAAAGGAAGTCTGCTACTCGAACTTCATGGTAAAAAAGAGAATATCGAAAAGGGTGTTGATTACCTCACAAATCATAATATTAAATGCGAATCGCTGGATAAAGCCATTCACCTTGAAGAGGATAAATGTATTGATTGTGGGAATTGTACTGCCGTCTGTTTTGCCGGTTCGCTAACCATGAACAGAGATACCTGGAAACTGGAATTCGATAAAGACAAGTGCGTGGTTTGCGAGTTATGTATTCCGGCTTGTCCGTTGAATCTGTTTACTATCGATTTTAGGTAAATTCTGAAAATTGAAGATTGTCTAAATTGAATCGTCATGCTGAATTCATTTCAGCATCTTGATTTGAAAAGCACAGATTCTGACGTCAGTTTAGAATGACGAAGGTAATAACCTGTTTCCAACCAAAATATATTGTTTCAGAGTGGACTCTAAAAATGATAATTTCCACGTTGAATGATTTTATTTTTTAAATTTCCCTTTTTGACGTTTTGAATTATTAAAAACATTTTATACCTTTGGGTATAATACTAAATGGTATAATACTGAAATGGTAAAAAATATTTCACCTTTTAAATTCGGACAGATAGTTGATTCTCTCTCATTTACAAATAGGAAAAGAGAAATTTCTTTACTTGGAGATAATCTTTTAAGTGGCAACCATTTAATAATTATTTCTCCGCGCCGATATGGAAAATCATCGTTAGTACAGCAATTTGTTCACAAAAACAGGAATAATTCTGATGTAATACATTGTATGGTAGATTTGTTCAGTATTCATTCAGAGGAAGATTTTTACGAAACACTTGCACAAGAGTTAATAAAATCGTCATCAAACAAAATGGAAGAATGGATACAAAATGCAAAGTCATTCTTTAAACATCTTATTCCAAGAATTTCAATTAGCTCCGATCCCATTAATGATTTTTCAATCTCATTCGACATGAAAGAGGTTGTCAGGTATAAAACTGAAGTTTTAAACCTTCCTGAAATAATTGCAAAAAAGAGACAAAAGAGGGTAATTATTTATTTAGATGAATTTCAAAATATTGAGACCTTCAAAAAAAGTCTTGAGTTTCAGAAAGTTTTAAGGTCTGTTTGGCAGAAACATAAAAATGTATCGTATTGTATGTACGGAAGCAAACGTCACATGATGCGGGAGATATTTGATAAAGCGGAAGCACCTTTTTACCGGTTTGGTTTTCTTTTTGTACTCGACCGGATAGAGCCCGGTCACTGGTCCAGGTTTATAGTTTCAAGATTCAAAAAAACCAATAAAACAATCAGTAAAGATTTAGCTGTTCAAATTGCCCATTTAATGAAAAATCATCCGCACTATGTTCAGCAATTAGCCCATTTTGTATGGTCTTTTTCTGACACGATAGTTACTCCTGATGTAATTAATCATTCCATTGAGTTTATGATTAACTCAAATTCGCCACTTTTTATTAAAATATTGGAAGATTTAAGTAATACTCAAATTAATCTCCTTAAAGCAATATCAAAGCAAGAAAAGCATTTAAGTGCGAATGTAACAATGCAGGAATATAATCTTGGAACTCCACGGAATGTATTTAAGAATAAAAAAATGTTAGAAAATAAAGATGTTATAGATGTAATACCCGGTGAGATTCGTTTTATCGATCCACTATTTGAGGTTTGGTTTAAACGAAATAGTTAAAAAATGTTTGAGCCACGTACATACCGCACTCAGTTTAATAGCGAACGGTTTAAAGGTTTCGAAGTAAAACACCTCGAAACAGATTTGTGGATTGGAGTAAATCCCGACTCTTTTCAACCCGAAATGAAAGAGGTTGCAATTGAAAAGATTAAGCAACTGCGAAATAAATTCGATACATATATTCAGGCAGAACCCTTTTTCAAAAAGAGTTTAAAACCTTTTCATCCCACTAAAATTACACCGCCGGAAGCAATTGAAATGGCTGTGGCAGCCGAAAAAGCGGGTATCGGTCCGATGTCGGCAGTGGCCGGTTTGTTTGCCCGCGAAGTTGGCGAGGAAATTTTACAAAACTTTTCGGTTACTGAAATGGTTATAGAGAACGGTGGCGACATTTACGTTCTTTTAAAAAATGAATTGGTACTTTCGGTTTTTGCCGGCGATTCTATTTTATCCGAAAGAATTGGGTTGATAATTCCACCCTGTAAAAATAAGTTTGGTATTTGCACTTCTGCCGGAACAGTTGGTCCGTCGATAAGTTACGGAAAAGCTGATGCCGTGGTTGTAATTTGCGACGATATTTTATTGGCCGATGCTTTTGCAACTGCATTTGGGAATAAAGTAAAGTCGCCAAACGATATTGAAAAGGTGATAAAGCAGTCGGAAAAATATCCCGAAATCCTGTCGCTTCTGATAATTTGTGAAGATAAAATTGGAATTCGGGGAGATTATGAGATGAGAGTTTTGAAGTAAAAAGCCCCTCCTAACCTTCCGACGGCTGGCGGGGAGGAAAAGAATAAAATGACGAAGTGTTAATTGATATAATATGCCCTGAAAGGGCAAAATATTATAGCCCAGGGCAACGCCCTGGGTTAAGAAACAGTAGTATTTTGCCCCACGATGGAACGAAGCAAAAAGAGATACAAATGCATGGGGTAACAAAAGAGAAGTTTTGTTAAAGCAGATTGAAATAATGGCTAAGTGTCTCAGCGATAAAAACAAAATAACATGAAGAAAAACATAAAACACGAACTCAAAACCCGCGTACTGGTGCTGGATGGCGCGATGGGATCGCTAATTCAGGAATATAAATTAACAGAAGCAGATTATCATGGCGAGCGATTAAAGGATTTTTCGCACGACCAAAAAGGAAATAACGACATTCTTTCAATTACTCGTCCCGAAATAATAAAAGAGATTCATAAAAAATATCTTGAGGTTGGTGCCGATATTTTATTGACCAACACTTTTAATGCTACCAGCATTTCGCAGGCCGATTATGGTACCGAAGAGTTTGTTTACGAGATGAACAAAACGTCAGCCGAAATTGCTAAAAATGTTGCTGACGAATTCACAAAAATAAACCCGGAGAAACCGCGTTTTGTGGCCGGTTCGCTGGGACCTACGAATAAAACTCTTTCGCTTTCGCCCGATGTAAACGATCCGGGTTATCGCGCAGTAACTTTCGACGATGTGAAAAATTCGTACCGCGAACAGGTTGAAGGACTGTTAGATGGCGGCGTTGACTTGCTTATTATTGAAACAATATTTGACACATTAAATGGTAAAGCGGCAATTTTTGCCATCGATGAGGCACTTGAAAAACGTGGGATAAAAATTCCGCTAATGATTTCCGGAACAATTACCGATGCCAGTGGACGGACACTTTCAGGGCAGACTCTCGAGGCATTTTTAAATTCGGTTTCGCATGTCGAACTATTGAGTGTCGGATTAAACTGCTCGCTGGGTGCATCCGATTTACGACCTTATGTAAAAGAGCTTTCAAGAAAAGCCCCATTTTATATCAGCGCGCACCCGAATGCCGGATTACCAAATCAGTTTGGCGAGTACGACGAGAGTCCGGAGATAATGACAAAGTACATAAAAGATTATCTCGACAATAATTTTGTTAATATTATTGGAGGGTGTTGTGGAACCACGCCCGACCATATTCGCGAGTTTGTAAAAGTTGCCGAAAAGGCAAATCCACACGCAGTAAATAAACCGGATTCGAATACCCGATTTAGTGGATTGGAGTCTGTTACAATGACAGAAGAGACCAATTTTGTAAATATTGGCGAGCGTTGTAATGTGGCAGGTTCGCGTAAATTTGCACGGCTGATTCGCGAGGAGAAGTACGAAGAGGCACTTTCGATTGCCCGGGCGCAGGTTGAGGATGGCGCACAAATTATTGATGTAAATCTCGACGATGCAATGCTGGACACCGAAAAGGAGATGGTGCATTTTTTAAATCTTTTGATGGCAGAACCCGATATTGCCAAACTTCCGGTGATGATTGACTCGTCGAAATGGAATGTGATTGAAGCCGGGTTAAAATGTTTGCAGGGAAAGGCAATTGTAAATTCAATAAGTTTAAAAGAGGGCGAGGCAGCTTTTATTCAACAGGCAAAACAGATCAAACGTTTTGGTGCGGCAGTGGTTGTTATGGCTTTCGACGAAGTTGGACAAGCCGATAATTTCGAGCGGCGGAAAGAGATTTGCAGCCGGGCATATAAAATTCTTACCGTGCAGGTAAATTTTCCCCCGCAAGATATTATTTTCGACCCAAATATTTTAACCATTGGAACCGGTCTCGACGAACACAATAATTACGCAGTAGATTTTATTGATTCGGTGAGATGGATAAAAGCAAACCTGCCACATGCAAAAACAAGTGGTGGTGTGAGTAATGTCTCGTTTTCGTTTAGGGGAAACAATGTAGTTCGCGAGGCAATGCACTCGGTATTTTTGTATTATGCTATTAAAGCGGGACTCGACATGGGAATTGTTAATCCGGGAATGTTGCAGATTTACGATGAAATTCCGAAAGACCTTTTGGAGAAAACCGAAGATTTGGTTTTAAACAGACGACCCGATGCAACCGAGAAATTATTGGAATTTGCCGAAAAGGTAGAATCGAACGGAACAAAAGAGAAGAGAAAAGATGAGTGGCGCGAACTCTCTTTGGAGAAACGAATTCAACACGCTCTCGTTAAAGGATTTCCGGAGTTTGTTGATGAAGATATGGCGGAAGCGATTAAAATTTATCATCCCACTTTAGATATTATTGAAGGTCCATTAATGGCAGGAATGAATGTTGTTGGCGAGCTTTTTGGCGCGGGTAAAATGTTCCTTCCGCAGGTAATAAAATCGGCCAGGGTAATGAAAAAAGCGGTTGCGATTTTACTCCCCTACATCGAGGCCGATAAAGCAAAATTCAATATCTCTTCTGCTCAGAAAAAGGTTTTAATGGCAACGGTAAAAGGCGATGTTCACGATATTGGGAAAAATATTGTTGGCGTGGTTTTAAGTTGCAATAATTACGAAATTATCGATTTGGGAGTGATGGTTCCCACCGAAAAAATTATCGATACTGCCATAAAAGAGAAAGTTGATGTAATTGGCTTGAGCGGTTTAATTACTCCGTCGCTTGAAATGATGGTTGATATTGCAAAGGAGATGGAACGCCGCGGACTAAAAATTCCGATTTTAATTGGAGGTGCAACCACCTCGAAAATACACACTGCCGTTAAAGTCGAACCGGTTTATTCGAGTACTATAATTCATGTAAAAGATGCGTCGCTGGCGGTAAACGTGGTTTCTAACCTTATTGCCGACAACCGTGAATATTTGGAATCTGTAAAAGCTGATTATGCTGAAATCAGGAAATTTCAGGGGAAACGGAAACCAAAAGAGTACCTGACTTTAGCACAAGCACGCGAAAATAAATTTCGGATAGATTGGAATAACACACCCATTTACAAACCAAATTTTACAGGTGTTAAGCAGCTTATCGATTTTCCGTTGGAGGAGCTGCGAAATTATATCGACTGGACATTCTTTTTTATTACCTGGGGATTAAAAGGACATTTCCCGCAAATTTTTAATGATAAGAAACAGGGCGATGCAGCAAAAAAATTATACGCTGAAGCCAACGAATTTTTAGACGAGATTATTGCAAAGCAAATGTTGCAGGCAAATGCAGTCTTTGGAATCTGGCCGGCAAATTCCGATGGCGACGACATTGTGTTGTACGATGAAAAAACGGGGAAAAATGAAATTGGACGGTTTTATCATATTCGCCAGCAAGAGAAGAAAAAGCCGGGAATTTCAAACTTTTGTCTTGCCGATTTTATTGCCCCAATTGAAGCGGAGAAAATTGATTATTGCGGTGGTTTTGCAGTAACTGCCGGTATTGGAATTGAAAAATGGAAAGATAAATACCGCGAGGAAAATAACGACTACAAAGCAATTATGTTGGAAGCACTTGCCGACCGGCTGAGTGAAGCTTTTGCCGAATTGTTGCATCTCGAAGTACGAAAAAATTATTGGGGTTACGTTCCCGGCGAGAAGTTGTCTCTTGATGAGATGCTTAAGATTAAATATCAGGGAATTCGTCCGGCACTCGGTTATCCGGCGTGTCCTGAACATTCAGAAAAAGAGAGTCTGTTTAAATTATTGGATGCCGAAAAAGCTGGAATTACGTTAACCGAACATTTTGCAATGTATCCGAATGCATCGGTTTCGGGGCAGTTTTTTGCTCATCCCGAATCGCGGTATTTTAGTCTCGAAAAAATTGGGAAAGACCAGATTGAAGATTATGCAAAACGTAAAGGTAAAACAACCGATTTTATTGAGAAATTTATGCCAACTAATTTGAATTACAGATAAGGAAGATGGAAGATGGAAGTTGGAAGGAATTTATTTTGCTTTATAAATTTAAATTTAAAAAAAATGAGAATACTAATTATTTTATTTATTGCAATATTCCCTTTCTTTTCAGGGAAACCGGCAAAAGACACTAAAGTTATTTTACAGGATATTTCCGGTGAAAAGCAAATTGCTTCTCAATTAGTTGGCGAAAAAGGGAAAGCCACATTTCAATATTTAAACGGTGGAAGTTATAGTTTAGCGATTGAATTTCCGCAGCAGGAGGGAAAATGGATAGAGGAAAAACCCAAACACAGCACTTTAACAAAGGCATCTTATAACGAAAAAAACGGCACATATTATTATCAGGGGCACGAGGGTTTCTTTTCGGTAAAACTTAAGAAATTCCGGAAAGTTGACAGCAATTCGTTTCGGACAGTTTTTAAAGAGGGGCATGGTGAAAATGAGAATCAGATAGTAATTGCTGAGTTTATTGCGAAAAAAAAAGGTGCGCAATTTTCACTGCTAATTAAAAAACTTACTGCCAAACAGTTTAAAAAAGCAACTGATAAAATTGGAAACGACATTTCCATGATATCGATTCAGGGGGTAAAATAGCTACTTGTTTTTTGTGAATCGATCTAATTTCTAAAACTAATCAAACAACAGTCTGTGAGTTGGAAACTCACGGTCACAACTCATTATATGTGGGGAAACTGCTGGAAGCGAGGGTGAGGATTTTCAGCAACTTAACTGAAATAATCCCGATGTTTGTCGGGAGGCGTAATACGCCTTTACTCTGCCACGGAGATAGTCAACTCTAATAGTTTTATTTATTGAAGCTGTTTAAAGTCAAATTGAAAATCTGCCCTTTAACTTTAAACAACTTCATTGGAAAAATTTGAATAACAAAGCTTCGTGTTGATAATTTACTATTTTTACCGATAAATAATACTATTTTTAAATTGGTGTTACTATGACAGTATCAAGAATTGGAGTTTCATTGGAAAAAGATCTTTTAGATGACCTGGACGAGTTTGTTAAAATAAATCACTTTTCAAATCGCTCTCAGGCAATTCGTCATCTGGTAAATAAAAATACAATTGAACAAAAATGGCACTGTAATAATTATGTAGCAGGCTCGGTTACATTGCTGTACAATCCAAATCGGAGAGAGATTCAAAATCGAATATCTGATATTCAGATTGACTATCATATCGAGATTTTATCGACACAAAGAATTATTTTGGACAAGGCAAAGCATATGGAAATTATTGCTATTAAGGGTATCGCCAGTCGTTTAACCGAGTTAGCAGATAAGTTAATTACAATTAAAGGAATGCAATCAGGCAAACTCACAATGAGTAGAACCGATTAATTTCAGGTAATAGTATTATGATTTTTAATTTAATGTTACTCTAAAATTAATTTATACAACATATAGTAATCTGATGAAAAATTTAAGTCCACATCTTCAAAATAAATTAAATCTGTTGGAGCAATGGTTTTCCAAAAGAGAAGGTTCGATAGTAGCTTTTTCAGGAGGAATTGATTCTACATTGGTTTTATTTTTAGCAAGAAAATTTCAAGGTAAGAACAACGCAATAGGGGTGATTTCAAACTCTGAGAGCCTGAAAAGCAAAGACTTTGAGTTAGCAAAAGACTTCTGCAAATCCTTCGATATCAATCTTGAAATTATAAAAACCTTAGAATTAAAAGACGAACGTTATAATCAAAATCCTGCAAACCGTTGCTATTTCTGTAAAGAACATCTGTTTCACGATTTACAGTCGATAAAAGATAAATTCCATGAATTTGATGTTTTAAGCGGAACCAATTACGATGATTTAGGTGATTACAGACCAGGATTGCAAGCAGCAGCAAAATACAAAGTTCTGTCTCCGATGGTAGATTGTAATTTAACAAAAGAGGAATTAAGGCAAATTGCAAAGCACTTTAACCTACCAAATTGGGATAAACCCGCAAGCCCCTGTTTAAGCTCCCGCATTCCATACAACCATCAAATTACAAGAGAAAAATTGCAACAAGTGGAGGATGCCGAAAACATTTTGAATGATTATGGTTTTAAAGATGTGAGAGTTCGTCATTACGGTTCATTCGGGCAGATTGAAGTTAAAAAGGATGAATTGCAACAGCTACTACTTGTTGAAGATGAAGTTATAAGAAAAATGAGAAATATTGGGTTTAACGAATTGAAAATTGATAAAGAGGGACTTGTGTCTGGCAAATTAAACCGAGTGCTAAAAAATAAATAAGTAATGAAAATATTATACTACGATTGTTTTGCCGGAATTAGCGGAGATATGAATCTCGGGGCTTTAATTGATTTGGGTGTTGATAGTAATTACCTAAAATCGGAACTGGAAAAGTTAAACATTGAAGGTTTTCATCTTGATATAAAAACCGATCAACGCAGAGGAATTACAGGTACAAAAGCAGAAGTGATTATCGAAAATCAGGATAATGAAAAGCACCGTCATTTAAGGCATATCGAAGAGTTGATAAACGGTAGCCAATTACCTGAAAGAGTAAAAATTAATTCATTAAAAATATTTGATTTAATTGCTGTTGCTGAGGCAAAAGTTCATAATATAGCTAAAGAGAAAGTTCATTTCCATGAAGTGGGTGCTCTCGATTCCATAGCCGATATTGTAGGGGCAGCAATTTGTCTCGATTATTTGAACGTAGATAAAGTAATGTCTTCTTCTATTCAGCTTGGTGGTGGAACGGTAAAATGTGCCCACGGAATAATGCCTGTTCCGGCACCTGCCACAGCAGAAATAGTTGCAAACGTTCCGGTTAAAACAGGATTAGTAAATCATGAAGCAACAACTCCCACCGGGGCGGCAATTCTACTTGCAACAGTAAACGAATTTTCTGATAAAATTGACTTTCTAATTACAAAAACTGCCTACGGAATTGGAAATCGGGACAGTGAAGTTCCAAATGTTTTACGTGTTTATTTGTGCGAAGATTCTGATTCGGTTGAAGATGTAATCACAGAAGATGCAACTGTATTGGAATGCAATATCGATGATATGAATCCGGAGTATTATGACTTCATTTTAGAGCTGTTATTTAAGGCAGGAGCAAGCGATGCCTGGCTCGTTCCAATTGTCATGAAAAAGTCGCGCCCCGCAATTACTCTTTCCATCCTTTGTAAAAAAGAGTTGGCTGAAAAAATGAAGGAGATTGTATTTATACATACTACTTCAATAGGAATTCGTGAATATGGAGTAAAAAAAAGCATGCTTCGGCGAGAAGAGATTAATGTTGAAACTATTTATGGAAAGATTAGAGTAAAACAAAGTTTTTTTAATGGCAGACTCGTGCGCTCGAAACCTGAATATGAAGACTGTAAAACATTAGCATTAGAGCATAAAATAAGTGTTTTGGAAATAGAAAAAGAAGTAATGAAAGATTTGTTAAAATGATACTAAAAGATATTCTTGAAAAATATAAAAACGGAGAAATAAATTTAACAGAAGCGTTGGAGCAGTTTCCTAACAGGGGAATTGAAGAGATGGGATTTGCAACCATCGACACCGACCGTCATAGCCGGACCGGACTTCCCGAAGTAATTTATGCGTCAGAGAAAACTGTTGAACAGGTGAAATTAATTGCAGAGCGGATGTATGAAACAGGAATTGATGTGTTAGCAACCAGGGTTACTTCCGAGATGGCAGATGCAGTAAAAACTGTGATTCCTGATGCAGAATATAATGTGTTGGCAAGAACTATTTCTTACAAAAAATCGAATAAAGTTGAACCCGATGGATACATCGCAGTTATTGCTGCCGGAACATCGGATCTGCCGGTTGCCGAGGAGGCTGCTGTTACAGCAAGGTTTCTGGGTAATAATGTTAAAACAGTTTATGATGTTGGAGTGGCTGGAATACACCGATTATTTAACAAGTTAGACTTAATAAGAAACGCACGGGTTTTAATTGTGGTTGCAGGTATGGAAGGCGCACTTACCAGTGTAATTGGAGGACTTGTGGATAAACCGGTTATTGGGGTTCCTACAAGTATTGGTTATGGCGCAAATTTCCAGGGGCTTTCGGCTTTGCTGGCAATGTTAAATAGCTGTGCCAGTGGAGTTAGCGTTGTTAATATTGACAATGGATTTGGAGCTGCTTGCCAGGCTTCATTAATTAATAAGTTATAGTATTTATGAATGAATTGAATTTGCTTTTTGTTTCGGCAGCCTCTCTTGGTTTTGCACATACTATTTTAGGACCAGATCATTATTTACCCTTTATTGTATTGAGCAAAGCAAGGCAATGGTCGAGCAGCAAAACCATGTGGATTACTTTTATATCGGGAGTAGGTCATGTTGGAGGATCTGTCATTATTGGGATGATTGGAATTGCAATGGGTATTAGTCTTAATAAATTAGAATATCTTGAATCTTTCAGAGGCGAAATAGTTGGATGGATGTTATTTATTTTTGGACTTGCATACACTATTTATGGTATTTACAAATATATGAAAAGCTCACATCACTTTCACTTACCCAATTTTTTACTACCCAAAAAAATACGGGGTTTACAACATCTGCCAACAGAAGATCAAAAAGAAGATAACACTAAACTTACACCTTGGATTTTATTCCTGATTTTTGTTTTTGGACCATGCGAAGTTTTGATACCGATGTTAATTTTCCCTGCGTATGAAAACAGCACTTATGGAATGTTTACAGTTGCCTTGATTTTTGGTGTTGTAACTATTTCAACAATGATGCTTATAGTTTATATCGGACACAGGGGAACATCTTTAATTAGGTTAAAAAAACACGAAAAATACCTTCATTTAGTTGCAGGTTTTTTGATTTTGCTAAGTGCATTAGGAATTTTATTTTTAGGTTGGTAAGAGAGAGTATTTAAAATAACTTCAGTAAAAACTCACAATATTCAGATGTCTCCAAAAGCTTTCCCCAGTCTTTGAAGTGCCTCCTCGAGAACAGTTCGCGGGCAACCAATATTTATACGCAACCAGCCATTACCGCCAGTTCCAAACATACTTCCATCGTTTAAACCTACTTTTGCTTTTTCTGATGTAAAATTTAATAACTCCCGGCCTTTCATCCCATATTCTGTAAAATCTAACCAAACTAAATAGGTCGCCTCCGGTTTCATCACTTTAACTTTTGGAAGGTTTGTTTCGAAAAAGGTTTCTAAAAGCAGATAGTTTTCCTGTAGATATTCAAGCATCTGTTCCAGCCAATTGTCGCCGTGTGTGTATGCTGCTTCCAAAGCTACCGAACCAAAAATATTCCCCATTCCGAGATGACCAACTCCCAACGCCCTTTCGTAACGCACAAAATTTACTTTGTTGGGAATTATTACAACCGACGATGTTAATCCGGCAACATTAAATGTTTTACTGGGTGCCATAAAAACAATGCTACTTTGTGCAATCTCCTCCGAAATGGAAGCAATTGGAATATGTTTGTAACCATCGAAAATCAAGTCAGAGTGAATTTCATCCGAAATAATCATAATATTGTTTTCGACACAAATGGTTGCTAATTCGGTTAATTCTGCTTGGGTCCAAACCATTCCTCCCGGATTTTGCGGATTGCATAAAAGCAGCAACTTTGTGTTTTTATCGATTTTTGATTTCAAATCCTCGAAATCAAAAGTGTATCTGCCATTTTCAATTTTAAGTGGGTTTTCAACCATTTTTCGGGTTGTCCCTTTTACACAATCGAAAAACGGGAAATAAACAGGTGGCTGAACAACCACTCCGTCGCCGGGTTTCGAGAATGTTTCGATGGCAATTGTTAAACCTGCAACAACTCCCGGACTCGACGAAATTCTCCCTTTTTGAATCTCCCAATTGTGGCGGCGTTTCATCCAGTCGATTACAGATTTATAGTAAGAATCGGACTTAAACGAGTATCCGAAAATTTCGTGCTCAGCACGTTTTTTTATTGCGTCAACAATAAAATCGGGCGTTTTAAAATCCATATCGGCAACCCAAAGTGGGAGCACATCACCAGACTTGAAGAACTTCTCGCGGGCATCGTATTTTAAACAGTTTGTTCCTTCGCGCGGAACAATTTCATCGAAGTTGTATTTTTTCATTTTATAAAGAAATAATTAGTCGTTAGTACAAAGTATTTTCAAATAATTTAATTCACCCTCCTTTTCAACTTTTAAAATAAAATCGAAACGGTTTAGGTCGAGGCAGAGTTCAAAATCTTTCTCGGGCGACCAGCTCTGTTTGTCCGGGTCGAAAAAACGAGCCCCCGATCCGTTGCGCATTGTTTCAACCATTTTATCAAAATTATTTGGTCTCTTCTCAAGTTCATTTTTTATGAACTCGGCACAAAGAGTGTCCTCATCGGTCGGATATTCGCAAGCATAACCCATACAAACCAACGAAACATTTGCCGGCTGTTTTTGCTGAATATATCGAACAATTGCACCGGCATTTACAAAACTTCCGGTAATAATTTCATCAGCATTTATTGCATTTGCAATTCCCTGTGTTCCAGAGCTTGTGGTATGCACAATTGTTTTACCTGTCAAATTGCCAAAAAGTAATTGCGATGGAGAATTGCCAAAATCGAATCCCGGTGGTTTTTGTTCGTTACGCTCACCTACCAAAATATAATCGGGATTTTTATTTTTGAGTTGATATGCAATTTCGATATCGCCCACCGGATAACTTTTTACAACACCACCGTCAAACGCATAACAAGCTGTCGAAAATGCACGAAACACATCAATAATAACGGTTAAACCTGTTGCAGCTTTTGCGCCACCAAGCAATTGTAATATCTTTATTTCCATTTAAATTTTTTTCGAAAATAGGTAAATTGAATCGTATTGCAAACATGCTGTTTTTTTTAGTTGAAAAAAATTTAATTCGCAATAATTGTAACAATATATCATTAAACGTGTCAAACCTATTATCAATAGGTTTTTATTAGTTTTGCGGTGCAATTTTGAACATAAAAATATTTGTCAGAATAATAAATTACCAATTAAACTTTTGGTCGTAAAACAGGTCAAAGTCTATCAACACTAAAAGCAAAATAGCGCTGTGCATATTAAAATTGAAAATCTGAATAAAATTTATCGCGGTGGAAACTACGCGATAAAAAATCTGAACCTCGAAATTCCCAATGGAATGTTCGGATTACTTGGTCCGAATGGAGCAGGCAAATCAACATTGATGAGAATATTGGTAACATTAATGAAACCCACAAGCGGGAAAGTTACTGTTAACGACATGGATTTGGCAAAACACAGAAGAGAAATTCGTTCCATGCTAGGGTATCTTCCACAGGATTTTAGTTTCTTTTCGAAATTAAAGACCTACGAATTTTTAGATTATGCGGCACGTTTGGCCGGGATGAAAAATGGTGCAGCACGTCGCACCGCAGTTGACCAAATGCTCGAGGAAGTTGGTCTGTTTGAAGCCCGCGACCGGAATGCCAATAAACTATCGGGTGGTATGAAACGACGACTGGGGATTGCACAGGCTTTAATAAACGACCCAAAAATAATTGTTGTTGATGAACCAACCACCGGTCTCGATCCTGAAGAGAGAATACGTTTTAGAAACTTGCTGGCTACCATCAGCGAACGCGATGTAATAATCATTCTTTCAACACATATTGTTGGCGATATTTCGAGTACCTGTAATACCATGGCACTTTTAAATAGTGGCAAACTTGCATTTACTGGATCGCCGGAAGAACTGGTAAAAGAGGCAGAAGGTAATGTTTGGCAAATTGAAGCTACCGAAGCCGAGTACCTCGAAATTAACGAGAAATACCCGGTTATTTCTACTATTCCAATCGATGGAGGATGGGAAGTTCAGGTTGTGGCAAGCGACATAAATGGATATCAGGGCAAACCAATTGCACCAAATTTAGAACATGCCTACGTGCATTTTATGGAGAATAAATTAAACAAGTGGACAACTGCATAAATTAACGCAAATGATCTCAATACATAATATAATTTCTATTTCGAAATACGAACGTAAAACTCTTTTACGAAGTTGGTTTTTTAGGATTTTTGCAATTTTATCGCTACTGGTTTTATTCGGAATGAATTTCGGGATGATATTTAAAGGTGGCAGCGACGGCTGGGCTATAAGAAGTATTCCGAGCTCAATTCCATATTTTAATATGCTGATACTAAATATTGCACAAGCAATTATTGCAGTATTTCTGGCATCCGATTTTCTAAAACGCGATAAAAAACTTGATACAACCGAGGTAATTTATATGCGCTCGATGACAAATGGCGAGTACGTTATTGGCAAAACCTGGGGTAATTTACAGGTGTTTTTATTTTTAAATATTGCCGTAATAATTATGGCTTTAATATTTAATGCACTGGCAAAAGCAACTCCAATAGACTGGGTTTCGTACGGTTTTTACCTTGTATTAATTAGTGTTCCCACCTTAGTTTTTATAATGGGGCTCTCATTTTTGCTGATGAGCGTAATTCGTAATCAGGCAATTACATTTGTTATTATTCTCGGGTACATTGCAATTACGCTGTTTTGGGTAAAAGCCAAGTTTTACTATATTTTTGATTACATGGCATTTAATATCCCGATGTCAAAATCAGACATTGTGGGTTTTGGTAACCTCGAAGTTATTTTAGCACACCGCGGAATATATTTAAGTCTGGGACTTGGATTTATTTTCCTGACTATTTTCCTTCTGAAAAGACTTCCGCAATCTGAAGCAATGACATACTTTTCGCTTTTCTTCAGTATTCTTTTTATTGGCGGCGGCGGTTATCTCGCCTACAATCATATAAACCAGTTTAAACAAATCGAAAATTATAGAACTGAGGCAGTTAATTTGAATAACAAATATGTAAAAGAATTAGTGCCAAGTACTCTCAGCCAGTCCATTTCGCTCAATCATTTAGGTGAGAGAATAGAGGTAAACTCAATAATGGAGTTACAGAATAATACTGGTAAAACCCTAAATAAACTGGTATTTAGTTTAAACGACGGATTAAAAATTTCAACATTTAAACTGAATGGAAATACTACTTCGTTTTTGCGCGAAAAGCAATTGGTAATAGTTTCTGATAAAGTTGAAATTAAACCTGAAGAGAAAATAAGTATTGAATTTTCGTATTCAGGAAAAATAAACGAAGCACTTTGTTATCTCGACATAGACGAAAAAAAGATGCTGGAGAAATATGGTAGATTTGTTATTAATGTTGATAAACGATTTGCATTTATTACACCCAAATATTTACTGCTCTCGCCCGAAAGTAACTGGTATCCGAAAACCGGTGTAACTTATAGTTCTACCGATGTAAGTTGGTATCACCCACAATTTATCAATTTTAAACTCGATGTAAAAACTGCGTCAGGATTAAAAGCGATTTCGCAGGGTAAAATAAACGAAATTGCAGACGGCGAATTCAAGTTCGAAAACGAAAATCCTCTCACTCAAATAAGTCTGGCAATTGGAAACTACGAACAAAAATTAATTGAAAACGATACTACTGAATATGGAATATGGTATCTGAAAGGACACGACTTCTTTTCAGAATCGTTCCCTGAAATGAAAGACACAATTCCTTCGATAATAACGGAGCGGTTTGGAGATTTTAAAAGGACTCTGAATCTTGAATACGATTTTAAAAGATTATCGTTGGTGGAAGTACCTGCGCAATTTAAATCGTTCGAAAGAATCTGGACATCGAGCCAGGAGATGGTTCAGCCCGAACAAATTTTTATTCCCGAAAAAGCATTTTTAATTGGAGAGGCAGACTTTGAAAACAGGAAAGAAAGAAACGACAGACACAGAAGAGGAGACAGCGGCGAAATGACACCAATAGATAAAGAGATGCGTGTTTTTGGCGACTTCTTTAGAATTTTTGTTACCGAACAAAATAGAGATTATCAACAAAGCCGGGGTAACTGGACAGCTGTTCAGGTTGGAAATCCATTTTATATTTTTCCGCTGCTTTACAACTTTCAAAACAATATTCAGTCAGACAGATGGCCAATTACAAATCGTGTTTTCGAAGCTTATCTAAAAAACCAGGCTACTGATATGCGTTCGATGTTTATGAGTAGTATGAGCGGTGGCGAAAATGAAGATGTTCGAGCAAATATTGCTTTGCAAGACAGTACTTTTCAAGAGATTTTATCGGATGCCGGACAGATAAAAATTATCGACAATGTAATTAAACTAAAAGGCGACGTACTATTTTCGATGATACAATGGAAGGCTGGCGAAGAGGAATTCAAAGACTTTTTAACTGAAGTTCTGAATGAAAATAAATTCAGAAATATCTCTTTCGAGGAGTTCGATAAAAAACTTAACGATAAATTTGGGATTGAGTTAATTCCAATGATGGACAATTGGTTTACAGCCAAAGAATTACCGGGTTATCTTATTTCGCCAATTAAGGTTGTAAAAGTAAAATCTGCTGATGCAATGCAAACTATGATTTCGCTAAAAATTACAAATTTTTCTGATGTTGAAGGACTTGTAAAGCTATCTTTCAGAGTTGGTGGCAGAGGCGGAATGGGTGGCAGAGGCGGAGGCTCTGGTGGCAGCGACATGATTAATAAACTTGTACATCTCGATGCCAATCAAACCAAAGAACTGAGTTATCTGATAAATACACCTCCAAGAATGGTAATTGTAAATACAATGACCTCTAAAAATATTCCTCAAACAATGATGACGTTTTTCAGAGAAGTTGAGGAGGATACAAAAGTAAAACCTTACGAAGGTGAAAGAATATCGGATACGCCGGTACAACTTGCACTGGAATCGGAAATAATTGTTGATAACGAAGACCCGGAATTTAAGGTAACCAAAATTGAAAACAGGAGTTTGCTGGAAAAACTAATTTTCGATGAAGAGGAAAGTAAAAGTAAATATTCGGGAACAAATTGGTGGCGGCCACCAACAAACTGGACAGCTACAACCAACTCCGATTTTTATGGCGAATACGTGCGTTCGGCATATTATATTAAAGGAGGCGAGGGCAACCTGAAAGCTTCATGGAATGTGCCCATTAAAAAAGCAGGATATTACGATGTGTATTTTCACCTTTACAAAGGTCGAAGTTTTGGCCGTGGCAGGCAGGAAGCGAAAGGTGAATATAATTTTACTATTTATGGCGACGATGGTGCCGAAGAAGCTGCACTTGCCGTGCAAAATGCCGATAATGGCTGGAATCATCTTGGTTCGTACTATTTTTCGCCCGATACAGCTTTGATAGAACTATCGAATAAATCGGAATTACGCGCTATTTATGCCGATGCCGTTAAACTTGTGGAATTGTAAATTAAACAGATTAAAGATATTTGACATCTGTTAAAATGAAAAAATGATAATAATGAGAAAACAAAAAATCAAACAAATGCAAAAAACAGTAATCCTGTTATTACTTCTTTTTATTGGCATTTCGGGAGCCAATGCGCAGGAGGCAATTACACTTGCAAAAGCTTTGTCGATTGCCGAAACGGGAAGCCCCGATTTGCAGCTTTCGCTACTTAATCTCGAACGGTTTCAGAAAAATCTGGAAGCTCAGCGCGCCGCAATGAAATCGAGATTTTCGCTCGATGTTGCACCCGTTGAATATAGCACTCAACGAAGGTTCGACAACCGTACATCGGAGTGGTACACCAACGAAAACTTATCGTCGAATGCACGGTTTTTAATATCGCAACCCATCGCATTTTCCGACGGAACAGTTACGCTGTCCAACGAATTTGGGTGGCAGAACAGTTCATCAACTGCCAACAATTCGGAAAGTAAAGTATTTTATAACAACCTCTACTTAACTCTCAATCAACCTCTGTTTACCTACAATCGTATAAAACTACAGTTGAAAGAGATGGAATTAAACTACGAAAATGCCAATATTAGTTACGCCATGCAACGGTTGAACCTTGAAAAAAATGTAACACAGTTTTTTTATAATGTTTACATGACTCAAATGAATCTGTCCATTGCAAAAGAGGAGCTTGAAAACACTCAGAAAAGTTACGATATTATTGTAAATAAAGTTGATGCCGGGTTGGCAGCACGCGAGGAGTTGTACCAGGCAGAGTTAAATCTTGCAACCTCTAAATCGTCACTACAAAACAGTGAGGTAACTTTCGAGAATGCTAAAGACCAGTTAAAATTATACCTCGGAATGGATTTGTTTGAGGATATTTTAATACTTGCAGATATTAGTTCGAACCCGGTTCCGGTTGATTTAGACAAAGCAATTAGCAACGGATTAAATTCGCGGATGGAGATTCGCCAGCGCGAAATAGATATTGAAAGCAGCCAGTTTGAATTGATTAGAACAAAATCGTTAAACGAATTCAGGGGCGATGTAAACTTACGTTTCGGGTTTACCGGCGACAATCAGAATTTATCAAATATTTTTGACAACCCAACCAGCAGCCCTTCTGTGGCGGTAAGTTTTAACATTCCAATTTTCGACTGGGGCGAGAAAAAGGCTCGTGTTGCAGCGGCAGAAGCCGGAATTCAAATGCAGGAGTTAAATTTCTCGGAAGAGAAAAAACAGATTATTGTTGGTATCCGCCAGGTTTACCGAAATTTACAAAACCAGCTAAATCAGATTGATATTGCAAAACAGAACGAAAAAAATGCAGAGTTAACTTACGAAATTAATCTTGAAAGATACCAGAACGGCGATTTAACAGGCATGGATTTAAACCTGTTTCAAACACAGCTTTCAAATAAAAAAATTGCGTACAGTCAATCGTTGATTAACTATAAAATTGAATTATTAAACCTTAAAATACAAACTCTCTACGATTTTGAAACTAATCAGGAAATTGTTCCTGCCGAATTATATTTATCTGCAGAAGAGGATAAATAAACTTTTAAAAATATGAAAAATATGAAAAATATAAAACTACTTCTATTATTGGCGATTGTAACTTTCACTTTCGCGTGTAACAACCAAACACCTTCTGAAACAACAGAGTTAGCGGTGCCCGTTTCTATCGAGAATGTTAAAATGCAGAGTATCCAGCAGTTTATAAATACAACCGGAACTGCAAAAGCCGGTGCCGAAACAGTTTTAAATTCTGAAATTACGGGCAGTTATCAACTTTTAGTTAATCCTAAAACAGGTAAAGAATTTAGGTTAGGAGACCGCATTAATAAAGGAGATGTAATTATTCGGCTTGAAGATGCTGAATATCTGAATGGCATTGCCATCGAATCGAAAAAACTGAATCTCGAAATATCGGAGCAGGAATATGTAAAGTCGAAATCGTTATACGATAAAGGCGGCGTTACTTTACGAGAACTTCGTAACGCCGAACTTTCGTCGACAAATGCAAAATACGATTTTGAAAGTGCCGAAATACGTTTGGCAAAAATGAAAATTGTAGCACCTTTTTCGGGAGTTATTGTAGAACTGCCATATTATACCGAAGGTGTTAAAGTTGCTATCAATCAACCAATGGTTGGAATAATGAGCTACAACAAAATGTATATCGAAATAAATATTCCCGAAAAAAATATGTCGGAAATAAAATTAGGACAAAAGGTAATTATCACCAACTACACACTGTCTGAAGATACAATTACAGGAGTGGTTAGCGAGCTATCGCCAATTATTAGTACCGAAACGCGAACGTTTGCAGGGAAACTACAAATTAGTAATTCCGATTTGAAATTACGCCCCGGAATGTTTGTTCGGGCTAATATTATTACCGCTCAAAAAGATAGTGCAATTGTAATTTCCAAAAAAATTATTCTTAGCGGAAGCCGCGGAAAATATGTTTTTGTGGTGGGTAGAAACAGTTCGGCCGACGACCGCCGGATTACTACCGGAATAGATAATCAAGACTATATTGAAGTTTTGGAAGGACTAAAACCCAACGACCGATTAATTATAAAAGGATTCGAAACCCTGCGCGACGGGTCGAAAGTTAAGGTGATACTTTAAAAAGTTACGAATGAAAAAATTAACACAATTTTCTGTCGATTATCCGGTAACCGTGCTGATGGTAGTTCTTGGAGTTCTGCTTCTGGGCTACATTTCGTACGACAAACTGGGAGTTGACCTTTTCCCCGATCTTAATTCGCCACGTATTTTTGTGGAGATAAAATCGGGAGAAAAACCACCGGAAGAGATGGAAAAGCAGTTCGTTGAAAACATCGAGGCTTTGGCAATTCGCCAGTCGGATGTTATGCAGGTTACCTCCATTTCGCGAGTTGGCTCGGCACAAATAACCGTCGAATACACCTGGGACAAAGATATGGATGAAGCATTTCTCGACTTGCAGAAAGAGCTAAATACATTCAGCCAAAATTCAGATATCGACGACCTGAAAATAACTCAACACGACCCAAATACAACTCCGGTAATGATTATTGGGTTAACGCACACCGAAATTGACGATATGAACGAACTACGGAAAGTAGCCGAAAACTACATCCGTAACGAATTAGTTCGGTTAGAAGGTGTTGCAGAGGTTGAACTCTCGGGGCAGGAAGAGAGCCAAGTAATTATCGAAACCGATATTTACCGTCTCGAAGCGCAAAATCTTTCCATGGACGATGTGAGTTCACGAATTCAGAATTTTAACCGGAATGTTTCGGGCGGACGTATCAGCGAAATGGGAATTCAGTATATTATCAAAGGGGTTTCTATGTTGCAAAGTGTTGACGATTTTAATGATTTAATTGTTGGCTACAAAAATGTTACTGCCACTTCCGAAGGCCAGAATACATCAGAAAGAGCACCCATTTTTTTACAGGATGTGGCAACGGTTCACCTTGGAAATAAAGAGCCCGTGAATATTGTTCATATTAACGGCGAACGCTGTTTGGGACTTTCAATTTATAAAGAGACAAAATTCAACACCGTTAAATCGGTGGAGCAGATTAACGAAGCTCTTGTGAGTATCGAAAAGGCTTTACCGGGTTATAAATTTACACGTGTTACCAATCAGGGCAAATTTATTAGTGGTGCCATCGACGAGGTAAAAGAGACTGCTCTCATTGGTATTTTGCTTGCAGTAATTATCCTGTTTCTTTTTCTACGCCGTTTCGGAACTACTCTTATTGTTAGTCTCGCCATTCCAATTTCAATAATTGCCACTTTCAATATGATGTATTTTGGGCATCTTACAATAAATATTATGACTCTGGGAGGATTAGCTCTGGGAGCCGGATTGTTGGTGGATAATGCAATTGTGGTTTTAGAAAATATTTTCCGAAATCACGAAAATGGAATGAGTGCCAAAGAGGCTGCTATTGAAGGAACTTCGCAAGTTGGAGGAGCAATTACAGCTTCAACATTAACAACTATTTTTGTATTTCTCCCAATTATTTACTTGCATGGAGTTGCCAAAGCAATCTTTTTCGACCAGGCGTTAACAGTAATTTTCTCATTGCTGGCATCGCTTGCAGTTGCGTTCTTTTTAATACCAATGCTGTACCACCGTATTTACAGAAATAAAAAATCGCCTGTAAAACACAAGTCGGTTAAAGTAGGCGGATACGGTAGGTTTCTTGACAAAATACTAAAAGTAAAATGGGCAGTAATAGTTATTGCTACCGTTGCAATAGTTGCCGCATTTTTACTTGTCCCAAAAATTGGAACAGAGTTTATGCCAAAAACCGAAACCAATGAGTTTACCATAAATTTAAAACTTTCGGAGGGAACAGAACTTGAACGCACTCAATCGACAGTTGCAAATATCGAAAATATTTTAATCGATTATTTGGGCGATAATCTCGAAAAAATATATACTCAGGCAGGTCCTTCAACAGGAATCGGCAGCAGCGAAAGTTCGATTTTTGAAGGTGAAAATACAGGCGAAATCAAAGTGTTTTTAAATGCCGGGTCCACTATTTCAATAGGGAGTATTTTTGCAACGGTTGACCAATTAACAGCAAATATCGAAGGACTGGAAATTAACTTTACGCAAGAAGAGAGCGCATTAAAAGCTATTCTTGGAACTGAGGAAGCTCCGGTTGTTGTTGAAGTAAGAGGTGAAGATTTAGATGAGATTGAATCGGTTGTAAACCGGGTAAAAGAGAAAATGCTGGGTATTAATAATTTAATAAATGTTCAAACTTCCATAGAAGATGGTGCACCCGAAATTGAGATTAAAGTTGACAGAATGCGCGCCGGAATGTACAACCTGGATATCAGTACTGTTATCGCACAAATTCAAGACCAACTGGAAGGTAAAAATGCCGGGCAGTTAGAAAAGGGTGGCGAAATGCAGGACATTACTATTAAAGTTCCGCAGAAAGGAATTAACGAAATTAGCCAGCTTATTATTACATCCGGAACTCAGGTGTTTAGGTTAAACGAAATTGCAGATATTTCGTATGATGTTTCGCCAAAAGAGATATTCCGCCGCAACCAAAATCGTATCGGAAAAGTTACGGCACAGTTACAAAAAGGTGTGGCACTCGACCATGTTGCAAAAGAAATAAGAGAAGCAACTTCGACAATAGACTTGCTACCCGACTACAGAATTTTGGTAACCGGCGAAGAGGAAAAACGGCAGGAATCGATGGCCAATCTTACCGGAGTACTACTTCTTTCGTTAGTGCTGGTTTACATGGTTCTGGCATCGTTATTCGAATCGCTGATTCAACCGTTTACTATTCTGTTAACTATTCCACTCGCTGTGGTAGGTACAATTTTAACCTTCTTTTTAATGGGCAGATCATTTGATATAATGGCATTTATTGGTGTAATTATGTTGGTGGGAATTGCGGTTAACGACTCCATTATTCTGGTTGACAGAATTAATCAGTTAATGCGCGATGGAGTTGACCGGAAAAATGCAATTATTCAGGCAGGGCAGCAACGTATCCGCCCAATTATAATGACAAGTTTAACAACTGTACTGGCACTGTTACCGTTAACTATTGGTTTTGGCGAAAGTGCTTCGTTACGCTCGCCAATGGCACTTGCCGTAATTGGAGGACTTATTACTTCAACTTTGCTAACTCTTGTTGTTATACCTTGTGTTTACGATATTTTAGACAGGTTCAGGGGTTTATTTGTTAAAGGTGACAACACACAGATTAACGCAGATTAATAAAAAAACAGAAACAGTGAAAATCAGCACAATCAGCGTTATCAGCGTGCCAATATTTTAGAAAATAATGAAATTCATAATAAATAGAAAAATATTTATCAGCATGTTATTTCTGGCACTTACCCTGCTCGGAATAAAATCGTATAAAGAGCTGCCGGTAGAATTGATGCCAAATGCCGAGCTTCCAATGCTGTTTGTTCAGATTCAATCTGCCATTGAAGTAGATCCCAGTTACATGGAAAACCAGGCAGTTATTCCTGTTGAAGGGGCAATTAACACAATGGAAGGAATTGAAAGTATCGAGTCGTTTATAAATAACCGCTCCGCATCAATTCAAATAAATTTCAAACAAAATGTAAATACTAAATACACCACACTTAAATTACAGGAGAAAATAGACCAGATTGCCAGCAGTCTCGACGATAACTTTTTTATTACTGTTACTAAAATTGATATTCAGCAATTAACAAACCAGTTTATGGAGTTGCAGGTGCGTGGCAGTGGTGGCACCGACCGTATCAGGAATATTGTTGATCAGGAAATTTCTGCCAATCTGGAAAATATTGACGGAATTGCATCGGTAACAGTATTTGGCGGAAAAGAACGTTCAATAGAAGTTACATACAATAAAGCAGCCTGCGAAGCTTACGATATTACTCCTTCGCAAATTAGAAATGCCATTTCGCAAAACTCAAAAAACAGAACATTTGTGGGTTATGCGCACGATTCTAGAAAACAGTTTTTTGTGCATGTTACTGCCGAATACGACAATGTAACCGATATAGAAAACATAGTTGTTGCCGACGGACCAATATATTTGAAAGATGTTGCCACCGTATTTTTTGGTGTAAAAGAGGAAGAGACAATCAGCCGGGTAAATGGATTGGATGCCGTTTCCATACGTTTGGTTAACGATTCGCAAGCCAACCAGATTGACCTTTCGCACAAAGTTCAGGACGAGATTTTAGAGCTGAACAAAAAGCTGGCTTCTAAAAATGTGGAGATTGTTGTACAAACCAACGGTGCCGAAGTGATGGAAAAAAATATCGACCAAATAATAGATTTGGCGATGATTGGAGGTTTGTTAGCCATTTTTATTTTGTGGATGTTTCTAAAGAACTTTCGGATTGTTTCGTTCATTGCGCTGGCAATTCCAATCTCTGTTTTTGCCGCGTTCAACCTGTTTTATCTGTTCAACATCTCGCTAAATAGTTTAACACTTGTTGGGTTGGTTTTGGCAATTGGGATGTTGTTGGATAATAGCATTGTTGTGCTCGAAAATATATACCGGCTATCGGGAAACGGATTCGATGCCGAGAGGGCTGTAACGCAGGGAACAAAAGAAGTCTGGCGTTCAATTATAGCAGCAACATTAACCACAATTACCGTTTTTCTGCCATTTGTTTTTTCTGCAGATTATATGGTAAAACTTATTGGAAACCACATTGGAGTTTCTATTATTTCGACCCTGATTATTTCGCTTTTTGTGGCGCTTTTGTTAATTCCCATGGCCGCTCACCTTCTGTTAAAAGGTAAACAGCAACACAATATTTTTTACGAAAAAGTAACCACCAACAATCGTATTATTCAAATATATATTTTGCTTTTAAAGGCAAGTATGCGTACTCCGGCACGAACAATTATAGGTGCAATTATACTATTTTTTGTTACCATATTTATTGTACTTGCCGTAAGTGTTTCTAATCTCGAAGAGGTTGAAGAGACACAATTCTCGATATATGTTACAATGCCCACCGGCTCAACTTTAGAGGCAACCGATTTGGTTGTAACAAGCGTTGAAAACCGGCTAAAGGATATTGAAGAGAAAAAGGATCTGATTTCTAAAATTGAAGAGGAGCAAGCAACACTGACTTTAATTCTGAAAGACGATTATAGAGATATTGACGACCGCACAATTGCGGAGATTAAATCGGAAGTTGAGAACGAAATAAATAAGATCCCAAATGCCGAAATTAGTTTAACACCGCCTACAACAGGCTCGGGAGGAGGTAGTAGCCGAAATTCGGGAACGGCAAGTTTCGGACGTTTTATGGGAATTGGGAGCAACCAGGAAAGCATTGTAATTAAAGGGAGCAATTTTGATATTATGAAAGGTGTTGCCGACGATCTGCTTTATTATGTCGAGGATTTGGAATCTATAAGAAGAGCTAATATTAGCGTTGCCAATAACCGCCCCGAAATTCATCTCTATTTTAACCAGCTTTTGTTAACCGAATATGGACTTAATCTGGGGAATATCACCTCCGAGTTAAATTCATTCTCGCGCGAATTTTCAGTAAATGGGGTAAACTTTAACCAGGGAAACGAAGAGTATGAAATTGTAATTAAAGAGGAGTTGTTTGATAATGAAGAGGAAGCTGCAGAGAAAGGAATTGACGATTTACGAGTACTTCAAATTAGCAACAATCAGGGTGCAACTTTCGATTTGCAAGATGTTGCCCAGTTGGTTTATGCCGATGGAATGGCGAGTATCAGACGAGTAAATCAGGAAAAACAGATTGAATTAACCTACCGGTTTATCGACGAAGCAGAAACATCAAACGACTTATTGGAAGCGTACCGTTTAGAGATTGACGAAATTGTAAGTTCGTATAAACTGCCGCCGGGAGTTGCCATCGAAGTCATTCACGAAGAGGATCAGTTTTCTGAATTCTATTTCCTGATTGGTGCTGCATTTATTCTAATACTAATGATTCTGGCTTCGGTATTCGAGTCGGTTTCCACACCATTTGTACTGATGTTTTCAATTCCACTGGCTGCAATTGGTTCTTTTCTTGCTCTTATTTTTACGGGTAACTCCTTGTTTAGTGCAAACACTTTAATGGGATTTATTATACTGATTGGAGTTGTTGTAAACAACGGGATTATTCTAATCGACTACACAAATATTCTGCGAAAACGCGGCTATCGGAAATCGCGCGCGCTAATGTCTGCGGGGCTTTCGCGTGTTCGTCCGATATTAATTACAGCCACTACAACAATTGTTGCACTATTCCCGCTGGCAATGGGACAAGCCGAATATGTCGGGGCAATTGGCGCACCATTTGCAATTACCGTAATTGGAGGTTTGTCGCTAAGTACAATTCTTACTTTAATATTTATACCAACTTTATATGCCGGTTTAGAGAACTCGTTAAATTGGATAAAATCGTTAAACTGGAGTATAAAAACCGGAATGTTAACAGTGTTTGCTGCAGGTAGTTACTATGTATATTTCGAAGTAGATACTTTCCTCTGGCAACTGCTCGGTTTTATGATGCTGATTATTTTAGTACCCGGTGTTACGGCATTTATTTTATCGAGCCTGAAAAGTGCCAACGCAAAAGTTATCGACGAAAATGTTGCCATAAATATAAAAATCAGAAAACTGGTAAAAGTTTACGATCGCGACTCGCGTTTTGTTCGCGAATGGAAATCGGGACTTAAAATAAGAGAACGCGCCGGGCTGACAAAAGATTATAAAAAAGCACGCGATTTTGCCGAGCTGATTTGGCAAATACCACTATTTGTATTCATCGTGTATTTTACTTTTTTCTATCTCGAAAGCAATTTATGGCTTTGGGTTTTATCGCATTTCGTTTTTTTCTTTTCATTTTTACTTTGGGTTCCGTTTAATCAGGTGCTCATTAACAAATACGAGTCGGGTGGCAAGCGTTTTTATCTGAAATTAAACAACATTGTAAAAAGCTTAATTTACTGGGTTATTCCGTTAATTTTCCTCTTTATATTTTTTAAACAGTGGGATAATTTAGGGTTGGTAATATTTATAGGAATTATCTGGGTTACACTACTAATTATATACAGCTCAGGCAAATACATTCAAACTAAAAAATTAAATATTGCCCGGATTGAAGGACGTTTTAGTGGAATTAAAAGAGCATACTTTAACTTAATAAAGCAGATACCAATTATTGGGAAACACAAAACTCCTTTCCGTGCGTTAAACGGAGTTACCCTGGAAATTAAAACCGGAATGTTTGGTTTGCTTGGACCAAACGGTGCGGGCAAATCTACAATGATGCGAATTATCTGTGGAGTTTTGGAACAGAGTTACGGTAAAATCTGGATTAATGGATTAGACACGCAAAAACACCGCGAAGAGTTGCAGGGTTTAATTGGTTATTTGCCACAGGCATTCGGAACTTACGAAAATATGTCAGCATTGGAATTTCTCGATTATCAGGCAATATTAAAAGGGTTAAAAGATACCAAATTACGAAACGAGAGACTTGAATATGTATTGAAAAACGTTCATTTATGGGATAGGAAAGATGATAAAATTGGCTCGTTCTCGGGTGGTATGAAACAGCGAATTGGGATAGCTCAGATTCTGCTTAACCTGCCACGTATTTTGGTAGTTGACGAACCAACCGCCGGACTCGACCCGCGCGAACGAATCCGTTTCAGAAACTTGCTGGTTGAATTAAGCCGCGAGCGAATTGTAATTTTTTCGACACATATTATCGAAGATATCTCGAGTTCGTGTAACCAGGTTGGAGTAATTAACCGTGGCGATCTGAAATATTTGGGCACACCAAACGACATGGTAAAAATGGGAGATAATTTTGTCTGGCAGTTTTCTATCCCTGCAAAAGAGTTCGACGATTTTGCCAATAAACAGTTGATAGTTCACCACATGCGCGACGGCGAAAATATTAAAGTGCGATGTCTGGCACAGGAAAAACCAACTGAAGATGCGGTAAATGTATCGCCACATTTGGAAGATGCTTATTTATGTTTGTTGAAAGATTTTAAATAAAAGCCCCACCTATCCTCCCCAAAAGGGAAGAATAAGAGGCTAATGATTTGAACTCGTTTCAGAATCATAAAAATAAAATGTTATAATAATGAAAACGAGAAAAAGATACTGAACTAAATTCTCCAGAGGAGTCCTTTAGACAGCATGACGTAACAATTAGCAATCGTTATTTTGAAACGTCACCCTGAACTTGTTTCAGGGTCTTTAATTAAAACAAATAGAAGAATAAATAATATGGCCAATAAACTAAATATAAAAAACAGCCTTTTTGTTTCAGTAAAAATGATTAGGTATAATTTGAGAATAATTTTTGCAAATAAATTTATCTGGTTTCTAATGGCAGCATTTGCCTTTTTTATGTTTGTTTCAATTATAACTGTTTATAACGGAGGTAATTTATCGGAAGGAAGTATCTACTATATTCTGTTTTTCCCGGGTATTTTATTAATTTTTTACCCATCGGTTTTTGGTATTCAAAACGACGACGACTCTCGAATGCTTGAGATACTTTTCGGAATTCCGAACTACCGCTACAAAGTTTGGCTGGTAAGGCTGATAATGATATACATTCTGGTATATGTTATTACTCTCTTATTTGCCGTTCTGGCTTCGGTTCTGCTGTCTAAAATCAATGTTTTCGAAATGACCTACCAACTAATGTATCCCGTTATATTCCTGGGATCCATGGCATTTATGTTTTCAACCATTATTAAAAACGGAAATGGAACAGCGGTTGCAATGATACTTATTGGAGTTGCCCTTTTGATGTTATCGGATGCAGTTGAGCGCACACAATGGAACATTTTTTTAAATCCATTCGAGATTCCACGAAATTTAAATGAAATAATCTGGCAGGGAATTATTACAAAAAACAGAATTTTTCTGGCAATTAGTATGGTTGTCTTTATTTTATACGGACTTTTTAATTTGCAGAAACGGGAGAAGTTTGTGTGATAATATAACTGATAACGCAAGAATATGCTAAACCTGTTTTTTATCCGTTTTTAATAAAAATTTATTTTCTATTTTAACCCCATCAATTAAACAATAAAAATATCATCATAAAAAATGAAACGAGTATGATAAGTTTTAATACACATGAGCATGATTATTGGCGAGTTCCATGTGTTACCATTAACAACAAACAATTATAAACACATGAAAATTTCTACTTTTTTAGTAATGGTATTTATGCTTATACAAGGTGTAGGCATTGCCCAAAACGAACCAGTTTCGGAAGCTGATTATCGAATGGCAGAACGCTTCTCTCCTGAGAAATTAAAACGGATGGTTTTCAGTACTTCTGTAAATCCCAAATGGCTCGAAACAGGCGATAAGTTCTGGTATTCGTACAAAACCACAGAGGGCGAAAGTTTTTATCTGGTCGATTTAGAAAAAAAATCAAAAGTATTACTTTTCGATAATCATAAAATGGCGGCAATGGTTACCAAAATTACCAAAGATCCGTACGACTGGCAGCATCTTCCTCCCATAAAACCAAAGTTTAAAAAAGACGATACAGTATTCCGCTTCGATGTAACCAGCTCGCAGTTGGAGGAGAAAGAAAAGGAAGAGGTTGCCGAAGGTGAGAAAACTGAAGAAATTATAGAGGAGGATAAAGAGAACAAAGAAGACAACGAAAAGAAGAAGGACAAAAAGAAAGAGGATGGAGAAAAATCAAAAAAAGATAAAAAAGAAGAGAAACCAAAAAAGAAGGTTTTTCATTTAGAATATAATATTCAAACCGGAGAGCTGTACGAACAAGAAGATTGGAAAGAGGAGAAGAAACATCCGGACTGGGCAAGTATGTCGCCCGACAGTACATACGTTGTTTTTGCCCGCGACTATAACTTGTACTGGATGGATAAAGAGAATTTCCTGAAAGCAAAAGCCGAAGAGGAGGACGAAAAAGATTCGACAATTGTTGAGCATCAGTTAACAACCGAAGGAGTTAAAAATTATGCCTTTGGCGGCGGTTATACTGCCAAAGAAAACGACGATAAAAAGACAATAGAAAAGGAGAGTAAAAAACGTAAACGTGCAAGCATTATCTGGTCGCCCGATTCGAAAAAATTTGCGATGACCCGCAGTGACAGCCGCGATGTAAAAGCACTTTGGGTAATAGATGTAACCAAACAGCCACGCCCCGAGTTGGAGACATACAAATATCAGATGCCGGGAGAAAAGGAGTCGCCTAAAGTAGAAATGTGGGTTTTTGATATGGACAAAAAAAAGGGTAAAAATATTGATGTTTCTGCATTTGCCGACCAACAAATCTCTATTAATCGTGCAAACCTGACAAACAAAGAACGAATTAAAGATTTTGTGCCCAGAACATGGCTTTCAAAATCTTCGGATAAAATTTATTTCACACGTAAAAGCCGCAATTTGCATAAAATAGATGTCTGTGTTGTAAATCCTGAAACCAGAGAAATTACAACTCTGGTGGAGGAGCGCTTAAATACTTACAACGAGATTAAACCACTCTTTTTAATTAACGATGGCGATGAGTTTATACAATGGTCGGAGCGAGACGGTTGGGCACATTTGTATTTATACGATGGAGAGGGAAATTTAAAACACCAAATTACTTCGGGCTCGTGGCATTGCAGCAGTATTTCGAAAGTAGATGAAAAAAACCGGATAATTTATTTTACAGCAAATGGCCGCGAGAATGGAGAGAATCCGTATTACAACCACCTTTATAAAATAAATATGGATGGCACGGGTTTAAAGCTAATAAATCCGGGCAATTTTACTCATCGTAGTTCAATAAGCGATTCGCATCGCTATTTTATCGACAACTATTCCAGAGTAAATACAACACCAAAATCTGTTGTTTACGATAATAGTGGTAAAATTGTTATGGAGCTGGAAACTGCCGATTTAAGTAATCTTTTTGCTGCCGGATACAAATTCCCCGAGATTTTTAAAGCTAAAGCTGCCGATGGAATTACCGATATTTATGGTGTAATGTACCGCCCTTTTAAATTCGATTCAACCAAACTTTATCCAATTTTGGAATACGTCTATCCGGGGCCGCAAACCGAAGCAGTAAACAGTTCGTTTTCGGCTCGTATGGATAGAACCGACCGTTTTGCACAACTCGGTTTTGTGATTATTACATTGGGAAATCGTGGCGGACACCCGAATCGTTCGAAATGGTATCATAACTACGGATACAACGATTTACGGGATTATGGTTTAGCCGATAAGAAATATGTGGTGGAACAACTCGCCGACCGTTACAAATTTATCGACATTGAGCGGGTTGGAATTTCGGGTCATTCGGGCGGTGGTTTTATGTCAACAGCAGCACTTTTGCAGTATCCCGACTTTTATAAAGCGGCTGTGTCGTCAGCAGGAAATCACGAAAACAATATATACAACCGCTGGTGGAGCGAAACGCACCACGGTGTAAAAGAGGAGATTAACGATGAAGGTGAATCGAAATTCATTTACGATATCGAGAAAAACTCGCAACTGGCAAAAAACCTCCGTGGCAATTTACTCCTTGTTACCGGAGATATGGACAATAACGTTCACCCCGGAAATACAATTCGTATGGCAAATGCACTGATTAAAGCAAAAAAACGTTTCGACTTTTTTATAATGCCCGGTCAGCGACATGGTTTCGGCGAACATACCGAGTACTTTTTTTGGCTAAAAGCCGATTATTTCTGCAAACATTTAATTGGAGATTATTCTATTAGCACCGATATTTTTGAAATGCGCCGCGAGTATAAAATGACACCGAGTAAAAAAAGGGCTAAATAATAATTTCATCTGTATATATTTACATTAAACAACTAAATGTCAATCTTTTACTACTCTCCCTCTTCTCCCTCTCTTCGCGAAGAGAGGGACGATAATTTTGTGGTCAGATTTATCTGACTGCAAAATTATCAGGGTGAGTAATCCAAACCTAA
>JAJRSD010000059.1 GCA_024278975.1 Bacteroidota bacterium
ATGAAATGAATTATTTTGGATGAGATTTTTACTTTTTGGAAATGAAGTGATGCCTGAGCATCAGTGAATTGAGAAAAATAAAAATATCGCCAAAAGAAACATTTATAATTTTGTAGAGTTTTCTTGCTGAGACTATTTATACCCGGCACTCCGCCAGCAGTCGGACACGGTTTGTACCGGGTTATTATTTTTCGACACTTGTAGTGTCAATTCATAATTTAGTCATCTGATGAATTTTCGGAGAATAAATTTACATAAAGAAACCTCATTCAAAGCAAATCCTCCTTTGCAAAAGGAGGTGGCTGCCAAAGGCAGTCGGAGGATTTGAGTCAGTAAAAACTAAAATGGCAACTCATCTTTTTCGTTTGGGTCGAAAGTTAAAGTGTTAACCTCTTAACCCTTATGAAGCTGTAACCCTACCCAATCGAGATTCAGGTTAATATAAAATTAACTGGGGCACTTCTATTAATTCCTTTGATGCGATAATAGAAGTCCCCTAAAACAGATATGGGTTGCAGCAATAATTAAGTTTGCAATTTTTTATAATACCAGCTCGAGGCATTTTAGCCAGAAAGCATTATAGTGCTCCCAATATACGATATTACAACCCCAGTGTGGTGCAGGATCCGACATATAAGCCAATACTTTACCTTTGCCTATCTCTCCATAAACCAAAAGAGGATCTTCACTGTCTTTAATTCTAATAATAGTGTCAAAACCTTTACGCTCCAAAGTTTGATTGTATCCCAAAATAGGCGGCATTTCGTCTAAATTAACCTCACCAAAAAAGTCTTGCCATTTTGAATCTGCAACCGGGTAAAAACCTTCGGTGCTTTCAACCAAATCATCACCAGACAAGCACTGTACAGGAAGAATTTCTTTCAACCGGGTACGCCCCCAGCCACCTTTGCCTATTTCTCCGGAAAATGAAAGCCAGCCACCCATAAAAAGTACACTCTTTCCCGAGTTTACCCAATCAACTGTTAAACGTGTACGGTCGGGCTGGGTTAAAATACCTTTTCCCATTTTTTCACGATCGAAAAAGTTGTGAGCAAGTTGAAAATTTTTGGCTTCAATGTCACTAAAAATAATAACATCAAATTCTTCCAGTACTTTTTCATATTCACCCGGTCCCATTTTATAAAAGTCCCAGGCCGGAACCGATTTCACATAGTGTTCGTTTGAAGACTCTAAAGCTTTCATTAACCACTCGCCATAATTGAAAATGTCGATCCCTTTGTATTCGAAATTAAAGGGTGATTCTGCAAACATGGGTCCCATTAATACAGCCCAGTCGCCTACGTAATAAATTTTTGCCATAATTTTTGTTTTAGTTGTAACTATTTTAAGGAATGAACCTAAATTTCAAATAACTATTTTAAACCGATTTCAGTAGATTATGGATTAACTCCAATATTTACCATAATTTGATGAATTGTATTAAGGACTCTGTCTTGTACATCATCTGCAAAAGGACCAGAAAGTCCTTTGTATATCATGCTATCATCTGCTTCGTAACCTCCTTCTGCAAGAATTCTTTTAGATGGTATGTAGCAAACCACTTCATTACAATACCCTGCAACAAACAAGTTTTCGTTCGGATATTTCTTTTTTAACATAAAAGAATAATCCACAACAACTTCTCCGCTTAAAGCAATAATTGTAAAATCATTATTAAACCGAACAGCCTGTATGGGATATGAATAGATATTAGTTTTCCATCCTTTGTTGTATGCGTCAATCATAAGTATAGCTCTTCGCTGAGCAAATTTGTCTGTGCTCTCCAAATCTTTTTGGTATAACTCTAAATCAAAAGGTTTAAATTCAAGATCCACAACCTGATAATCGGTTTTAATGGGAGGTTTTACTTCTATCAATTCTCTTTTTTCCAAAATACTATTAACTGCATTGGCGAGAGACTTTCCATGTTGTTTTGCCAATTCTATATTCCCCCTTGGATATGGATCGATATCTGCCCCGCAACCTTGTAAAAACATTGCATATATTCCATGATGATTTTTTTCAAGCTCAATTTGAGCATACCCTGCATAATCGCCATTAATAGCTGTCTGTTTACCGGTTAGGGTTGTGTTATGACAAGCATATCCAAACAAAACACCCATCAATGTCCCATTAAGAGAAGTTATTTTTAGTACCGGAACATCGTAATCTACAGGTTGGGGAAATTTTTTGTCTCTTCGGTTTTTGGCAAAAGTTGCCGAGCCGTGCCCAACCAATAAATGGGCAGGTTCTAGATTATCCATAGCAAGAGCAACAGCTGATATTATTTTGTCTTTTAGCGTTTGTCCATATTTTGCAATTGTTATTATATCTTCAGTATTTAAATATGATGCAGGAGATATAACGGGAGCAGAATGTGTATGAGATGAGTTGAAAAATACCTGCGAGCGATCTATCTTATATTTTTTCATTAAACTGTCGGCAACACTTTCTGTAATTGAGCGTGTTAACCCCAGGTTCTCAACAGTTACTATAATAATACGGTTACTCTCAGTGTCCTCAATAACTACAGCTTTTGTCCAAAGATTATGATCGATTTCGCTTGCTGGTTTTTCCCTGCTTGCATACCCTCTCAGCCAAAAAGGTAATTTTTCAGGTGTTATTATTTTTCTGCCAAAACCAACTTCAAAATCAGATCCAGCCACTGAAAGACTAAATATCAAAAGAACTAAACTTAAATATTTTTTAATCATAATCTACATTTTCGAATTATAAACAACTCAGGTCTTACTAATTTCAACTGCATTCATAGAAATCTTTTTAATTGCCTCTGCAATTTGTTCCATATCAGTTTTAGTTCCGAGAAGCATTGTTTGATAAAACCAAACCGCTTCTTGTTTGCACAGTCTGTCGTTTTGAGGACACGATATACGTTCTACCCAATCATTCATGGTTTTCGTTCCGTAAATGTTTAGGTAATGCTTGTTTTTTGCAAGATTTGTCACGTACTCAGACTTACTTAAAGAGTTATAACCTTTTGAGCAGGGTATTCCTTCGGCGTTCAAAGCCTTCAGGAATTTTGCCCGATCCATTCCTGCAAACTTCTCTTTATCATAACGGAACATATAAAGATGATATGCACTGCGTGTAACTCCGTTATAAAGTTTTGCTGGTGTAACTCCGGGAATCTCTTTAAGCATTTTGGTCAGATAACCGGCATTTTCCGATCTTCTTTTTGCCTGTTCAACGAGTCGCGTCATCTGAGCAAGAAGAATTGCAGCCTGAAATTCAGTTATGCGAAGATTAGAACCCCGCGTTCCTGTACCCGGTTCTAAACTCGCAGCATTACTTCCTTGCCCCTGATGGTGAAAGCTATAGCAGCTCTGTATAAAAGTTTCATCATTTGTTATAATTGCACCTCCTTCTCCCGAATTAAGATTTTTTGAAGCCTGAAAACTGAATGCCCCTCCCAAACCCCAGTTTCCAACACTCTTCCCTTTCCATTCTGCGAGATGTGCCTGACATGCATCTTCGATAACAGGAATTTTGTGTTTTTCTGCAATATCCATTATCCTGTCGATATCGGCAGGCGAGCCTCCAACATGTACCGGCATAATAACTTTTGTATTATCTGTTATTGACGATTCTATTTTGCTGGCATCAATCTGAAAACTTTCGATGTCAGTATCCACAAATATTGGTAATGCGTAATTTAAAACCACTACATTATAAGTGGCAATAAAAGTATATGGCGGAATAATGACTTCGTCTCCCGGACCAATATTCAAAGCTCCAAGCATTGTATATAGAGCACTTGTTCCGCTCGAAACTCCAAAAGCGTATTTGGCTTCTGTGAGTTTTCGGAATTCATCCTCAAATCTGGGAGCAGTTTTGCTTCCCAACCGGCACCATTCCCCACTGTTTAAAACATTTAGAAGTTCCTCTCTTTCAACCTGATCAAATATCGGCCAGACAGGCCAACTTCCGGTGTATGTTTGCGGGCCACCCAATAAGACGGGTTTTATCGATTTGTTGTTTATGGCACAGGCAATGGATGGCACACCTAATCCTACCCCCAAACCTGCAACAGAAGTAATATTGATAAATTCTCTCCGTTTAATTTTGCTTTCCATAAAACCGAGTTTTTATAGAGATGTTGACAATCTTTCTGCTCTGTTCCAAAAAGGAATCTTCATTAAAATTGCCGTATCAAATGTAAATAATTCTTGTGCTCATTCCAAAGAATTACAAAAGTAATCTTATTCAAGGTAAATCTTACATTGCAATAGGAGGTGGCTGCCGCAGGCAGTCGGAGGATTTGAGTCAGCAAAAATTAAAATGGCAATTCATCTTTTTCGTTTGGGTCGAAAGTTAAAGTGTTATCAATTACCGTCTCTTTTTTTAAAATGCCATAATGATTCCCCTCCAAAAAGTAAATAAATAGACTTTTAGTCATCTGATGACTTTGTAACCAACTGATTGCCAGATTTGAATTTCCTGTGCTTTCTGCTAAATGATTCATCTGATGACTTTTCATAGTGGACTCAACCTTAGTAGGAAATTAAATTCAATATCGTTCCTTAACCCGTCAAGCGGTTTCAACCGCTTGACGGGTTAACATAACTACCCAACAGCAACATTAATAATTTTCCTGGGAACAAAAATAAATTTACGTACAGTTTTCCCCTCTAACCATTTTGCTGAACGCTCGTCGGCAAGAACAGCTTTTTCAATTTCGTCTTTTGGTAAATCTAACGGAAATTCCATTTTAAACCGCATTTTCCCATTAAACGAAACCGGGTATTCGTGCGTATCCTCAACCAGTAAACTCTCGTCAACTTTTGGCCAGGGTTCGTAAGCAAGCGTTTTTGTATGTCCGTACAAACTCCATAACTCTTCACCAACGTGAGGTGCGTAAGGCGCTAATATTCTGGCAAAAATTTCGGCAGTATCTTTAGTTACCTTACCTTTTTTAATGGCATGATTATTAAAAACCATCAACGCCGAAATACCTGTATTGAACTTAAGATTTTCAATATCGTGTTCAACCTTTTTAATGGTTTGATGCAGAAGTTTGGCAACCTCTTTATCTTCAACTCCATCTACAATATTACTGGGGTCGGCAAAGAAACGGTAGGCACGCCCCAGAAAATTAAATACACCTTTTACGCCATTTTCTGCCCACGGTTTACGTTCGTCAAGCGGTCCCATAAACATCTCGTACAAACGTAACGAGTCGGCACCAAACTTTTCAATCACATCATCGGGGTTTACCACGTTTTTCAACGATTTCGACATTTTTGCCACAATCTGACTAAGCTCCTCCCCCGTTTCAGTATGAAAATATTTTCCATCTTTTTCCTCAACCAAATCGGATGCTACTTTTGCACCGGTAGAAGTTTCGTAGGCAAATGCTAAAATCATTCCCTGATTAAAAAGTTTTTGGAAAGGTTCGTTGGTTGAAACAATTCCTAAATCGAACAACACTTTATGCCAGAAACGAGAATATAACAGATGCAAAACAGCGTGTTCGGCACCGCCCACATACAAATCAACCGGCATCCAGTACTGCTCTTTTTTTACATCGAAAATACTCTCGGTATTATTCGGGTCGATGTAGCGTAAATAGTACCAGCACGAACCCGCCCATTGCGGCATTGTATTAGTTTCGCGGCGGCCTTTTCTACCATTTTTATCGGTAACAATTAGCCAATCTTCAGCGTTCGAAAGTGGCGATTCGCCAGACTCTCCCGGAGTATATTCTTCAAGGTCGGGCAACTGCAACGGCAGGTTTTCATCCTCCACCAAAGTAACTTCGCCATCTTCCCAGTGAATTACCGGAAACGGCTCGCCCCAATATCTCTGGCGACTAAACAACCAGTCGCGCAGTTTGAAATTATCGGTTGCTTTCCCAAGTCCGTTTTTCCCCAGCCATTCAACAGTTTTCTCAATTCCTTCGGCTTTATTTAATCCGTTAATATCCAAACCTGTTTCTGTGCTTGCCGAGTTTATGTATTCGCCATCTTCGGTCCAGCATTTATCGCCGTCCAAAATCTCATTTCTGCCCTCCACATCTTTCGGGTCGAGAATACAATTTACCGGAATATCAAACTCTTTGGCAAACTCAAAGTCGCGGGTGTCGTGCGCCGGAACAGCCATTATTGCGCCGGTTCCGTAACCCATTAAAACATAGTCGGCAACCCAAATTGGAATCTGCTGGTTGTTTACCGGGTTAATTGCATAACACCCGGTAAAAACCCCGGTTTTCTCTTTTGCCAAATCGGTACGGTCTAAATCCGATTTCAGTGCCGATGCTTTTATATAATCAGCAACTGCCTGCTTTTTATCGGCGGTTACAATCTCGTTAACAAATTCATGTTCGGGTGCAATTACCATATAAGTTGCTCCAAAAAGTGTGTCGGGACGGGTTGTATAAACACGCAGTTTTTTGCCCAGCCCATCAATCTCGAAATCAACTTCTGCCCCGCTCGATTTGCCAATCCAGTTGCGCTGCATATCTTTTACACCGGCAGGCCAATCCAAATCATCGAGTCCTTCCAGCAAACGCTCGGCATAATGAGGAATACGCAGCAACCACTGTTTCAGGTTCTTACGAATTACCTGATGACCACATTTTTCGTGCGCACCATCGGTTAAAACCTCCTCGTTTGCACAAACCGTTTTACACGAGTCGCACCACCAAACCTGTGCATTATCGTAGTATGCAAGTCGTTTTTCACCAATATATTCCTGAATAGCTTTTTCGCCGGCAGCACTAATTTCTTCCGGAATTGGCAGCTCCGAAATCGGTCGCCCTTTTTTCAAATCGCCATCAAACCACGTATTATAAAGTTGCTTAAAAATCCACTGCGTCCATCTGAAATATTTTGGGTCGGTGGTATTAATTTCACGATCCCAGTCGTAGCTTAAACCGATGGCTTTAATCTGACGACGAAAATTATCGCAATTTTTTTGTGTTGTAACCGCAGGGTGAGTTCCCGTTTGCATGGCATATTGTTCGGCCGGCAAACCAAATGCATCGTATCCCATTGGGTGCAAAACGTTAAAACCTTTCATCCGTTTGTAGCGGCTCAAAATGTCCGTCGCTGTATAACCTTCCGGATGCCCAACATGCAGTCCCGCTCCCGACGGATACGGAAACATATCCAATATATAATATTTTGGTTTCGAGTAATCGTCGGGCGTTTTAAACGTCTTATTTTCCTCCCAGTATTTTTGCCACTTCGGCTCTATCTCTGCAAATTTATATTCCATTATATTTTTTTGAATACGATTCTGATAATAAGCCGCAAAGATAAATATTTTGTTGAATGCACCTCATTAAAAAACTCTTCTATTAACGCATAAATACAACCATTTAAAATAGAGATTGATTTACGAAAAAATACAAAAGTTTTAGCCCAGAATAATTCAACGATAACAGTTTTTTATTTTCCCGAAGGGATATTTACCGTTAAAATTAAATAATTTTCCATTCCTGTTAAGAAAAGAAAATCATTAAATTGTTTCGTACAACTTATTGAATTAACACATTTTACTCATTTCAAACTTCATTTTCAATTTTATTACACACATTAATATACTGAAAACAAGTTGCTTAAAATAGTATTCTTTTTGTAACTTAACCGCGAAAATTAAAACATACTTATTATGAATACAAAAAACTCAAAAGTTTTTATCGAAGACTTCATGAATTATGTAAAGTCGAAAGATCCGGGACAACCTGAATTCCATCAGGCAGTAAAAGAAGTAGTTGAAACCTTAGCAGATTTCCTGCTTGCTAACCCACGTTATATTCATGCCCAAATTCTTGAGCGCATGGTTGAACCGGAGCGAGTAATTCAATTCCGTATTCCGTGGACAGATGACCGGGGAAACATTCATATTAATCGTGGTTACCGTGTTGAAATGAACAGTTCCATTGGACCTTACAAAGGCGGTCTCCGTTTTCATCCCACTGTAAATCAAGGAATTCTTAAATTTCTGGCATTTGAGCAAGTATTAAAAAACAGTCTCACATCGTTGCCAATGGGAGGCGGAAAAGGAGGTTCCGACTTCGACCCGAAAAACAAAACGGACAACGAAGTAATGCACTTTTGCCAGAGTTTTATGAGCGAACTATTTCGGCACATAGGACAAAACACCGATATTCCGGCAGGCGATATTGGTGTTGGCGGGCGCGAAATTGGATTTCTTTTCGGACAGTACAAACGCCTGCGTAACGAATTTACCGGAGTATTAACAGGAAAAGGGATTGAGTGGGGAGGCTCCCTAATAAGACCCGAAGCAACCGGTTACGGAACTGTATATTTTGCCGAAGAGATGTTAAAAACCAAAGGCGACAGTATTAAAGGGAAAACTGTTTTAATTTCGGGTTCAGGAAATGTTGCTCAGTTTGCAACCGAAAAAGTTATTGAGTTGGGAGGGAAAGTGGTAACACTTTCCGATTCGAGCGGCACAATTTACGACCCCGACGGAATCGATTCTGAAAAACTGGCTTTTATTATGGAACTGAAAAATATTCATCGTGGCAGGATAAAAGAATATGCCGATAAATATGGAGTTCAGCATTTACACAAACAACGTCCGTGGAATATTAAATGCGATGTTGCATTGCCTTGCGCCACCGAAAATGAAATTGATAAAAATGATGCAATATCATTGATTAAAAATGGGTGTTTTGTAGTTGCCGAGGGTGCAAACATGCCAAGCAATTTGGAAGCAGTACACCATTTCCTAAATTCTAAAATCCTATACGGCCCGGGGAAAGCAGCAAATGCCGGCGGTGTGGCAGTCTCAGGTTTAGAGATGACACAGAACAGTATGCGACTTGCCTGGAGTCGCAATGAAGTAGATAAAAAACTACACTCAATTATGGTGGATATTCACCAAATGTGTGTGGAGTTTGGAAAAGATGCTGATGGATATGTGAATTATGTAAAAGGTGCAAATATTGGAGGTTTTGTTAAAGTTGCCAATTCGATGATTGCACAGGGTTTGGTATAAAAACTTTTGCTTTTTTTAAATTAATCATCTCCGAAAAGTAAAAAAATAGAAATTTAGTCATCTGATGACTTTTCAGAATCCGGCTTGCAAATGCAGGTCGGACTTTTTTTATCCATCTGCCAAAACCACAGGCACGATTTTTGTAATAAACGCGCAAAACCATTTTTACAAAAAACCAGTGAAGAGACTTTTAATAACTTTATTATTTATATACCTTATTTCTACCCTCTTTGGTCAAACCATTCAGGTATTGAACGCAAAAACAGGAAAACCCATAGAAGGTGTGTTACTTTTTACAGAAAGATTTTCAACACAAACCGATCAATCCGGCAAAGCACAAATAAAAACATTTCCTGCAAAAAGCACAATTCTATTTAAACACTCATCCTTCTTACCTTACTCATCAACAATCGAAAAAATAATAAGGCAAGGTAAAATTGTTTTATTAATTGAAGACCCAATCCGAATAAATGAAATTGTAGTTTCGGTAAATCGCTGGGAACAGACAAAAGATGAGATTCCACATACAATAAAAACTATTCAGGTTGAAGACATTTTGCATGTTAATCCGCAAACCACTGCCGATTTGCTGGGCACAAAAGGAGGCGTTTTCATTCAGAAAAGTCAGATGGGTGGCGGCAGTCCAATGATTAGGGGATTTTCGGCAAACCGTGTTTTAATTGTTGTTGATGGGATTAGAATGAATAACGCCATTTATAGGAGTGGAAACTTACACAACATAATTTCGCTTGATGTTAATAATCTGGAAAGTGCGGAGGTTATTTTTGGTCCGGGTTCGGTAATTTATGGCAGCGACGCTTTGGGTGGAGTTATGAGTTTTAACACTCTCAAACCCAAACTTTCCACATCTAAAGACTACGAACATTCAGGAAAAATATTTTCACGTTATTCAAGTGCTAACTTCGAAAAAACAGTAAACGGAATTTACAACTTTGGCTCTAAAAAATGGGCAGCAGTTTTCAGCTCTACTTACACCGATTTCGACGATTTACGGATGGGTTCAAATGGACCAGATTATTATCTCCGTCCAGAATATGTTTCCAATGAGAAATACACCGGAGCAGATAAAATAGTTCAAAACACAAATAATAAGATTCAAAAATATTCAGGATATAATCAGTTTAATTTGCTAGGGAAAGTTAGGTTTCGTCCCAACGATAATTACGACTTTTTAATTAGCGCACACCATTCACAAACCGGGAATATTCCTCGATACGACAGGTTAATACAGTACCGTGGCGAAAATTTAAAATATGCCGACTGGTATTATGGTCCACAAAAATGGACAATGTTTTCAGGGCAGTTCCGATACGTTAAAGATCACTCTCTTTTTAACAAAGTAAGTTTGCTAACCGGTTATCAAAATTATTCGGAGAGTAGAAACGACCGAAAATTAAACAACAATTTTTTACGTCAACGCAAAGAGAATCTCGATATTTTTTCAATCAATCTCGATTTCGACAAAATGTTTGACAAATATGCAGAACTGTTTTATGGATTCGAAGTAAATACAAATAAGGTCAATTCTACCGGAATTTCAAAGAATCTTCTTTCGCATGAAACTGAGGAAATAGCATCGCGATATCCTGATGGTTCATCGTACAAAAGTGCTGCCGGGTACTATTCGTTTAAGTACAATTTGAATAGCAAATTCATTTTTCAGGTTGGTTCGCGATTTACATACACATATTTAAAGGGCGAATTCGACCCGCAATTTTACAATTTCCCATTCGCAGGTTTCGACATGAAAAACTCTGCATTTAACGGAAATCTGGGAATAGTTTGGCATCCCACAAAAGATTGGCAAATAAACATTCACTCATCTACCGGTTTCCGATCGCCAAATATTGACGATGTTGCAAAAGTTTTCGATTCGGAGCCGGGGAATGTTGTTGTTCCGAACCCCGACCTCAAACCTGAATATGCAAGAAATCTTGAACTGAGTATTATTCGTAGTTACACAAGCAAGGCGAAAATTGAAATTACAGGTTTTTATACATCGTTAAAAGATGCGATGGTTCGCCGCGATTATATGCTGAATGGGCAAGATTCTATTTTGTATGATGGAGAAATGAGCAAAGTTGAGGCACTGGTAAATGCCGAGTCGGCGACAATTTACGGGGCTAATTTCACATTCGAATATATAATTACAAATACACTACGCACCCAAAATTATTTAACAATTACCAAAGGAAAAGACTCGGATGGTTTCCCTATTCGCCATGTGCCACCAACTTTTGGCAGCTCATCCATTATTTATGAAACCCCTAAATTATATCTCAATTTTTATATTGATTACAGCGGACAGATAAGCTACAATGAACTGGCACCATCAGAACAAGATAAACCGCATATTTATCTGCCCGATGAAAATGGAAATCCTCACTCACCATCGTGGTACACTCTGAATTTAAAATCTAATTACAAACTTACCAGAAATATAACTGTTGGCGGCGGTGTCGAAAACATGCTCGATAAACGCTTTAGAACTTACTCTTCGGGTATTATTTCGCCGGGTGCTAATTTTATTTTATCTCTTCAACTTAAAATTTAATTATATTCGTAAAATATTAAAAAGTAAATCAATGAAATCGAAATTTATCCTTAGTATTTTTGGAATCGTATGTGCAATTTCAGTATTTGCTCAAGATGCAAATAACATTCAAATGCCGGAGTTATTACAGAACCAATCCCGAAAAACAATCAACATCCCTGATATTTTGGGATACCAAACTTTAAAGTGCGATTTTCATATGCACACCATTTTTTCTGATGGTATTGTTTGGCCTACCTTTAGAGTTAACGAGGCGTGGAACGAAGGTTTGGATGTAATTGCCATAACTGACCATATTGAAGGAAACCCAAGCAGGAAGCATGTTGGCGGCGATAACAATTCTGCATTTGAAATAGCTAAAGTTAGGGCACGCGAAAAGAATATCATTTTAATTCATGCCGGCGAAATTACCCGCAGTATGCCTCCCGGTCATTTTAATGCACTGTTTTTAGACGATACAAATGCACTAAATAAACAAGATTGGCACGAAGCTTTCGACGAAGCAAAAAAACAAGGCGCATACATAATCTGGAACCATCCAGGATGGAAAGCACAACAACCCGACACCACAAAATGGTGGGATATTCATACCGAACTTTACGAAAAAGGAATGATTCACGCCATAGAAGTTTTTAACGAAAAAGAGTGGTATCCGATAGCTTTAGACTGGTGTGTTAATAAAGATCTGGCATTTTTTGCAACTTCCGATATTCATGGCATTGTATCAGAAATGTACGACCTTAAAAAATACCATCGCCCAATGACATTAGTGTTAGCAAAAGAACGTACCGAAAATGCAATCCGCGAGGCTCTTTTTGCCAACCGTACAATTGCATGGTACGGTAATTATTTAGCCGGAAAAGAGGAGTATTTAAAAGCATTTTTCGAGGCTGCTGTTGAAGTTCAATTATATGAAAAAGTTAAAAAGGGGAAAATATACATTATCAAAAATAACTCCGATGTGCCATTTGAAATGCAAACTTTGGAGGATTCTGATTTTACAATTCCTGCAAACGGAGAAACAATAGTTACATTACCCGATAAAAGCAAAAGCTCATTTAGTGTTAAGAATCTTTTTATTGCAGGAACAGAAAATTTGGTAGTCGCGTTAAAGCTAAAATAATCTCAAAATATTTTACCGAGAGTAATAAAACCAAATATTTACCGTTTTACACTCGAAGGCAGAAAAATCAATCATATACTCAAACTGATTAGCTTTTCGGGAAAACACTTTATCGAGTTATTAAACAATTAATTGTTAATCACTTAATGCATTTTTATTTGTATTTCAACAAGTTGCTTTATATACTTTAAAGTATTGAATTTCAGACAAATGAACTTTACTTTAACGCAAAATGAACAAGAAAAAATCAAACAGTTACATCGTAATTGTTCTGAAAGAAAATTTGCAGATAAATTGAAGTCATTACTTCTTTTAGACAAAGGTTTTTCTTGTGTAGAAGTTAGAGAGATTCTATTTCTTGATGATGATACAGTAAGAAAATACAGGAGTCAGTATCTTATCCAAGGAACAGAAAGTATGCTTGCAGACAAAAACAAAGGAACTTCACCGAGACTAAATGAATACCAGATTAATGAACTTGAGGAGCATTTAGAAGAGAATACATACAGCAGTACCAAAGGAATTATTGTATGGATTAAGGAATGTTTTGGAATAACATATACGACAAATGGCATCAATTCATTATTAAAAAGGTTAGGCTTTGTTTACAAAAAACTAGTGTTGACACCTTGTAAAGCAGATGTCAGAAAGCAAGAAGAATTTATAGTGCAATACAAGGAATTAAAAAATGGATTAGAAGAAAATGACCAAATCTATTTGATGGATGGTGTTCTTCCACAACATAACTCAATAGCGAGTTATGGATGGATTAGAAGAGGAAAAACAAAACAACTAAAAACAAATAATGGTAGAAAAAGAACAAATATCAATGGAGCACTTAATCTTAAAACAAAAGAGGTGCTTTATGTATAAGATGAACGAATCAATAGCCAAACAATGATTGCCTTACTGCAGGTGATATTAGAAAATCAAAAAGAAGGGAAAATCCATATCATTTTAGATAATGCCAGATATTATCACTCGCAATTGGTAAAAGATTTCTTAGCCGGGAATAAAAGAATATGTCTCCATTTTTTACCGCTATATTCTCCAAATTTGAATATTATCGAAAGGCTTTGGCACATCTTAAAAAAAATGGTTGTGTACAATAAGTTTTATCTGAAATTTCAAGATTTAAGTAAAGCAGTAGATAATTTTTTTGAAAATAAAATATGGTTAAATAAAGAATTTGAAAATTGCTTAACTGATAATTTTCAAAAAATTAAACCTGATTTTTCGGGTTCCTATTTGGTTTGAGTATATTAGAAATAAGATACTAAAAAAGCTTATAAATTATGCGAATCAAGGGTTGAGAAATTATTTGTACAAGGTCAAAAAAGTAACATTCAACCCTGTCAGGGTTGTAACTATTTCTATTATATGCCACCGATTTCATCCGTGGTTATTATTATTGAACTATTTCATAGTTCTTTTGCTGTGAAAATTATTTTTTAAATCGGAAAATTGAAATCCTGAAAGGATATAACAATAATAGCCGTAGGTAAAACCTACGGTTTGATAAAATAATATGCCAGAACCCTGAATGGGGTTCAACCCTGGATTCGCATAAATTGTAATTGATAATTATTCAATACCAAGTTTTTTCTGAATATCTTCCAGCGAAACACCTTTTGTTTCAACCATTTTTGTAATAACCCAAATAAGTTGAATCACCATAAAAATTGCATAAACAGCAAATACATAACCACCTGAAAATTCGGCTATTAATGGGAATGTCCATGAAATAACTGCTGCAGCAATCCAATGTGTTGTGGTTCCAAGCGATTGACCGCGCCCCCGCACTCTGTTCGGAAATATCTCGCTCAAGTAAACCCAAATTACCGAACCCTGCCCAAAAGCATGAGACGCAACAAAAAGAAATACACTTCCGAGAACTATTAAACTACCAGCTTCGGTAAAATTGTCGCCATATTTAATGAATGCCCATGCCGTAGTACTTAAACTAATTATATAACCAATTGAACCTACAATCATAATTTTTTTACGCCCCATTTTATCAATCACGGCCATTGCCGCTATGGTAAAAACAAAAAATACCCCACCAATACCCATGCTGTTAAGCAATGCTGTACTTTTTCCAAAGCCTGCCATATTAAAAATATCGGGTGCATAATATAGCACTGCATTTATCCCTGACAACTGATTAAACAGCGCCAACATAACCGCCAGCATAATAGGAGTCCGGTATTTCTTTGTAAAAAATGGCTCTTTTATGGAGTGGTGTTCTAAGTTTAAAGATTTTTGAATTTCGCTAACTTCCATGTCTATATCTCCTGAATCGGTGCCACATTTATCTAGAACTATTCTAGCTTCGTTAACCAGATTATTTGCAATAAGCCAACGCGGACTGCGAGGTGTGGCAAATAAAAAGATAAAAAACAGTGCTGCAGGTATTGCTTCAACGCCAAACATCCAGCGCCATTCAACCTGACCTAAATTAAAACTACTAATAAGATAGTTTGAAAAATAAGCGAGTAATATACCCAAAACAATATTTAACTGAGCAACTGCCACTAAACGTCCTCGAATTTTTGCCGGCGATATTTCGGCAATATACATTGGCGAAACTACCGATGCTCCACCTACTCCAATACCTCCAATTAATCTGAATATTAAAAAACTGTACCAGTTCCACGCGAGTCCTGAGCCAACGGCAGAAATTAAATACAGAAGAGCAAGGATAAAAAGAACATATCTTCTGCCATATTTATCTGCCAATTTCCCAATTGAGAGTGCACCGATAATTGTACCAATTAGCGCACTTGCCACTGTAAAACCAAGTTGAGATTTCGATAGCTCAAACACTGATTCGAGCCAACCTGTTGTACCTGAAATAACCGCTGTGTCGAAACCAAATAGTAAACCACCAAGCGCAGCTACTAATGCTGATAATACTAATGTTCTTTTCATATTTTTTCTAATTGAATTGAGTATAGTTTAAAATGTACAGGATTGGAAATTACATCAAAATTATTATCCACCAATATGCCCTGCTTTTATGGGTGTTCGGAATAACTCTTTACCACGGAAAAACCAGTCGGTTGTATTATCGGCACTACCTGCCGGAGGTATTAAACTCTTTTTATATTTATCATCAACTTGTGGTTTTGCAATTACCAAATTTAATGGAACTGCCGAGTTCTCGTGTACAACTGCATATCCAATATTATCAGGGTGAATGTTGCTCCAGCAATGGTCGCAGGGTTGAAAATCGGGGCGCGCAACATATAGTTTTTCGCCTTGATGCAAAATTACAGGGGTTAACCCGTTTGTTTCGCCCTTCAAAAGTTCCGGAATTGTATACTCCGATGCCATTTTTTCGCCACGTGCGCGAGCTGTTTTCAAATAATTACGCCCTTTATTTACTGGATGATTAAATGCTTCGGGATCAATAAAAGTACATACTTTACTTTTGTTGTGATCGCTAATCATTGTAAAATCTTCAAATTTTGCCGGAATCATATCGATATAACCTTTTTCTTTCCAAAGGCTTTCGTTGGTACGTTTCGGATCGGCAATCATTACATAAGTCCAATTTTTATCCCACGTTTCATTCGGAGGTGCAAAACCATTTATTACAACTTTTGCATCTACTGTACCCGAAGGAACATCTTTTTGCCCGGCAAATATTTCGGGGGCAAATACAAAAACATTATTATGGGCATGGCGCGGCAAAAACGGAGTAACTAAACCTTTATTGCAAACTGCATCGTTAATTCCAATATAGATGGCAAGCAGGGTTTCAGGAACTCTTGGAAACAGGTGTGCCAACTCTAAAACTCCAACCCCTTCGTTAGCACATAAATATTGAGGATATTGTGAAAACAGCTTAAAAGCATTGTCTAAGAAAACATAATAATTCTCTTGCGAAAGAGTGCTTAACTCTGGTATTACCATATTTCTATTCATACACTTTTTAATTTATATTAGAAAATTTATAAATAATTGTTTGATTGTATGTTTCGTCCGGATTTAATTTAACAGATTCAAATTGAGGTTTATTAGGAGCATCGGGATAACCTTGCGGCTCGAAGCAGAAAGCTCCATATTGATTATAAACTTTATCATCTTTCCCTGTTTTCCCTTCCAGAAAATTACTGGTATAAAAGTGCATACATGGTTGAGTTGTATAAACTTCTAACAAAATTCCACTTTTTTCGTCTATTGCTTTTGCCGCAATATTTAATGCATCCGGTTTTGTTTTATTCAAAACATAATTAAGATCGTAACCTTTAAATTTAGCCTTTTGCATATCGTCTATTTGCGAAGCAATTGTACGACTGGTAGAAAAATCAACGGGTAATCCTTTTACTGCAGAAACTTCCCCGGTGGGAATTAGATCGTCATCGGCAGGAGTATAATTAGCGGCATTTATCATGATTTTTGTATCCAGTATATTGCCACTGCCTGCACCCGAAAGATTAAAATAGCTATGATTAGTAAAGTTTACAAAAGTCGTTTCATCAGTTGTGGCCGTCATATTAATACCAAGTTCTCCATCATTGTTTAATGTGTATGTAACTTCGCATGTAACATTCCCGGGGTATCCCTCTTCTCCATCTATACTTAAATAGGTTAGTACCACTCCTGCTTCGTTTTTATTATTAAATTCCTGCCCTTTCCAAATTACTTTATTGAAGCCTTTTGCTCCACCATGCAAACTATTATTTCCAAAATCGGGCAAAGTATTAGGTGCAAGTTTATAATCTTTCCCGCCAATAGTTACTTTTGCTCCTCCAATTCTGTTTGCAACCCTGCCAATGGTTGCACCAAAATAGTAAAGATCGTTAATCCAGCCATTTAAATTATCGTATCCCAGAACAACATCTACGGAGTTCCCATTTTTGTCGGGAACAATAACATCTGAAACAATTGCACCAAACTCGATTACTTTTACTTTCATGCCCCTGTTGTTTTCTAAACTGAAAGCAAATACATCGTCTCCACTAGCAGTTTTTCCGTAAAACTCTTTTGTAACTTTCACGATAATATTTTTTTTAATGTTTATTTTACTATTGCTGTTTTTACCATTTTTCATATTCCGGCATCCATAAAAAAATAAAGATGTTACTAAAAATAATGCGAGATAACTTTTGATTTTCATATGAGAGATTTATAATTTGAAGTTTTTTGATTTTAAACATTGTATTAAATTATTCTATTAAACCAACCACTGCCTAATAAGAGAGAGCTACTATAATAATTCATTTCATAAAATTCGCCAGTTTTCTTGCACGCATTATTTAATGTATTGTTCCAAACCTATATCTATTTTTTTAAAACAATGAACCCCATTTGCGTTTAGTTTATTTCAACTTCAATTCTATTTTATTAATTCTTTACTTAAGAATTTCAAATTCAACATTAAATCCTTTTATTTTTATTATCGGTTTTTCTTTGTATTTATCTAAAGAATAATAGGCATGATAAACTCGTTCTTCGCCGGGGAGTAACGTTACATAGTTATCATCCCAAAATATTGGGAGCACAGGTTCGTCTTGTTTATTTACAATATCAAAAAACGTAAAGAATGCAATTGAAGAAGTGTTATTTTTAACTTTTATGGTTACATATCCCCTATCTTTATTCTTTTCAAATTTATAATCATAAACCAATTTAACTTTAGGCAATTTATTTAATGCTGAGTAATCGGCAAATTGTTTACTACATGTATATGCCCATGTAGTATTTGGATCTTCATAATTCAGAATATCCGGTTTTTTGGATATCCAATAAAATCCGTTATCTATTTCTTTCTTGTCTTTTAAAACTATTAAATTGATAAAATAGACTTCAGGCAAGGTAATATTGTCGGGGAATTTAAATATTTGTGATGAACTATTGGCTGCTGCGACTCCTTCCCATTGATGTTTGAAAAACACTTTCGAATTAACATCAATTAGATCAATACTAACTTTTAAATTATTTGCTTTATCAAGAGTATTATTGGCAATATAAATGTCATTTCTCCCATATCGATATATTGCATGAACTGGTTTGTTAGCATTTTTTACAGCATAAAATGCTGCATTCGGTTGCAAGTAAGCGTCGTAAAGTTGCCAGTAAAATTGAGGCCATGCAGAATTAAGCATCCATTGAATTATTCCAGTACTACTGGGTTGGTTTGAGATAAAAGCTTCAAACATAGGACGCATAAGCTCATAATTCATAAGTTGCGATTTAAAAGCAAACTCTTCAACATTCTTAGAATATCCGTATCGGGCACGAATAGCTTCAAGGTGTGCATCAAGAGAATTAAAGTAACCTTTATTACAATGGAATTCCCAATACTTATTATTATCAATAGGCCAAAGATGATCGGCAGGAATCATTTTCTTTAAAGATGCCAATGGAGGAATATTGGCTCCCGGGCTAGTTTCAGTATTAAAACCAAAATTACCACCAAGAGTTGTGTCGGTATACCAATAGACGGGAGGGACATAATCATAAGGTCCTTTCATTTTCATACCTGTTGGCCCACTTATATCATTTTTCAACAAATCATAATTAACACCTGCAGCAGACGCTACATAAGGTCTTGATGTGTCATATTTATTAAAGAACTTTATATAATTTCTTTCTATTTGTGGATCCGGAAATTTATCACTTCCTATCATCCATACATAGATGCTTGGATGATTACGTAACCATAAAAACTGGCTTTCTCCATAACTTGACAAAAGTTCAATATCTTCCGGATTGTCAAAAGCAATATACTTTTTGTGTGTAGGTTTTCCCAGATGTTGTGGATGTTCCCACTGGCAGCTCCAACCAACCATTATTAAAATACCGTTTTCATCACACAAATCATACATTGTTTCATCCTTTCCCCAAACTCCTTCGAGCCTGATACAATTCAGGTTCATTTCTTTTACATATTTTATTTGTGCTTCTATAGTCTCTTCAGTGTCTTGCAATAGAAGATCATCTACCCAGGCTGCACCTCTAATTAAAGTAAACTTCCCATTTATTTCAAACACTCTGTTCCCATTATTATCAACATAGCTGTCGATTTCCCTTATCCCATATTTGTCGGACACCTTGTCAAGAACATTATTATCAGCAATAAACTTAAAATCTACATCATAAAGATTGGGGTCTCCCATTCCGTTAGGCCACCAAAGTTTTACATTTTTAACTTTTAGCTGAGGATATTGGTCTGGAGTAAATTTACACGATAACATTTCACCTCCTTGTACAGTAACTGTTTGCTCAAGCTGACCAAGTGCGTAATTAACGCTAACTATTCCGGTAATAGGGTTTTCTGTATTATTTTCTAGTTCTACTTGTAATGATAAATCGGCTGCATCAAGATTTTTTTTGTCAACTTTACTTTGAACAAACGGACTTCTCATTTTAATTCCGCCATTTATTTCAATAATTACATCGCGAAATATTCCCATATTCTTATCCGGAGCAAAAGGGTTCCAATCAACAAACCCAATTGTATAGTCGCCGGGAACAGGAGGCCAAACTTCTAAAGCAATAACATTCTCACCATTTTTTACGTAATCATTTATTTTGAAAGTAAAAATATTGAAAGCACCAGCCAATTTATCTTTATCAACAACTCTTTTCCCATTAATCCACAAATTAGCACGATAGTTTATCCCATTAAATCTTAATGATATGCTTTTATTAATATCATCTTGATTTAAAATAAATGTAGTACGATACCACCATGGTTTTGTAAACTGCAATGAGTCTATTGTTTTTAGATTCACACCAAAGTACGGGTCAACAATAGTACTGTCTGCAACAAGACTTCCTGCAATTGTTCCGGGAACAACAGCATTGTGCCATTTTTGAGTGCTATATTCTTTTTGAGAAATAATCTCTCCGGTAAGTTTTTCGGGACTATCGTTCAATATTAGTTTCCAGTTTTCACGCAAAACCACATTTTTCGATAAATCAATAGGATTAGGATTATTACACGAAATAAAAAATACAGCAACCACTAGTACTAAAATTGACAATTTTATTTTCATACTAATTATAATTTAGAATCCTTTATTATTATTTCCCCAAACGAATACCAACCTTCAGCATTTCTTCCCTCAATAGCAAGGTTAACTTTGGGTTTGTGGGATTGACGATCTAATATCCCAACCTGCATTTGATAAATTCCACTTGGCATATCCCATGGTACAGCAATTGCATCGTCATAAATATTATCACCAGGCAACCATGACCTAATGTCAGCATCCGTAATAAAAACTTCCGTCCGTTTTTCATTTGTAAGCCGGAATGCAAGAAGAAAATCTTTATAAATAGGGGCAACTCCCTTATTTTCCCACCATGATTTATATTGGATCATTTCTCCAGGTGCAACGTATTCAGGATATTCAATAGTGCGAAGTACAAAACGATATCCCATTTTCTTAAGCCACTCATCTACCAAGTCATTCCACTCTTCAGGCACTGGCGATGATTTAGCATTAAACGATGAGATATGCCATTTTAAAGATTCATTAAAAATATACTCAATATCTTGCCGATTATACCCTTGTTTATCTTTCCATCTAGAGAATGTGCCACATATTTCAAAACTTAATGGCGCACTTTTCCATGCATCTTTCACCCCACAATTAATTATTCGCTGTGGATACAAGTCGTACATATGCGCAAAACCATTTTCCTCATCTGCCCAAAAATCAAGGTCGCCAATACAATCAATCCTCCAGCCCATATTCCCAAAAGAATTAATATACTTATTGGTTTTTTCATCCATTAACAAGGCAATTAAAGGTGTTTTTGTAAACGATTCGGTATATGCTTCCACCAACAGTTGCCTTGTGTTTTTTGAAAGTAATTGAGATCCCTCTCCTTCTCCCCACGCGCCCACAATTGCCAGGTCGATTCCTTCAACTTGCGGATGCCCATCATATCTTTTCCCCAACGCACGTATCATTCTACCAAAATATTGGGCATACCTTGAATCTTCAGGATCTACAACCCATTTCGGCACTGGACCTTTCCATTCATGGTTGGGGTCAACCATCTCCCTGTACCAATAGGGAACATCTTCGTTATCATTTCTTCCATAAGGGGCAATCCTAATCATCAATGTCTGCCCTCTATTCATCGCAGTATACAATGCCCGGTCAAGCAAATTCCAATTATACTTACCATCTTCGGGTTCAATAAATTTCCAATAAATACGGTAATATGCGATTGTTGTAGCTGGGTGGTCATCATTAGTTAAATCCCCATCAAATTCCTGATAATCAATTGGAAATCCTTCCGTCCAACCAACTCCAACATTTATATCATTCAAACTATCGCCATTAAAACGTTGAAAAGTTGTAAATCCCTTCCCAGGATTAAGCAAAACATCGTCTATCTCTGTAGGGCGAACCCTGATTAATTGTTGTGCAGATAAATCAGTAACAAGAATTAAAATAGTACAAAATAGAAATGCATATTTTTTAATTTTTATCATATTCATATTTTTTTCAGTTTTAAATTTGCCTCTCTGATTACTAATTGCAATTAATAAATTAAATACATGGTTGAAAAAGAAAAAATTTGAGTCACAAAATAGTCGTTACTTTTAATATTTAGTTCATGTGTTTATTTTGAATCCAGATTGCTTTTATATTACAACGACGAGTGAGAGAAAAGAGACTACTTGAATTAGAAAAAGTATATGAAAAATTAGTTGAATTATTGTAGATATCTGCTTGTTAAGTAGATAAAAAAATAGGAATACGCCAAACAATTTTTTACGTAAAACTTTATGTACTCCCGGGTTATGAGTCCTTACGGTGTTTGCCAAGATATTTAGTTCATGTGCAATTTTATAATTGTTTTTTAAAACGAGCAACAAGACTTTTTCCCCATTCCTGGCAGTTTATCAGGAGCTAAATAAATTGCCAGAGAAAGAAAAAGAAGTTTTATTACTTACACTCAAAGATAGAACTAACAAAGAAATTGCAAATGAACTGGGCATTGCAACGAGTACTGTAAAAGCCTATAAATAAAGGGTGTGCAAAGTTTTAAGTAAAAAACTTAATAGATTAATTCTATTTTTTTATTTGCTTTTTGAATAACAGTTATTCAAATTGAATAATTTTATTTTTCATTTATGTAGTCCCATTTTATTTACTTGTCGTTATAAGGACATTAAAGATGAATTGTAACTTCTACAAAAATCAAGTAATAAAATAATGTAGAATTTATACGAGGGTTTAAAAATTGGTAACTTAATAGGGAAATATTTAACAGATAATATTTGATATTTCGTACGATTAAACATGGGGCTTATGTTGTTAATATACAAACATCAAATAACAATTACGCCATAAAATTTAGTAAAAGAATAAATTAATTTTTGTTATAAAATAGAAAAAATAATTTTTAAAGATTTAATGAAATTGTTAATAGGTTCTGCAATTTTTCTTAAATCATACATGATCTATATTTATAGAACCTACTAAAAAAAATCTATTTATGAAAAAAATTTTACTTTTTGCTGTAATAAGCATGTTTACTACAGTAGGCATTATGGCACAAAATGTTCTTAAGAATGGTGATTTTGAAGAACAAGGGGCATGGGAGGTATTTCACGTTAAAGGTGCAGACAGCACAATAACTATTGAATTTGGGAATACTACAGACACTCCGCAATATGGAGAAGATGGATGTATGTTAGTTACCAAGCTAGATTCAGGA
>JAJRSD010000060.1 GCA_024278975.1 Bacteroidota bacterium
CAAAATTAGTCCCGATATATCGGGATGGCGATATTTTTATTTTTCTCAATTCACTGATGCTCAGGCATCACTTCATTTCCAAAAAGTAAAAATCTCATCCAAAATAATTCATTTCATAAAATTCGACAGTTTTCTTGCAGACACTAAATAAATTCACAAATTCACTTTTTTCAATTAAACCTGTTTTAGGAATCTGTATTAAAAAAAATATTTGAGATTTGCCATTTGTTTTTTATAATTTTTATATACATTTCGCATCAATCAGAAAAACAAAAATTATGGTTTCACGTCGTTCATTTATAGCAAAAAGTACACTTGCAGTAGTGGGAGCTGGTTTATCAAAATCAGGCTTCTCAACTAATTCTATTCAAAATAATAATAAATTGCCAATAGTAATTTCAACCTGGAATCATGGTTTGCCTGCCAACGAAGCAGCCTGGAAAGTACTTTCAAAAGGTGGACACTCTTTAGATGCGGTTGAATCCGGAGTTAGAATCCCGGAGGCTGATACCAAGATTATAACAGTAGGCAAAGGAGGAATTCCGGATGCCGATGGGAATGTAACTTTGGATGCCTGTATTATGGACGAAAAAGGCAGAGCCGGCAGCGTAACTTATTTGCAGCATATTGTACATCCAATTTCTGTTGCGCGTTTGGTTATGGAAAAAACACCGCACGTAATGTTAAGCGGAAAAGGAGCTCTGAAATTTGCTTTAAACAATGGTTTTAAAAAAGAGAAATTGCTCACACCAGAACGAAAAGCTGCCTGGAAAAAATGGAAGAAAGAGAAACGCAAATTTAGTAATGAAATAAATATCGAAAATCACGATACTATTGGAATGCTTGCCATTGATAAAGCCGGACGAATTTCGGGCTCGTGTACAACCAGCGGAATGGGATATAAACTGCCGGGTAGAGTAGGAGACTCACCAATTATTGGTGCCGGGCTTTTTGTTGATGGTGAAATTGGAGGTGCAGTAGCAACCGGTTCTGGCGAGTTGGTAATGAAAACGCTGGGTACATTTTTAGTGGTTGAATTAATGCGAAATGGAATGTCGCCAGATGTAGCTTGCGAGGAAGCAGTTAAACGAATTGCCAGAAAAATACCCGATTACGAAAAGCACCAGATTGGATATATCGCACTAAATATATCGGGTGAATATGGTTCGTTTTGTATTAATCCGGGTTTTAATTTTGCTATAAAAACCGACGATAAAACAGAAATGGAAGATGCCGAAGCATGGTTAAAGAAGTTGTAGTTTTCTATTTATTGTCGCAAAAAAAACTTCTGCCAATCGACAGAAGTTTTCAGTAAGGTGAGATTTATAATTTTTATCTAAACAAAACTTGCGTTGTTTAGGTAATTGAAACTCATTTCAACACTTTCAAAAGGATCGTATTCGCGGAAACGATCTTGTTCAACAAAGAACATTTTCATCCCGGCAGTTTCTTTAACTGCAAAAATACTTTTGAAATCAATTCTTCCTGATCCAACCGGAGCGAAAAACATATCGTCGGATTTTACCATATCTTTTACATGGAAAATTTCGAATCTTCCCGGGTGTTTTTTTATGAATTCAGATGGGTTTTCACCACCTTTTGTTACCCAATATAAATCGAGTTCGAAAGTAACCAGTTTTGGGTCTGTTTCTGCAAGAAGCACATCAATTCCTCGTTGTCCTTCCATTTTGTCGAATTCGAAAGCGTGGTTATGATATCCAAAACGGATTCCGTTTTTGTTGGCTATCTCTCCAATTTTATTGAATTTTTCGGCAGTGGCTTTGTAGCCGTCAATATTCTTACGCAGAGGTTCTGCCAGATATGGATATATTACAAATTTACATCCTGCTTCTGCTGCATCTGCAAAAACTTTTTCGGCAGTTTCCGGCTCGCAAACTGTATGACTACTGTTAAGTGGCATTCCCAAACCTTTCAGTTTATCAGCAAACGCTTTAGGTTTCAGCCCATAGAATGTACCATCGTTAAATGAATACCCGGCCGCTTCCATCGAGTTGTAACCAATTTCGGCCAATCTGTTAAAAGTGCCATCCAAATCTTGTTTAATTTTATCGCGCACTGTATATAGCTGTAATCCAATTACTTTCTCTTTTGTACACGAAATCATCGGAAGAACCATGCTTCCGGCTGCAAATGCTGCAGTTGTTCTTAAAAAATTACGACGGTTTGTCATTTTATATTTATTTTGAATTATTTATCTTACCAATTGAAACTCAAAAATATAATAATCATTAAGTATTAGAAATATTTTATCGACTTTATTTATTTAATTTGATGTAATAGTCTCATTAATTGAGATGTAGTACATTACAATCCTCCCGGGCGCGAAATAATCTTTTTACTCCGAAGTATATTTATAACGGCATCAACAATTTGATCATCTTCGAGTAAGGCATAATTGAAAATTACATCAAAATCATTATTTTCTGCTTTTCTTCCAATTATTTTTTCGATAAATGAATCACGCTTACTATCAATATTATTAATGTATTTGGCTGCTTCTGCCTGGCTGTATTCTTTAATTTGCATAATACGGTTAATACGCCATTCTACAGGTGCTTCTAACCTGATGTTTAATTTGTTGGGCACCTCTTTCAATATTACTCCGGCCGAGCGGCCGACAATAATATTTCTACCTTGGTTTGCCAGTCTGCAAATAATTCCTTTTAATGTATTTATCAGATGTTTATCAGAAATATCGTAAATAGTTTCATCTGCAAATGCGGTTCCAACCTCCTTTAGTAGTTTAGTTGCTTCTTTGGCATAGTCAAATTCCCCTTTATTAATCTCATCAATCATCTCAGTTACAACTTTCATAAAGTGCTCTTTGTCAACCCATCTCCAATCTGCATCGGTTTTAGTTTCCGACATGTAACTGTAGCCGGTTAAAATCTTGGAGAGTTTAATTGCGATGCGATGTGCAGAACAACCTGCTTGTCGTGATATTGTAACTACCGGGCCGGGGAAATCTCCTGTTTCAAGATTGAAACATTTAATTGTGCTTAAATAGCTATTTATAAAATCTTCCATTGTTCAGATATTAGTTATATTTCGTTTTGCTTTCGAAGTTACGATGAAAAAACTTCTAATTAAACAATATATGTTATATAAAAGGTTTATTTTTAGATGTTGTTCAACAACTTTCTAAAATCTGAACTGAAATAATTGTATTTGAAATTGAAATTATAAAGTCAGATTTGCTTTACTCAACTCCTAAAACGCCATATAATCAACTAAAAAGCCCATTTAATTCTTCCATAAACAGCTTGCCCGAAGTCGCCATATTCAGTTCCTTTTTTTCCGCGAAATAGTTGACCATTTACCATTAATTCCAGATTGTTACCCAACGAGTAAGTTAAGGCAGGTCCAATAAACGATGAGCCATCGGATGGGTTTACCATGGCAGTGAAATTCCCTGAAAACAGGGGTGTGAATGGATATGAAATTTGTCCGAACAGATTAAACATTCCCATCGACAGCATTTTTGCGGTGAGGTGCATGTTGAAAAAATTCCGTCCGCCTGCCGGACCTAAAACTCCGTTGCTGTTGTATAAAACCGAGGTGTGTAAATACAAGCTATTTTGAAAAGAATAATCGCCCGAAACCGATGCTACAAAAGCTTGTTCGCTACCGTTATTTTTGCTGCGGGGATGAAAATAGGAAAACTCGCCACGAAAACCGCCGCCTTTAATATCTCCGGTCCAGCCGCTGCCAACAACATAATCTTTATCAACCCATCCGCCAAGTATTTGATAATCGTAATTCGATTTCATGAAACGGTACAATCCGGCAACAGAAGTTTCGTCTGCCGTGCGCCCGATTTTATAAACCAATTGTGCCGATGAGGTTGCTCCGGTATAGTATTGTATTTTTACTGCATCGCTACCGGGACGTTCTTCGTAGTCGAATTCGAAATACGAAAAAGTGTTGAAAATATCGTTGGGATTCCACACCAGATTCAACCCCCAGTTTATTCGTTGTCGCCCAACACGAAATTGCCAATTTCCTTTTGTGTAATCAATCCAGGCGCGGTCTAACATCGAATGTAAAAACCAACTGTCGCCCGAAACCAGAACTGTTCCCAAATCGAGAAAACCATTATCGGTATCAACAGTTTCTTTATAGTTTGGAAAATTCTTTATCATCTGACCAAAAAACAGTCGGTTGCGGGCTTCAACTGCAAATGTAAGTTCGTTGGTTGCATACCACCTGAAATTCAACCGGTTATGGATTTGGTTCAAAAACATAAAGTTCAGAGAGTCGGTTTCTGTTTGAATTGCATAAACAGGTTTATAATACATACTCAACTCTTTTATATAGCCATTTAACGAGAGGTTTGATTGCGCATTGGCAAACAAAATGGTTAAAAGTGTAATTGTTAGTAGTACTATTTTTTTCATCACTCTTATGAATCACAAAGTTATTAGAGCTCCTTCTTTTTCTAAATTTTTTATGTTTTTTTTATGAACCTTTTATGTCTTTTATGGTTCGTCATTTTTTTGTTACTACTCATTGAGTCCTCTCCGAAAAGTAAATAAATAGAAAATTAGTCATCTGATGAATTTGTAACCAACTGGTTGCCAGATTTTAATTTCCTGTACTTCTTGCTAAATGATTCATCTGATGACTTTTCAGAGCAGACTCACTCATTATTCATTCCACCGGCAAAATCCATAACACACATTGTTCTGTAAACCCGATGTTTACCAAACGAAACTCCAACTACTTTTAAATCAGGGTTCAGCAGGTTTTTTCTGTGTCCCCGGCTTTTTACTCCATCGTCGATTAACAGGAAAATAACAATTTGCCGTGCCGATTGGTTTCCGTATGCAATGTTTTCAGCAATTCGAACCTGCCACTCTCCGTAACGTTCAATTCTCTCTTTTAAGGTTGAATTATCGCTTCCGGTGTGTCCTGTTTTACCTGTTTCTGTCTGGTCTTTTTGGTGGTCGCTGGCAGCTTTTGTTAATGCTTTGCTCGGATACATAATTGGCTGCGGAGTTGCTTTTTGCAATTCGCTAACACACTCATATAAAGCATTAACTCCTTCTTGCGTTCGTATCGATATCTTTTCGCCCGGATAATTAAGCAGTTTGTTATTATAGTGTTTCGATAGAGGTGCGATGTAGTCGGTGGCATATTTTGCCGGATTCGAGCGAAAACGGTTTATCTCTAAAACAATCTCTTTTTCGATGGGAGAGAGGTAATTTACTTTTGCGGCAGTGTTTAATTTGTCTGGTGTTATTGGGTTATTCCCAAAAGCAAAGTTTGCGAGAATGAATAATAATATGGTTGTTGCTGTTTTCAAATTTTCTAAATAAATATGTATTTATTTTCTGTAATTGTATGTCGTTCCTACGGAATTTAATCTTTTTTATTTTTTTTTCTTATCCCTTCCCTTTGGGGAGGTTAGGTAGGGCTTCTATTTCCTTACATCACTAATAATTTTCCCGTCTTCGATAGTAATTATCCGCCGGGCTTTATTTACAACCCGCTGGTCGTGTGTCGAAAATATAAACGTAATTTTTTCCTCTTTATTTAGTTGTTCCATAATATCCAGTAAATTTTCTGTCGATTTTGAATCGAGGTTTGCCGTGGGTTCGTCGGCTAAAATAAACTTTGGTTTCGATGCCAGTGCACGCGCCACCGCAACACGTTGTTGCTGACCGCCAGAAAGTTTCGATGGGCGGCGGTTAACCATTTCTCCCAATCCAACCTCATTCAATAGTTCAGTGGTTCGTGCTTCTCTTTTAGATTTATCTATTCCCTGCAATTGCATAATAAACTCAACATTTTCTTTTGCTGTTAATACCGGAATCAGATTGTACGCCTGAAAAACAAACCCGATATTTTTCATTCTGAAATCTGTAAGTTTTCGTGCCGAAAGTTTTTCAATTTCAACATTATCGATTGTTACTGTACCTTCGGTTACATCGTCTAATCCACCAATAAGATTTAACAGTGTTGTTTTACCCGAACCCGACGGACCTACAATTGCAGAAAATTCACCCTCCTCGAAAGAGAGGTTAACTCCGTTTACGGCATGTACCGAAACCGAATCGCTGTTATAAATTTTGTGCAAGTTTTTAATTTCTATGATATTCATTGTATAATGTTTTAATACAGAAATGCTAAAATGCAGAAATGTATTGTCGTTTTTCAAATTGAATAGTGTAGTATATTAATATCACTTTTGTAATTTTCAATTCTTCTATTTTTGCTTTCACTCATTCACTCATTTCTTTCCTCATTTCCGCCTTTCTGCCTTTTCTCATTCTCGCATTTTTTCTTTAATCACTCCTCGTAGCTTCTGCCGGATTTAATTTCAACGCTTTTCGAGCCGGATAAATTGCCGATAAAAGTCCTGTGATAATAACAAGAATAGTAATTGTAATTAATGTGTCGGGTTGAAGTGATGTATAGATTTGTGTGGCAAATCCGTATTTCTCCAACCCCTCCGAAAACATTGAAACATCGATGGGAGTAGTTTCGAAAAATTTAGTGATTCCATAACCCAAAAGCATTCCCAAAATTCCACCGGTTAATGTCAGCATTACCGACTCAAGAATTATCATTGTAAATATTCTGCGTCTGTTCATTCCAACTGCCATTAACATTCCAATCTCTTTTGTACGCTCCATAACAGCCATCAACATTGTATTTATAATTCCGAAACATAATCCGAGCAAAATGATTAGTATAAAAAAGTACATATACTGGTTCATCGAATCGGTGAGCAGTGCCATTTCAGGACTCAACTCTTTCCATGTTTTTACATCGTTTTTACCGACTATATTTTGAATTGAAGGTTTTACGAATGCAGCTTCGTCTCCTCTGTCGGTAATTATTGCAATTTCGTGGGCAGCACCATTTTCGATACCGAGTTGCATTTGTAAATCATGATAACGAACAAACAGATGTGTTTCGTCGAAAGTTGAATTAGAGGTTTTGTAAATACCTGAAACACGGAAACCTTTCGCTGATAAATCGCCGCCGAGGTCAACCATTTGCACATTTATTTTCGAACCAACTTTTAGTTTTAGCTTTTTTGCAATTTTTTGCCCAATTAAAATTGGTGGCATTCTGCTGGTCTTTTCCATATAAGTTCCGTCAATTAAATATTCAAAAATATCGGTAACACGTTTCTCTTTTTCAATGTCAATACCCAGCAGTTTGCCACCGCCTGTTCCGTGTGCAGCCATAATAAATGGTTCGGCAATTAATCGTGGACTTGCGGCTTTTACCGAATCCAGAGTTTCAATCTTATCGACCAAATTAACTGCATCCCGAATAAAAAGTTCAGATTCGTTATTGTCGAGAAAATGCGGTGCGTGAACCTGGATGTGCGATAGCTCCGACTTTGTTGCCGATTCAATTCTGGCATTAACTGCACCCTGCATAAATGCCATTATAAAAACTCCGGCAACAAGTCCCAGTCCAATTGCTGTAATCATTACAATGCTGCGCACTCTGTTTCTCCAAACATTTCGCCATGCTATCGACCAAATCATATTTTTTAGTTTAAAGTTTCGAGTTTAAAGTTCAAAGTTCAAAGTTTAAAGTTTAAAGTTCAAAGTTTAAAGTTCCAGATTCCGAGTTTAATATTATAGTATTCTAATAAATATGTTTCCTCATATCATTTCTGCATTCTATCATTCTTATATTCACTTTAATTCCGCATCGCCTCAGTAATTTTTAATCGACTAATATTATAAATCGGAAAAATTGATATAAAGACACTTATAGTAAAAACCAAAATCATCTGACTATAAAACAGCGACGATTTCATGGAAAAAAACATGTATGGTTCCATTCCGTATTGTGTCATCGCAGTTGCCATTTCTCCCGATAATGGAATTGGGTTGTAAAAGAAATAGAGGCAAAATGCGTAACTAATAACCAACCCAATTGTACAGCCAATTAGCCCGATAAAAATGGTTTCAAAAAATACAACTATCGAAAGTTTAATCTTTTGCATTCCAACCGCATGAACCACACCGAATTCGCGGCTGCGCTCTTTTACCATCATTAAAACAACGCTAAACATTCCGAAAGCAATTACCATATATAAAACGCCAAGCATAATTAGTCCGCTTCCGCGGTCGCTTTCAATAAGCTGCATAATTTCGGGTTGCATGTCAACCCAGGTTAATACTGTGTTGTTTGGTGGCAATATTTTCGCAATATCTTTTTTAAGATGTTTTACTTGATAATGGTCGCTGGTCATAATAACCAACGATGTGGATAATCCGTACGCAGAATAGAAATCGCGTGCAGTTTCAATATCGAGATAAACCAGTTGTTTGTCGAATTCGGCATTCGGATGCGACATAATTCCTCTTACTCTAAATAGTCCGTTTGCGCTAATTCCATGGTATCCCTGACTAATCATTACCAGCGTGTCGCCAACTTCAAGATGTAGAAAGTCAGCTAATCTTCTACCTATAATTGCTCCTTTATCGCCGTTTTTTAAGAATTTACCTGTTTTTATTTTTGATGAAATATTGGTAATCTGGTCTTCTGCTTCCGGTTCAATTCCCATCACCATAACCGGTTTACTTTTTAAATGGTTGGCAGCCAACGCAAACGATTCAACGCGGTTAGCAACTAAAGTAACATCTTTAATTTTTGCTATTTTTTCTTTTAATTCCGAAGTCGCTTTAAAAGTATTATCAAGAGTTCGTTCGTTCCAGTAGGCTGAATCTTGTACCTGCAAATATCCGGAGTAAAATTTTACTGAATTTTCAATCATACTATTGTACGACCCTTCCTGCATCGAGCGCATCCACGAAGCCAGCAAAACACTAAAAACAATAGACGAAATGGCGATGATTGTCCGCCGCCGGTTTCTCCAGAGATTGCGCCATGCTAGTTTTATGTTTGTTTTCATATTATTGTTGTCCTTGCTTTTTTATCTTTTTTGCTACTGTGTTGAGTTTGCTTCGCTCCTTCGTCTCTCGCAAAGTCTGCATATAAAGTTTGTTTGTTGCACGGATTAGCGAGGAGCAAAGCGACGAAGCTATCTCATGAATACCGCACCGAGCTTTTTCTACCTTATCCGCTTCATATTCTGTTGAGAAAAAAACGACTCCTTCAATTTAACATTGAATTTCATTTTCTTGAAAATTAGAATTGTTTTATGTCCCTCGTCATCAGCCGGAATCATTTCTAAACGGGTTGGCATAACACGGTCGTCCATTTTTTTTACATCGGTTAAAATTTCGGTATTAACTAAATATCCATCTTCATCGTAAAACTCAGCTTTCAACCAATGATACTCTTTTTTCGAAATCCACATTATAACTTTTCCCCAAACAACCGGAGCGTCGTCGAATGGAATTAATTCAGCTTTGTAACATTCAAATTCATCGATAACTTCTTCGCCAACTAATTTATGTGTATAATCTTTTACCAGCGACGATTCGCGTACCAAATCGTCGTTTGTAAAATCGGAACCCATCCACGATTGCATCATCATCGATGGTGGAATTTTTATCATTCTCTCAATATTTGGAATCCAGTTCCACATCCCTTTTTCGCGCTTTAAAAAAACCTGACCTTTCTCTTTTGCCGGTGCGGTTATATAAATTAAGGAGTAATCGTTTCCCAACGACCAGTTTTTCATCGATACCTCGCGCGACCACGACGGTCGTTCAATTATCATTGTCAACTCACCCTGGCTGGAAGTTCCTCTAAACTTTTCATCGGCCTGGCGGATTATCTCTTTTAAGTCCTGAGCGTTGACCGCCGACGCAATAATCAGTAAAATAAATGTTAGAATTTTGAGTTTCATATTACCTATTTTTGGCAATTTACTAATTTTTTAAATAAACTTATTATCTCGTATTTTAATTATCTTGCACATCGTATTACACAACTTAAAAACAAAGAATGAGACTATTTAAAACAAAAAAAATCAGATCTGAATTACTTGCTATTTGCGTAGGATTATTACTGTTTACAATATCGTGTCAGAAAATACCTACGGATTATGCAGTATCAGATAAATACCGTTTAGTGTGGAATAATGACCCGCAAACTTCGGTTACTTTGGGTTGGAATCAACTACAATCATCGGAAATTGAGGTGCTGTTTGGGACAAAAGACCACGGTAGGAAATATTGGAAATACCGGAATAAAGTGAATCCAACGGATGGTAATAGTAAATATGGGATGAATACGGAGTTTGCTTTATTAGATAATTTGAAGCCGGGTACAAACTACTATTTTGTTGTTAAAGACAAAGTTGGAGTAAGCGATAGATTTTGGTTTAAAACAGCTCCGGCAGAACCAACAGCTTTTACATTTGTTGCTGGTGGCGATACAAAAAGTTCGGGTTTACCCTTGGAAGCAGGCCGGGCTTCGAACAGATTAGTAAGTAAATTACGACCATTGTTTGTAGTTTTTAATGGCGATTTTACGGGGAGTCATGGAACCGATTCTCTTCTTTGGCAACTGTGGCTCGATGATTGGTTTGGATTAACAACTACCGATGACGGATTGATGATTCCTATTCTTCCGGTACACGGAAATCATGAAAACGGAGATAGAGCAAATTTGAACTATATTTTTAACTCGCCATATCAAAACAACGACTCATCGCAAATATATTATTCGGCAACAATTGGTGGTAATTTACTTCATGTAATTGCTCTTAATTCTGAAATAGAAACAGGCGGGGCACAAAAGAAGTGGTTAGAGGATGATTTAAAAAAGAATGAGAATTGTACATTTAAGGCTGCCGTTTATCATAAACCATTCAGACCTCATTATACAGGTAAAAGAGAAAATGATTATCAATATAATCAATGGGTGTGGCTGTTCGATAAGTATGGATTAGATATTTCGATTGATGCCGATTCGCATATACACAAAATTACATATCCGGTTTCTCCCGATACTTTATCTGCTAAAGCAGAAATGGGTTTTATACGAAACGACGAAAAAGGAACTATGTATTTTGGTGAAGGAAGTTGGGGAGCACGTCCGCGCGAAAATGATGACGATAAATCGTGGACACTATCCAGCGGTTCTTTTAATCAGATAAAATGGATTCATGTTTTTCCCGATGAAAATAAAACACCGGCTCATTTAAATATTTATACCGTTAAATCAGCTTCGTACGATAGCGATAAAAATCAGACCTTGTACGATGTTAATGTTGATGCGCTTACAGAGGATGATTTATTCGGCATTCCGAAAAATATAACATTGTTTGAAGATGATATTTTTGGAAATGTTGTTAAGTATCCATTTCATTCTAACAATTAATTTGCGACTATTTTTAGTTTTTTGTCGTAAAAAACACAATTTAATCTTTGTAAAATTTGCAGGATTAAAAATAAAGTTTTATCATTGCATCATAATACCATTTCTGGTATTGTGTGTTTGGGGGTTAACATTTAAAAGGCAGCTGTTGAGCTGCCTTTTTCCGTTTCTATATCCTCTAATAAAAATACTCTAAAATATAAAATTGCGATTAAATTAATCTGAAAATGATTTATTATCAAAATCATAAAGGTTATATTTACGACCTGTTTTACTTAAATAAAAATAATGAATTCAAATAGAAGAAAATTTATCAAAAACACTGTTGTAGCAACGGCTGTTGTTGGTGTTGCACCATCAATATTAAATGCATGTGCATCTTCTGCCGAAAAAGTTACTGTTGCTTTAATTGGTTGTCGCTCGATGGGTTTTAGCGATTTAAAAACATTTTTAAAACAAGATAATGTCGAGTGTGCTACATTGTGCGATGTTGACTCGAATGTACTTAAAGATAAGGTTGCGGAAGTTGAAAAACTGACAGGTGCGCGTCCTCAAGCTTTTGGAGATTTTCGCCGAGTACTTGAGAATCCTGAAATTGATGCAGTAATAATTGGTACGCCCGACCACTGGCATGCAATTATTATGATGATGGCACTGGAGGCGGGAAAACATGTTTATGTTGAAAAACCAATGGGACACAGTATTGAAGAGTGCAATGCGATGGTTTCAATGGCAGCAAAATATCCTAAATTAAAAGTGCAGGTTGGAATGTGGCAGCGCAGCTCAAAACACTGGTACGAGGCTTCTGATATTGTAAAATCGGGTTTACTTGGCGATGTTCATTTGGTAAAAGCCTGGATTTATAAAGGGTACGACAATCCATATCCGGTGAGAGAAGATACTGAACCACCTGCAGGTGTTGATTATGATATGTGGCTGGGGCCTGCTCCCAAACGCCCATTCAATCCAAACCGTTTTCATTATAATTTCCGTTGGTGGTGGGATTATGCTGGTGGTGCAATGACTGATTGGGGAGTTCACCTGTTAGATTTTGCTCTATACGCGATGGATGCCGGTATGCCCGAATCAATTTCTCCGGGCGGTGGTATTTTTTATAGCGAAAAAGGAGCCATCGAAACACCCGATATTCAACAAGCACTTTATAATTACCCTAACCACTCAATGGTGTGGGAGTGTGGATTGAACCCTGGAATAGGTCCTTACGGTAAAGGACATGGAGTTGCTTTTATTGGAAATAAAGGAACTTTGGTAGTTGACAGAGGCGGTTGGGAAACTATGCCCGACGGGAATAATGCCGAGAGAAAACCATATTTCAAAGGTAAAAAACAACGAAATTATGGCGATGGTTTAAACGAGCATGTTCAGAATTTTCTTAAATGTATAAGAGAAGGTGGCGAAGTGAATGCACCGGTTGAAGTTGGGGCTAAAACGGCAATTGTATCCGAAATGGGAAATATTGCTTACCGGGTTGGCGAGCGAATTCATTGGGATAATTCAGCTAAAAGATTTAAGGAAGATGCAGCAAATAATTTGGCGAAATTAAAGTACAATGCTAATTGGAAGTTACCTAAAGTTTAGAACTGTTTAAAGATATCAGTGATTGAGTTCTTGATTTGAGTATAAAAGTATTCTCCTTATTTTAAGAATTTTAAAACTTGAAATTTTATCTTAAACTACAAATGTTCAATATACGTTTCGAAACAAATATTCATAAAACTTTTGAGGTTTGAAATAATCTATTAAATTCAAGGCTTAAAATAAGACTTAACAAATGGTGAATTATAAGCATACTACACTACTAATTATTTTTACACTTATTATTAGTTCATTATTCGGTCAGACTTTAGTCACCGAACCACAAACACAGAAAAAACGACCAAAAGTTGGTTTGGTATTAAGTGGAGGTGGTGCTAAAGGATTTGCTTACATAGGCTTATTAAAAGTATTGGAAGAGGTAAATATGCCAATCGATTTTATTGGAGGGTCAAGTATGGGAGCTATTACGGCTGCTCTGTATTCTGTTGGTTATTCACCCGAAACAATGACAAAAATAATTAGCGAGCAGAATTGGGATAAGGTAATTAACGATTTAATAGATCGAAAATATATAGCTTACGAGGAGAAACTTTTTGGCGATAAATATATTTTTTCTATCCCTATTCAGGATAAAGTATTTTCTTTAAGTAATTCGTTGAATAGCAGTTTCAATATCGATTTGTTGATGAACGATTTCTTTTTTCCTGCTGCCCATATTACCGATTTCAACGATTTACCAATTCCTTTTGTATGTATCGGAACTGATTTATATACCGGTGATGCAGTTGTATTAAACAGCGGAAGTTTGGCTCGTGCTGTACGTGCATCAATGTCTATTCCCGGGTTTTTTCCACCTGTTAAATACAAAGATACGTATTTGGTTGACGGTGGAGTAGTAAATAATTATCCGGCAGAACAAGTAAAAGCAATGGGTGCCGATATTATTATTGGAGGTGATGTTCAAGCTGGCTTAATAAAAGATATTGATGATTTCAGTTCAATGGCAGCAATTCTCGATCAGGTAATTAGTTTTAACCGTGTTGATGCCAATAAAAAAGGTATGAAACTTACCGACTATTATGTAAATATTCCGATGCCTTATGGAATGATGGATTTCCCGAAATACGATTCGATTATTGCCATTGGCGAAAAAGTTGCCCGCCAACATTATGCAGGATTAAAAGCATTGGCAGATTCTATTAATGCTATCGAACCTTATGTAAATAACAGAGTTGCAACACCGACTGTAAGAAATGTAACTATCGACAGTATTTTATGGCCATCTTTAAACTCTAAATATAGAGATAAACTCATTCAGAATTTTGATGAAATATCGCATAGCAAAACAACATTTGACCAAATTAATGAAAAAATGTTTATTTTGAATGGCACAAAAAGTTTTAATGAATTAAGGTTTGAGTTTAAGACAAACAACAAAGATAGTTTAAACCTTATAATTAACACCGAAAACCCAAATAAAGGAAGTCTGGCAGCCGGTGTACATTACGATAATTTTTATAATGCCAGTTTACTATTAAATCTAACTCTTCGAAATATAAAAGGTGGGCGGGCAAAGTTTTTTGCCGACTTTGTTTTAAGTCAGAATCCCAGATTAAAAACTATGTTTTTTATTAATAATGGTCTTAAACCGGGGTTCGGTATGGAAACCGATTTTTACTCATTAAGTTTCTCTGAATATGAAAATGGCAACAAAGTAAACTCTTGGAATTTTGATAATTTCAACGTTTCTGCATTTATGCCAATAACATTTAAAAACAATTACCTATTTAAAGCCGGATTTCAATTTGAAAGTTTTAGGTTTAAACAAGAGATTGTTCTGGATCCCGATTTGGAGGCTTACGAGAAATTTGCAAACTATGGTAATATATTTGCTTCGTTTAATTTCGATTCGAGAGATAAGGTTGCTTTTACAAAAAAAGGTCAACTTGTTGAATTAAAATTTAAACATGTTTTTCCTTTTTCTGACCAATGGAGCGATTTAATGTCTAATGCTTCAATTCTCTATTTAAAATACAATTGGTTTATTAGTTTAACTGATAAGATTGTCTTTGAACCTGGTGTTTTTGGTGGATACACATTCTCGGAAGAGAAAATTGCTTCTGTTCAGCATCTGTTTGGTTTTGGAGGCCTGAATCCGGTAAACTATGTTGAAGGTTTTGTACCATTTACGGGGTTACAATTTGTTGAACGCTTTGGAACACAAACCGGAAAAGCCTCAGCAAAATTTCAATATAATTTTTATTCAAAACTTTATGCTACTGTTATGGCAGACATTGGTTTCCTTGAGTATGATATTCAACAAATTGAGGATATTGAAATGCTTTTTGGTTACGGGGTCAAATTGGGTTACGATAGTTTTATTGGCCCCATAGAATTTTCTGTAATGAGCTCAAATATAGATACTTCTGTTACGGGGTTTCTGAATATTGGTTTTTGGTTCTAAAATAATCAGTTCAAACTACTCAATAATTCTATTTTTTTTCCTTGCTTGAAAAATATATTTATAATTTTAATCTGAATGTATCTGTTAGATTTTTGCTTGAAAAAAGATAACAGATTTACTGATAATTATTAGTTGTTAGATTCTTTTAAATTGTTATTATTACACTTTAAAAATCAACTAATTTATTAATCATTTTCAAAATTTATATTAAATGAAAAAGTTATTTGCAATGTTTGTCCTGCTAATGGCGGGTGTTTCTGTTTTTGCACAAACAGAAGTTGAAAAAGGAATGGATGCTATTACAATGGGAACTATAAAAGGTCAGTTGGGGTTTTTGGCTTCAGACTGGACAGAGGGGCGTGCTGTTGGAACAAAAGGTGCGTATATGGCAGCAGATTATATTGCTTCAATATTTAAAACTTATGGTGTTGAACCTTTTGGCGATGATGTTTATAGTCGACCGTCAAGGTCACAAAGAATGTCGGGTGTTCGTCCAACAAAATCAAAAAGTTTCTTTCAGAACTTTAGTTTAATAAAGTATGAACCGGGCGAGGAACAAACATTCTCGGTTGTTTCAAGTGGAGTTGGTAGCGAAAGTGCTGTTAACTTTGGATATAAAACTGATTTTTATGTTCGAACCGGTTCGGTTGGACAAACTGCTCAGGCACAATTAGTATTTGTTGGTTATGGTTTCGAGGATGAAGATGAGGAATATAACGATTTAAAAAAGATAGATTTGAAAGGTAAAATTGCAGTTGTACTTCAAGGATATCCGGGGCATAAAGATTCAACGTCTGTTGGTTTCGAGAAATTTACGCCCGAAGGAAGGTATGCCAAATACTATCTGGAACGCGATAAAGCAACCCGTTTGAAAGAAGCTGGCGCAATTGCAATAATTCAGGTTAACCCCGATGCAGACCCAACTTTGGGCTGGTCGCAAAACCAGATTTATCCGGTAAAAGGAAGTTATTATGAAGCTGATAAACGTTTAGGATCTTATTATAACAGCAGAATGTCGATGCCGGGAAGTTCACTGAAATCTAGTATCCCAACTTTTACTATTACTCCTCGTGTGGCAAACGAAATAATATCTGGTACTGGTGTTGATTTCGAAGAATTTGAAAAGACCGTTGCAGAAAAAATGGAGCCTGCGTCTCAAAAACTCGAAGGAAAATCGGTAGCCTTTAAAACTTCAGTAAAATCGGAAATTGTAAAAGCACGAAATGTAGTTGGGATTATTGAAGGTGAGAAAACTGATGAGTTTATTGTTGTTGGCGGACATTACGATCATCTTGGAAAATTTGACGGTTGGATTTGGAATGGTGCCGACGATAATGGTTCTGGAACAGTTGGTGTAATGACCATTGCAAAAGCTTTTAAGGCAACAGGTAAAAAACCTGAGAAATCGGTAATTTTTGCCGCCTGGACAGGGGAGGAGAAAGGTCTGTTTGGTTCGAAATATTTTGTTGAGCAAGCACAAAAAAACAATATGAATATTGTGTTGAACCTTAATTACGACATGATTGCCCGCGATCCTAAAATCGATACTTTAAAAAATAAAGCTGCAATGACTTATACAAAAGCAAATGAAGGAATAGAGGAAATTACAAAAAAACATATTGCCGATAACGATATTAATTTAGACCTTTCGTACCGAGCTTCAGAAAAACCACGAGGTGGAAGCGACCACGCTCCGTTTGCCGAAGCTGGTATCCCAATTTTCTATTTTATGGCTGCCATGCATCCCGATTATCATCAGCCTTCCGATGAACTTGATAAAGTTAACTGGGAGAAAATGCTAAATATAATTCGAATAGGATTTTTAAATACATGGGAATTTGCAAACAGCGACGAGTATTTAAAAACCACAGTTAAAGTAGAAGAAGAAAAGTAGTTTAAACCATGTGTTTTCACTACATCATAATTTAGCTTCTAAAAAATATTTTAAAAATAAATACAAAAATTGATTAGCGAAGTTATATTTTAGAAGAAAATAGAGTGTGGGTACGACAAATATCCAATTTACGAGGTTTCTTTTGGTTTTGCCACTCTCCTTTAAAATGGACAGAAATACAGATAAACTCTGTACCTGAGAAGATAATTTGAATATTCTCCCCTTATTCAGGGAAGATGCCAATTCTTGCAAATTGCAAAATATCCATAAACATATCTCTTAGTAAAATATTTTTTTGATAATGATATAGATACTCATACTAAAAAAACTATTTTTACGCGGCAAATCAAAAAAATAGTATGTTAGTAAGGTTATTTAACGAAAATCCAAATCCTCGCGAGATTCGAAAAATTGCTGATATTTTACGCAGTGGCGGATTAATTATTTATCCTACCGACACGGTTTATGGTTTGGGTTGCGATATTACAAACAGCAAAGCAGTTGAAAAGGTTGCGCGTTGGAAAGGTGTTAAAATTGAGAAGAGTAATTTCTCTTTTATTTGTAGCGATTTTAGTCATCTGTCGGATTTTACAAAACCAATTCCAAATAGTATTTTTAAGGTGATTAGAAAGAATTTGCCAGGGCCGTTTACTTTTATTTTAAATGCCAATAATAATGTTCCAAAATATTTTAAAGGCAAAAAGAAAACTGTCGGAATAAGAATTCCTGACAATAATATTATTCGCGAAATTGTGACAGAACTTGGTAATCCTATTTTGTCAACTTCCATTCACGACGAAGACGATATATTAGAATATACAACCGATCCGGAACTGATTAATGAAAAATATAGCGAGTTGGCTGATGTTATTATCGATGGTGGTTTCGGAGAATTAATCCCATCTACAGTTGTAGATTGCACGCAACACAAGATTGAGATTATTCGCGAAGGAAAAGGGAAATTGATAAACTGAAAGACTGTTAAATTGAGACGAAAACTTTATTTTCTCTGTGGTTATTTTTAGATGACTGAAAACTGCAACTGCATACTTTCCTATTGTTTCCAAAAAGCAGGAGAAAACAGAACCAGAATTGTAAATAACTCGAGCCTGCCAAGTAACATTAAAAACGATAAAAACCATTTTCCTACTGGACTAACATGAAGGAAATTTTCGGCCGGGCCAACATTTCCTAATCCCGGTCCAATATTTCCCAAACTGGTTGCAACTGCACCCATTGCCGATTCCATATCGGGTTCAATTAAAGTAAATAGGATTGTGCTTAAACCGAAAATAATAAAATACAACATGAAAAATGCAAGTACGTTTGTAATAATTTTTGCATCAACTGAGTGTTTGTTAAACCTTACCGGAATAACTGCGTGTGGATGAATCATGCGGCGTAATTCGTAATAGCTGTTTTTTAATAAAAGTACAATCCGCATAATTTTAATACTTCCACCGGTTGAGCCTGCCGAACCCCCAAAAAAGAAAAGTGTAAAAATAAGAATGGTTAAAAAAGGTGTCCAAAGCAAATAATCGGTTGTTGCAAAACCTGTTGTTGTAATTATAGAAACCACCTGAAAAAGAGCATCACGAAATGCTTGTTCAACTCCCAATTGTGAAGTCAATAATAGACCTCCAAAAATAAGAGCAGTAAATCCGAGTATAAAAATGCCATAATATTTAAACTCTTCATCTTTAAATACCGACTTGAATTTTCCTTTTAATGCCAGATATGATAGCGTAAAATTTGTACCGGCAAGAAACATAAAAATTATTATAACATACTGTATAAATGGCGATGACCAGAATGCAATGCTAGCTTGTTTTGTTGAAAACCCACCGGTTGCCATTGTTGTAAACGAGTGGCAAACTGCATCGTAAAAACTCATGCCGCCAATCCAAAGTAGTAATGTTTCGGTGGCTGTAAATCCTAAATATATAATCCAAAGTGTTTTGGCTGTTTGTCGTATTCTTGGGCTTATTTTGTCGGGAGTAGGTCCTGGCACCTCCGCAACATAAAGCTGCATTCCTCCAATTCCGAAAACTGGTAAAATTGCCAACGATAAAACAATAATTCCCATTCCTCCCAACCATTGCGAAATACTACGCCAGAAAAGAACACCGTGTGGCAATGCTTCAATATCCGACAAAATTGACGAACCGGTAGTTGTAAAACCTGAAATAGTTTCGAAAAATGCATTTGTAAAATTGGGAATTGAGCCACTTATTATGTACGGTAAACTTCCGAAAAACGAGAATACAACCCAAACCAATGCAACAATAATAAAACCTTCGCGTTTACCAATATCTTTATTTGCTCCATTTGTTAGCCATGCAATAATTCCGCCGGTAACCAGACATATTCCTGAAGAAATTAGAAAAGCAGTTGAGTCGTATTCGCCATAAATAAGCGAAACAGCGAGGGCGAGTAACATTGCAACTCCTTCAACAAAAATTAGGAAGCCAAGTACCCTGATAATTATTTTTAGATTCATTTTAGTGAAGTAATTAAGACAAATTTACTTAAAAAATTTCTCTATTTTTTTTATACCTGCCGGAAGTGTAAACACAACAACTTTATCACCCACCTGAATTTGAGTTAAGCCGTTTGCTATGTACCCATTGTTTCCACGAATTATTCCACCAATTTTTGCCTCCTCCGGAAAATCTAAATCTCTAATCAGATTTTGAGTGATTTTAGCTCCTTCCTTCGCAATAAATTCGAATACTTCAGCATCAGAAGCAGTTAGGCACTTTACCTTCGAAATAGCTGCATTTAACGTGAATTTGTAAATATAACCGGCGGCATTCAGCTTTTTATTAATTATAGTGCCAATGTCCATTTCTTCGGCAAGATTCATGTATGCAAGGTTTTCTACCTCGGCAACTGTGCGTCTGACACCAAACGATTTTGCCAAATGGCAGCCAAGAATATTTGTTTCGGAGTTTCCGGTTGTTGCAACAAATGCATCCATTTTGTCAATTCCCTCCTCTTTTAATAAATCCAAATTTCTTCCATCTCCATGAATTACAAGCACATTTTCGAATTTGTCGGCAATCTTTTCACATCTCTCAAGATCGTATTCAATAATTTTTATTCTGAATTGGTCGCCCAGTTTTTCAACTGCTTTCTGTGCAATTCTACTTCCTCCAAGAAACATTATATTTTTTACACCAAAAAGTTTCTTACCGGTAAGGTCGAAAACATGCTGCTGCTCTGAACGCGTTGTTATAAAAAATACAATGTCGCCGGTTTGCACAAAATCTTTTCCTTTCGGAATAATTGTAATATTATCGCGGTTAATTGCAACTACTAAAATATGTTTGTTTTCCTGAGATAAATCTTCAAATGTTCTATTCAGAATTGGAGCATTTTCGCGTACTTTAATACCAAGTAGTAATAATTTCCCGTTGGAGAATTCGATTAATTGACGGGTTCCGGTCTGTTTTACAGAAGCAACAATCTCTTTTGCCGCCAAACTTTCAGGGTAAATTAACTCGTCGATACCAAGGTTTTTTAATTTGGATTTATAATTTTCTTTTAGATATTCTAAATTATTTATTCGTGCAATTGTGCGCCCAACTCCTAAATACGATGCCATTGAACATGCCAGAACATTTCGCTCTTCGAAAGGTGTTACAGCAATAAACAGATCGGCTTTTGCAATTCCGGTATTTTTCAAATCTTCAAACGAATGTGCAGAACCAACAGTTGTCAACAAATCTAAGTCTCCACTAATATTTGATAATTTTTCGGAGGAGTCGTCTAACAGGATAATGTCGTGATTTTCGTTGGTTAACATTCGCGCTAAATGTGTACCAACTTCGCCGGCACCTGCAATTACAATCTTCATTTGTAGTTTGTATTAAAATTACCCGACAAAATAAAGTATTAACATTTATAATTCATTCAAATGTACTATTTATCTTGTCGGAATAAATGTTGAATTAACGTATAAGTTTACCAATTTTTCACAAATGCACCCAGTTTTGAGGTTTGAAAAATACGATTGAAACCGTTATTCTCTTTTCTATATGTTTTTTTGTCATATATAATTGTTGTACTTTCTGATATTCGACTTTCTAAATTATTGTACTGTTTTGGGTTAACAATTATATTCAGAGGAATGCTTTTTTTTAAACCCGAAATATTTTTATTGAAAAGAATAGTTTTTCCTTCGAAAATAAGAATACTATTTTTGATAATTAGGAAATTATTTTTTACTGAATCGTTTTGAGTAAAAAAAGTAGGACAATCTAAATTTAAATTGAGGTTTGTATTCTTTAGCATGTTGAGAATATTTGATGAATCTTCTAATTTGAATTCAGAAATAACAAAGTTTGTTCTACCTCTGATTAACTGAATGGTTGAGTTTGCCGGGTTATTATAAACTATAATTTGAGTTGTTTTATTTTGAATTATTTGCAGAGCCAGCGATGAAATAGCTGTGAATAAAACAAAAACTAAAGTTACTTTAACGAATTTTACACGATACGATTTCAGAAACAGATAAAATGAAAATAGTACTCCTAAAAGTAAAATAAGTTGTATTTGATGAACCGAAACTTCGCAAACTGAAAAGGGAAGTTGCTCTATTTGTGCGAGAATTATATAGCACCATTTTATTATAAATTGTAGGAGAGCCGAAATTATGGTTGACAAAATTGAAACCTTTGCAACTATTAATAATGATATTCCCAATGGAATTAAAACCATCACAGCAGGAATTATTATCAAATTAGTAATCCAGAAATATGTTGGAAACTGATTGAAATAGAATGTAGTAATTGGGAAAGTTGCAATTTGTGCTGCTATTGAAATCGTAAAAAGTGTCCAGAAAAATTTTAGAAATTTATTTTTTACAGTAATCAGTTTTGAAAATTTGGGTTGAAGAAAAAGAATTCCGAAAACGGCGGAGTAGGAGAGTTGAAAGCCAACTTCGAATAAGTTGTTCGGATTAAAAAGTAAAAGAAACATTGCCGATGCAGCAAGTGAATTATAACTGTTGGGTTTTCGGTTTATGTTTTCGCCAATTACAAAAATGGTAAACATTGTTGAAGCGCGCATCACCGACGGCGAAAGCCCGGTTATAAAAGCGTAAGCCCAAAGTAAAATAACCGACACAATAACAAAAAGTATTCGCCCCTGTTTTTGTTTACGAAGAAAACCAAAAAACATTGTAATTACCCAAAATACAATACCAACATGCAACCCCGAAACTGCTAAAATATGCATTGCTCCCGATGCCGAAAATACTCGCTTTGTTTCGGGGTCAAGGTCGCGTTTGTAACCCAAAGTTAATGCCGATAAAATTTCGAGTTCGTTTTTGCCCAGATTCTGACTCCGGTAAATATCCAACAGTTTCTCCCTGAATTGTTCAGCACGAATAGTAATAGTTGGGCTTAAAGTAGTTGGTGTATTTTTCCAGTTGTTTGCTGCAAGGTAAAGTTGGCGATAAATTTTTTTTCGTTGGAGATATTTTTTATAATCGAACTCGAATGGGTTACCGTAGTTTTTTATTTGTTGCGGCGAATTTGAAAAAATGATATTATCGCCGGGATTTAGTTTTTTTACACGATTGTGTTTTTCAAAATAGACTAAAATTTTCTCGTTGGATTGGAAAAGGGTGCTGCCATTTTTTACACCCGAAAGTTTAATTACAGATTTATACGAGTTTCTTTTCTCCTGCGGTTTTTCCAAAATTGTAGCTGAATAAATACTATCTTCAATAAAGTTGGGTTTGGTATTATAAATTTCAAATATCAAAATCCCAATTAAAATGAAAAGCATATGGATTCCTGTTCCAAGAAATAAAGAATTACGAAACGTGTAATTTCTGTTTATTAGAAGTAAAACAAAAAATAGTGTGATTGAAATAGTAAGTAAAACAGATATTTTAAAATCAATTATTTGACTGATATAAATACCAAAAGCCAACAAAATTGTTGACCGAAGAAAGGGAATTTGTTGAATTGTTTTTTCCAATTTTTTTCGTTTGATGGAGTTTTAAATCAAACGAAAATTGATTAAAAAAGGTTACACTTTTTTATTTAGCCGGAACTTTTATTCGGTAATGCGGGCGAACTTTTCCGGTTGCGATGGCGTTTAATCTGCTTTTAAGTAGCCGTTTTCGAAGAGGCGACAAATAATCGATAAACAGTTTTCCTTCCAGATGGTCGTGTTCGTGCTGAATTACTCTTCCGGCAAAACCTTTAAATACCTCTTCGTGTTCAACAAAGTTTTCGTCAAAATATTTTAACCGAACTTCGTCTTTGCGAGTAACATCTTCGCGAATCTCGGGCAAACTTAAACATCCTTCGTTCATAACCCACTCTTCTCCAGTTATTTCAATTATTTCAGAATTTATAAAAACCTTTTTGAAATCTGCTAATTCCGGATCTTCATCAGCATTTGCTGTTGCGTCGATAACAAATAAACGGATGGATAGTCCCACTTGTGGAGCCGCAAGTCCTACTCCATCAGAATAGTACATTGTTTCCCACATGTTTTCGATAATCTCTTTTATTTGTGGATTATCTTTCTCGATATTTTTTGCCTTTTTACGTAATAAAGTGTCTCCGTAAACGGTAATCGGGTATTTCATTTTATATTCTGTTTCGTTTTTGTTCTAAATAACCTTGCAAAATTATGGTTGCGCTAATTGCATCAACCAGCGCTTTGTCTCGTCTTTTTTGCTTTTTTAATCCTCCGTCAATCATGGTTTGAAATGCCATTTTAGATGTAAATCTTTCATCCACAATCTCCAGTTTCATATCGGGATATATTTTTTGAAATCTCTTTAAAAACGGATTGATATATCTAACAGATTCGGAAGCTTCATTGTTCATCTGTTTTGGATATCCTATAACTACTGTTTCAACATCTTCCTTTTGGAAATACTCTTTTAGGAAATCCCAGATTGTGTGTGTTGAAATTGTTGTTAGGCGGGTGGCAATAATTTGTCCGGGGTCGGTAATTGCCAGTCCTGTTCTTTTTCTTCCGTAATCAATCGCTAAAATTCTTCCCATTCAAATTTCTAATAAGTGCTGCAAAAGTAGATAGAAAATACCTGAAAAAAAGGAAGTTTTAACGCTTTAGTTTGTAGGGTTTTGAGTTAACTGAGATTTAAATTTGATTTATTTGGCACGTACTTTGTTTAACAAACTGTATTACCGGTATTTTATAAGGCGTCAAAAGAGCAAAACAAAAAAGATTGTTAAATCTAAAAAACAAGAAGTCATGAAACGAGTAAAAATCAGGCTGCTTGCTACGATTATCACTCTGGCGGCAGTTACAATAATAGCAACAACTCCAACAGCAGCACAACGTCGTTCAACCGGACGGCAAACTGCACAGTCGGGAGTTAAAAAAAGCGACGAAAGTAGAAAAAGAACTGTTCAGAAAAAGAGTACTTTTAAAAACTACGATAAGGTTGAGCGGTCGCCACGGAATAGTTCGATTACAAGAAGCCGTGCCGTTCAGCATAAATCTACTCCTTCTGTAAAACGTAGTTCAAATTCAAATCATCGGGTAACTTCCCGTAGTAGTACGCCAGGCAAAAGCCGGCAGGTTACCTCCAATAATAGAACTCCAAAAAGTTGGGATAATTTTAAGGATAAATCTAGTTTCAGAGGAAATAGAAGTACTGGTTCTACTTCGCAAAACAGGGGAAATGATTATTCCGTCAGGGGAAAGTCAACTTCAACACGTGTTTCAAGTCGTCATTCAAACTCAGACAGAAATATTTTAGCATCGGCAAACAGGGGAAGCAAAAATACTTCAATATCTTCCCGCAATCGTTCGCAATCGAGTTCTGGTTCTGCACGAATTTCAAACCGCCTTGCAAGTAATAACAAAAATATTTCATCTTCATCGCACAGCGGAAGGCGCGGAACTTCGATAAATACAAGTAAACGTGCAAAATACCAGCTTAATAACAACGACAAGCGTTACAAACCAAATAGTAATTACAGGGGAAGTAGCAAAACCTGGTCGAATAATTACCGTCCACAAAATATGAATTACAACTATAATTCGTATAATTATTACAATAATTACAACCATTACACACATAATCATTGGAACAGGAATTGGGAGAATTACCGCTGGAATAATTACAGTTGGATAGATTATTACGGTGGTTACAATCCGTACTCATACAGATATCACAAATATTATTATCATCATAATTTTTACGGACATGTAATCCGCAGGTTTATTTATACACCTCATGTATTTGTTCACAACCGGCAACGCTACTACAATTACAACGGGCAATTTTTTAGATATCAATTTGGAATTGGATATGTTTTGGTTGATATGCCATTTGGACTGACTTTCGATTATATTCCATCCGATTACGAACGGGTTTATATAAATGGTTATCTTTATTTTAGGGTTGGTAATTTGTTTTTCGAATATTCAAACTATGGATTTCAACTGGTTCATTATCCCGATAGATATTATGCGTACGATGATAATTACCAGAACGAAGGCTACTATTACGACGATTATTAATATTAAATAAAAAAAATGACCTACTTTAGCAGAAGTAATCACCATAAAAACACAATAAATGACCTTAAAATTAAAACGCGACCAAATCCCACTTCAAAAAGCTAATAACTGGCGAAACAGTTTTGAAGAGGAAAAAAAACTTACATTTAACCTGGGTACTTCTCAAATAGTTCTTCAAAAAAATACCTATAAAACTTTAGCTGGCGAAAACGAAAACAGGTTACGTATCTATCTTGGCCTCGAACAATTAAACGAAAATGGGAAATATGAATTATGTGCTTTTGCCGTGTCTGCTTTTTTATTGGGAAGTGGCGATGTTTATGTAGATTATGAAACTCCGGTTTACAAACTTGAGAAGCAAAATATTGATTTTTCGCTAATAACAAATGAGGTAATTGAAAGTATTAAACGATACAGAAGTTGGCGTATGGGAGAGTTAGATGCTGATAATAAAACCGCTGTTGTTAGAAAATATATTTACCCAAACGCTTATTTACTCACTAAATTTGAGTTGCACGAAATTTTTAATATTCAGAATAAAAATGCCGCAGATTTAGAGTTTGGAATTTCGAAAACTATGAATGTTATGATTGTGCCTGAAATAGATAAAAATAATGGAGATGAGCCAAATGTATTTAATTACTGTGGATTATGTCCACCAGATTGCGACGACCGAAGTATTTATAATATTTTCCAGTAGAGAGGGAATGGTTCTATTAAAATGATTTTCAAGGTTTATGTGATGAGAGATAGGAATACAGTTAGCTAAAAGCTCATTTCAGCTCGTAAACGTATGCCGCTTTTGTCGGTGAAACTGCTGCCGGAATAGGTGTTTCCCAGTAAATGAACATATTCAATACGCAATACTTTAAAGATATTTGTAACTCCAAAACCAATTTCGGAATAGGGTGTTTTTATATCATTTGAGTAATATCCGGGCAGGTCGAATACACCTTTGTATGAACTGTTCAATGTTCCGTAATGAAGTTTAAACGAGACTATTTCGCGAAGTTTTAACCTCTTGATTAGCGGAATCCGGTTCAAAATAATACCTCCGCCATTAAAATGCAAATGGGTGTTGGTGTATAAATTATGGGCAAACGAAGCGTGATGCAGCAGGTTATACCTGTATTTTGCATAACCCAGCGACATGGAACCAACGGGCTGGTCGAGCAAATCGTAGGGTGCATCGCCCAACAGATAACCAGCATTAAACATATAGTTCATAAAAATCTGACCCATTGTTAGCCGGCCTTCAATTGAACCGTGAAACTGGGAATAAATTCCGAAATCGGTAATGCTGCCATTTGGTAATCTCGTTTGTCCGATATCCCAGCTCAAGTTGATGACAGGAGTTTGGTTGAGGTAATATACCCGGTCGAAATAGAGCTTGTCGTAATGCTGACCAAATGCAAGCCGGCAATTAAACAGAACGCCATAATTCGAGTAGGTTTCGTATTCTGTTCCGTCGCGAATAAAATGCACATTTTCGGTGCGTGTACTTGATAGATAGTAGGGAGACGCCTCCAGTGTGAAATTCTTTTCGGCGTTGAGTTCCATTCGTAACTCGAAGCTATTTTCCTCTTTTAAATACGGGTTTTGTTCGCGCGAGGTGAATGCTGCGATGAAATTTCCATTCCCTCTCGTGTTCGGGTTCTTTTTAATGTAACGGAGATATTTATCTTGCGAAACGAGATAATAATCGTTGTAATAGTAGAATCGAAAAATAAACTTATCGGTTGTTAGCGGTTGCCAGGTGAAATTTACCCCGTATTTCAGCTCCTTTGTTTTTGTTCCCATTCCGAGATACCCGCCAACCGAGAAATATTTAAACATCTTTTCGCTGGTACGCAATGGCAAATTAAAACGGTTGCCTTCAATGAGGTTGGTGCTGTAGATATCGTACACCGGCCCAATATCAATTTTCCCGGCATTTACATAACTTGTTAAAACCATGTTTCCAATTGCATCGATTCCTTTAACAACATTTTGCTCTTTTAATTTATCAACCCGGTAGTAGGCTCCCACTTCAAGTTGGTTGTCAGATGCAAATTCAGGACTGTTTTTCCATTCGTAAGCTTTTGCCGGGGTAAGTTGTTCCGATGTGGAATAACTGGTCGATTTATTAATCAGCCAATTGCCACTTGCCACATTATCAATGCGTTGTGAGCTGTAATTTGAAGCAGTATCTTTATTTAATGTCAGCGACATATTAATACCAATTCGTTGTTGGTTGTAAAACCAGGTTCCGTTCGGCATTTTTTTGTACTTCACATTTCCTTTAAAACCATTTATAAAATTGAGGTTTGCCTCTTTGGGCAGATAAACTTCGATATCGGTTAAAGCAAAGCTGCTGTCTTCGACTGTAAAATGGCCGGAGAAGAGCAGATTGTACCTGTTTTTAGGGGCAAACGAAAAGTTAAAATATTTTTTACCATTCAAAATCGTACTGTCGTTCAAATATAGATTATAATGCAACGGAGCAGTGCTGCTTATTGGCGATATAATTCCTCTCCCCAAAATATATATCTGCTCTTTATAGAAATCTAAATCGATAACAACATTTAGTAAAATCAAACTTTCTATGGATTGATTCAGCCGTGGGAAAATGCCGTCTTTTTTATTGTAAACTTTCTCCGGTTCGTTGTTCTCAAAATTCAGGGCTTCTTCTGCAAGATAGATGGGGGCAAACCGTAATTTCTGGCTGTCGATTTTAACGGTAACTTCGTTTAAGTTGTTTATCAGTTTGGTTACCTTCCAAGTTGTGTCAACCGCCCGGTAAACTGTTGTTTGTGCCAGCGTTTTATAACTGGTTATACTTCGCAAATTTTCTCTATTCTGCTTTTTATGTCGAACGATTTGTTTGAACAGGACTTTTGCCCGCGGCACTTCCGGTTTCACGGTTACTTCGTCAATCTTTTGTATCTCTTTTTCAAGCACAATAACAAGGTCGTTGCTTTGTTTCCGTTTTATTAAAGTCTCTCTGTTCTTATAACCAACCGACGATACGCAGAGTGTATCGTTTTTAGGCGATAGAATGGCAAAGTGCCCGTTTACATCTGCCATGGTTCCCTGCAATGTTCCTTTCAGCCAAACATTTGCAAAGGGAATTTCGCTTCCGTTTTCGTCTTTTACATAGCCCGAAACCGATTGGGCAAAGCTACTAAAACCGAAAATGGTCAGTAAAAAAAATATAATAAACCGATAATTCATTCGTCCGCTATTTGTTCCCCTTGCTTTTAATTAACCAATAAAGTCCTTTTACTCCAATTTTTATATCGTCGAGCCAAAACAGTACGAATATTTTTTCGGTATAGGCAATAATTCCCCAACAAACTGCCACATAAAACATCCAGGTGTAAAACCCGAAAACAAAGAGGATAAAAAAGAAGATACTTTGCACGTAACCTGCTGACACGGCAGAATAGAGGTGCAGTCCCGGGATTTTTCCGAAACGCAAAAACGCAACAATATAACTGAGTATAAAAAGAGTTAGAAACAGGTACAAAACTGTTGCATGCGGTTCAATTTCAGTCCATCTAAAAACGAATATTCCCAGCAATGCCATGGCATAAGTAAATATATCGGCAAGGTTATCGAGTGCTGCACCAAAATTTGTTTGAAGCTTAAAATGCCGGGCAATAAATCCATCGAGCGCATCGCTTACCAAGCTGATACTCAATAGAATTACAAACCAGCTCTCGCGGTTGGTTACGGCCATGAAAAGAATTACCGGAAATACCAGCAAACGGTACAAACTAATTAGATTGGGTACATTTAAAATATTCTCCCCTTTTACAATTATCTTTTTCATTTTTAACTTTTTTAGTGGTTCGAAGTTGGTTAACAGGCAGGTTGCAGCATTTTACTGTTCCGTTTATCGGTGAGCCCGTTAATAAAGAATTCTAACATTTTGAAAATGGTGTGTTCATCCACATCGTGTCCGCCCGACAGTACAATTTTATCGAGGTTTTGTGTGTCGAAACGAATGTTAGTTTTTATATAACCACCCGTAAACGACATGCCCACCGAAATTATTCTTTCCATGGCATTCATCTCCTTTTTGTCGATGGATTCTACCGGGCTTATATTTATGGGCAAAAGCTCGCACAGACTGTTTATAATGTGAATGTTTTTTATCGAATTTTTAGCTACAAAATTCATAATGACTGGAAGTTTCTGAACTTCAACCGTTCGTAACAGGTAGCGAACAACCGTATTTACAGGAATCAGGTTTTGTGTTGAATCCGGGTCAACCTGCACGCGCACCGTTTGATTGGGGTATTTATAGGCCAGCCCGTGAATTCGTTTTGCAAAATCGAAAATGCCGTAATCGGTTTTTGTTACCCCCGATTTACTATCGCCCACAACCTGCGACAACCTTAAAATGTGAGCATAAATATTGTTTTTTGTCATCTCATTTTTGACAATATTTTCGGCAAATCTTTTCGATTGCTCGTAATAATTACGGAATTCAGATATTTCAGCGGGATTATAAAATTTTTCTTTAAAAACCCCTCTAATATTTCCGCACGAGTAGGCGGTACTGATAAAAAAGAATCGCGAATTTTGGGTTGAATTTTCAGTAAATATCTTCAGCGAGTTTTTGATTCCCCCAATATTTGTTTCGAAAATTTCATCTTTCGATTTTAGGTCGTATTTCAAACTGGCAGCAAAATGGTAGTAGTCCACATCGCCACTAAAAATATTAGACAGTTGGCTTTCCGTCATCGAAAAGTTATTGTCGAGCAACGAATAAGAGTAAACCTGTAAATTACTACTTCCTGAATATCTGCCGTTTGTAATGTTGTCAAGTGCATTGTTCATCCTTTTGGTAGCCGAATATTTTGAGCTATTCCTGACCAATGCAACAACTTTGTAGTTTTGTGCCAGTAATTCGTTTATAAAATTTGAAGCAACAAAACCATTTGCCCCGTTAATAATAATTTTTCTCATAGCGTTATTTTTTTAATTGATTTTTACAAAAACAGTACAAGTACAAGCACCACACTCAATGGAATGGTAAGATTATCGGAGCCGCGCCAGCTCAATAATTCCGCCAGGGTTCCAACGGCTGCAATGGTCAATGCGAGCCAGAATGTTTTCAGGTCGAATACGTTGCGGTGGAAATAGAGGGCAATTAAACTGATTATAAAAGCGGTGGTTAGAAATGCCCCCGAGCCAATTATTGTCTTTTTGGTTTTTATTCCAAAGAGAGTAATTTTTCCGTTGTTCTTTTTAATATTCATTCCCAATATCGCAGCCATCGGGTCGCAAACTGCCAGAATCAACATTGGCAGAATAAAAATGAATTTATTATCGAGCTGAAAAGCGACTAAAAATGTGAGGTAAATTGAAAGCGGCAGCAAGTAACTTCCAACCGATTTCCGGTTAATATCGTGAATTGAATTAAGTTGCTTCGAATGTTGTGTTAGAAAAAGAGCTGCAAAAAAGAATATTGCCAGCACAAGAATATACCAGTGCGATGTAAAAACATAGGGAAACGGGACAACCGCAAGTGTTGTTGTAAAGTGTGCAAACTTGCGTGTAATTTCCCCTTTTGTACCAAGCCGGCGATAAATTAATTCGTTGAATGCCAGCAGCAAAATAATCCCGACCAAATATACAAGCGATAAAACAACAATGTTAGCAGTCATAATTTTCCGATTAAAAATTTAATAGATATAATGAAAGTGCCACCCACGCCCCGCCGGCAATCAGGCTGTCGAAACGGTCGAGAAAACCACCGTGCCCGGGAATCAGGTTGCTGTAATCTTTTACTCCGTATTTTCGTTTAAAAAACGAAGCAGCAATGTCGCCGGCAAAAGCAAACAGTATAATACCGGTTGCAAACAGTACAGTTTTGAACAGCGGGGCTGGGTAAAGTTCGTTGAGTAGAACCGAGCTGATTATTGCAATTATTGCTCCTCCGATAATTCCACCCACGGTTTTATTCGGACTGATTTTGGGTGCAATCTTTTTCCGGCCCCAGAGTTGCCCGCTAATTTGGCTGAAACTGTCGAAAATTGAGAGTATCAAAAATGTAAAGAGAATAAGCTCTTTATCAAGTTTTCCGAAGAATAAAAAGCCGGTTGAAAGAGTTCCAAAAACAAGAACAGAGACCGTGAAGAATCCTTTTTTACTGGCTCCGGAGTTTATAAACAATTTAATAATTTCGAAAAAGCCAAAGCCAATTATCAGTATCGAGAGGTTTTGAAACAGAATGGGATTAATTACAATACTGAAAAACAGAATGTTTATGATGAAAAAGTAGGTGATAAATTTTGTCCGGCTTTTTCGTGCAACTTCCCGCTCTTTTTTCCTGTTTATGAAAAAGAACCCAATACTTCCGAGTATGAAGTAGGATAGAATTATAATGTAAATAGTCTGTATCATCTTTTCAATTATTTTAAAATCATTAAAATACCGATGGCAACCATTGCCACCGCGTACCAGTATCTTGTTTTATTTTCAGATTGTCCGAAATTAGTTTTTGCAATTATCTTGGGCCCGATTAACGCCCCAACAGTCGAACCGGCAGTTAAAAACCCCACAAGTGTCAGGTCTATTTTACCGAGTAAAAAGTGCGAGCCAACGGCAAAAAATGTATTCACAAGAACAATTAAAAGCGAAGTTCCAATTACCGTTTTTAAGAGAATCTGCATCGAAAACAATCCCGATAAAACCGGAGCTGTTCCGCTTGTGCCAAAGGTTCCGGTAATCATTCCTGCAAAAAAGCCAAAGAACAATCCTTTGGTAGTTTTTACTGAATTTGAATGTTTTTTGGGGCTTCTCTTCCCCGAATCGACTCTCTGTTTTTGCCATGTGGAATAAACAATATTGAGAGCGACTAATACCGAATAGATACCAAAACTGAGTTTTAGCTGATTCGCACTTATTTTATTCGAAATGCCGGCTCCAATGAAAGCGCCAAGAATACCGGCAACAGCAAATATTCCCACCAATTTTAAATCGATATTTTGTTTTCGGTAATGCCCCCACGACCCCACAATGCAAATTGGCAATGATGCTACCAGCGATGTAATTACTGCGGTTTGCGGGTTAATATTCAGCAATAGAATTAATATGGGCAGGAAAAAGAAACCACCGCCTCCGCCGAGCATTGTTCCAAACAATCCGATGATAAAACCAACGAATGGCAGGAGGTAATAAACGGGTTCTATTGTCGAGTAAAAGAACATAATTTCGATTTATAAATTGGTCGCCTCAAGTGTAAAATCATCAATACTTACCTTGCTAAGTATGTTTACTTCGTGAACTTCCATGTTTGTTTTCTCCCCGGTTTTAATGTTTGCAATGCTAATTTTTTGAGGGTACACTTTTTTACTTGCGCCGTTAACATTAAAGTAATCGGATAATTCGGTGATGCTGATTATCTGACCGTTTCTGTCATATTTCTGAATCCTCAGTAGATATTCATTAACTGCTGAGATAAAAGCAATGGTGTACTCTTTTTCGCCGGATTTCTCTATTTTTATTTTATGACAGTTAACTCCGTTAAATTGCTCATTGCCTAAACTTGTAAAACTAAAGCCCGACTCATCTAACCAGCTAAACTGGCTGATTGGAATTTTACTTCCCATAATTTTCAAATTGTGCTGATTTGCCTTTATCTTTTGCACTCTGCCTGTTGCCGGCGAATAGATTTCTATTATCCCCTTTTGGTTGGAATAATCGGTGGTAACTATTTTTGTCCCGGTTATCAGTTCCGGCGAAGTAAACTCAATTAAAACCTTCTTTTGCCGGTCGAATTCGGCGAAAGAAACAGTCATCTCTTTCGTTTTTTTGTTTCCTCTTTTATCGAATGTTTCAAGGTCTAAAATCATCGAAACATTCTTAAAAGACATTTTTTGCTTGCAGCTTTCAAATATCTTTTTTGCTTCGCTGTTGCTGCTGGCCGAAACGTGTAGTACAATAATTACAACGGTTATAAGTAAAATTGTTTTTTTCATGTTACATCTTTTTATTGTGGTTCTAAAAACTTTGGTTTTGTAATGGTTATAATTGCAGGAATTAATAGTAGTGCGCTTATCAGGCAGGCGAAAATTGAGATTACTACGAGGACTCCGAAAAAACGAAGTGGTGCAAAACCCGAAAATATTAATGCTGAAAACCCAACGATTATCGAGAATGCATTAAAAATTATCCCCCTTCCGGTTGTGCTTAACGTTTTTGAAATGGCCTTTGCAGGATTGCCGCTTTTTGCATATTCCAATTTATACCGCCATAAAAAATGGATGGTATAATCTACACCCACGCCAATCATTATCGACGATAAAAGTGTGTTTACAATGTCTAACGAAATTCTCCCAAAGCCCATTAAACCAAACAGTAATAAAATTGAAAGCAAAAGAGGAATGCTCCCGAGAAAGCCTGCAACAACCGATTTAAAGACCATTGTTAGTAAAACAAAAATAATGATGAAGGCTAAAATTAGCGATGTAATCTGCCCCTGAATTACCATGTCGGCAATCTGAATTTTCGACAAGCCCGGTCCGGCAATACAAACCAAATGTTCATCGTCATCGGTTATTTTATGCAGCGCTTCTAACACCGCTTTTCCCGTCTCGTTGCTTCCATCTTTCAGGCTAACAAGAATTCTGGTATTTTCGTAATTGTAATCAATAAATTGTGAAATCTGTTCTTCGTAACCGCTCATTGCAAAAATTTCGAGGTACTGAACGGTCTCTGCTTTTGTTTTTGGCAAAGTGTTGTATCCGGGTTCATTAGGCATATAAACCCCTTTGCTCAACTCTTTCAAAAACATGGTTGGCGAAATTACATTTCCAACTTTGGGTAGTGCTTCTATTTCTGCGGTGTATTTTTCTATTTGGGTAAGCATTTCGGGCGAAAGTACATCGCCATTAAATAGCACCGAAACATATTGCGAGCCACCAAATTTTTCGTTAACCAGCTCAATCCCTTTTTTCAAATCCGATTTGCCCAGGAAATACGCTTCAACATTTGTATCAATTTTCAGAAAAAATAACCCAACCACACTAAAAGCGGCAACAATTACAAATGCACCGATAACTCTTTTCGGATAGCGGGAAACCCAACCGGCGAACTTTTCCATCACACGGTTTATTGCCAGTAATTTCCGATTGTTATTTTTTTTGTATTCAGGAGCACCATAAAAACTGAGTAGAACCGGTATTAAAAACAGGCTCATTAAAAGTGCAAGTCCAATGCCCACCGAAGCCAAAACCCCAAGCTCGGCAGCCGGTGGCAGTTTGTGCGAGAGTAGCCCCAACATGCCGCCAATAGTAGTTAGAGCAGTTATTAGAATCGGCTTTTTCAGTTCCTCATAAATTGAGATAGCGACCTTTTTTATGCTCTTTTGCTTGCCCGATACAAACTTTTCCTGGTATAAATTTATCAGATGAATTCCATAATCATTGGCAATGGCAATCAGCATAATCGGCAGTAAAATTGTAACTAATGAAATCTCCCAATCCATTAAAGCCATAAATCCGAACGAAAAAAGAAGGGACAGTATCACTACAATAAACGGCAGAACCACACCTTTCCACTCTTTAAACGAAAAATAGAGCATTAATACCATCAATACCAGAGCGAGAGGGAGCAGGGTAACCAAATCTTTTTTTATGTACGATTTAATGGATTGGCGAATGTACGCCAACCCACCGATGTAAATTTTCTCTCTGCCCGGATTGTTTTCAATCACTTTTTCGATGGCAGGTATTATTTCACTGTCTTTTATTGTGTCAGCTTTGGTGAGAATAATAGCCGTGGATGTAAAGTCGGACGATACAAAACGACTGCCCATATTGTTTTTAATAATGCTCTGTTTCAGTCTCTCTAGTTCCGCTTTTGTATTGGGAATTTCAGCAATAATCGGATTCATTGTGGTAATTCCATCCTCCAGTTTAATGTCGATAACATCGCGGAGCGACAGGCAGTGTTCAACACCTTCGATGTTTTGTAATTCTTCGGTAAGTTGCTCCAGCCTGCTGTAACTTGATGGATTAATTATTGAACTGCTGTCAGTTAGAATCAACATAATTTTTTCGCTGCCCCCGAATATCGTATCCAGCTTTTGTATGAAGGCACGGTTACTTACCGAATTCGGAATGTAGTCGTCGAAACTTGGATTAATGGAAAGTTTTGGAATTTGAACAGCAGAAATCATTGCCAAAATAATAGTGACAACAATAATAAGAAATCGATATTTTGCGATTATATTTTTCACACTTTCCGAATTAAATTTATTCGCTATTCCTCTTGTTTGTTCAATCTAAATGCGGTTACGATTGCCGTTTTGTTAGTTTATATTCACTAACGCCAAACAAAGTTAGTTTATATTTACTAACCTGCAAATTCTAATTCAGTTTTTAGTCAATTAATTTTGATAAATAATTGGAATTTAGGGATTGTAAAGCCTTAGTGTTCGAGTATTGATTTGTTGAATTGATAATCTTTAAATTTTACTTTAAAAAGTATTGCGTAGGCCACCGGTACGTACAGAAGAATAATTATTGTCCCGAATGTAAGTCCGAAAATAATTGCAAGCGATAACGGTTGCCATAATAAACCACCGCTAATCAGCAACGGCAGCATTCCCAGCGAAGTGGTAAGCGTTGTTAAGATTACAGGGCGGAATTTATGATTTGCAGCCTTTAAAATTGCGTCCTGTTCCGTCAGTTCCGGATTTTCCTCTTTTTCTCCGGCAATCCGGTCAATCAAAATTATGGCATTGTTAATAACAATTCCGGCGAGGGCGATTATTCCTAAAATACCAAAGAAACTAACGAATGTGCCTCCAATGTACCAGCCAATAACTACCCCGATTATTCCGAGCGGGATGGTAGAATACACGATTAATGATTTTCGGATGGAGTTAAACTGCAGTACCAAAAGAATTAAAATGATACCAAACGAAAGGGGTAATTTATTTGCAATTGCACCGAGGTTGTCGTTTTTATCTTCATCTTCGCCACCAAACTCGTAGCTGTAACCGGTTTTCCAGCCGGTTTTCTGTTCTGCGAGCCACTCCTCAATATCGCTAAAAATATCTTTTGCGGTATATCCTGCCTGCAAGTAACTTCCCACGGTCATTGTACGGGTTAAATCTTTTCTGACAACTTTTGCAAACTGCCAATCTACCACAACTTCTGCGATTTGCGAAAGCGGTATATTTTGGTGTGTCAGGGGCGAAAAAATATTATAGTTTTCTATGGTTTGTATGTTGTATTCGTTGCTGTTTTGAACCTTTAAGTAGATTGGAATACTTTTGTCATCTTCCCTGAAATTATCGACTTTAAACCCCGACAACCCAGCATTTAAAGCCATCGCAATATCTTTATTGGTGAGGCCTGCACGCTGGGCTTTATCAGCATCAATTTTCACAATTAGCTTTTTTATTTTTGGTCCCCAGTTGTCGGTAATGTTTTTTGTTCCCTCAATTTGTACCAGTTTTTCTTTAATCGATTTCGAAATAACGGCTAACTCTTCAGGATTTTTACCCGAGATACGGATTTCAACGGGAGTTCCCGAGGCACCGGCACCTGTTAAGCGGTTTACACGAATATCGGCATCGGGGAAATTATTAAAACAGTAATTATCCAGCCTGGCAATTACGTAATCGTTATCGGTGTCGCCGGTGGTGTTAAGCAGCATGTGGGCATAACTTGAAATTGCTTCGTTTTTAAAATATCCTAAATCGTAGGGCTCGGGACCTTCGCCAATAAAAGATGAAAAATCTAATACTCCGGGGGCTTCTCCCTGCTGAACCACCAACGAATCTAAAATATATTTTTCAATATCGGCAATCGCCGCTTCGGTAATGTCTATCTGCGTTCCCGAAGGAAAAATTACATCGACTGTTACCAGATTCCGGTCGCTGTCGGGGACAAGTTTAAACGGAAGAAAAGGCATCAAAATAATTGAGAGGGCAAACATCACAAAAATCAAAATTATAAAGGGGATTTGTGCCTTGCGAAGTACCTTTAGTAAAATTTTATTGTACCATAAGTTCACTCTGTTCATCATTTTATCGACAAAACCCTCTTTTTTATTCTTGCTTTTTTTAATGATTGTTAACGCCAGTAACGGGACAAAAGTAAAGGTTAGAAACCACGAACTCAGCAACGAAATGGTGACCACCGAAAACAGTGGCGATGCCATTTCGCCCATGGGAGTTTCGGCCAAAGCAAAAGATAGAAATGCCGCTGAAGTTGTTAACGTAGAGATGAGTAAGGGGATTATCAGTATTTTGCAGGCTTCAACAGCCGCTTTAAAAGTGGATACACCACTTTGCACACGCACCAGAATCTGTTCAGCCATTACAATCCCATTGTCAACAAACAATCCGAGGGAAATAATGAGTGCTGCAAGCGAAACTTTATTCAACCCTAAATCGAAAAGGTTCATAAAAAAGAATGTGCTTAAAATTACCATCGGTACAAGTGTTGCCACCAACGAACCTGTTCTTAGTCCCAGGAAAAACAGCATAACGGCAAGAACAATGATTATCGATTGCAACAGACTGATTAAAAAGTTGTTTACCTGCATGTTAACAATCTTGTCTTGCGATGCAATGCGCACAAGCTCGACGCCGAGAGGCAGTGTTTTATTTATCTCGGGGATTATTTTTTCCACATCGTCGCCCAATCGGACAATATTTGCACCTTTCTTCAGCGAAATAAAAAGTGAAATGGCATCTTTCCCGTTAATCTTAACAATTTTCTCTTTGGGGTGAATATAATCCTGATAGATTTTGGTTATGTCGCCAAGAAATATTGTGCCGCCTGTGCCGGTCGGAATCAGCGTTCTTTTCAGGTCGTCAATTGTTTGGTAGCTTCCTGTTGGCTCAAGAATAATTCTTTTTTTGCCAACATTAACTTCGCCACCGGGGTAAAGAATATTTGTTGCCGATATTATTCCTGTAAGCCGCCCTATATTTAGTCCATAGCGCGATAATTGCTGGTCGTCGAACTCAATAATAATACGTTCTTCCTGAACCCCACCGTATTTTACTTTTGCAGCATCGGGCAAAAGCAGTAGTTTATCCCTGACTGTTTTGGCATAATCTTCCAGCACATTGTACGGAACGCCATCGCTTTCAACACCTAAAATAATTCCAAAAACGGTCCCGATATCTTTGTCTTTTACAATGGGTCCCATAATATTTTGGGGAAGTGTTGGCCGCACTTCATTCACTTTATCTTTTAGCTCGTCCCATATCGGTTGCAGTTCGTCGGCATTTACATAGTCTTTCAACTTAACGGTAATAACCGATAACCCGGTTCTCGATTCGCTATTAATACTTTTCACCTCGACCATTTCGCGTATCGCCTCTTCTATTTTTTCTGTAACCAACGACTCTACTTCGTTTGGCGATGCACCCGGGAAACGGGTAACCACCGAAGCAATCCGAATGGTATAGGGCGGCATACTGTCTCTCGATAAATCGAAGTAGTTGCTAATACCTACCGCACCAATTATCAGAAGGGTGATTATTGCTATCCGGCTATTTTTAAGCGTTATTTCTGTTAAATTCATTTTCTTCTGGATAAAAGATATGTTGGCATTTCAAAACTATTTGTCTAATAATCGAACTTTCCTTCCATCGTACATAAAGCTTAAACCCGCTGTAATAATGGTGTCATTAGCATTTAGCCCTTTTTCAATTTCGTAGCCCGCTGCTGTTAATTTGCCGAGGGTAACGGTTTTTCTTGTTGCGATAAAAATACCCGCTTCGTTGCTGCTTTTCAGGGTGTAAACAAAATCACCGCCTTTGTCGTGTGCCACAGCATCAGAAGGAATAATCAGGTTTTGGGACGCATTTTCATCCTCTTTAAAAACCATTTCGATGGAACAGGCCATTCCCGGAAGAATCTCTTCATATTTATCGGTAAGGTTGATTATTAGCGGATAGGTTGATGCACCGCTGGTACTTCGACCAATTTCGGAAACTACCCCTTCGAACGTTTTATCACCAACAGCAGTAAATTTAATGTTTACGGTTTGTCCCAGTTCCACCTGTTTTATAATATTTTCAGGAACTTGTGTCCGCAGTTCAGTATTTCCGTAGGAGGAGAACATTAAAACCGGCATGCCCGCGCCAATCATCTCGTTCTCTTTTGCCATTATTTTTGAAACAGAACCATTAAAAGGAGCTTTCAGCCGGGTGTAATTAAACTGGTTTTGAGCGGCTTTAACTTGCGATTCGGCTGTTTTAAGCATTGCTTTTGCCGATTCGTATTGAGCCTTTGCTTTCTCAAAATCGCTTAACGATGCGTTGTTGTTGGCATACAGTTTTTCTATCCGGTTGAATCCTGATTTTGCACTCGATAATTGTATCTCGGTATTTTTTTTCGAGGCCTCTGCTTTTTGGACGTTTATCCGGTAATCGTCGCTATTTAAATAAGCTATTACACTACCTTTTTTCACGCTCTCTCCTAATTTAAAATGTATTCTCTCGAGTGTGCCACCTACCTTGAAACTTAGTTTTGCCTCGTTTTTAGCTTGCGATACACCTGCAAACACTCTTTTTCCGGCTACCGACGATTCTACTATTTTTTTGTAAAAGACTGGTCGAATAGCTTCCTTCTTCTCCTGTTTGTTGTTGCACGAAACAACTAACAGCAACAATATTACCCCGATATATAATTTCATCTTGTTATTTTTTTAAGTTTTAAACACTTTTTACGTACCAATTAATACACTACAACAGAACAAATTTGGACTCTCAATCAGGAGTTGCGAGCAACATATAGTTTTGCAATTTATTTGTATAAGCTTTTTGGTCTTCCTCGGAACTGAGAAATATAAATTGCCCCTGATATCGCTGAACCTGAATATAATCGAGAACATATTGATAGTAGGCAATGTTTGCGATATACTTTGTTCTCACCATAACATTTTGCGCATCAATTAATTGAATGAGATTTACCGCTCCTTGAAAATAGGCATCCTGGACAGTTTTGAAATTGTTCCCGGCGGCAGTGGCAGCATTCTCCGACAATTCAAGTTCTAAATACGACGTCCGTAATTTCTGTACATTGGTTCTTATTCCCGCTTCCAACCGACTAATAAGTTCATCTTTCTGGTCGGTTATTTTATCCATTTCTATTACCGATTTTTTCATTTCGGTAGAAGATTTTCCACCCTGAAAAATGGGTATTTTTAAATTTATACCCAGATTGAAAGTCATATCGTCGGGTGGAGGAGGTACAGGCATGTTAGGTGGTTGAATTGTCCCTTCCCTGATAAATGCCTGATCGGCTCCTCCCATAAGGGCAAGTTCAGGCATGTACCACTGGTGTGTATAAAGTGAGTTTTTGCGCTCAATAATTTTCGCCATCGCCATTAACTGCTGTAACTCCGGTGAATTAACTTTCATCTCGTCAACAATAAACGAGGCGTAATTTTCTGTCAATACCGGGTTCTCAAATATTTGTGCCAATAAATTGTGGTCAGGTAAAATTGTTTCGCCAATGGAGTTCGAATCGGGAATATTTATACTGTTATCGATAGTAGTATTGAGGAGTTGATTTAACTGATACATATTGGTTCTGAACGTGGTATAGGCATCGTTAAATTTTATTTTATTTAAGTTGAGTTCGCTTACCCATCGGTTTACATCGGAAATGTTGGTTTGTCCTGCCTCCTCTTTTGCCCTGGCCATTTGCAGATTTTTCATGGTTGCAGTAATGTTTTCATTCTGAATCAGCAAGTTGCTCTTCGAAAAGAGAAGGCCAATGTATGTCCCCGATATGTTTGCGACAATATCGAGTACGGTCTGGTCGTTGTAAAACTTTTTATTATCGACAAGCAGTTTGTTAATTGCGATGTTGGCAAAAGCCGCTTCCGAAAAAATAACTTGTTTTAACGATGCAGACCCCGTTAATGTAAAAGCTCCCCTTTGTCCCATGGCAGCTTCAACCAAATTGTTGCTCAGCCAAACCGTACTTCCTCCAATACTCACCTGAGGCAGTACATTCGATTTTGCTATCTGTACATCTTTTTCAGCTATTTCAATATCTCTTTGCGCCATTTTCCCTTTCAGGTTATTTTCGAGTGCGCCGGCAATGGCCAGCCGAATGTTCATCTCTTTTCCCGAAGGAAACTTTGAGGTGTTGATTAATATCGATTCGTTGAGTATATTCCATTTCGGAAATTTGTTGGTTGCCCTGATGCTTTCCATATTTACGATAGCTACCCGCTGCGGGTTTTCTATTGATACGGGGATTTCGGAGGGGTTGATTCCTTCGCTAATTTTCATTATCCGCAATGCAATTTGCCGGGCCAGTTGCTGAAAAGTAAATTCGGGACTTAACGTTACGGTGGCTCCACGATTTAAGTACGAAACCCCACTCACGGCAAGCGAAGGAATATGTCGCCTGTTCAAACCGTAAAAAAGTTTCTCCATTTCTGTTGTCGAGAATCCTACCAACGGGAGGACCAGGGCAGCATCGATGTTCTCCGGTAATTGTGACAAAACCGTGCTGCTACTGTCGCCAACGGCAATATAAGTGATGTTGAAATTTGTTCCCTTCCGACCTAAATAAGCTGTAATTTGAGGGAAGTTTTGTTGAAATGCTTTTGGAATAAGTACTGCAAGTTCTTTAATCTCAAACATCTGAGAGAACTCAAACATGTCTTTTTTTAGTTGAATAATCGATTCGATGTAAGTGAAATTATCTATTCCTGTCGCATCGGCAGAATTTAACTTCAATTTTTGCAAATCCTGATCGAGAATATTCGCAGCGATAACGGGTTTCGAGAACGATTTTAACCCCGAAATTTTAGTCGATGCGATGTAACCCAATGTTACAACCAAATCAATGTCCGGGTCGGTCATCAGTTGCAGGTTATTTTGCACAACCTGTGTCTGGTTCCAATTTGCGCTAACTTCTTTGAACTTTACATCGTGCTCCGACTTGGTGAGTGCAACGATTTCGTTTTTCAGGAGTTGATTAAATTCGTTAAACTCCGTTGAATTTGCATCTTTGCTAATTCCTATTGTAATAGTGGATTGTGCGTACAGAGCCGAACTTGCAGACAGAAAAAACAGGATTACGGAAAGTGAAAACAGATATTTCATTGAAAGTTGCATTAAGTTCTGTTTTTATTAAAACTAAAATAGGCAAGCAGAGTAAAAACAGTGCTCAGGATTATTCTGAATGTAAGTGCAGCAATAGTTTTTGTTTCGTAAATTCCGCCTGATTGAATATGAAAAAAGAGTCCGGCAATTGCTAAAACAAGTATCGCAACGGTAGTAATCGTTATTTTACTTGTCCATCTCTTTTGTGTGAAAAATCCATAGGCAGCAAAAAGATAGATTAAACTACTGATGAAATTTGCCCAAACAACAAACAGTACATAATTTCCCTCTTTTTCCCGTACACCAAAAAGGTCTAATATTACCGATGTACTCAAAAACAGGGTTAGCAAACCAAAAGCTGCAATTAAAGTTCCCGAAACGTATCCAATTATCTTTTTCATTTTTATTCGAATTATGGTATAATTATCTGTTGTTTAATCATTTCAAGTATCTGTTTGTTTGAGTGAATGCCACCAAGTTAGTTAATATTCACTCGCAAAACTACGCATAAATTTTTTATTACCCAAATGATGCAATTTTTAAGCCATGGGGCTGTTGATAATCAAAATGCTAAATCTGCAGAGTAATAATGATTTTCAAAAGGCACTAAAAAACCACAGTATTTAACGAATTAGGTTTTAGTGTAATATTCTGTTTGTTGCTGGTAATTATACTGGTTAATTTATTCTCTTCCCATAAATTGTTTTCGGTGGTGGTTACCGATTTTATGAGAGTGCCGTTAATGCCGGAAATATCAACATTAACAGCAGTGTTTTTCAGGTTTATTAGTTGAATAATATTTTCTCCTTTTTCGTTTATTCCTGCAATAGATAAAATTTCGGGATCGGAACTTATTGAGTGGACAATTTGTGTACCCGTGTTTAAAAAATCAGTTTGGTGGCGGGTAACATAATACGATGGGTATTTTGTTTCGGTATCGGCCGACATAATTGAATAGTTGTTTTGCCAGGTCCAGTACAACGATACAGCAACTTCGGCGTATTTCAACATCCGGTGCGATATTTTTGCAAACCGGAATGCATAATCCCAACTCGCATTCATTCCTTTTCTTTTATGAGCCATTGCATCGAATCCCAGCTCGCTGCACCAAACCTGTTTGTTCCACGCTTTTGCATAAGCTGCAATTCGCTCGAATTCGCTGTCCGGAATTTTTTCCGACCACCAACTGTGGAAACAGAGCGGTCCGAGATATTTCCAAATAGTTGAATCGGCTGCAATCATTGTTGCAAATTCAACCGTTCCTAAAGTTTGCGCTGTGTCGGCCCATAAAAATTTGGTTTTTAACCCCGCTTTTTTTAATCGTTCTCCCGCTATTTTAAAAAACCGAATTGTCTCTTCGGGCGAAAAAATGGTCATCCAACCACCATCCGATTCGTTAAACGAAAAATAATCTGTTTCAACTCCATAATCGTTTTTAGCTTTCAGTAAAAAGCTCACAATCATATCTATTACTTCGCCGTATTTGTCGTGTTTAATTTTCCGTTGAGAACGTTCATTAGGATTTTCTACCAATTCGTCGGCAACACGCCACGCAGAAATAGTAAAGTTTGAAACCCCGAATTCGTTTTTCATCCTCTTCATGGTTTCCAAAAGTGAGATTACTGCCGGTTGCTCAACTATTTTTTCGCCTTTGTATTTTACATAGTCTAAATCTCTGAATTGTAGCGGCAGTGCTAACCTGACATGGCTCGGTCTGAACTCATCAAGTGTTGCTTCACCAATGGCATCCCACGCACTGTTTGTGTAATTTGCCTGACAATAATTTCCGCCAATCGATACGATTTTTTGTTTAAGAATTTCGGGATAAACTTTTATTTCTACTGTTTGAGAACTAATATTTTGGGCGGTTAAAAGTGTTAGAATAAGTCCGGTAAATAGGTTTAAATGTTTCATTTTAATTAGATTTTATAAAAAGCTTATCAATCTGTTTTTCAGAAGAGTATATTTTTAGAATATATATTCCATTTGGAATTTCATTCAATAAAATAGTTGATTGATTACTGTTTTCAAGTTGAACAGATTTTAATATACCACCTTGCAGATTCACAATTTCAGCATAAATATTATTCCAGTTTTCAGGAATTTGAAAGTGTAATTCGTTATTAACCGGGTTGGGCCATATTTTAAAGTTTCTGTTCTCATCAACAATAATTGCGGGGGTGGGGTAGGTCATCGCAATATTTATTGTGGTGTCGGTTGTTAAATAAAGAGTATCCAAAACATCTTTGTAACCATCTTTATAAATCAAATATCTGTATTCCTCTGTAACTTCTAGATTTCTAAAATTTGAAATACCAATGCTGTTTGTAACTACAGTGTCGTTATTCAAAACAACGGTTGCTTTATTTACTGGTGTTGTACCATGTTTCAATATGAATTTAATATTGGCACTCGACCGCGAAAGATAAATTTGATAAGTGGTGTCTGACCGAACAGTTAAACTCCCCGAAACGTTTATATATGAATTTTTTTCAACTGAATAACCAAATTCTCCTTCATAAGCCTCGAAATATGTTTCGCCAACACTGTTTGTAATTTTTGTGCTACCGTTAAAAGTAACGCGCGCACCAACAAGTGCCTGTTCATTTTGGTCATCGAGTACAGCAATTGTTATATCGAATTCGAGCGGGGTAAGATACAGAGTAATCACGGTGTCGCTGTAAACCGATAGCTGCTGATTTGAAAGTGTATAAAAATTTTCCTTCTCGAAATTAAGAATTAAAAGTGCGTTTACTTTCTCAAATTCAGCATCTCCCGAAGCGTTTGTATTAACCTGTTGTTCGAAATTTCTAACCTCACAACCCTGAACGGGTTCGCCTGTAAATTTGTGTTTTACATTTATTGTAACATCGAATTTTGGAAGTCCGGTTGTGTCGGGCAATCTGCGTTGAAGCTGGTCGAGATACAGAGATTGTGGCACTAAATTGTCGCCTTTGCCAACTCCTTCAACAAAATCGACAGGTGAAGTATTATAAGAATAACCCTCGGTTGAACCGATAACCGGAGTTGTTTTAACTCTGTTTGCAGCCCCGGAAGTTCCAATTATATAACCATGTTTATACTGGCGCGATTCCACAATATAATCTCTGTTTGGATGGTAATTTTTCCCGATGGAATTGTAGAACACCGATTGAGTTGACGAATAACCGTGCATTGTACTACCTCCCCATGGACGGAAAGTAGATTCGAGATAATCTTTGTCGATTGTAGTAACATCAAACAGATTCGACATGCTTAGATACATGTGAAAGTCGCTGGAGTATTTCGAGTTCTCGCCAATACAATTATGAATTACATTTCCATTGCTGAAAGGATATTTAAAGTCGTAGTTATGGCGACTGTGGTTGGCGCGTGAATTTTTAATGAGGCAATCGTTGGAAGCAAGCGAAAACATGTAACCGTTACCACCCCCGCCTTCGTATTGTGGTTTCTGAAAAAAGCATGAATCAACTGTTATTCCTCTGCATTGATTTATAACCAGACAGTTAGATAAAAGATGAAAGTCGTCGGTATTGGCTTTTGGTTTGAAAGTGTTTACGTTCTGCACCCAGCAATTTTGTGCATATTTAAAAAATATGGCGAGCGAAGCGTGCACATCGAAAGCACCGGTTCCTCCCGTATTATAGTCATTTTCGCCCCAGCCGGTTTTATTGCTTTGAATATTTCCGATACTTAAATGTTCGATTCCGCACTCTTCGATATGTTTTTTTGCATGGTAAACCCGGGCATTGTCGCGTGTTTTCATAAAATAGCGGGTGGGTGAGTCGATATAAATAAAATTATTAGCGACATCAATAGAATCAATTGTGCGCAAAAACATTACACTTGCAACACTGTTTGTCCAAAACCCGGTCATTAAATGCTCTTCGATAAAAGCGGCAGTTCCGTCGGTTCGTAAAATAATATCGTCGCCTTTTTTAAAACCTTTAACCGAATTTACCGGAATAACGCGGGTTGGCAAAAGAATATCGGTGCGTAATTTCGATGTTCTCCCATAAGAGTTAGCCCATGTACACCAGTCGTCCATTATCCAAATAATACTTTTTTGCCGCATAATATTCGAACTGTTGAGAATAAATGTTGAGTCAACTCCTGCACCACGCAAAATAGTTTTATCGTATTTTATTCGCAGGGCAGTGTCTGGTCCGGGTTTTACTTTGTAAGTTCCTGCCGGCAAATAAACCACTCCGCCACCACTCTGTCCCACATCGTTTAAAGCCCGTTGAATTGCCTCTGTTGCATCGGTGGTTCCGGTATTGTCAGCGTTGTAAGGTGGTTGTGTAACGTCAACAATATTATGCTGAATATTGGGAATCTCTTTTTCGCCCTGATGATAACCTGCATACGAAAAATCGTGCAGGAAACGTCCCTGTCCATCGTTAAATCCGGGTTTCCAGTTTTCGGGATATAATTTACTCCGCCACGAATTGTCAGCTTTGGAATTGTCTTTTGTAACCTTGATTTCAGTGCTTTTTACTTGCGCCCCGGTTTGGGCTGAAAATGCGAATCCTAAAAGAATAATTGATGATAATATTTTATTTTTCAGTTTCATAGATAGTTAAAATTATATTAATATTTAACCAACTTTTTTATAACAACAAATTCTTTATTTTCAAGAATAAGCAGGTAGTTTCCGGGTTTTACTTGTTGAGTATCAATTGTTTGATTGCTGTATAAATTCCCGGTTGTAACTGTTTGTCCGGTTATAGTTTTAATGGAATAATTGCTGAACAGAACCTGACCTGAAACCTGCAATTTATCGTTTACCGGGTTTGGAAATATTTTTACTGAATTTTTTATTTCAATAAAACCGGCTGCCGAAGTATCCGATTTTTTTATGGTAATTGTTCCCATGTTATACATGGCATAATCGAAAAATATACGTAAAATTTGTACGCCTTTTTTTAGGGAGACATCCTCGATTATTGTGGGTTTAAAAGTGTTGTAATTGCTTGAAGGTGCTACTCCTACTTCGCCCGTTTTATCCTCATCATCTATTTCTACATGAAATTTTCCAAAACGTCCCGGCGAGGCAAAAAGTACTTCGAAAGTGTAATTTCCCTCTTCTGCAACATCAATTGTATATTCAAGCCATTCGCCGGTTTGTATTCCGCCAATGGAACCCTCTTCAATCCGATACTCCGTATCAACACCCTGTTCCTGTCGGATTCCATTACCCAAATTTTCCGGGTTAAAATCGTGATATCCGGTTCCCTCGCCGCCTAAATCGTAGTGAGTAGAATTTATTGTTCCCGGAATTTTATGCGGAACATTATCGGGGTAAGCTCCTTTTTTTTCGGGTGGAATTACTGTTACATCACAAGTGGCCTTAAAACCTCCATCGGCTGAAGTTGCCGTAATTGTTGCGGTTTTAGATTGAGTTGCTTTTGCTGTAATCAGTCCGGTTGCATCAACCGAAACATGGTTTCTGTTTGATGATGACCATGAGATATTTTGATTTTCGGCAAGAGCAGGATATACAAATGCTGTTAATTGTTTTGAATAGCCCGAGTTTAAAGTGTCTTTTCTTTGCGAAATTCTAATGCCTGTCGCTGCAAGTCCTTCAACAGGCTCTCCCCACCAGTAATCTTTTATTTTGGCATCAAAAATCAATGTGTCTATTAATTCATTCAAAGTTGTGTCATTCCAGTCGCGCCAGTCAATCCAGCCCGACCCGATATTTTCAAGGGTTTGCGAATTTTGTTTAAACCCATCAACTTGCTGAATGTACTCTTTACCGTCTTGTTTGCCAACATGGTCGTAATTCCACTCGGTACAAATTACGCGGTGGTATGCCATTAAAGTTCGAACCGCCTCGCTCGAGTTTGAGTTGTACATGTGGTAAGCAACCGAAGTTTTATTCCATTCGATTGAGTCTTTGTAATCTTCAATAACCTCAATTATTTCGTTCGCAATTGTACTGAAACTAAACATTAGAATTTCCCTTTCAGGTGCAGCTTTTCTGATATCTTTATAAATACCCATTAGGTTTTGTTTGAAAACGGGCTTCAAATAATCGTCGGTTTTAAAAGTTGGTTCGTTTGCAATTTCGTAATAAACCAAATTGTTATTTTTATAACGCGGAGCAATCGAATCCCAAAACTCCTTTTCAAGTTCGAATAAATATTCGGTATCGAACTCTTGCTGAGCACCAACATTATGAAAATTAATAATAATATTCATTCCGGCTTCCGTGGCATTTTGAACACATTTATCGAAATAGGGGATAACTTCAGAAACTGTCCAGTGGTCGTATTCATGGTTTTTGTACCAAGGGTCAACCCAGCAAATTCTGATTGTGTTGTAACCATTGTTCCTAATGTTTGTCCAGTTATTTACATTGGTTGCAAACTGAACCGAACCCGAAAGTTTTTTGCCAAGAACCATGGGAGTACCACGCATAATTTTATTGTTTTTATCGAGTAGAGTTCCGGTTTGCCTGAACTCGGTAGAATACACTTTAAACTCAAATAAATTATATCCGCGTGCAATCGAACGTTTAACTCCCTGCATTCTTACAAACCGCCCGTTTTTATTTAATTCTGAGATAAAATCAATCTCGCCGTTTCCATTATTTTCTGTAAAAATGGTTGTCCAGTTTTGGTTATCGTCCGAAACCTGAATTTCATACTTTTTTGCATAATCAGAATCCCAATGAAGGATAACTAAATTTACTGGAACGGTTTCGCCTAAATCTACGGTAATCCACTCTTTATCCAAATAGTTGCTTCGCCATTTTGTTTCGAAGTTTTCGTCAACTGCAAAAGCGGGTTTATATGCAGTTGATGACGACGAAGCTGTAACGGTTTTATTTTTCGCCCAGCTATTTAACTCTTTCTGAATTACGTAAACAGTTTTTGCAGTAACAATAGTGTCTCCGTTTTTAGATGCAGATAAAATATAAGTAGTTGTTGTATCGGGGAGAACTTCCAGCGTGCCAAAATATGCGACACTGTTACCATTTAAAGTAATCTCATCGCCACCAATTGTTGTCCATCTGAGCTGAACGGTTTCACCCTCTTTTATTATCTCTGAGCCGATTAATAACTCTGAATTTATATCTTTTATATACGATGCCGGATTTGTTCTGAATGGAGTTGCCGGAAAATCTTCGTTGTTATATAAACTGCCTGTAGCATTTTTATCCCACGCATACCGAACATTTTTTGGAGTGGCAACCTGCGGACTCGATACTAATATTTCATCGCCGTCGATAACTGCATCGGCTTTATAAAAAACATTGTTTGCACCTGCAATTTCGAATTGCCGTAAATCGCCGTTTACAGCTTTTAGTCCACTTCCGGTATGTGTATATGTAATTCTGATTTTGTCACCTTCGATTGAATGTGATTTGTAGCGCGGTCCGGCATATTCAAGCGAACTCTGTCCGTAAACATTTGCCAAAGCTTTTTGTGCCAGTCTGTATCCCACAGGTTCTTTTCTTGCAGGATGGATGTTTGTTGAATCTCCGGCATCAATTGTCGAAGCCATTTCTGTGTCGTGAAGGTTTAATGCATTTGCCTGCGCTTCCCAAAATATGGGTAAATTATCTTTCCACGAATTTCCGTAAGGAGCAAGCTGAACGTAGTAAAAAGGCAGGTTCTCTTTTTGAAAAATATTTCGCCAGCCCTCAATCATTGCCGGAAAAAGTTCTGTTAACTGTTCAGGACGACCAGAATTTGTCTCTCCCTGATACCAGCAAACTCCTGCAAAGTTAAATGGTACAAGTGGCGCAATCATTCCGTTATATAAAACTGTTGGTGTTTGGTTATCGTTGTTATCCGTTGGTTGCCACGGACCGCCATTTGCATAATCTTTTACAAAATCCAAGGAACTCTCTTCAGCCCAGGTTTCGCAACTTGAGCCTCCCCACGAACTGGCGACTAATCCGATTGGGATATTTAGTTTTTGGTGCAGTTCCCGTCCAAAGAAAAAACCGACTGCACTAAACCATTTCGCTGTATTTGGCGAGCATTTTGTCCAAAGCGAATAATCGTTGTTTGTAATGTCTTTTTGCGGTTCGGCAGCACTTACCCTGTTTACGGTTAACAGTCTGATATTTGGAAAATTGGCAGTTGCAATTGCCTCGGCACTACCTTCAACCGGTGTGTCTGAACCCCAGCCTTGCAGCGGCATTTCCATATTCGACTGCCCCGAAAGTAGCCAGACTTCACCAATTAAAACATTCGATAGTGTAATTGTATTTGTTCCTTTAATAGTTACCGAATAAAATGTTCCATCGGTTTTTGCTGCCGGAGTATTTAGTTTTGCAAGCCACTTTGTATTGTCTCCGGTTATGGCTTTTACGGTTGTATTATTCCAGCTTCCGGTAATTAAAATGGTGTCGCCGGGATTTGCCCAACCCCAAATATTTACCTCTGTATTTTGTTGCAAAACCATGTTGCTCGAAAAAATCTTTGGGATAGTTACCTGAGCCGTTACAACTGTATTTGAAAGTATAAATAAAGGAATAACGAAATTTAAAAATAATCTTTCTATTCTCATTTTGTACTTCTATTTTATAATAACTTTTTGCGAATATTTTCTATCATTCGAAATTGATTGAATGACATAAATTCCTCGTGGAGTTTTGTATGATGGTACTGTTGTAATTACCTCCGGTTTAACAACTGAATAAATTAAAGAGCCTGTAATACTGTAAATATTAATAAGTTCTGTAGGTTCGTTTGAACTTAGCCTTATAATTAATTCATCAAAATTATTCTGATAAGATACAAAAGGTGACTCTTTTTGAAGATTATAATTGATAGCCGCGGTTGCGCGATCAAAAGAAATTTTATCGATATTAAAAAGGGGGTCGCTTAAAACCGAAAAACGCATAATTTGGTTGCCTGCATATAAATACATTTTTGTTGAAACAGGTTTTGTGTTTAGCCAGCTCCAGCTTTGCAGTGCTGTCATAATTTCCGATTTAACAGTATCAACCTTAATCTGAAAAGTGCCGCCACCGTACATCGCAGCAATATATGCAGTAACATTGTACCAGCCTTCAAATTTAACAACTACAGAATATTCGTACCACTCTCCTGCGAATGCATTTCCAATGTGATATCCATCATTTCCTCTACTGTAAATATCAACATTTTCATTTGGTCTAAAATCTCCCGGAATATTAGTATCAGTCAAGTCGTGATATGCTAAACCTTCTCCACCATAATCAAAATGTTCGGCTTCAATAATTCCCGGTATTACCATTAATGTGTCGTTGAATGCGGATCTGGTTTTTTTTTCCCAGCTAGGAAAAAATAATTGGTATGGGTGTGAATATAAATCTGATGTATCGTTATAATGTGCTACTACCCGATAACTATATTTGCTGTTCATTTCAGGTTTAATATCGTAATACAGACTCGAATCGGCATCAATTGTGGCAATATCAGAGTAGTGTTGTTGCGTGCTTAATCGTCGTTGTATTATAATACTATCGTGATTGTGTAGATAATTATTCCATTTAATTTTAACTATTGAATCCTGAAAAACAGTTGCTTTTGGCCAGGGAGATTTTTCTTTTGTATGCAAAAGAATGTCTTTTACTTCGTCCCAGTCGTGTTGTTGGCGTTCCATAATTCTGAAATTTCCACCATCGTCCCAGGCGGCACTGGCAAAACCATATTTTTGTGCCAGAGTTGTGTATGTTCTGTAATGGCGCATTCGTGAGTTGTAATCGCACTTTTTCAGTGCTCCAAATTCTCCCACAAATACCGGAATATTATGTTCTTGAGACCATTCGGAAACTCCCTTGAATTTGTTGTCTAAAATAGCAATATCTCCTGCTGTTCCCCATGTTCCTTCGCCGACCAATCCAAATTTATATGGGTCGTACGAGTGAAAAGAACCGATTACATAATCGTCGTCAGGAATTTGAGCATTTATCAGATCGCCTGAACTACCCCAGTTATTTCCCTGAAAAATGATTAGTCGGGTGGGGTTTGTTTTACGAATAATAGAGATTATTCGTTGGTGCATGTCGTCGTTATTTGCTTTACTTAAACCGTGCGGTTCGTTTAATACCTCAAAAATAAGGCTGTCTGATTTGTCTTTAAATCGCTCAGAAATCTGTGTCCAGATACTATCGAAACGGGCTTGGTTTGCTTCACTGTAATTATCTTTTATCCAGTTGTCGTGGTGCGAATTAATAATAATAAACAGACCTCTTTCCAATCCCCAGTCAACAACTTCTTCTATTCTATTAAGCCATGCTGTTTCAACTTTATAAGGTGGAGTTTTTCCTGTATAGTTATCCCAGCGTACCGGGATTCTAACCAAATCAAATCCTTCTTCCTTGTACATATCAAAATAGTACTCTTCGGCTTTTGGGTTATTCCATCCGGCTTCAGTTGGTGGCTCGTGCGTATTTCCAAGATTAATTCCCTTTTGCATTTGTACAATTGCTTCTTGCGGAGTTAATTGTGCAAACAATGAAGAGCCGATAAATACTAAAACAAATATAAAGGCAGATATTTTAAAAATTCGATTAAACATATATTCCTATTTTAATTTGTCAAAAATACAATTTGAATTGTAAAATGCTTGTTGAAAACAGAAAAAAGCGATGAGAATTAATAAAATCAATATCAGGGGGATAGTTGGAACGGGCGTACGACAAAATTCCTAGTTCATAAAAATAGCACGCTGATAACGCTGATGTAACGGATAGTCGCTGATTTAAGAGTTGAATAATCTGCTAATCAGTTATTTTTAAATTTATCGCTCTGAAAAGTCATCAGGTGAATCATTTAGCAAAAAGCACAGAAAATTCAAATCTGGCAATAAGTTGGTTACAAATTCATCAGATGACTAAAATTCTATTTATTTACTTTTTGTAGAGGATTCAAAATTAAAGTTTTAACAAAAAAAAAGAGCCTGCATAAACAGGCTCTTTTCTATAATTAAGAGAATTAATTTTAGTTTTTAATTGCTTTGTAGCGACCTAATAATTTACTGTTATCGCTAATAACAATCATATACATTCCGGCAGGTTCTTTATGAAGCGAAACAACTTCGATAGAACTACCAACAATAATATCGCGAATTGCAGAACCGTTGGTATTAAATACCTGAACACGGTTTCCTTGTTCTAATCCACTAATGTTTAAATTACCATTGGTTGGATTCGGATACAATTGAATATTGTGGGTCTCAACAATATCGGTTGAGGTAAGAGGTGCAATTGTGTACATAACTACAACTTTACCATCGGCAGAGGTAACTTGTACCTTATCGCTGCTTTCAACATCTCCAGATGTTTTTTCGTTACCATCTTTGTCAACTAAAACAGCAGTTGCTCCCATCGATGGAGTAATATTAGAGTAGAAACCAGAAATTGATTCACCTCTATCAACACCATCTACAACATAATCTACCTGCCCAATCTGATATACTTTAGATGTAATATATGCAAGGTAAGTAGTTTCAGGAACGTACTTTTCTGCCAGCATTGAGATAAAATAAACTTGTGTAACTTCTCCATTTGGCGATGTAACAATAACTTTATCATCGTCGGCAACATATCCTTCAACTCTTTCCAATCCAAATTTATCAGCCAAAACCATAGATGCACCTGCGGATACAACTAAATTAGACAAGAACGAACGAACATCTGTTCCACGAGGTACATAATGAATTAATACATCTTTCTGAACAACGTCATAAACATTTGATGTAATGAATGCATCTTTGTCTGAAACATCAGGAATTAGTTGATAGAGAATTTTTGTTACTCCATTTTCAGCAGTTACCTCGATATAAGTGTTACTATTAACAGTTACATTTACATAAGTGGTGTCGAAGTTCATCATTTGTAGTGGAACATAAGCACCGTTTCCATCAACAATATCATAATTAGCTCCGGCAGGAGCGGTAATGTTGGCAATAATAGTTTTAAGAGAAGTACCGTACTCAAAACCTGTAACTGTTCCTGCGCCTGTTTCTGCTTCTTCGTTTGCACTTTTGGGATCTGATTGTACTTCAATAGTATATTTATTTGAAGATAGCAGAGCATCAGAACTTAATCCGTTGTCAGTAACCTCGATTATATATTTTGAAGTATTTGTACTATCGGCAGACATAACAACCAAAGTGTCGTTGATACTTAATACGTCACCGCCAGTCAATTCAGAGCCATCAGCAGTTGCTTTTAAAGTAAGTGTTTGTTTTTCGTTTGCTTTGATAATATTAGCCAAAAATTCAGTTGCAGTAACTCCTGTAACCGGACCTCTAATGTCTTCGTTCATCGAATAACCTTCGCTAACTTTATATACAACCGAGCTTATAGTTGACATAAAATGTGTTGGTGTATTGTAGAAGTGTTTACCAATATCATAAGCAACCGCTAGAATATTGTATGGCCATCCGTATCCTAATCCATCGTATTTAGCATTTGTTGTCTCTATCCATTCTGAATTATCAGGATCTGTTCCAAACGAACCTTCAAAATCTTTGTTTCCTGTATAAATATCAGGTTTTCTAACATAACTGGTAATCATACCCCCTGGGTGACCTCCAACAACCCAAGTTGAACCATCTGCCATACCAAAGTTTTCGATAAGTTCGAAATCATTTGGATCGTTAGCTGGTTTTAAACCATTTTTAACAGAGTCGTTTAATATCTTAAACATATACCAGTTAGAATTATTCCATTTACGAATTGGGCTACCATTTCCACTAATATCCTCGCCCCATGGATTATAAAAATTACCATTGGCAGATTCAATATTATTAAACTGAACATCTAACTCTCCGGGTACAGGCCAAACATAATCTGGTCCCCATGGAAATTTAATAAATGCAGTTTGCCAAATACCTCCAAAAGCAAATACATCACCTGGCATCACAATTGGGTTTACATTAATGTCTTGTACCAAAATACCGGGAGTTACCTGCCATGTAGCTTCGTCAACCCATTTATATCCGGGAACATATTTGTCGAACCTGTCTAACCACTCTCCCGGATCCATTCTTGATTGGATTACTCCTGCCGGATCTGTATTCCATGCCATAGCAATCATATAATTACTCAGGTCGAGAGGTTGATTGCCCGGATTACATATTTCACCAAAACTGTTGCTCCATGATTCCCAGAACACAAGTTCGGAAAGGAATGGCTCTGCATGATAAGGTTGAACATTAACCGGATTTTTCTCTTTTACAAGCTCTACGTTGTAGTGGGTAACAGTTGTGTCGTCTTCAGCCGTCACAGTAAAGGTGATAGTTCTGTCTTCAGTAGTTCCACTTAAACTAGTTGCACGTTTTACATCTACTTTAGCATTGGTACTTTCCGGTTTTCCTACGAGTGCAGGTATTCCGGCAACATCGAGAGGAACCTGAACGCGATAGTTGTAAAGTGTTGGTCCGAAGCCGGGAATAGTATCACCTATCCAGCCAAAAATACCGTAATAAAATTCAGGAATATCCGGCCATGTAATGGCAAATAAATTAGCCTGATCATTTTTTCTAAGAGCAGTTACAGCAATATAATAGCTTTTAACTGTTCCGTTACTTGCAGTAACTTTTAGCATGTCTCCATCTACTAAATCTGCTCTTTTAGTACCGCCAACAAATTCAAATTCCCATGTTGCATTAGCTGGTTTTTCGAGGCGAGCCAACAGCGAATCTGTACGTGTTGCATAAGGAATTCCTCCTCTGATTCCCCAGATTGTATCATTACCTTCTTTATGCGTAGTTACTCTTGGCCAACTCAATATTCCGGCATCATTAGCATCTCTCCAAAAGCCGCCACCATCCATTTGGGCAACCGGAACAACCATGTTTGCATCGGCGGTAGGATCTGCAACAATAATATCGAACATTCCTTTTTCGCCAACGTTACCGGCAACAATAACTTCCAGTTGGTCGCCTGTATAAGCAGCAAAACTTGCAGAGTCTTCCAAAACCGGAGCAACATGATAAATCCACGCAATACCCGGTTTTTTTTCCATCAGTTCCATTACACCATCTGCTCTTCTTGTTCCCCAGGGTACGGTAATTGTTTTGCCTGCAAAATCAACATTGGCAACATCACTTATTAATGTGTTTTCATCTAAATGATAATCTCCGTGGTTACCTACTGTCCACATTACATCGCGCCAGCTATTCTGATTCGGCTCCAAAACAACAATCCATTCCGAGTCATCTTCTCCAATTCCACGAGCATTTGCAAAATCGAGGTTACCTGTTTTAACACTGTATTTTCTAATTAAAATAGCATCGTTGGTTGCATCTGTTACACCCGCAACATCATAAGGGTAAGCAGCATTAAGTCCGTTATATCCGTCAAATACACCACCAACTTGATCGAGAACAACCGAGTCGGTTTCGTTAATGTGTTGTCTGATAAAGAAGCAGCTACGTCCTCCGGCGATGTCGCCAAACATTTCAGCACCACCCGGATGGATACTATCACCACCGCCTGCATTGTTTCTCTCTTCAACGTGGATAAGCATATCTGCCAAAGTCCAGAACTCATCTTTTGTAACTTTCTCTCTTGGCCACGCCAAACCTTTTTTAAACTCTTTTGGTTCAAAATCATAAGCTCCGGCAATAACAAAACTAGCTCCAGGTGCCAGTAAATAGTTGGGCAACATAAAACGGCGTGTTGGAATTGGTTCCCATGGTGGAGGTCCCCAAGGTCTGATTTCTCCCCACTCGATTACCCCTAAATCTACAGCTACATCGCCCATATTCGTTATTTCGAAATAGGCATCAGCCTGATTGGCAAGTTTGGCTTCTGAAATAATTAAGCCCCTAATAGTGTCTTGAGCACTCAAAACACCACCAGATAATAATAACGCAAAAAGTAAAAATTTTAATCTCATAGTAATAGTTTTTATGTTAATAAATAATAAATAATTTGTCTCAAATTGCGGCATAAATATATAAATTAAGAAACAGTAAAAAAAAATTTTTTTGTATTATTTACAATAAGTTTTGGAAATAATTATTGTCATTAAAAGTTAAACGTTGTATTACATGATGTTACATTGATATATTTACTAAATAGTACAACTATATTATTTCAATTATTTTGAGAATAAGTATTGTTAAGGCAACTTATACAGAACAATTATTATCTCTGTTACACAATTTACATAAAAGTAAAACGATATTTTTTCTATGCAGTACAATTAATTACATTTGCACCTGTTTAATTTTATTGAATAAATTATTTTTAGAAATGACATTTATTACCAAAATACTCGGGAAAATACTCGGGAATAAATCGGAAAGAGATATTAAGGAAGTGGCTCCTGTTATTGAAAAAATAAAATTGGAGTACGACCGGATTACTAAACTTTCGAATGATGGTTTGCGGGAAGAATCGGATAAATTAAAGGATATTATTAGCAATCACATAAAACCTGAGGTTGATAAAATAGCTCAACTTAAAAAAGATGTTGAGGCTGCTGAAATCGAGGAGAGTGAAAAGCTATACGAAAAAATTGATAAGCTGGATGAGTTAATCACAGAAAAAACAGATAAAATTTTGACTGAAATTCTCCCAGCAGCTTTCGCATTAGTTAAAGAAACTGCAAAGCGTTTTTTCGATAATGAAAATATTGTAGTAATTGCCAGAGAATTAGATAAAGATTTGGCTGCCACGCGCGATAGTATTTTAATTGATGGAGATAAGGCGATTTGGAAAAACAGATGGTTGGCCGGTGGTACTGAAATTACCTGGAACATGATTCATTATGATGTGCAATTAATTGGTGGAATAGTACTTCATAATGGTAACATTGCTGAGATGGCAACGGGTGAAGGTAAAACTTTAGCCGCAACTCTACCGGTATTTTTAAATGCTCTCACACATAATGGTGTACATATTGTTACGGTTAACGATTATCTCTCGAAACGTGATGCCGAGTGGATGGGACCAATTTATGAGTTTCATGGATTAACAGTTGACTGTATAGATAAACACCAGCCAAACTCCGAAGCACGCCGAAAAGCATATAACGCCGATGTTACATTTGGTACAAACAACGAATTCGGTTTCGATTATTTGCGCGATAATATGGCAATTAATCCTGAAGATTTAGTTCAGCGTAAACCTAATTATGCAATTGTTGACGAGGTTGACTCGGTTTTGGTTGACGACGCACGAACACCTTTAATTATATCGGGACCGGTACCAAAAGGAGACGACCAGCAATTTGAAGAGTTAAAAGGTTACATCGAAAAATTGTATAAACAGCAGCGAGAGTTGGTTAACCATATTTTTATCGATGCCAAAAAACTTTTAACAAAAGAAAATGCCACGTCCGACGAGAAAAAGGAAGGTGGCCTGTTATTGCTGCGTGCACATAAAGGTATGCCCAAAAATAAATCGATAATTAAATTTTTGAGCGAAGAGGGAATGAAGTCTGTTATGCAGAAAACGGAAAACCTTTATATGCAGGAGAATAGCAAAAATATGCATATTGTTACCGACCCTCTCTATTTTATTATCGAAGAGAAACAAAATTCGGTTGAATTAACTGATAAAGGAATTGACGAAATCTCGACTGATTTCGAGGATAAAGAGTTTTTTATTCTACCCGATATGGGCGAAAAAATGGTCGATCTGGAAAACTCAGGACTTTCGCCGGAAAAATTACAGGAAGAGAAAGATAAACTGCTACAAGATTATTCGGTAAAATCTGAACGCGTTCATACAATTAATCAATTATTTAAAGCATATACCATGTTCGAAAAAGATGTGGAATATGTTGTAATAGATAATAAGGTTAAAATTGTTGACGAGCAAACAGGTCGTATTATGGAGGGCCGACGTTATTCCGACGGGTTACATCAGGCAATTGAAGCTAAAGAGAGAGTAAAAGTAGAAGCTGCAACACAAACATTTGCTACAATTACACTCCAGAATTATTTTAGAATGTACCATAAACTTGCAGGAATGACTGGTACAGCCGAAACTGAAGCTGGAGAATTGTGGGACATTTATAAATTGGAGGTTGTTGTAATTCCTACCAACCGACCTATTATTCGCGACGACCGTGAAGATTTGGTTTACAAAACCAAGCGCGAAAAATATAATGCGGTGAGCGACGAGATTGTAAAACTAAACAAAGCCGGACGTCCGGTTTTGGTTGGTACAACTTCGGTTGAAATTTCGGAACTGCTTAGCCGGATGTTAAAAATAAAAGGTGTTAAACACAATGTGCTGAATGCGAAGTTACACGCTCGCGAGGCAGACATTGTTGCCGAAGCCGGTCATGCCGGAACAGTAACCATTGCAACAAATATGGCGGGTCGTGGTACCGATATTAAACTTACCGACGAAGTGAAAAAAGCCGGAGGTTTGGCAATTATTGGTACCGAGCGGCACGATTCTCGTCGAGTTGACAGACAGTTGCGTGGACGTGCCGGAAGGCAGGGAGACCCGGGTTCGTCGCAGTTTTATGTTTCGTTGGAAGACAATTTAATGCGCCTGTTCGGTTCCGATAGAATTACAGGAATAATGGATAAACTGGGATTGGAGGAAGGCGAAGTAATTCAGCACTCCATGATTTCTAAATCCATAGAACGTGCACAGAAAAAAGTTGAGGAGAACAACTTTGGAATTCGTAAACGATTGTTGGAATACGACGATGTTATGAATTCGCAACGTGAAGTGGTTTACAGAAAACGTAAACACGCGTTGTTTGGCGAACGCCTTGAAGTTGATGTGTTAAATATGATGTACGACTCGGTGGAAGAGTTGGTTAATGAATATCACGGGGAGAATATGTTTGAAGATTTCAATATGGAATTGATGCGTTTGCTCTCTTTGGAATCACCTGTTTCGGAGGAGGAGTTCAGCGACTTAAAACCAGATGAAATTTCGCAGAGTATTTATGGGAAAATGATTGATGGTTATAAACGTAAAGTTGAAACTATTTCGAAACAGGCATTTCCGGTAATTAAAAATGTTTACGAAACTAAAAAAGAGGTTTATAAAAATATAGTTGTCCCGATTACCGACGGTAAAAAAGTTTTCCAGATAATTTGTAATCTCGAAAAAGCTTACGAGAATAATGGAAAAGAGCTTGTAAAATCGTACCAAAAACAGATTGTTTTAAATACAATAGACGAAGCATGGAAAGAGCAACTTCGCGAAATGGATGATCTGAAACAGTCGGTGCAAAATGCTTCTTACGAACAAAAAGACCCACTCTTAATTTATAAATTAGAGTCGTTTAACTTGTTTAAAGAGTTGATTGTTAGAGTAAATAAAGATGTTGTTTCCACTCTAATGAAAGGGCAGATTCCAATTCAAAGAGCCGATCAGGTTCGCGAAGCTTCAGTAAGAAAACGTACCGATATGAGCCGTTACAAAACACAGAAGTCTGAATTGCCCGGCGCCGAAAATGCGATGGATGGAGCAAATACAGATACTCAGGAACGTTCGAAGCCGCAGCCGGTAACAGTAGAAAAAAAGGTTGGACGCAACGATCCTTGTCCGTGTGGAAGTGGTAAGAAATATAAACAGTGCCACGGAAGAGGGTAAGGTTTCGAGTTCAAGGTTTCGAGTTTAAACGTTGAACTTTAAACTATTTAAAAATATATAACTATGATAGATACACTAAGCTTTATTCGCTGGAATGTAAATCCCGAAATATTTCATTTAGGACCACTGTCGGTGCGTTGGTACGGATTGCTTTTTGCTTCTGGTTTTCTGCTGGGATATTATATTGTAGAACAGATGTTTAAGTGGGAGAATGAAGATGAAAAATGGTTAGACAGTTTATTCTTCTATCTAATTATTGCAACTGTTGTCGGGTCGCGTTTGGGGCATGTTTTCTTTTATGGTTGGGACTATTATTCTCAAAACCTTGGTGAGATATTTAAGGTTTGGCACGGTGGTCTTGCAAGTCATGGTGGTGCGTTGGGAGTTATTTTCGCCATGTATTTACATTCAAAATTTGTAACAAAGCGCTCAATGCTCTGGACCATGGATCGGGTTGTGGTTCCTATTGCTTTGGTAGCTGCGCTAATTCGTACCGGAAATCTGATGAATTCAGAAATTTATGGTATTGAAACAACACTTCCGTGGGGATTTATTTTTGAGAGAGATTTAAAACCTGGAGAAATTATTATAAGTCATCCCACACAAATTTACGAAGCGCTGGCATATTTGTCTGTATTTGCAATTTTGATGTTTTTATATTGGAAAACAAATTCGAGAAACAAGCCTGGATTATTGTTGGGCACATTCTTTATTTTAATGTTTACAGCCAGATTTCTAATCGAATTTGTTAAAAAAGTTCAGGAGAAATTTGAAGTTGGGATGGCACTGAATATGGGGCAATGGTTAAGTATTCCATTTATTTTATTTGGAATTTATCTGGTTGTTAGGGCAATTCAAAATCCTGAAAAAATTTATAAAAGGAAAGTTTTTAAGAAGTAATCATTTTTAATTAAGGTTAACATTCAGATAAAAGACACAAAGGTATTTTGTTTGCCTGTCTAAAAGTATTTAATTTGTATATATTCAGAAAAATAGAAAGATATGTTGGAAATAGGAAGAAATTCGATGGTTACATTAACATACGATTTACGTGTTGATGACGAAAAGGGAGAAGTGGTTGAGCAGGCAACTGAAGCGCAGCCACTGCAATTTTTATATGGTGCAGGAGTAATGTTACCTAAATTTGAGTCGCATCTTGCAGGTTTAAAAGAGGGTTCACCATTTACAATTAAGTTAAATAAAAACGATGCCTACGGAGATGTAAACGAGGAAGCTGTTGTTGAATTGCCAAAAAATGTTTTTATGGTTGATGGTAAATTCGACGATGAATTGATAAAAATTGGAAATACAGTTCCGATGATGAGTAGCAACGGACAGCGTTTAAATGGTTTGGTTTTAGAACTTAACGATGAAATTATTAAAATGGATTTCAACCATCCACTTGCAGGTGAAGATCTCTATTTTGCAGGTTCAGTATTAGAAGTTCGCGAAGCTTCTGATATGGAGGTTGCACAAATATTAGGTGGCGGCGGTTGTAGTAGTTGTGGCAGTGGTGGTTGCGACGATGGTTCTTGCGATACAGGACACGATCACGATCATGGCGGCGGTTGTGGCTGTTAAGATATATTTTGATTATTAGTTCAATTTATATATTTTGACCTCGTTTTCGTGAATAATCAGGAAAACGAGGTTTTTTTTTATAATTATTTTTATGAATACATTTGGTAGAATATTCAGGTTAACGTCTTTTGGCGAATCTCACGGACGAGGAATTGGTGGTATAATTGATGGTTGTCCGGCCGGATTAGAATTAGACATTGAGCTTATTCAAAAAGATTTAGCCCGAAGAAAACCCGGACAATCTAAAATTACTACTCAACGAAAAGAACCCGATCAGGTTGAATTTCTTTCGGGTATTTTTGAAGGTAAAACCCAGGGAACTCCCATTGCTTTTGCCATTTGGAATAAAGATCAGCACTCTAAAGATTATAACGATTTAAAGGATATTTACCGTCCTTCACATGCCGATTATACTTACATCCAAAAATATGGAACGCGCGATCATCGTGGTGGCGGACGATCGTCGGCACGAGAAACCATTGCGCGTGTTGTGGCAGGTGCAATTGCTAAACAGATTCTTGATAAAGCAGGCATAACTATTAATGCTTATGTTTCGCGGGTTGGCGAAATAACTCTCGAAAAATCATATCAACAGCTCGATATTTCAAAAACAGAGGATAATATTGTTCGGTGCCCTGATGCTGAAATTGCAAAAAAAATGATTGCCAGAATTGAGGCCGCTGCAAAAGATAAAGATACTGTTGGCGGTGTAATTACCGGTGTTGCAACCGGAGTGCCTGCCGGCTGGGGCGAACCGGTTTTTAATAAACTCCATGCCGATTTGGGCGGTGCAATGCTTGGAATTAATGCAGTTAAGGGTTTTGAATATGGTTCGGGTTTTGATGGGACAAAACTAAGTGGCTCGCAACATAACGATGTTTTTATTCGAACAGATAAAGGAATTCGTACAAAAACAAATAATTCGGGTGGAATTCAGGGTGGAATATCAAACGGAGAAGATATTTATTTTAATGTTGCATTTAAACCTATTGCAACGTTGTTAAAAGAACAAAATACTATCGATATAAAAAACAACGAAACAACTATTAATCCAAAAGGAAGACACGACCCGTGCGTTTTACCCAGAGCAGTACCCATAGTTGAAGCGATGGCAGCATTGGTTTTGGTCGACCACTATTTATTAAGTAAACTTAATTCAATTTAAAATGCCTAGAAGAAAAAGAAGTAGAAGAATACAAGTGCCTCCTGTTATTAAAGGAATGTCGGTTTTTGGTGTACGAGGAAGAAAATCGAATGAGGTAACTCTGCGTATCGAGGAATATGAAGTAATTCGTTTGCTCGATTATCAGAATCTTACACAAGAGCAAGCCGCTGTTCATATGGATGTTTCGAGACCAACATTAACCCGAATTTACGAGGAGGCTAGAAATAAAGTAGCAACGGCATTTGTTGAAGGACGTGATTTGATCTTTCGGGGCGGAGATATTTACTTTGATAAAAATTGGTTTAAATGTAATTCTTGTCAAGCGAGTTTTAGCGACTATTCCGATGATACTAAAAATTGTGCGGTTTGTAATTCTGACGATCTAATTTCTTTGAACGACTACTATTCGGGATAAAACTCTGTTTAAATTGTATTCTTCTCTTAGTTTTTGGGTAGATAGCTTTTGAATTCAATATCCTTAAAAGGTAAACTTATGAATAGATTGTTATTTTTAAGCGTAATTATTTTTTACACAATTTTGGCAAGTGCCACAACCGAAAATAACCAGTTGCCCGATAACTATATTTCTTCCACAGATAGTCTGTATAAATCGACACAATCGAAATTTAAAATTTCAAATTTAGTTTCATCAAGTAGTAACTCAAATAAAATAATGCTTGTATCGTCGATGCTCGTTAATAAAAACAGCGATACATTTCCTGCAGTAATCGATGAACAAACTATTGCCGGAGATCCTGCAAATGGTACAGGAGGCAGTCCTGTAACAAGTTGGACCTCATCGTGGAATCCTGATTCTCCATACCCACATTATGCTGTTATCGATTTCGGACAAGAAATAGATGTATTTGCAATTTATGTTTATGATGTTGACGGATCGGGTAAATTTATTGTTGAAAGTGGAACTGAAGGAGACTGGAGTCTTGTTTTAACCGATAGTCTCACTGGTTATAATGTTTGGAATGAATTTTCAAATCTATCAGTAAAAACAAGGTTTCTGCGCCTAACAAAAACAGAAGGCGGTGCCCGGGTGGGCGAAATTGTTGTTTATGGAGTTCCCGGAAATTTGTCTTCCAATGCATTTTTAAGCAATTTGACAGTTGGAGATTCAACAATCACCGGTTTTAGCAATGAAACTTTAAATTATAATATAGAGCTTCCTGAAGGATCTGCCGATATTCCAGTTGTAGCCGCTACAACAGAGCATCCAAATGCTACAATAACAATATCTCCTGCTCCACGACTTCCCGGAATTTCCACGGTTTTGGTAACAGCCGAGAATGGGGTTACAAAACAATTTTACACCGTATCTTTTACTGTTAAAAATAGTCAGGCTAAAGAGTATATTAATCTGAATACTGAAAGACAGGAATGGTCGCAAACAGTAATTAAAGATTTTTATGAGGCAGATGATTTCGATGTTTTTTGGGCTACTAAAATGGCATCATTACCACCTGCAAATCCTTCGTGGAACGGGGGAGTTATTGAAATTGGAGATACAGGGAAACCGGGAGTTGGCGTTGTTGACTGGAAAAATGCAACCACAAAAAGTAAAAAGCCATTATTAGTAGTTCTTCCGTCGGCAGGAGCTAAACCCGGAACAGGAATCTGCCCAACCAACTACAGTTTTATTGTGGCGAGTGCCATGGATAAAACATACAGCGGAGCTACTATTCAAGGGCATATTGAAGCTGCGTTAGCAATTCAACAGATGGTGAAAAATATTCTTGCATCGGGTAAATGCGATGGGAGAGTATTTGTTGAGGGAAAATCGCAAGGCGGTGGAATGAGTTTAATTACAGCAGCATTGTGTCCCGAGGTGCTCGAAACATTTGTTTCTGTTCCGGCAATGACTGGTTATACAGGCGTGGGTGGAAAAAACGGTGCCTGGCCAGGATATGCTGCAAACGATAAAATGGCTAGCTATGTTGATGCATGTAATCATGCTAAACGGATTACCGCTCCTGTAACATTTTCATTAGGTTTTAACGATGCCGTAACCTGGTATCAGGGACAAAATACTGCGGCAAAAAATACAAAGGGCAGCAAAGTTTATCTCTATCACAATACAAGCGGGCACGACGATTCTAATTGGTGGACCGAAGGAAAAAAGTGGATTGGCAATATTTTGTTTCGAAATGATAAACCTACATCACTGAATAGTATTACGGAAAATAAATTTTCAATACTGGTATATCCCAACCCTGTAATTAATGGAAAGATTAATATCGATTTTGGAGCGGCTGTTTATAAAGAGGCAACAATTAATTTGATTGATATTTTTGGCAAAAATAACTATTCAACAATTGTGCAAAGTGCTTCAGGAAAGATAGAGATTGAAGGATTACACAATATTAAGAAAGGCGTATATTTGTTGAAAGTATCAGCCGGTTCTCAGGTAAATATATATAAAATGATTTTTTAAAACGACCAAAAAAAACCTCCGGCTCAGTAGCCGGAGGTACCCAATTAAGTTGTGATAAAACCAGAATCCTAGCTAAACCAGGAAGTACACAAGTTACAATAAAAAACTATTCAAGTCAATAGATATCAGCTTTATTTTCAGTGTTTTACATATTATTTTTTATAGTTGTTTAATTAATCTGATGGATCTGTACCCAACTGACCACTGAGTTCAAATATTATAGATTACAAAGTAAGATTTTACAATTCTTCTTTTTTTGTATTGAAACAAAAAAATAAACAGTAAGCTTTAGATGTTTTATAAATCTTTTTTATGATATTGTAACTCACTTATAAATAACTGAATGAAAAAAATAGTAATATTTATTGCAACCTGTTTAGTCGCTTTTCAATCTTATTCGTAAACTTTTGGAATAAAAGGAGGAGTTAACAGAAGTGATGTGTTGTACGAAAATGCAACTGGTAATTTAAGTAATGAAACCGATATGACATTACAGGGTTTTCATGTGGGAGCAACCATGGAGAATTCATTATCGGAAATGTTATTTCTGGAAACGGGGTTACTCGTAAGTTTAAAAGGGTTTAAAATTAATGAATATATCGACGGAGTTGTCGTTCGCAACAAAACAGATCTCTATTATTTAGATGTTCCTGTTGCCTTGAAAGCTAAATTTGATTTAGGGGCAGCATCGAAATGGTATGTTACTGCCGGTCCCGTTTTCGATATTGGAGTTGGAGGTAATTACATAACTGTTTATGATTGGCATGGAGCAAATCAGACTGAAAAGGAAAAAATAAAATGGGGTAACAACGAAGGTGAAATTAACCGGTTTGATGTAGGTATTACATTTGGTGGAGGAATTGAATTTGGACTCTGGCAAGTAGGTGTATATTACGACCTGGGACTCATGAATATTGCTTCTGATACAAATCAGGATAATATACTTAAAAACAGACTTTGGAAAGTTTCGGTGGGGTATAAATTAGGTGGCAAGTAGTAGATTATTACTAAAGTTTATAAACCGTATCGCTCGATTCCTTTACCATGTTCCTTAAATCAACAATCAATCCCGAGTGTTTTTTTATAAATTCTACATCAAATGCGTCGTGGTTTGTAGTGAGAACTACGCAATCTGCATTATTTAAATTTTGTTCGTTGAGTTCAATTGATTGAAGTTTATTGCCGTTGTTAGTATTAACAGATGAGATATGTGGGTCGTTATAATTTACATTTCCACCTTTATGTATTACCAGGTCAATAATTTCCAATGCCGGCGATTCGCGTTCATCATCAATATTTGGTTTATAGGCAACGCCAAGAAATAGAATATAGCTACCGTTAACCGATTTTTTAAGACGGTTAAGCGCAGTTGAAATTTTAATGTACATGTAATGCGGCATACGCATATTTATGTGCCCGGCAGTATGTATCATACTTAGATCGAAATCAAATCGTTTGGCAATATGTTCCAGGTAAAACGGATCCAGTGGGATACAGTGTCCGCCAATACCCGGGCCGGGATAAAATGGCTGAAATCCGAATGGTTTTGTTGCAGCCGCATCTATCACTTCCCAAATGTTAATATCCATTTTACCGGCTAATAATGCCAATTCGTTTATAAGACTGATATTTACCAGCCGATAAGTATTCTCCAGAATTTTCACCATTTCGGCAACACGTGGCGAGCTAACTGTATAAATATTATCGATGGCATTATTATAAAGTGCTTTGCCAATTTTAAGACCATCATCAGACATTGCACCCAGTACTTTGGGTGTGTTTTTAGTATGAAAAGTTTTGTTTCCCGGGTCAACTCGTTCGGGAGAGTACGCGAGCCAAAAATCTTTATCATGTATTAATCCGCTCTCCTTTTCGATAATTGGCAGCATTAAATCTTCAGTTGTGGTTGGGTAAGTTGTACTCTCCAAACTGATAAATGTTCCGGGTTTCATATTTTGTCCAATTGCCACACACGAAGCTTCAATGTAGCTCATGTCGGGCTTGCGGAATTTGTCGAGAGGCGTGGGGACACAGATAATTAACGCATCGCACTCTTTCATTTTTGTGAAGTCGGTGGTGGCTTCCAGTGTTACACTATCTACTACCTTGCGAAGTACTGCATCGCGGATATCTTTGATGTAGTTTTCGCCGGAGTTAATTTTTTTGACTTTAGCTTCTGATTTATCGAAGCCAATTACTTTAACGCCTGCCTCGGCAAAATTTACTGCAAGGGGCAAACCAACATATCCTAAACCAATTATACCTACTACTTCGGTATTAGAATCAATCTTCTGTAAAATCTGGTTTTTGTAGTTCATATTATAATATTGAAAAATTATTTATTTGAGTAATGTTTTAGTTTTTGGGGTAAGTTTTATACCACTTAATAAATTCTCCAATACCATCTATTAGGGTTGTGTTTGGAGCGTATCCGAAATCTCTTTTCAGAGAAGTTACATCGGCAAAGGTTTTATAAACATCGCCGGGTTGCATGGGTAACATTTGCATTTTGGCTTTTTTACCAATTGCATTTTCAATGGTTTCGATAAAGTACATAAGTTTTTCGGGATTACCATTACCAATGTTGTGGATGGAGTAAGGGGAATCTGCTAATTTATTTTTTCTGCTGTCGAGTACTCGTGTTACTCCTTCAATTATATCATCGATGTATGTAAAATCGCGTTGGAGGTTACCATTATTAAACACTTTTATAGGTTCTCCATTTGTAATGGCGTTGGCAAAAAGTATAGGTGCCATATCTGGTCGTCCCCACGGACCATAAACTGTAAAAAAACGAAGTCCGGTTGTTGGTAATTTAAAAAGATGACTGTATGTATGTGCCATTAACTCGTTGCTTTTTTTAGTGGCTGCATATAAACTTATTGGGTTGTCAACAGAATCGTTAACCGATAATGGCATTTTATTGCTGTTACCATAAACGCTTGAAGAACTGGCATATACAAGATACTTGATGTTGTTATTTCTACAAGCTTCCAGAATATTTATAAACCCAACAACGTTACTGTTAATATATGCATGCGGATTTTCTATGCTATAACGCACACCCGCCTGAGCTGCCAGATTACATACTTTGTCAAACTTTTCGGTTGCAAAGAGTGTATTTAATTCTGTCTGATCTTCCAGATTCATTCTTACAAAAGTGTAATTGGGGTATTTATCACTTTTAACCGGAGTGTGCCACTGTTTTGCACTTTGGGAAATTCCTGTTTCTGCCAGCCGGGCATATTTTAGTTTTGTACTGTAGTAGTCGTTAATATTGTCGATACCAATTACCGTATCTCCTCGTTGAAGGAGTTTTTTAGCAAGGTGAAATCCGATAAATCCTGCAGTTCCGGTAATTAATATTTTCATTATTATTGTTGTCTTATAAAGTAATGCCGCGTTACATATTGTAGATGGTTTAGGTTCGCAATTTCCCCTTATTGTTCTTTCCCCATAAACATAAAAAGAAGTGTAAAGTCGCACATAAATGTTGTAAAATTAAGAATAAATCTCATTTGAATACTGTGTAGATAAAATCTTTTTTAACAATACAATCTTTTTACGAAATAAGATTAGATTTGTAAAATGACACCAAAAATATATAAATGAAAAACTTCATGAAAATAGTACTGACAGTATTATTCTTTTCGTTAACTGTTTCTGGCTGTAACAGGAATAATGATTTTGATGATTTGGCGTGCGGAGAATTTGAGGATAATCAACTGTTTAAAGAGCCGGGAGGAAAGTGTTATTACATAAGTTCGGATGGCAAACAAATTTATGTTGCCGTTTCGGAATGTGATTGCGATTAACGATTCAGTAATTTCAAAACTTAGTTTTATTTCAAATATTTCTGATACGACTTCGATCTCTTTTCGTCGCCAAACCGTGCGTAGATATTGGCAAAATAGCTGGCATATTTTTTACCCGGTTCAATTTCCCAAAGCTTATCGAAATATTTTAACGACCGTTTAAAATCTGCAGTTGCTTTGTCTAACTCTTTTAAAAGAGTTTTATAATTCCGAGTAGTTTTTTTCTTATTGTACTTTGCCATTTCGCGTTGGTAACGATTCTCGCCTTTCCAGTAATATTTTTCTGCATTCCACTCCAAAGCATCTATATTATCAGGGGCTTTCTCTAATAAAACCAACGAAACCGAATCGCAAACAACAGTATCTTTTAGCTCTTTTTGAACAAGAAAATAAGAGTGAAGTTTCGATGTCTCATTTTTCGTTGTTTTATCCAGCCTATTCCAAACATCCAGAGCTTTTTCAGGCGAATCTATTTCAAGATAAACATCAAAAAGGCGACTGTTGATTTGCGAAGAACTCTCATTGAAATTTTCAGTAATATATTCCAGAGTATTTAACTCTTTCGAAATATTTTTTTTATCCTTAAAAATTTCTGCTAGTGTAATGTACATCTCAGCATCGGCATAGTTTTTATAACGTGCCTGGTCGAACCAACTTAACGACAAATTATAATCTCCGGCTTTAAAAGCAGTTTTGGCTGCTTCAGCAAAATCAGCACCTGCAACCTCTTCAATTGGTGTTTGGTCGAAATATAACTTCCAGGCATCAACAGCCTGCGAGTAATTACCTTGTGAGGCAGCAGTTTTTGCATTGTCTTTATTCGACGACTCAAGTACTTTTGGTGTACCACAAGCAGCAAACAATCCACCTACAATTAAAATCCATAAGAACTTTCGAATGGTCATAAGAATCTATTTTAGTCTTTAAAAATAAGTCAATATTTTAAGATTATTTTACAGCAACAGTTTCTATTTCAACCAAAACATTAAGTGGCAACTCTTTTACTGCAAATGCCGCGCGCGCCGGTTGTTGCCCGGTGTAATAACCGGCATAAACTTCGTTCATTGCTTTAAAATTTGCCATGTCGCTAAGTAAACAGGTCGATTTTACAACATCGGAATAAGAGTATCCGGCAGCTTCTAAAATTGCACCAATATTTTTCATCACCTGTAATGTTTGTTCTTTAATACCGCCCTCAACTATTTTCATGGTTTCGGCAATTAATGGTACTTGCCCCGAAATATAAAGGGTTCCGTTTACCTCAACAGCCTGACTGTACGGACCAATTGCCTGAGGAGCATTTTTTGTGGAAATTATTTTTTTCATATTAATTATTTTTGTTAAAAATTATCGTAATGACTTTGTTGTTTCTGCAACTTCAAATCTTTTAACATCGACGATTTTGCATTAATTGTAAAGCTATAACTTTTCATAAAACCAAATGGCACAAAATTAAATGCCATCGACCAGCAATGCAAATCGCGATTTACATTAAATGTGGTAAACGAAAACTCCTGAGCCATAATATCGAAGTTTGTATTCATACTAAGTCTCCATTTTTCCGTTAAATTTAAGTTTCCACGAAAACCAAGAGTTTGTGTTACCTTTCCGTTTGGAAACGACTTTGTTGGCCCGGAATAGTTAAAGCTATAATTAAATCCAAAATCCCAGGGAATATCAAAATCAATATAATCGGCATATCCGCCCTGCAACAAGTTGTCCTCTTCTATCAGCTTTTTTTTCTTGTCGGCTTCCTTCTCTCCTTTTTTCGATTTAAAAGTCATCCCGAACGAAAGATTTGCTCTTGTTAACCTACCCAATTTATTTATTCCGCTTCTTGTGTTCCAAACATACTGATGAACTTTTCGATAATTTTCATCCAATTCGTAAGGATCGAGAATACCTCCAAGATTTATACTAACTCCTTTAATAGTTGTACGTGCCCGAATACTTATTGGCGAAAGATTTAACGAATCGGCAATTAAATTATACGAGGATGCAAAACTTAAATTGTCAATTATTTTAACTTTTCTGAATTTCTCCTTATCGTCAGTTTGAGTAGTGTCTTTCGTATCCACAACTTTCATTTCCAGGTTATTATTCAACGAAAGACTAATTGCTCCAGATGCTCCCCTTCCCGGCGAACCACCATAAACACCTCCTGCATTTACATCAAAATACTCAATTCTACCTGTCGAATCAACCTGAACAGCTTGCCAGTATCCGAATCTCTCTTGTCCAAAATCGGGCCGGTAACTAAAACTTGCCGAGGGAGTAAATTTATGCCTGATTCCTTTAATTCTCGACTTTGGATTTCGTGGCATGTACATACCATAAATATTAGTTGAAGAACTCAAACTATACGAATAACTATAAACCCTGTTAAACCCGTTTATTGTATCTACTTTAACATGACTGTCGTTTCCTCTCGGATCGGGAAAAACCTGATCTTCGTAATACGTATAATTCTTTTTATCGAAATACCATTTTTCGTTATAACCAATTCCGGGACTAAAATTCACATATTTCATCAAATTAAAACTCGGAAACGAAATAGGAATATTGTGTTTAATTCCATTTTTCCAATCTTGCGGAAACGACTTATCAAATAGATCGTACTCTTTTGCTGTAATACTATTTTTTAAGTTACCGGTATAATTAATGCCAAAATTTTCGTAAAATTTAAGTTTACCACTTCTGGTTTTTTTACGAAACGGGTAAATTTTAGCCATACTAAAAGTCATTTCCGGTAACGAAAGAGATATAGTTGTATCGGTTGAATTTTGCGAGTGCCGTAAGTTAGCCGACAAATTAAAGGGTGTATTTTCAAATTTACGTGTGTACGAAATGCTGGATGACTTTTGTGTTCTTAAATAATTATTGGCTGATAATGAATTCTGTTTGTCGTAGCCGCTGGTCGAAAAATTAACACTTGCCGAAAAGGTACGGTTTGGATTTGCTTTCGGATCCTGACTGTGCGACCAGGTAACCTGAAATTGTGGTGAACGTGTATATGTATCGAATCCTTTATCTCCGTATATATTCATCGCATATTTAAAATCGAATGCTCCACTAAATTTATAACGTTTACGATAATTGGTATGCAATTTTACTGCCCACGATCCTTTTGAATAAAGATCGCCCCGCACTGCTAAATCAATATATTCGCTGGCTGCCCAATAATATCCACCATCGCGCAAAAAGAAGCCACGATTTTGTTCTTCGCCGTAAGTTGGCACTAATATACCTGAAGAGTAAGTTGGCGAATTTGGGAAATAACCAAATGGTATAAATGGGAAATAGATTGGAAAACCTTCTAAGACCATATACGCAGGTCCGGTAATAATCTTGTCGTTACCAATTACTTTTGCTTTCGACAGATGCAAATAAAAATGAGGAGGATCTGCATCGCAGGTTGTATATTTTGCCTTTTCGGTAATAAAAACATCATCGCTAATTTTTTTTGTACGGTCGCTGAGTATTCTCCCCTCTCCCTGTTCCGAAACAACCTTAGTAATAAATGCCTTTCCCGTTTCAAAATTATAACGCATAGTTTCAGATTCGTACTCCTCTGAACCTTGTTTGAAAATTGGTTTCTGAACTAAAGTTTCTGTTGAGTCTAAAATTCCTTCAGCATAAATTTGCTTTGTTTCCAAATCTAACTCAATATAATATGCCGTTAATTCAATGTTCTGATAAGTAACACTCGCATTATTGTATAGGTAAACTTTTTGTCCGTCGAATGAAATCATTATAGAATCTAAAGCATTATAAACAATAGGTGCATCTATAAAAGGTTTCGCCACCGAGTCCATTCCAACGGTATCAATCGGTATCGAATCAATTGATAAGGTATCGCCTGCCATAAATTCGTTAATTAATTCTGGCGGTGGCTGATTATCTCTGTCAACTTCAAGATTCTCAGTCTCCTGACTGAATAAAAAAAGAGGAACAAAAACGAATAAATATGTTATTAATAATTTATACAAAATGCTTTCTGCGTTTTACCTTGTTATTTGGCTCGACAAAAATAAAAATACATACAATACAATTGTGATAATAAATGTAAAATAATTTTAATATTTCTATTTTTGTTACAGAATCAGAAAACGTTATGAGCAACTCGCTATTAAATTCAATCTTCAGTGTAATTTTTATACTGATTTTTTCGCCCGTTTTAATGGGCGTAAACTATGCTCCTGACAAAGATGAATCGCGTATATCTATTGTTGTTATTGACCCCGGGCACGGTGGAAAAGATTGGGGTGCATCAATGGGGAAAGCTAAAGAGAAAGACATTGTTCTTGACATTGCAATTAAATTGGGCAATATTATAAAATTAAATTACCCGAATGTTAAGATTATCTACACTCGTAAAAAAGATATTTTCGTGCCGCTTCATCAGAGGGCAAATATTGCGAACAAAAATAAAGCCGATCTTTTTATATCAATTCATGTAAATGCAGTTGAAAGAAAATCGGTACGTGGAACAGAAACCTTTGTATTGGGGCAACACCGAAGTAAAGATAATTTAGATGTTGCAAAAAAGGAGAATGCAGTTATTCTGCTTGAAGACGATTATACTAATACTTACGAAGGATTCGACCCAAATTTGCCCGAATCGTATATTATGTTCGAGCTGGTTCAGGATGAATATCTGGAACAAAGTGTGATGTTTGCATCAGCAATTCAGAAACAATTCAAAGAACAGGCAAATCGTATCGATCGCAGTGTTAAGCAGGCAGGGTTTCTGGTTCTTCGCCGCACAACCATGCCCAGTGTGTTAATCGAAACCGGTTTTTTAAGCCACACCTCAGAAAGAAATTATTTGCTTAGCGAATCGGGGAAAACTAATCTTGCATCGGCAATTTTTAAAGCATTTAAAGATTACAAAATAAAAATTGAAGATAAGAGTAGTTTTAATTTAATTACCAAAAATGATACTAGTAAAACAGAAAATAAAAAGGAAGAAACTATTACTGTTTTGAAACCGGCGACTGAAAAAAATATTCAAAAATCAGAAAATAAACGTATCTTTTTTTCAGTTCAAATAATGGCATTGAAAAGAAAAATGGAAACTACCCCGACAAACTTTAAAGGCGAAAAGAGTATTTTTATTGTTGAATCGGCAGATGTTAATCGCTATTATTCAGGAAAATTTGAAAATGCAGAGGATGCAGAAGCAGAAAAAAGTAGAATTCAAAAAAAATATCCCGCGGCATTTATTGTTGCTTTCGAAAATAATAAACTAATTTCTGTTAAAAAAGCGTTGTTAAAAATGTAATTGAAACATAAATACCTAATTTTGCACTACTATTACTAATAATTTGAATTATACACTAATGAGATTATCAAAATATACAAAACTTGGAATATTAATTATCGTTTCAATAGCCTTACTAATCTGGGGGCTTAGCTATTTGAAAGGAAATGATATTTTCAAACAGAACAATGCATACCACGTTGTTTACGAACGAATTGATGGTTTGGTTGAATCGAGCAAGGTAACAATGAATGGTTACCAGATTGGGCAAGTAAAAAGTATAAATTTTGCACCCGATAATAGCGGAAAACTAATTGTTACATTTATTGCCGATGCTGCGTTCCGCATCCCTTTAAATTCTGTAGCTCAAATTGTTAGTAGCGATATTATGGGAACCCGCTCCATTAAAATGATAATTAGCAACGAGATCGAAGTATATTTGCCCTACGATACTATTCCGGGAGCTGTTGAAACCGATTTAAAAGAGCAGGTTAGTATGCAAATACTACCAATAAAAAATAAGGCAGAACAACTTTTAAGTACCATCGACTCGGCAATTACAGTGCTTACAATTATTTTTAACGAAGATGCACGGCAGAACCTTTCTAAAAGTTTTGCGAATATTAACCAAACCATCGAGAATATTGAAAAAACTACCGCCGACCTTCAGAATATTGTGGCAACAGAAAAGAGTAGCATAAAAATTATTATCACAAATATTGAAGATATTACCACGACTTTCAATAACAATACGAAGGTTCTCGAAACTACAATTCAAAATCTTGCAAGTTTTAGCGATACTCTCGCAAACATTTCGATCTCACCTGTTTTGACAAATATCTCCGAGGCATCGGAACAAATTCTTTTAATACTGCAAAAACTTAACAGCGACGAAAGTACTGCAGGATTACTTTTAAACGACGATAAATTGTATAAGTCGATAACTGACCTTTCAGAAAATCTGAGCTTTTTGATCACAGATATTCAAGCCAACCCAAAAAGATATTTGCATTTTTCGGCAATGGACTTTGGGAAAGAGTACTACATAAATGCCAATGCAGATGGAAATTCGAAAAATATAGTTTTTAAAGTTCATCTTGTTTCAACAGAAAATCAGATACCAACAAATTCTAAATATTTCGAAGGAATAGAAGGAGTTGATGAATATTACGCAAGTGGTGCCTATTCGTATTTGGTTGGTGCAGCTGGTTCCTATTCCGAAATTGTAATAATTCACGATGAAGTAAAGAAAATTTTTCCCGATGCAACTATTGTTTCATTTAAAAATGGACGGTTGATAAAACTTGAAAAAGCACTCAAATCTTTGCATTAATTTTCTAGTATTTGTAGTTACTAACTACTTATCAACAGTACACCCTACTACTACCAACCAGTTATGCTGTTACTAATCAATTACTTAATGTTATACTTCTGTTTATCAATGACTTAATAAATTTTAAAAAAAATATTTTTTTAAATGCCTGAAATAGAAAACAATATAACAAATAGCAAACTGCCAATAGATTTTTGATTTTTTTTTAACTATTTTTTTGCAAATTTTGTTGCCAATAAACAATACAAAAACAAATAATAAACCTCGGAAAAACCAAATTTAGTTAATGAGTGAAGAATACAAAACTGCTTGGGGAAAATGTTTAAACGTTATTCAGGATAATGTGCCCAGCAGTAGTTTTAAAACATGGTTTGAGCCAATTGTCCCCGTAAAACTTAGCGATAAAGTTTTAACAATTCAGGTGCCCAGTGCTTTTTTTTATGAATATCTGGAAGAACAGTTTATCGATATTTTACGAAAAACACTTCGCATGGTTTTGGGAAACGGTGCAAAACTTGAGTACAATGTTGTAATGGGTACTAAAAATGGAGACAAGCCCTATACTGTAAGTTATCCGACAAATAACAATACCAGAATTCAGAACAAACCCCTCACTGTTCCGTTAAAAGCAGATGATAAAACAGCCATTAGAAATCCGTTTATTATACCCGGAATTCAGAAATTGCAGATTGATCCGCAATTAAAAGCCGATAATACTTTTGAAAACTTTATTGAAGGAGATTGCAACCGTTTGGGTAGAAGTGCGGGATTCGCTGTTGCTCAAAATCCTGGAGGAACTGCATTCAACCCACTAATGATTTATGGGAATTCTGGTTTGGGAAAAACACATTTGGCACAGGCAATTGGTATCGAGGTAAAAGAGCAATTCCCCGATAAAGTTGTATTGTATGTAAATGCAAATAAGTTTCAAACACAGTTTACCGAGGCAACCCGTAATAACAACCGAAACGATTTTCTTCATTTTTATCAAATGATTGACGTTTTGATTTTAGATGATGTACACGAATTTGCAGGAAAAGAAAAAACACAAGAGACATTCTTTCATATATTCAACCATTTGCACCAAATGGGCAAACAGTTGATATTAACTTCAGACAAGCCGCCCATTGAATTAAAAGGTATGGAGCAGCGGTTGTTATCGCGTTTTAAATGGGGACTGACAGCCGATTTGCAAACACCCGATTTCGATACACGCATGAAAATTCTTCGACGGAAAGTTTATAAAGATGGAATTTCACTTTCTGATGAAGTGCTTGAATATATTGCTTCGCATGTTTCAAATAATGTGAGAGAACTGGAAGGTGCTCTGGTTTCGTTACTTGCACAATCGATGCTTAATAAGCGCGAAATTACACTCGAACTTGCAGCTAATTTAATTACGAAGCTGGTTAAAAACTCGAAAAGAGAGCTTTCTATCGAATATATCTCGAAGGTAGTTTGCGATTATTTTGATATGACAGTTGACGCACTTCAGGCAAAAACACGAAAACGCGAAATCGTTCAAGCCAGACAAATTGCCATGTATTTCTCGAAAAGTTTGACAAAATATTCTCTTGCAAGTATTGGAGCACAAATTGGCAGTAAAGACCACGCAACTGTTTTACACGCTTGCAAAACAGTTAACAATTTAAAAGACACCGATAAAAACTTCCGGCAATTTGTGGAAGACATTGAAAAGAAATTAAAAATGTAATTTTAAAACATTCGTCAATTGGCGGATGTTTTTTTTGATATGATATCCGATTCATTTAATACAATTGAAAAAGAGAGCAAAGGTTATTTCAAAGATAAAGGAAGCAAGTTTTACTCTTTTGCTTTTCCTCTTCAAAACGAAGAGAAGGTAAAAGATATAATTGCCGGGTTGAAAAAGAAACATCACGGAGCAAGACATTTTTGCTACGCATGGAGATTAGGAACAGAAAATATAAGGTTTAGGGCAAACGACGATGGCGAACCCTCCTCCACTGCCGGAAAACCAATTCTTGGACAATTACAGAGTTTTGATATAACAAATATTTTAATTGTTGTTGTCCGTTATTTTGGAGGTACACTTTTAGGTGTGAGTGGATTGATTAACGCATATAAAAATGCGGCAATTGATGTTCTTAAAAATGCTAAAATATTGATTAAAGTAATAGAAACAAGATACAAAGTTAGTTTTACGTATAACGAAATGAATGAAGTGATGCACCTGATAAAACAAGAAAACTATACAATTGTAAACACTGATTTTATGGAAAATTGCAGTCTTATTTTTTCGGTGCGTAAATCGGAATCTGAAAATGCTAAAAGACTATTTAATGAATTATATAAAGTTCAATTAAAAGAAATTGACACTTAACTTGCTGTTAATAAAATGCTGATAAGTAATATTTAATATATTTAATAATAGATAATATTCACATTAATTTTGAGACCATGATTCAACATTTTTTTAATAGATTTATTTTGTTCGATGGAGAATCGAATAATTATAAAAAAGATAATCAATACTATCGAAAAGACTTAATAGTTTTTTTATTCAATTAAAACCAATATTTATATTATTTAAATATTGGTTTTTTTTTGCGACAATAATTTTAGACAAATATAGACAATGAAGAAGGATTTAATTTCAATTACAGATTACTCGAAAGAGGAATATCTGAGAATTATGGATCTTGCGACTGAATTCGAAGAGGATCCAAACCAGGACTTGTTAAAAGGAAAAGTTGTAGCCTCTCTGTTTTTCGAACCCTCAACGCGTACGCGACTAAGTTTCGAAACTGCAATTAGCCGGCTGGGAGGACGAATAGTAGGTTTTGCAGACCCCGGCAGTTCCAGTGCTACTAAAGGCGAAACGCTGCACGACACCATAAAAATGGTAAGTAACTATGCCGATTTAATTGTAATGAGACACCCACTCGAAGGTGCAGCTCGTTACGCAGCAGAAGTTTCGAGTGTGCCCGTAATTAATGCCGGCGACGGTGCAAACCAGCATCCAACACAAACTCTGCTCGACATGTATTCAATTTTAAAAACTCAGGAAACTCTTGATAATATTAACCTGTTTATGGTTGGCGATTTAAAATATGGAAGAACAGTACATTCTCTTCTACAGGCAATGTCGGAATTCGAAAATCCAATTTTTAATTTCATAGCACCTAAAATTCTGCAAATGCCAAATGCCTATAAAATAGCCCTAAAAGAGAAAGGAATTAAATTTTTCGAGCACGAAGAATTTACCGATATAATTAGCGAAGCAGATATTATTTATATGACACGAGTTCAGAAAGAGAGATTCTCTGACCCCATTGAATATGAGAAAGTTAAAAACGTTTATATTTTACGAAATTCGATGCTCGATAATACTAAACCAAATGTAAAAATTCTGCATCCGCTGCCACGTGTTAACGAAATTCACCCCGACGTTGACTCCAACAGCAAAGCATACTATTTTGAACAGGCTTTAAATGGAGTATTTGCACGCGAAGCAATTATAACTCATACTATGAACCTTAAATAATTACAACGATGAAAGACAGTATGAAGAAAAAACTTAAACTAAAAGTAAGTGCCATTAAAGAAGGTACAGTAATTGACCATATTCCTGCAAAAAATCTATTTAAAGTAATATCAATTCTCGGGCTCAATAAAATTGAAAATCAGATTACTTTTGGAACAAATTTAGAAAGCAGCAAACTTGGCAGAAAAGCGATTATTAAAGTCTCTAATAAGTTTTTTAAAGATAACGAAATCAATAAAATTGCATTGATAGCACCACATGCAAAATTGAATATAATCAGAGATTACGAGGTTGTTGAAAAGCGAATTGTTGAAACACCCGATACAATAAGAGGAATTGTAAAATGTTTTAATCCGAAATGTATTACTAACAACGAAACAATAAGAACCAATTTTAAAGTTGTTGAAAAAGATCCTCTCGCGTTAAAATGCTATTACTGCGAAAAGATTACAACTGAAGAACAAATTAGAGTACTTTAATTTGAGATATATTATAAAATCTGTTTTTTCGGTTAAGGTAAAAAGCAGATTTTTTATATATTTGCTGCTCGCAAAAAAAGCCTTGATGCAGAACGAAGCAAGATTCATTTTGAGTTGAGTAAAACGAAGTTCCCAAAGAATAAGGAATTAACAAAAAGGCTAAATATATTGCCCGGGTGGCGGAATTGGTAGACGCGCTAGTTTCAGGGACTAGTGTCAGCAATGGCGTGCAGGTTCGAGTCCTGTTCCGGGCACAGAGCTAAAAGCAGCGATAACACTGTGAATATAAAGCAAAAAAAGAGGACGTCAGTACGAAAATAAAGTATTTATTTCTAACTCAATCGATATTTCAACCATAACACAATGAGTACAATAAAACCAAAAGTCTGGTACGTTATTTATACCCGCTCGAGGGCAGAAAAAAAAGTATTGGCAGACCTTACAGAACAAGGTATTACCTGTTTTATTCCAATGCAAAAGAGACTCAGACAGTGGAAGGATCGAAAAAAAATAGTAGAAATGCCCCTGTTGCCCGGATACTGTTTTGTTTATATTAACCGAATTGACTACGACCGTGTACTACACACCCATAATGTGGTATCGTATGTTATCTTCGAAAAAAAAGCTGCGGTTGTACCCGAAATCCAGATAGAGCAAATAAAGAAGATAGTAGAGCAAACAGTGTTTCCGGTTACTGTCTCATTCGATAATTTTATACCGGGACAAAAAGCAGAAATTATTGCACCTCCACTGACAGGGATAACAGGTATATTAATAAAACCCCACGGAAAAGACAGGTTTATTGTTAGAATTGATGCAATTAGTTTGAATTGTATGTTAGATATTCATGCCGATGATATTGTATTAATTTCTCCCGATAAAAAATAAGAGAGTATTGGTAGTTTATTAAAAATCTATACGCTATAAAAAAAATATAATAAACATAATAAAACAAATAATAATTCTATTTTTGTAACCCAATCTTTTGTTTTCGTTGGATAACAAATTTTACCTCACGGCACATACCCAATATGTAACCGAGAAGGCGAAGCTGTAAAAAAAGGTTAGGGAAATCATTAAAAAAAGAACCTAAAAAAAGCTTTAGAGAGCTTTTCAAATGTCTTTTGCTCTTTACTCAAATACAATTACCTTTGTAAAACAAATACGATAAAATGGAAGCAATATTTAAAATAGAACCTAAAGAGTTTAACGAAGAACTGTTTCTTCGCTTAAAAAAACTATTTAAAGGAAAAACTGTTACCATCGCTTTTTCAACAGAGGTAGATGAAACCAGTTACCTTACAATGAATCCTGTAAACGAAGAACATTTATTGGAAAGTATAGCCCAAGAGCCGGTAATCAGGTTTACACCTGAAGAGTTTAAAGAAAAAATCAGCAAGCTATAACCTACTTCTATTAATGAGAAATATCGAATTTACGGATAAGGGGTGGGCAGATTTTATCGAATGGTCGAAAAATGAGAGGAAAATATTCAATAAAATTTCACGTTTGATTGAGGAAACATCAAAAAATCCGTTTAATGGAACAGGGAAACCCGAGGCGTTAAAACATAATCTAAAAGGATACTGGTCGAGGCGAATTACCAACGAGCACCGACTTGTATATTCCGTGGATAATAAGGCTATAAAAATAGTTTCCTGTAAATACCATTATAAAAAATAATATGGCAAAGTGCCCATAAAAAAAAGAACCATAAAATAAGCCCGGTGCGAAGGGCATGAGACCGCTTCGGTCGTGCCTCCCTCGCGGAACCTTGCACAAAAAATAAAACATTCCTTATCTTCTCCCAAAACAATAAAACATTCCTTATTCTCTCCCCTGTTTAGGGGAGATGCCAGCGTAAGGCATGTGGGAGGCCGGCAGAGGGGTTTTTAGGGGAGATGCCAGCGTAAGGCATGCGGGAGGCCGGCAGAGGGGTTTTTAGGGGAGATGCCAGCGTAAGGCATGAGCGAGGGAGGACGACGAAGGAAGACGTGGCAGACTTGTGAAACCAGGCTAAGCTAAATCAAAAAATATGTACCAAGAATTAATAACCTTCATTCGGAAAACCTACAACAAACCCAAAGGTTTTATCCCGTTCCAATTACTGGCTCAATGTGGTTCTGTTAAAAAATAGAAAAGAACGAGATGAGTTTTTAAAATATACCAATGACAACGGAATAATGACTCGCCCAATATGGGAACTAATGAATCGTTTGCCCATGTTTAAAGATTGCCAAACCGGAGATTTAAGCAACTCGGAGTGGTTGGTGGATAGGGTAGTGAATATAACGAGTACGGTTATCTAAATTTACAAGAAACAAAATGAGTAATAACGAGATTGTTATTTATAAATCAGAAGAACCAGCTTTTTCAATAGACGTAAAATTAGAGAATGAAACAGTTTGGCTCTCACAAGCTCAAATGGTGGAGTTATTCGAAGCAACTAAACAAAATATTAGTTTACACATTAATAATATTTACAGAGAAGGCGAATTAGAAAAAGAGTCAACAGTCAAGGATTACTTGACAGTTCAAAAGGAAGGGAAGCGTAGGGTAAAACGAAGCGTATTGTTTTATAATCTAGATGTGATTATCTCAGTAGGGTATAGAGTAAAATCATTGAGAGGAACACAATTTAGAATATGGGCAAATAGAATACTGAAAGATTATCTCCTAAAAGGATATGTTCTTAATCAAAGAGTTAACAATATTGAAAAAAAACTATTAGAACACGACCAGAAATTTGATTTACTTATTCAAACCAATCTTCCAAAAACAGAAGGAATATTTTATGATGGGCAAATATTCGATGTTCAGGGTGTGTAATTTTATTTTTTATTAAAGGTAAATTGTAAAGAATTGGAATCAAGTTGTAAAAAACAAACTATTACACACTCCATATACTTTTATTACAAAATTGGTTAAGTCTGCCACAAAAGAAATAGTTTTAGTTGATAATTATATAGATGAGAGTACCTTACTATTGCTTAGTAAAAGAAGTAGAAATGTAGAGACTACAATTTTTACCTCAAAAATATCAAAACAATTAAACCTTGATATTAAAAAGCATAACCAACAATACCCCGAAATACATATTTATAAGTATAAAAAATCACACGACAGATTCCTTATTATTGACAATAAAACCATCTATCATATAGGAGCTTCAATTAAAGACCTTGGAAGAAAACTATTTGCCTTTTCCAAACTAAATATAGATATTTCAGCATTATTAAAAGAGCTTAACTTAAATAAGTAAAAAGTAAAAAACTCAAAGTAAAAAGTGGGGATAACCTTAAACCTTAAACCTGAAACTTTCAAACCTTAAACCTTAAACATTCAAACCTAAAACCATAATATGTTTGTTGATTCTAAATGGACTCAATTTCGTAATTAAGTGAAAAAGCTGAACATCCAAAATATAATTAAACTCGGCGAAGGACAATACATCGAATTTAAAGAAAGTATTGATAAATCATTGCAGAAAGAAATGGTGGCATTTGCCAATGCTTCCGGAGGGTTTATTTATATTGGTGTTAAGGATAATGGTGATATTAAAGGTGTTAAAATCACAAATAAATTAAAATCACTGATACAAGATACTGCTCGAAATTGTGATCCATCTCTATCTATTTTAATAAACGAAATAGATAATGTAATTGCGATAGAAGTGAAAGAAGGTGTAAATAAACCCTATACATGTTCGGCAGGCTTTTTTATGCGGATGGGAGCCAACTCACAGAAAATGAAAAGAGACGAAATTTTATCATTAGCTGTAAAATCAGGAAAAATAAGGTACGATGAGCAGATTTGTGAGAATTTTGAATGGAAAGATTTTGATAACGAAAAATTTGAATACTATTTAAAACTAGCCAACATTTCCAATAATCTTCCTAAAAAAGATATTCTAAAAAATTTAAGAGTATTAACAAACAATGGTTTTACAAATGCAGGAGTATTATACTTTGCAAAAGAACCTTATAAATACATTATTACATCGAAAATACGCTGTATTCATTTTAACGATAATAAAAGAGTAGATATATTAGATAAAAAGTTGATTGATAGAGGGATTGTTGGGAATATAGAATATGCCATTGCTTATATTAAAGAGCGTGTACCGGTTAAGTACGAAATAAAAGGGGCAAGACGGAAGGAATTTCCCGAATATCCTATAGAAGCATACCGAGAGGCAATTGTTAATGCGATTATTCATTTCGATTATTATTTAGGTGATACCATTGCAATTGAAAAACTCTCTGATAAAATTATTATAAACAATAAAGGCGAATTATTATTTCCTGTGAAAGATTTCGGAAACAGAAGTGAGGTGCGAAATAGATTACTTGCCGACCTGCTAAGCCGTACTATTTATATGGAAAAAGCAGGTACAGGTATTAAACGGGTTAAAGATGCTTGTATGTTAAATAATAATAAAGTAGTATTTGATTTTACGGATGCTTTTTGGGTAACTATTATGTCTAACAAAACGAATGTCCCTTTAAATGTCCCTTTAAATGTCCCTTTAAATGTCCCTTTAAATGTCCCTTTAAATGACAGGCAAAAACAAATAATTGCCCATATAATTCAGAATAATAGTATAACACAAGTTGAATTATCAATGGAATTAAAAGTAACAGATAAAACTATTAAAAGAGATTTACAGTATCTACAAGAGAAAAGGATTATTGAAAGAAAAGGTAGTAAAAAAACCGGATATTGGGAGGTTGTAAGTGATAAGTAAAAAGTAAAAATCTCAAAGTAAAAAGTGGGGATAACCTTAAACCTGAAACCTGAAACTTTAAACCTGAAACTTTAAACCTTAAACTTTTCTCTCTAAACAAACAGTAAACACTAAAACTTTTCATTAACAACAAACAATACAATGATCGCAGAACGACTTAAAGAAATATATTTAGATCAAAAGCTTGCCTTTAATAGGAAAGACAATCTTATTGACCGTGATATTGATTTAAATAGCTACTTAATTACTTTGCAAATAGTGGTTATAACGGGTGTGCGACGAAGTGGAAAATCATCTCTGCTATACTTGATAAGTAAGGCTCTAAAGATAAATGAGCAGGATTATATTTATCTTAATCTTGACGATGAGCGCATAAATAATGACTTATCTGTTTTAGAGGATATGTACTCTATACATTGTCAAATGTACAATAGCAAGCCTGTTTTCTTTCTTGATGAAGTACAAAATATAAGTGGATGGGAGCGCTTCGTTAACAGGATGTATGAAAAGGGCTTGAAATTATTTATTACCGGTTCCAATGCTACTTTGTTGAGCTCCGAAATTTCCACATCACTTACGGGCAGAAATAAAACCATCGAGCTATATCCTTTTTCTTTTGCCGAATACCTTCGGTTTAAAAAACACCAGATAGATATTGATAAACTTGATTCCGATTCGAAAACAATTATTATTAAATCATTTAACGAATACTTAAAATCCGGCGGATTTCCACTGGTGGCGAAAGAGAACGATCTGGATATACTGGATGCTTATTTCAAAGATATACTTTATCGGGATATTATAGCACGTTATAAAATAACTCAATTAGAAGAGATAAAACAGATTGGTTTATACTTTGCCGCCAATGTGGCTAAACTTTTTTCCATATCAACACTACAAAAAATATCGGGAATTAAAAGTACTGCCAGTGTAAATGCATATTTGAATTATTACGCACAATCATTCCTTTTTTACTACGTAAGAAAGTTTGACTATTCCATAAAAAAACAAATTCTCAATCCGCGAAAAGTATATGCCGTAGATCAAGGCTTTGCAAGCCGTATCGGATTTAATTTTTCTGAAAATAAAGGCCGTATTCTTGAAAACGTAGTCTATCTGCAACTATTACGACAAAAAGCAGAGGTTTTCTATTTCTCCAAAAAAGGAGAATGTGACTTTGTGATAAAACAAGGCCTGGAAATCGTACAGGCAATTCAGGTGTGTTATTCATTAAGTATTGACAATCTCGATAGAGAAGTAAAAGGATTATTCGAAGCCATAAAAGAATTCAACCTAAACGCAGGAAAGCTGATTGTATTCGAATCAAGCATAAAGCAAGAACAACTACCCGATAACATCGAACTGATTATCATTTGGCAATGGCTGTTACGATAAATAATAGTTCAATGTTCAAAGAGTTCAAAGTTGAGCGAACCTTAAACCTTAAACTTGAAACCTTAAACCTTAAACCTTAAACCTTAACCTCCAAACCTCAGCTATAACGCAGGTATTATGAATAAAGAATTACAGACATATAACAAAATTCAAAATAATATTTACACGATACGAAATATGCAGGTCATGATTGATCGGGATTTAGCTAAAATGTATGGTGTCGAAACTCGAAGATTAAACGAACAGGTTAAAAGAAATATTGAAAGATTTCCAGTTGAGTTCATGTTTCAACTTACTAAAGAGGAGATGAATAATTGGAAATCGCAAATTGCGACATCCAATAAAGAAATAATGGGGTTGAGAAAACCCCCATTAGCTTTCACTGAACAAGGCGTCTCCATGCTTTCGGCTATA
>JAJRSD010000061.1 GCA_024278975.1 Bacteroidota bacterium
GTTAGAAGTAATACCGCACCACAAAGTAAACAGGCTAGACGAGCTGCTTCCCCAAAACCTGAAGATATAATCCACCCAATTTAATGCAAAGAAAAACATTATACAACAACTTTCTATGACCTATTTGGTAGAGGGGATACCAAAATGCTACTAAAAGCTGCTGATCTTTTTTCGTAATCCCAATATTTTATGTAATTCTGGGATCGTAATCCCAATATTTTATGTAAATTTGGGATTATAATCTCACTTTTTATAATTTGTTATGATAAAAAGATTACTTGAAAAGATAATAGTAGATAAGATTGGCAGTAAAAAAGCCATAATTATTTTGGGTGCACGGCAAACCGGAAAAACAACTTTAATAAAAAAAGTACTTTCGGAATATAGCGGAGAAACCATTTTCCTGAATGCTGATAAACCTATCGTTCAGGAGCAACTTGGAAGCGCTTCAATAAATGAATTTAAACAACTTTTTGGTTCGGCTAAATTAATTTTTATTGATGAGGCACAGCGCATAAAAAATATCGGAATTGTGTTGAAATTAATTGTTGATGAACTGCCCAAAATTCAATTAGTAGTTACAGGTTCTTCGGCTTTTGAATTATCGAACAGTATAAACGAGCCTCTAACCGGCAGAAAATATGAGTACCGGCTTTTCCCTGTTTCGTGGAGAGAGATGGTAAAGTACATTAATCATTTTGAAGCACTATCGCAATTGCAACAGCGGATAATTTATGGAATGTACCCCGATGTAATCACGAATTCAGGCAACGAAAAAGAGATACTTTTAAACCTTACTGAAAGTTATCTTTATAAAGATATTATTGCTTTTCAACAAATAAGAAAGCCTGAGTTTGTTCAGAAACTTTTGCAAGCACTCGCCTTTCAAACGGGAAATGAGGTGTCGTATAACGAGCTGTCGAATATGCTGCAAATAGACCGAAAAACAATCATTCATTATATCGATTTGTTAGAAAAAGCTTTTGTGATTTTAAGATTACCATCATTCAGTCGGAATTTACGGAAAGAGCTTGTATCGAAAATTAAAATATATTTTTACGATACAGGAGTGAGAAATGCTTTAATAGGAGATTTTAGACCATTTAATATGCGAACTGACAAAGGTGCTTTATGGGAGAATTTTTTTATTTCGGAGCGAAAAAAAGCAAATCATTATAATTTGAAATATGTAAATTCTTATTTCTGGAGAACACACCAAAAACAAGAGATCGATTATATTGAAGAGGCAGATGGTTTTATAAATGCTTACGAAATAAAATGGAGTGATTCTGCAAAATATAAAATTCCCAAAATATTTGTAGATACATACCCAAATTCAAATATTGAGTTAATTACATCGAATAATTTTTACCAATATTTATAAGATGAACAGCGAGAAGATTACTATAAACGAAGCCCAAAAACAAGTTGACAACTGGATTAAAAAGTATGGAGTACGATATTTCAGCGAGCTGACAAACATGGCTATTTTAACTGAAGAGGTGGGTGAGCTGGCAAGAATTATCTCCCGTAAATTTGGAGACCAGTCGTTTAAAAAATCAGACGAAAAATATGATCTCGGCGACGAAATGGCTGATATATTTTGGGTTTTAATTTGCATGGCAAACCAAACCGGAATTGACTTGAATGAGGCGTTTATTAAAAATATGGATAAAAAAACTCTTCGTGATAAAGAGAGGCATATTCAAAATAAGAAGCTAAAAGATTAAATTTTAGGATGCATATTTTTCTCTTCCAATAAAAATCCACTACCATGAATATTTTTGATTTCGATGTTAGAATCGGCGGCAAGATATTTACGGAGTTTTGTAATAAATACATCCATGCTACGGGCAGTAAAATAACCATCTTCTCCCCAAATTTTACGCAGTGCTATGTCGCGTTGTAACAATTCGTTTTTATTCTGACAAAGTAATTTTAGCAAATCAGACTCTTTTGGCGACAATTTTTGTTTAACTCTCTCACGCAAAATATACCTCAGTTTCGAGTCGAAAAAATAAGTGCCGATTGTAAAAATAACCTCATCGTTTGCAGGTTGTGCAGATTGCCGTTTAATAATCGCCTCAATTTTACAGAGCAAAACTTCGGTGTCGAATGGTTTGGTAATATAATCATCGGCGCCAACATTGTAGCCTTTTAAAATGTCCTCTTTTAGCGTTTTAGCGGTGAGGAAAACCATGGGTATATTCTTGTCTATTTTTCGAATTTCGGTGCCAATTGTAAATCCATCAACATTTGGCAGCATCACATCGAGAATACAAATCTGATAATTTCCATTCACAAATTTATCAACTGCAAGTTTACCATCGTCAACCCAGGTAACTTTGTACTCGTTAATTTCGAGGTACGATTTTAAAACCGCACCGAAACTCAGGTCGTCTTCCACTAAAAAAATATGATTTTCGTTTCCCACTTTTTGATCTCTTATTCTTTCTTTACTCACTACTATTTACTACCTATTCCAATTTTCCCTATCTATTTCTTTGCGCCTCAGCGGTTAATTTATTCCCTCACAAAAGGTAAAAACACTTCAAATTTACTTCCTTTCCCGGGTTCGCTTTCCACCGAAATATTACCACGGTTTGCTTCCAAAACTGCTTTCACATAACTCAACCCCAAACCAAACCCTTTTACATTATGAATGTTTCCGCTGGTTTGTCGATAAAACCGCTCGAAAATTTTTCCTTGCACAGCTTTTGTCATTCCAATTCCTTTATCAGTAACCGAAATTAAAACTCCATTGGTTTGATTGATTGTTGACACACTAATTTCGGGTGACTCGTCGGAATATTTTATAGCATTATCTAACAAATTATAAACTACATTTGTAAAGTGAATTTTGTCGGTGGTAATTATAGAATTTACCGCGCTGAGATTTGTTTCAATCTTTCCACCTCGTTTTTCAACCTGCAAATTAATCCCCTGAATTGCATCGTTAATCAACTCATGTACATCAATTGTTTCCCAGTTAAATTCAAAATCTTTTTTATCCAAACGTGCAATTGTGAGAATATCTTCAACCTGCCTGTTCATCCGTGCGTTTTCTTTTTTTATCATCCCCGCAAAATAGCGGATTCTTTCGGGGTCGCTTACTACTTTTTCGTTGATAATTGAGTCGGTAGCCACCGAAATTGTTGCTATTGGAGTTTTAAATTCGTGGGTCATATTATTGATAAAATCCGACTTCATTTCCGAAATCTTTTTTTGCCTGAGAATATAAAAAATGCTCAACGAAAAGGTGATCAAAATAAACAGCGAAAACAGGAATGAAGCCACTAATAACCAGTTTAACGAACGATAAACAAAACTATCCCGATTGGGAAAGAACAGTGCCAGTTTTATATCTTTCTGAAAAATATCGTTGGGGTAAAGATTTATTTGAAAAGCAGTGTTGGCAACTTCTGCCGAGTCGTTAACTTCAATGGGGAAATCGATAATACCATTGCGAATTATCCCAAATTCAAAATCGATGGGAATATTTTTATCGGTTAACTCTTGGGTTAAAATTTTTTGCAGCAACTCTTCGTCAACATCTTTTGCATCCCATTCGTGAATTTCTGTTACAACCTGATTTGCCAGATTTTTTAGTTTTATACCTTTCATTTTTGCACGCCTCGAAATATTGGATTGAGCAAAATACAGCGTATCTAAATTCATTAAAACAGAGTCAATTTTTATCCTGCTAATTGTGTACAACGAATCTGCATCGGAAATAATCGTGTCGTTATTAATAATTATAATTTCGCTGCGACCTCTATTTTTGTCAATAATTACAGGATTTGCTTGAACTGATTTGGTGGTAATATTATATTGGTTTGAACTTTTTACAGATTGCGAATCGCTGCTCGATTCAACCCTGATTTCAATTGTTGCATTGTTATCATTCGATTTTATTTTGCGTATTATATTAACTTGTTGTGGTTTTTCGCCACCCTTAATTTGTCCGATAGAACTATTATTACCACTAATAACATGAACTTTCATTTCAGTGTCAAAATCCTCATCTGTATCCATATTAAACACCCAACGCACCGAATCGCTAAAAGCCATCTGGTTTACCACGCCAAAATTATGTATGTCTTCCAGCTTTCGAACCGTATTTGTTAGTGCCTCGTTTACACCTCTGGTAAAAAGTTCGTTTTTCACCTTCAACGCATTATTCATCCAAACCAATTGCACGGTAATAATTCCCACAATAGAAATCGCCATTAACACAATTAATCCGGTAATAATCTTTTTGTTCATGGTTCAAATATAGATATTTAAACAGGTAGTTTTTACACTTTAACTTTTCCTTAACAGTATTTAACCAGCTTTTAACAGAGTGATATACAAAGAGTAAGTTATATTTGCACCAGAAATAATTCATTTAAAAATTAGAAATATGAAACGTATTTTATTGATTACCGGATTTTTAGGATTGACAATTTTATTTACTTCAGCAATCTCAATCTTAGAAACTCCGCAAGACCCGCCTCATGGAAAAAAAACCACGAAGCATATTAAAATGGTAAAAATTGATGACGATGGTAAAAAAACCGAACTCGATACTATTATAGAAAATAACGATGTTTTTATTTGGAATGGCGATACAATTGGTGGCGAACACGGTATGAAATGGATCTCGGAAGGTGATATTGAAATGGATTTTGATGTTGAAGTTTTGGAAGGTACTGATGGAAAAGTTATTATTATGAAGTCGGGTAGCGGAGGCGAAGCCAATGTAATGGTTATTAGTGGTGACGAAGATAGCGACGATATGATTTTTGAAACTCAACATACTCCAAAGGTGATGATGATGAAAATGCCCAATCAAGGGAATGTGATTGATTTAAGCGACCCGGGAATTATTTCGTACGAGAAAAAAGATTTAAAAGACGGAAAAGAAAAAATTACTATTGTACGAAAAAAGTCAACCGAAAAAGATATGGAGATGCACAAAATGATTATGCATGGTGGCAGTGCACATCCGATGATGATTCATTCGGGACATCCCGGAGAGACCAAAACCATAAAAGTAATTTCGGGTGATGATGGAAATGTCGAAATTATTGAAAATGGAAAAGTCAGGCATGTGAGAATGGACGGGAAAAATGTCAAAATAATTGAAGAGGATGGAAAGACAATTCGTATAGAAGAGATTAACGATGACAATGAGAAAACTATCAAAGTTAAAGTTGTTAAGGAGGAAATAATTAAATAGTTAAACAGAAATTTAAGCCGGTTATTTAAGCCGGCTTTTTTCCCTTAGGGTTTGGTTTTCAAATTTGTTCCCAGCCACGGCGATAACTGTGGCGAATCCACTCTTCTGCCATTTCTAAGGCGGGCATTGTTTCATATTTTTTATTGAATTTTGGGTCGCCATCTAAAATCTCAAAATCGTTTTGCGAAAGCACCCTGATATAATCCGACGGACCAATATTCTTAAAGCGCATATTTACGCCATCCCACAATAATTTACGCTGTAAACTTTGTAAACGAACAGCCAAATTCCCCATTACAACCATTTCGTTTAGCGGAGCAGAATAATTGAAATTCGAAGATGCTTCTACACGCGCATCTTTACTCTCTTTGCAAGCTCGAATCCAATCTTGTTCGTGCCCGCCATTCATAGCATTAGAAATTCGACGAATAGTTTTTTGTGGTTGTTCGAAATCTTCCATCTCATTTGTTGGAAGCAGTGTAGGATTTTTGCCATAAGTACTGCACATTATTTTTCCATTTGTTCCATGAAAAATACAGCCACCGCCACTGTCGCCCATTTGTTCGCCATCTTTAAGTTCGTCGGGTCGGGCTGGCATAAAACCACCATCGTACCAATTCACTGAAACTGGCGGCATTCCTACTTTTGGCAAATTGTCGCGACCTGGAAATTCGTATCGTACAAATTCTGAGTTTGGTGGCGAATCGTTATTAAAAGGGGTAGAACTTGCTTCAATTGTAGTTGGATATTCCAATTTCAGAGCCTTAAAAACCGGGTCGATAATATGGTTTCCCATATCGCCCAAAGCTCCGGTTCCAAAGTCCCACCAGCCACGCCAATTCCACGGGTGATAAATTGGATTATATTCGCACCATTTTGCCGGTCCCACAAAAAGATCCCAGTTTAAAGTTTTTGGTACACGTTTACTTTTTTCGGGTTTTGTAAGTCCCTGCGGCCAAATCGGGCGGTTTGTCCATGTGTCAACATGCGTTACTTCTCCAATTGTACCTGCCCAAATCCATTCGCATATTTGACGAATTCCTTCGGCAGAATTCCCCTGATTTCCCATTTGTGTTGCCACTCCATAACGGTTTGCAGTTTCTCGTAAAATCCGCGATTCATAAACCGAATGAGTTAATGGTTTTTGCACAAAAACATGCATCCCCTCGCGCATTGCTAAAATTGCCGGCATTGCATGCGAGTGATCTGGCGTGGCAATCATTACAGCATCAATGTCTTTTTGCTGCTCAAACATATCGCGATAATCTTCATATTTTTTTGCCAGATACCAACGTTTAAACGAGGTTTTTCCCGCATAATTCCAATCTACATCACAAAGTGCAACTATATTTTCGGTTTCCATATTCCGAAGATTGGTATAACCTTTTCCACCAACACCAATCCCGGCAATATTAAGTTTATCGCTGGGCGGTTTATGTCCAAGTCCGGCAATTACTGTCGATGGTAAAATAGTTGCTCCGGCAATGGTCGCAGTGGTTGATCCAATAAATTTTCTTCGAGAAATCTTCTTTTTGTTCATACAAAAACATTTTTAAAGGAGAGCTGCAAAATAAATAAAATATTAGCGCAAACCTAAAAACGCAAAAAAAGGGTGCTCAAACGAACACCCTTCCTAATTATTTTATTCCAATTAAGCTGGCATATCAGGCAAACTCCAGGGTTTACGATAAGTGTGCTTAATTAATTCTGATGCATACTCTTTTGCAGGAACAGGATCTGTCCATGTTTTATGGAATGTTGGGTGACCATCGTGAATTGCAAAACCGTCTTTTATAACAGTTTTAATCTTTTCATCATCAGTTAAATTGGTGAATTCCATTTTTTCACCATCCCAATCTAACACTTTATTAAGCGTTTGTAAACGAACACCAAGAACTCCCATTACAACCATTTCGTTAAATGGTCCGGCTTCACTAAAATCGGAAGCAGTAGGAACACGGTTTTCTGGCGACTCTTTACAAGCACGTACCCAATCCATTTCGTGGCTGGTTTCTACCCTGCGACGGAATTTTGGTGCGTCTGGAGTTTTTCCAGATAACAACCAAGGATTTACGCCATAACATCCGCAAACCATTGTATCTTTTGTTCCGTGGAATAAAACACCACCACCACTGTCGTTTGGATTTTTTCCATCTGGCCAGTTTTCTGGCAGCATTGGTTTAATACCTCCGTCGTACCAATAAACGTCAACTGGTTTAAGTTTATCTTTTTTCTTCATCCCTGCCCACTTACGTTTTGCTTCACGCTCAGGGAATGTCATTTTAACCGATTGAGAAGTTGGTGCACAGTCTTGTAACAACAAACTTGAATTCCCTTGTGCATGGATTGGATAACCCAATTCGAGCCCAACAAATACCGGATGAAGAATGTGGCAAGCCATGTCGCCCAAAGCACCAGTTCCGTAATCCCACCAGCCACGCCAGTTCCATGGATGATAAACATGGTTAAACGGACGCATTTTTGCAGGTCCGGTAAACAAGTCCCAATCCAAAGTTTCAGGAACCCAGTCGCCACGTTCAGGAGTATTTAAACCTTGTGGCCATATAGGGCGGTCGGTAAAAGCTTCTACTTTTGTTACTTCACCAATTTCGTTGTTTGCCAACCACTCGGTTGTAAGATTTACACCTTCGCCCGAGGAACCCTGATTACCCATTTGTGTCGCAACTTTGTATTTTGCGGCTAATTTTGTGAGTAAACGCGATTCGTAAACAGTATGCGTTAATGGCTTTTGCACGTAAACATGTTTTCCCATTGTAATTGCAGTAGCTGCAACAATGGCGTGTGTATGGTCGGCAGTTGCAACAACTACAGCATCGATGTTTTTGCCAACTTCATCATACATCTTGCGCCAATCTTTATACCGCTTTGCGTCAGGATATGTATCGAATGTCTTTTTAGCATATTTCCAATCTACATCGCACAGCCCAACAATGTTTTCAGATTTAAGGTTTCTAAGATTAGAAGCCCCCATGCCTCCAATTCCCACAGCAGCAATATTTAATTTATCGCTAGGTGCTTTGTGTCCTAAGCCTGCAACTGCATGGCTGGGAACAATTGTGATACCGGCAGCAACTGCTGCCGTAGTTCCAAGAAAAGCTCTCCTGGAAACTGATTTTTTAGATTTTTCTGTCATAATAATTCAAAGTTTTTATTGGATAAGTATTTTTTGTAATCTATTTTTTCAAAAAAAACATCTAAATATAGTTATATTAAAGATAGGGTCAAAAAAAAACGTTTTTGTAAAAAAACAATATCAATTCAGAAATAAATAAATTAGCGATAAATTAAAATTTAATTCGAGTTAAAACTTATTCATTTTCAACATTTTACTTTAATAGAAATAGCTTTCTTCTATACCTGTTAAAAAAAATCAATTTGATTTGTGCCTCTTCATTAATTACATTTGTCGCATAGTTTTAATTGAATATAAATAATATTAACAATAAAAAATATAATTATGAAAACAGTAGGAGACAAATTTCCAAAATTTGAGAAACAAGCAGTAGTTTCTTTAGAGCCGGGTAAAGAGTTTGAAACGTTAACTTTAGACAATGTTAAAAATGGTAAATGGACTGTATTTTTTTGGTGGCCACTCGATTTTACTTTTGTGTGCCCAACTGAAATCACTTCATTTAATGACAGTTACGAAGAGTTTGCAAAACGCAATACAAATCTGCTTGGTGCTTCAATAGACTCTGAGTTTGTTCATCTTGCCTGGAGAAATTCAGACCCTGGTTTGAAAAAGTTAAAATTTCCGATGATTGCTGATACTTCTAAATCATTGTCGAAAAAATTGGGTATTTTGGAAAAAGTGAACAAAATTGCTTACCGTACAACTTACATTATTGACCCAGATGGAGTTATTCAACACGTTTCTGTAAACGGCTTGAATGTTGGTCGGAATGTTCAAGAAACTATTAGATTATTAGATGCATTTCAGACAGGAGAGTTAACACCATGTGACTGGGTACCAGGAGAAGACACTCTTTAATTGTAATTTTTTAAACTTAGTATTATGCAAGTAAGAAATGTAAAATCGGTTTGGACAGGCAGTCTGAAAGAGGGTAAAGGAAATATGGATATTACTGGTTACAGTGGTCCGTTTACTTTTGCAACACGTTTTGAAAATGAAAAAGGTACTAACCCCGAAGAGTTGGTTGGTGCAGCACAATCTGGTTGTTATTCAATGTTTTTATCGGCACTTATTGATGGTGCCGGACTAACGGCAGAAAGTATTGAAACAACAGCAGCAGTAACTTTAGGCGAAGTTGAAGGTGGCCCGGCAATTACAAATATAAAACTGGCAACAATTGTAAAGTGTGAAGGTTTATCGCAGGAAAAATTTGCTGAACTTTCGGTGGCTGCAAAAGAGAAATGCCCAATTTCGAGATTGTATGCCGGTGGTACTGCAACCATTGAATTAGATGCTAAATTGGTATAAAATATTCAGTTAGAACAGAAAAACTGATAATAGAGAAAAAGTAAAAAGGAGCTGCAAGGCTCCTTTTTTTGTGAAATACTAAATGAATATCTGTAATACTGCCAAGTCCCAAAGTCCAGGGATATCAAATAAAAATTCCCTTTAACTGTAAACAACTTCATCCTATTAATTTCCTCTGTTCAATAAAAAAATAAACTTTTTGTGAACTTTTTTAAATACTCGTTGTTACACTTATATAAAAAGAGATTTAAAGTTTTTAACAAAATAGGTTTAGGTTAGGTTAGTTTAGGTTTAAGTTGATTGAGAAAAGGCTGGTTGCTGAACCGGTCTTTCTTTTCTTTAAAGAGGCTGTCTTGATAAAACAAGACAGCCTCTTTTTAATTTTGGTATTGAAAAAACCTTCCAATTAATTTATAATTCCTTCAATTAATTTCAGTTCTTCATCCGAAAATTCAACCTTTTTTAAACTTTCCACATTGTCATTAATCTGACCTACCGAGCTGGCACCTATTAAAACCGAAGTAATTCGTTTATCTTTTAAAACCCATGCAAGAGCCATTTGTGCAAGCGATTGTCCACGTTGCATTGCAATTTCATTCAGTTTTACAATTTTATCGTGAGCCGAATCAACATCTGCTTTTTTCAGAAATACTTCGCGTGCAGCTCTCGAACCTTCAGATATTCCATGCAAATATTTATTGGTTAACAAACCCTGCGCAAGCGGCGAAAACGGAATGCAGCCAATTCCCTCCTCTTCCAAAACATCCAGCAACTCATCTTCCACCCAACGTACAAACATCGAATATTTTGGTTGATGAATGAGGCAGGGAGTTCCCAGTTCTTTCAAAATTTGTGAAGCTTCTTTTGCCATCTCAGCCGGATAATTTGAAATTCCGACATATAATGCTTTTCCCGAACGGACAGCACGATCGAGTGCCATCATTGTCTCTTCCAGCGGAGTGTCAGGATCGGGACGGTGCGAATAGAAAATATCCACATATTCCAACCCCATTCGTTTTAAACTTTGGTCGAGGCTGGCAAGCAGATATTTGCGACTCCCCCACTCTCCGTACGGACCCGGCCACATATCGTAGCCAGCTTTCGACGAAATAATTAACTCATCGCGATAAGCTCTAAAATCCTGCTTAAGTATTTTGCCAAAATTTTCTTCTGCCGAACCGGGAGGCGGACCGTAATTATTTGCCAAATCGAAATGGGTAATTCCCAAATCGAAAGCACGATGAAGTATTTCTCTGCCATTTTCAAGAGTGTCGATACCCCCGAAGTTGTGCCACAACCCCAGCGAAACAGCCGGAAGTTTTAAGCCCCACTTCCCACAACGGTTGTATTTCATTGTATCGTAACGGGTTTCTTTTGCTATGTAATGCATACTGTAAATTTTAAAATTGGCTTACAATTTAAGAATTCAATTTGAATGAACATATAATCTGTTAAGTTTTTTAATGATTAAATATTGGGCTCACTTACTTTCAATCCTAGAAAGATTTAAAATAAACTCAGGAAATATCTCCAAATTTATTATCTGATACTGTACTTTTTACAAATAAGGTTTTATATTTGACGAAATGAATTTATTTTCGTCTAAATTAAGGCGTTAAAAACTAAGTGTATATTAAACTATAATGACTAAAACCGACCTGTTTCATCAGTTACAAGAAAAAGGTACTTTAACCGATAAAGTACTGTTTCGCCCAATATTAATGCAGTTTGCTGCCGAATATATTGGTAGTAATTATGGTTTGTTTGCATCGGATTATAAAGTTTTGGTTGAAGCAAATTTACGTTGCATGGACGATTTTGGGTTAGATATGTTGGGACTGATTTCTGATCCATATCGCGAAACAAGTGCTTTTGGGGCTAAAATAAAATATGTTTCTGACGGAGTTCCACGTTGTTTAGATTTGATAGTAAATAATATTGACGATGTAAAAGCTCTTAAAATCCCTGATGTTTATAAAGCAGAACGAACCCTCGACAGGATTAAAGCAAGTGAAGTTCTATCAAAAACGACTGGAGGAAACATTCCAATTATTGGCTGGATTGAAGGACCACTTGCCGAAGCGTGCGACTTAACGGGCATCGAAAATATGATGATGCAGTTGATGATTGACCCTGATTTTGCAAATCGCCTGATGGACAAATGTATGCAAACCGCCAAAGATTTTGCTAAAGCACAAATTGAAACTGGTTGCGAAATTATTGGAATGGGTGATGCAATTTGTTCTCAAATTGATACCGAAACCTACAATACATATGTTCGCGACCGGCACAAAGAGATAATCAGTTATATTCAGGATTTGGGTGGAAATATTAAACTCCATATATGTGGCGACACCAATCATCTGCTCCCCTCGTATTCCGATTTTAATCTCGATATGATTGATTTAGACTGGCAGGTTGATATTGGTCATGCCCGCTCTGTTCTTGGCGAAAAGGTTATATTAACCGGAAATATTAATCCTGTAACAGTTCAGAATATATCGCACGACGCAGTTTATAAACTTAGTAGAAATCTGGTAGAAAAACATAAAGCTGAAAGGTTTATTCTGGCAGCCGGATGCGAAATAACACCACTTACTTCATCCAAAAATTTAAAAGCTATGAGTGATTCAACTCTCCTAAAATCAAATTAAATATGAATACTATTTTAAAAAAGACCACACTAATTCTCACAGTTATAACCTTAATTGCTATGACAACCTCATTCAAAAAGAAAACACCCGATTACAAAAATCAAAAGTTATCTATCGATAAAAGAGTTGCAGATTTGCTTAGCCGGATGACTCTGGAAGAGAAAGCCGCCCAAATGATTGCTGCCGATAAAGATGTTAAAAGTCTGATTTCAGTTTCGAAAAACGGAGACTTTATTTTCGATAATATTATAGGTGCATTCCCAAACGGATTGGGAGAAGTTACCCGCTTAAGCGAAGTAAAAGGGGGCAAAAGTCAAACCTCGCAAGGTAGCGACGAACCTTTAACATCGTACGAAAATGCAGTTTTATCAAATCAGCTTCAAAAATATTTTATCGAAAATACCCGGCTCGGAATTCCGGTTATTTTCCACGAAGAGTGTTTGCATGGTTTAGTTGCAAGCCACGTTACAAGTTTTCCGCACCCAATTGCAATGGCTGGAACTTTTAACCGCGACTTGGTAAAAGAGGTTTATACAATGATTGCCAAAGAGACCCGTTTACGAGGTGGTCATCAGGCACTTACTCCGGTTGTTGATATTGCCCGCGATGCCCGATGGGGACGTGTTGAAGAGACTTTTGGCGAAGACCCGTACCTCACTTCTCAAATTGGAATAGCTGCAATTCAAGGTTTTCAGGGAGAAAACAGGGAGATTGATAACGAACATATTGCAGGAACTTTAAAACATTTTGCCGCACACGGTCAGGCCGAAAATGGTACAAATGCAGGGCCTGCAAACTATTCTGAAAGAATACTTCGCGAGGTTCATTTCTTCCCTTTTAAAGAGATAATTCAAAAAGCAGGAGTGAAAAGTGTAATGACAACTTACCACGAAATTGATGGTGTGCCTATAAATGCAAATAAGTGGTTGGTTACAGATTTATTGCGCGGCGAATGGGGTTTCGAGGGTTTTGTGGTATCTGATTATTACTCGATTCGTGAAATGCACAAACGCGCAGGAATTGGCGCACACCGTGTTGCAGCCAACGGAAAACAAGCTGCCGAGTTGGCATTAAATGCGGGTGTAAATATCGAGTTGCCAAATCCCGATTGCTATCTGAATATTGTTGAACTTGTAAAAGAAGGAACAATTCCAGAGGAGATAATTGACAAATTGGTTGGCGAAATATTAAGGGTGAAATTCGAACTGGGACTGTTTGATAATCCTTATACAAATCCGGAAATGGCAAAGCAATTTTGCGGAACTAAAGAGAACAGTGCGTTGGCAAAAAAAGCTGCTTTACAGTCAATTGTTTTGCTTCAGAATAAAAATAACTCTGTTCCTTTAAATATAAATGAGTACGAAAATATTGCTGTGATTGGTCCGAATGCAGCTCGCAAAAATGTTGGTGGTTACACCGGAGAACCCAGCTTTTACACAACGGTTTTAGATGGATTAAAACAAAAAGTTGGCGACAGAGCAAATATAACTTATGCCGAGGGTTGCCGAATTACAATTGGTGGAAGTTGGGTGGAAGATAAAATTACCCTGCCCGATGAGAATGAGGAGAAACAGAAAATTTTAGAGGCGGTTGAAGTTGCCAAAAACTCGGATATTATTATTCTGGTTGTTGGCGGGAACGAACAAACATCGCGCGAGGCATGGAGTTTTACCCATTTGGGCGACCGTGCGAGCTTGCAGTTAGTTGGAATGCAAGACGAATTAATTAACGCTCTGCACGAAACCGGAAAACCAATTATTGCATTTGTTTACAATGGCCGTCCACTGGCTTTTAATAATTTAATTGAAAAAGCCGATGCTATTTTTGAGTGCTGGTATCCGGGGCAGGAGTCGGGAAATGCAGTTGCCGATATCCTGTTTGGCGACAACAATCCGGGTGCAAAACTTCCCATTTCGTTTCCTCGTTCAGTTGGACACATTCCGGTTTACTATAATTGTAAACCTTCGGCACGGCGTGGCTATTTTAATGCCGATATTACTCCGCTTTATCCGTTTGGTTACGGGTTAAGTTATACAACTTTTGCGATGAGTAATCTCCGTTTAGAAAAGAAAACCATTGCAAAAAACGAATCGGTTAAAGTTTTTGTTGATGTAATAAATACCGGAGACAGAACCGGAGACGAGGTGGTTCAACTCTATATTCGCGATGAACTGAGTACTGTAACACGCCCCATAAAAGAGCTTAAAGATTTTAAACGAATTACTTTAGAACCAGGAGAGACAAAAACAGTGGAACTCGAAATTCTACCTGAGAAACTCAAGTTTTACGACATCAATATGGATTATGTTGTTGAACCGGGCGAGTTTACAATTATGGTCGGAAACTCTTCGGAAGACAAAGATTTGCAAAGTGTAAAGTTGATTGTTGAGTGATTTAATAAAATTATATTATCCTCTTCAGTATTCCTAATATTCACGGCGTGACTTTGAGTCACACCGTGAATAGCTTTTAATCAGAAGCTACTCATTTCTATCCGTTGGTTAAAACCAACGGCAAATGATACAGTTAAAATGCCAATTATTAGCAGAACTATCTTTTGCCATAATTTTCAAAATATCTTTCAGTACATTTTAAAAACTACTCTTTTGTAATAATTGCTGCCCAGCCACCACCGGGAGCCATTTTAACTGTTATTTTTGAAGATGAATTAACTTGTATTTCTTCCTGTGCAAAATCGGAAGCATGTTTATCGGCATTTATTCCGTCTTTCCAGATTTGCATTTTATAGTTGCCCGAATCTAAAAAATCAAAATTAAGTTCCAGTGTACGCGCATCCCAGTCAGTCATTGCACCCACATACCATGTGTCGCCCGAACGACGCGCAATTGCAACGAAATCACTAACTTTTGCTGCCAGTATTTTTGTGTCGTCCCAAACCGATGGAACGGCCGACATAAATTCCATGCACTCCGGTTCGCGGTAGTAGTTTGATGGGTTGTCGGCAAGCATTTGTAGCGGGCTTTCAAAAACCACGTACATTCCCAGTTGGTGACAACGAGTTCCCGGGCTCATTGGTTTGTTGAATACTATTTTGAAATTCTCTTTTGTGGCATTTATCATCGCACCCGGTGTAAAATCCATTGGGCCGGCAACCATTCTGATAAACGGAATTGTAACATTATGTTCGGGGTCAGGCATATCAGACCATTTTGCATTTTCCAGCCCTTTTACACCTTCGTACGAAATAACATTTGGGTAGGCACGGTTTAAACCCGAAGGTTTATAAGCCCCGTGAAAATCAACAAGCAGCTCGCGTTTGGCACATTCGGCTGCAATTTTTTCGTAGAAATTCACCATCCACTGGTCGTCGCGCTGCATAAAATCCATTTTAATCCCTTTTACTCCCCATTTCTGAAACTGGTCGAGTGCTTCGGTTAATTTATCGTCGAGCGTTTCCCAAACTACCCAAAGAATAATATCCACATTTTTAGTTTTACCATAGTCAACAAGTTCCTGAATGTCAATGTCTTTTTCCAACTTCATAATATCGCCCAAAACATACCAACCTTCATCGAGAATAATATATTCCAACCCATATTTAGAAGCGAAGTCGATGTAATATTTATAAGTATTGTTGTTTACGCCGGCTTCAAAATCGACACCGTAAATGTTGTTGGCATTCCACCAGTCCCAGGCAACTTTTCCCGGTTTAATCCAGTCGGTATTTTCTATTTTTTGCTCGGGTCCGAGTTTATATATCAATTCCGATTTTAGCAAGTCAGCATCGTTCTCGGTAATAATCATTGCTCTCCACGGGAAACTTCGCGGACCACTACATTCAGCAATATAATCGGCATATTTTGTTGGTTTTAAATCGCGGTCGCGTAACTGAATTTCCTCCAGAACCACCCCCGGAAATTTTCCAATTAATGCATTTGAGTTTTCGTTCGAACCCTTTAGATACATTCCCGGATAATCCATTAAATCCGATTCGGAAATATAAGTTTTAACATTATTGCCACAGTCGATTAACATTCCTGTAGAACCAAAACGGTCGGCATTAATATCCGATAATTTTTCGTTTAAATATTTACATTCCTGATGAGTAAACATACTTTTTTCTTCGGGGAACCAGATTTTATGGTCGGCCGGAAAATTAAATGTTACCAGCTCGCTTACTATTTTGTAGGTATCTTTTTTTTCTGAAACCCAGCGATAAGCAGCACCTTCGTCGTAAGCTCTGAATTGCAACTGATAACCTTTAAACGAAAGTGTTAGCTGGTTGTAATTGTTCTCAATTTTGGCGTACTTACGTTGCACGACCGGAATAATATCTTCGGATACAGATATTGTTTTTGCCTTTTTAACTTTAGAATTTTTACCCCAAATTACTCCGTCACTTATTTCCAATGAAATATTAGAAGGCGAAATTATTTCTGTTCCATTTAATAAAACAGTGTAATTTATACTCTCTCCAACAGCAACTTTCACGACAATTTTCCCCGATGGAGATTTAACGGAATACTCTTTTGCACTAAGATTAAGAATTACAAAAACAAAAAGGATAAGGATAGAAAGTTTTTTCATTTTTTTAAAGGTTTTTATTTTTGTTGGAAAGTTAAAAAAAAAAAGAATTTGATATCTTTTATTTAGAGAATTAGGACTGAGTTTGTCTGAAGATAGGCTGGCACTGCCTTTTATTCAAAGTAGTTTAGCTTCGGAATAAAAATATATACAAATTAATATCCCCCCTAACTTTAAACAACTTCTATTAACAAACCAAAAGCCACTTCTATAAATATAGAAATGGCTTCTTAAATATTGGGAAATATACGTTTGCTAACGTAATTTTTTATCGTATTGTAAAACTAACGTCTTTATTAATATCTAATTTTAATTCAGGCGATTTCAGAATCGAATTAAAATCATTTTCATCAAACGATTTATTCGCCATAAAATCTGCCGGTAGAACTGCAATTCTAAACACTTGATTGTCTGTTTCATCTTCGTGCAAATCATCTTCAGGTATTGTAAATTCTAAAAAAACCTGCACATCGTTAACAGTATAATCAAAATTATATTGAATAATACCTTCATTCAAAACAACCGTTTGTGGCATTAAACGCCAAACATCCATACCTTCAACAACCTCCCACAATATATAAACCAACACAATATCGGTATCGTAAATCACAAAATCATTGGGGAAATCAAAATATAAACGATATTCATCTTGAGGAGTAAAATCTCCTTCAATTTCAAAAATAGTACCTATCAATGCATCTCCATCCTGTCCGGGTAATCCGGGAGGACCCATCGGTCCTTCGCATGAAGTTATTATAACTGCTGCGAGAATTAATAATATGGTTGTAATTTTTTTCATGATTTTATTTTTAACAGTTTTTATTAATATAACACTTGTTAAACAAGATTGATGCCAAATGTTATAATCATAATTCCTATCTCGTTTTATAATCTAATTAACAAGTTTTAGTCATTAAATTTTAGGGAAATAATGAAGTTACTTGTAATATATATAAAGATTAAATGTGCTGAGAATGAGATGTATCAAAATAAAATATTGCTCTATCGCAAGTTTTCAAAATTAAGTGTGTCATATCAGTATTACAAATAAAACAATTAAAAGTTTAAGACATGAAAAATTTAAAAAAATTATCCATTTTGATTTTAGTAGTAACAAGTTTATCGTTGTTAAATTCGTGCAACAAAGACGAAATAGTAGCCGATAATGTAATTGTAAAAACTACGGTTACAGATTACATTACAATGATTAATTCCTTTTCGCTGACAACAGTTGAAGAGTTATCAACCGGTGATGAGGACGGGTTAAAATCGGCAACTATTTCAGATTGCCTAACTGTAACAGTGCACGAAAATGAAGATGGCGAATTCTGGCCACGCAACTGGACTTTCGATTACGGAACAGAGAATTGCGAAAGTGTTTTTGGAAATGAAAAAAGAGGAATGATTCACGTAAGTTTAAGCGACTGGTGGAAAAATGAAGGCTCATTTAGAGAAATCACTTTTGAGGATTTTTATATAAATGACAATAAAATGGAAGGAGTGAAAACTATTCTCAATATAGGGTTAAACGAAAATGGTAATCTATCATTCACAAAAAAAGTTACAGATGCAAAACTTACGTATGCCGACGGAACCTCGATGACATGGGCTTGCGAAAAGCTTAGTGAACAGGTTGAAGGTGCAGAAACAATTTTATTTGCTGATAACGTTTGGTCGGTTACCGGAACAGGATCCGGCGTAGATCTCGATGGAAACAATTATACTATGCAAATTACTTCTGCATTAATTTATAAAAACGGATGTTTTTATCCTGTAAGTGGAATCGTTGAAATATCCACCGAGGGGCAAGAGTTGAAAGTAATTAATTATGGCGATGGCGAATGCGATAATATAATTACTGTTACTGTTGGTGATGTTACCGAAACAGTAGAACTATAAAGTAATCTTTGGTTAAAATATTTTCTAAAAAATAAATTGGAATGCTAAATATGTAATATATTGGTATTCCAATTTCATTTAAACAACTTCAACACTACTTACATTTAAACTATTAATCTGTTTCTTTGTTTTAGTAAAGATTGATTAATAATACGGAATAATATAAATTAGGTAAAATGAAAATTACAGAAGAGATTAAGATTAGTGATAACGGTTTTGTATTTAACTCGAAAACCGGCGATTCGTTTAACCTGAATCCGTTAGGATTAGAGTTGATTAAGCAAATTGCAAACGACAAAGATTTCGATATTATCAGAAGCGAAATGTTGGAGAAATATGATATTGACGACCTCACTTTCGAGAAAGATTTCTATGAGTTTTGTGCTTTGCTTAAACATCACCAAATTACGTTGCAAGACGATCCATTAAACTTTGTTTAATCAAAAAATGGCAAAACAGAAAATAACACTTGCAGTTACGGGATTGAATAATACTGACAATCCGGGACCGGGAGTTCCTGTAATCCGAGGTGCAAAAGAGTCAGAAGATTTTGATGTACGTGTAATTGGACTGGTTTACGAAAATCTGGAACCCGGAATTTATATGGAAGATTTATGCGACCGTATTTTTCAAATTCCCTATCCATCTTCCGGATCAGATGAATTAATTGAACGCATCGAACAAATTCATCAGCAAGAAAAAATTGATGTACTAATTCCCAATTTCGATGCCGAACTTTTTTCGTTTATGAAAAACGAACAGCGTTTACTGGACAAGGAAATTCATACATTTTTGCCATCGTTAAAACAGTTTCAGGAACGCGATAAAGATAAACTTGCAGAGTATGGTAAAAAGTACGGTGTGAAAGTTCCAGGTAGTATTAACCTTGGAACGATTAATCAAATTTCTGATTTGGAAGATAAGTTTGATTATCCGGTAATGATAAAAGGACAGTTTTACGATGCATACGAAGCTGGGAACGAAGAGCAGGTAAAACAGGCTTTTTATAAGATTTCGGCAAAATGGGGTTTCCCGGTAATTGCACAGGAATTTGTAAAGGGAACCGAAGTAAATGTAATCGCCCTCGGCGATGGAAAAGGAAATACAATTGCAGCGGTACCAATGCGTAAACAATACATTACCGACAAAGGAAAAGCGTGGGGCGGAATTACCCTTGCCGATGAAAAAATGATGGAGCTCACCCGAATGCTAATTCAAAAAACAAAATGGAAAGGTGGAATGGAGCTCGAACTTATTAAAACAAATAGCGGAGAATATTATTTGATTGAAATAAATCCGCGAATTCCAGCGTGGGTTTATCTTGCTGTGGGTGCCGGACAGAATATTCCGGATGCATTAATTAAACTGGCTTTGGGATGGGATGTAAAACCAATGACCAAATATAAAATAGGTAAAATGTTTGTACGTTACTCTTTCGACATGATTGTTGATTTGGAGAAATTCGCGGCAATCTCGATGAATAAAGAAATTTAATAAAAATGTAACCGCTGAGGCGGAGAGACGCAGAGAAAAATAATAATGAAAAACTCTACATCTTAGTGTCTCATCTGTAAAAAAATAAAAATGGAAAATGGAAAAATTAAAATATGAAAAACCAATTATTAGCAAGATAACTGCTGGCGTTCCCAACAAATTCGGGTTGCCTGCAAAACAGAAAATAATCTCCGAAATCGACGGAATTCCCGTTCCAAAACTAATGGAAGAATTCGGGTCGCCATTATTTGTACTTTCCGAAAAAACAATTAAAGATACTTATGCCGAGGCAAAACAGGCATTCGAAACCCGTTATCCGAAAGTACAGTTTGCCTGGTCGTATAAAACAAATTATCTCGATGCAATTTGCTCTGTTTTTCACGACGAAGGTTCGTGGGCAGAAGTTGTTTCGGGATTCGAATTCGAGAAAGCACTCTCTAATGGAGTAAACGGTTCGAACATTATTTTTAACGGTCCCGACAAATCGGAGGAGGATTTAACGATGGCAATTAATCATAATGCATGTATCCACATCGACCATTTTGATGAGTTGTATTTGCTGATTGAAACCACACGCAAACTGAACAAAAAAGCCCGCGTTGCAATTCGTGTAAACCTCGATGCCGGAATTTATCCCATCTGGGACAGGTTCGGATTTAACTACGAAAATGGTGAAGCGTGGAATGCAATCAACCGGATTATGTTGGCAGAAAATCTCGAAATGATTGGTTTGCACACACACATCGGAACATATATTATGGTTGCTTCGGCGTATGCAATTGCCGCCACAAAACTGTCGAATTTGTATATGGCAATTCATAAGAAATTCGATCACTGGTTGAAATACATCGATTTGGGTGGCGGTTTTGCATCGAAAAATACTTTAAAAGGTGCGTATATGCCGGGCTCGGAAACTTGTCCGACCTTCGACGAATATGCCGAGGCAATTTCGAATGCAATAATATCTTCTGAAATTCCGCACGAAAACCTACCGGTACTATTTTTAGAAACCGGACGAGCTTTAATTGACGATGCAGGTTATCTGTTAACCACAGTTTTGGCAAATAAACGTTCAACTCAAGGGCGGCGCACAATGGTAATTGATGCCGGGGTAAATCTGCTTTTTACATCATTTTGGTATAATCTGGGTGTTTTTCCAAGCAAGGAGGTTTCGAGCCATGTTGAGGAGAGTACTATTTACGGACCACTTTGTATGAACATCGATGTTATTCGCGATGCCATAAATTTTCCACATGCAAAAGTTGGCGACCAGTTGGTAATAGAACGGGTTGGCGCTTATAATATGACTCAGTGGATGCAGTTTATCACTTTCCGCCCAAATGTAATTTTAATAGATTTGGAAGGAAAAACACATATTATCAGGAAAAAGGAGAATCTGGATTCGTTACAAAGTTTTGAACTGAATCCCAAAAGATAAATACAAAAGTGATCTACTTTGCACTTTCTATTTTTTCATAAATTCCGATACCTCTTTAAGTATATATTCAGCGGTTTCAACATTTGGAATATTGGGGAAAGTAAGAGTGAGTTTGTGATTCTTTTCTCGCATTTTACCACCGGTATTACTTTGCTGAACGTATTGAACAATCTTAATAAATTCGGGTGATTGATAAAACTGAGATTGTTGGTCGGCAACAAAATAGCAAATCATATTTTTATTTTTCAAGATAATTTTTTCCATGCTCAATTCAATTGCTTTCCATCGTAACTGAACAACATCTAAAAGTTCACGGCTTTCTCGGGGCAATTTCCCAAATCGGTCAACCAATCCGGTTTTATATTGATGAAACTGATCTTCATTTTCAATATTGTCAAGCTCGCGGTAAAGCATCATTCTTTCCGAAGTTCCCGGAATATAATCATCGGGAAAAAGTAGTTCTAAATCAGTATCAATCTGACAATCTTTTACAAATTTTATATTCAGAAAAGCCTCTGTTTGTTGTTGGTCGTCCTCTTCAAAAACACCCTTGAATTCGCCCTGTTTTAACTCCTGAATTGCTTCGTTTAAAATTCGGTGGTAGGTTTCGAAACCAATGTCGGCAATAAAACCACTCTGCTCGGCACCCAACATATTTCCGGCTCCACGAATATCCAAATCCTGCATGGCAATACTAAATCCGCTACCCAAATCGGTAAACTCTTCAATTGCCCGTAAACGGCGGCGTGCATCGGCATTTACAGTTGAAAGTGGCGGAGTAATCAGATAGCAAAATGCCTTTTTATTGGAACGACCAACCCGCCCACGCAACTGGTGTAAATCGCTCAATCCAAAATTTTGCGCCTGATTAATTATTATGGTATTTGCATTTGTAATGTCGAGCCCCGATTCGATAATTGTGGTGGCAATCAACACATCGAAATCGCCATTAATAAATCCGAGCATCACTTTTTCCAGTTTCTGTCCATCCATCTGCCCGTGCCCGACAACCGTTTTTACTCCCGGCAAAATACGTTTTATTGTCGCCTCAACTTCATAAATATTCTGAACCCTGTTATGAATAAAAAATACCTGCCCGTTTCTCTCCGTTTCGTACAAAATAGCATCTTTAATAAGTTGCTCGTTAAAACCATGCACCTCGGTAACAATCGGATATCGGTTTGGCGGTGGAGTTTGAATAATCGACAAATCGCGAGCACCCATTAACGAAAACTGAAGTGTACGCGGAATGGGAGTTGCCGTTAAAGCGAGCGTATCAACATTCACCTTGAACTGTTTTAACTTTTCTTTTACCGAAACGCCAAATTTCTGTTCCTCATCGATGATCAACAGTCCCAAATCCTTAAACCTCACGTCTTTACTAACCAACCGGTGCGTACCAATAATCACATCAATTTTACCTTCGGACAACTCTTTTAAAGTACTTTTTATTTCGGCAGTCGATTTTAAGCGGCTGACATATTCGATGCGGGCGGGAAATTTTTTAAGACGTTCGGAAAAAGTTTTATAATGTTGAAGTGCAAGAATTGTTGTGGGAACCAAGACTGCAACCTGTTTACTGTCGGCAACCGCTTTAAAAGCAGCACGAATAGCAACTTCCGTTTTCCCAAAACCCACATCTCCACAAACCAGTCTGTCCATCGGAATAGTTTTTTCCATGTCGGTTTTAACCGCGATAGTTGTCTTTTCCTGGTCGGGCGTGTCTTCGTAAATAAACGATGCTTCAAGTTCGGTTTGCATGTAAGTATCTTCGGCAAAAGCAAACCCTTTTTCGGCGCGGCGTTTTGCGTACAATGCAATTAACTCTTTGGCAATATCTTTAACTTTTGCTTTTGTACGGCTCTTCATTTTTTGCCACGCACCGGTTCCCAGTTTATTAATTCGCGGCTCGCCGCCCTCTTTCCCCTTGTATTTCGAAATGCGGTGCAGTGCATGAATACTTACCAAAAGCGAATCGTTATCTTTATAAACCAAACGGATCGCTTCTTGTATTTTGCCGTTTGTTTCGGTTTTTACCAGTCCGGCAAATTTGCCAATTCCATGGTCGATGTGCACCACATAATCGCCAGGATGAAGTTTGTTTAATTCTTTTAACGAAATTGCTTCGCGTTGTGCTTTCCTGTTTCGTGTTTTAAACCGATGATAACGCTCGAAAATCTGATGGTCGGTGTAGCAGCAAAATTTTAAATCGTGATTTACGAAACCTTCGTGCAAAATAAAATTGAGAGGCGTAAATTTTACTTTTATATCGGTATCACGAAAAATAGCCTGCAACCTTTCAATCTGTTTTTTGTTATTCGAAAGGATAAAAATCTCGTATCCTTTTTTTCTGAAATCGATTAAATTCTCGCCCAGCAGCTCAAAGTTTTTATTGAATATTGGTTGTTTCGAATTTGAGAATTTAATCTTGGTAGTAAACTGAAAAGCCGAATTAAAACCCAACTCCACAACTGTTTTCTCTATCAGTTGCTTTTTTATGTTTTCTCCCGAAACAATAATTTCATCTATATTTTTTTGTTCGGCTTTCTCTAAAATAGTATGCCGGTGAATATCGTTAACATGTTCGATAAAAAGTTTTAGGTTATTCCCAAAAAACAGGGTTTCGTTTTGAATAAAATCGATAAAAGAGATTCGTTCTCCTTCGATATTATCATTTTGAATATTGGGAACAATTGTAATATTCCCGAATGAACTTTTCGATATTTGATTTTCGATATTAAAACTACGAATCGTCTCTATTTCATCACCAAAAAAATCAAGTCGATACGGATCTTCGTGCGAGAAAGAGAAAATATCAACAATACTTCCACGAATGGAAAACTGCCCTGGTTCGTACACAAAATCACCTCTTTCGAAACCATACTCATATAAAAATTCGTTAATAAAATCGGTTGAGATTTTATCGCCGGTTTTTACCTGCAAGGTATTTGTTTCGAGCCCGGCCTGCGAAATAACAGTCTCCACAATTGCCTCGGGATACGAAATAATGATGTACTTTTTGTTGTTAAGCGAAACCTTATTTAGTACCTCCGTTCGTTGTACAATATTTTCCTGTTCAATATCGCCAAATTGAATAGAACGTTTATACGACGAAGGAAAAAATAGTGTGCTTTCAGCAAATCCGAGGTTGTTTAAATCGTCGTAAAAATAGGCGGCTTCTTCTTTGTCATTCAAAAAAACAGTTAAATTTTTATCTGTATTTTGGAAAATATTAGAGAGTAAAATGGTTTTGAATGAGCCAATAAGATTCTGCGTGTGAATTTTTTCACCCGGGGGGGCATCAATTTTTTCAAGAATCTCTGTAAACTCTTTTTGCCCCGCGAAATATTTTAGAAACTGCCCGGTTTCCAACTTTTAAATTTTGTGCAAATATAGCTTTATTTACAACTTAAAAGTAACCCTAAATAAAAAATGAGATCTACTAAAATTTACTTACTAATTAACAATAGTATTTTGTGAAATTTAGAGTTAAAATTAATTCTTATAATTTGGCGTATTTATTGTATTTAATGCGCTTTACAGTCCATTTAATTGGACTATTTTTTTATATTTGATACATAATTAAAAAGGAGATAAAACAGGCCATATTAATAGTAAGTGAGAAACAATACCCTATCATATAAAGAAATTTCACATTCGATATTAAACAGCTATTCGCAGGTGTTTTTTTCGACATCGAAACTGCTGGCTGCTTTTCTCGTTGTCATCAGTTTTTTCGATTACGGTGCCGGATTGGGTGGAATAATTGCTGTGGTAATTGCCAACTTTCTTGCGTGGTCTTTGGGTTACAACAAATATTTGCTAAGCTCCGGATTGTACGGATTTAACGCGCTGCTCGTGGGTTTGGGAGTTGGACTGTTGTACGAACCGTCGATGCAGCTTTTTTTACTTGTTGCCATTTCTGCCGTTCTCAGTTTTTTTCTGACCATTGTTTTTCAGGGAGTGCTGGGTAAATACGGATTACCATTTTTGAGTGTGCCTTTTTTGATTACAATTTGGATTGTAGCCTTGTCGGGAGGTAGTTTAACAGCACTAAATATTAGCGAACGCGGCATTTTTGTTTATAATGAATTGTACTCGCTCGGCGGACAGCATTTTGTAGATTTTTACGACTTCCTCGAAAACAATATTAAATCTTCGTTTATCAGAATCTATTTTCACTCGCTGGGAGCAATATTTTTTCAGGCACATTTACTTGCCGGAATTGTAATTGCATTGGGTTTGCTTATCTATTCGCGAATAACTTTTGTACTATCGTTTTTAGGATTTACAATTGCATTTTTATTTTATAAAGTTGTGGGAATTGAGTTTAGCTCGCTCGGATATACATTTATTGGGTTCAACTATATTTTAACTGCAATTGCGCTTGGAGGCTACTATTTAGTTCCCGGACGGGTGAGTTTCGGATGGATAATTTTACTCCTGCCGGCGGTTGTTCTGATTACAATCAGCACTCAGCAAATATTTTTACTGTTTAAAATTTCGCCATATTCTTTACCGTTTAATATGATTGTTTTAATGTTTCTTTATTCATTAAAACTGCGCGAGCAACGCCCGAAACATCTGGTAGAAACACCGGTTCAGTTGGGGAAACCCGAAAGAAATCTCTATCTGCATTCCGGAAATACAAAACGTTTTCCTGCCGCATTTCCTGTTTCTGCATCGCTCCCTTTTTATGGCGAGTGGCAAGTTAGTCAGGGGCACAGCGGCGAACACACTCATAAAGGTGCGTGGCGAAATGCCTGGGATTTTATTATTACCGACCGCAATGGAAAACAATTTAAAGGAAGCGGCGATTTTCATGAAGATTATTTTTGCTTTGGAAAAGCAGTACTTGCCTCGTTTGAAGGAACGGTTGTTGAAGCAATTAACGATATTCCCGATAATATTATTGGCGATATAAATACCAAAAATAACTGGGGAAACAGTGTTGTAATAAAACATGCCGAGTATATATATTCAAAGGTCAGCCACCTGAAATATCATTCGGTTGAAGTTAAAGTTGGCGATATTATTAAGCAGGGTCAGATTGTCGGGCGCTGTGGAAATTCGGGACGGTCGCCGTATCCGCATCTGCATTTTCAGTTTCAGGCAACACCTTATATTGGCTCAACAACAATCGATTATCCGTTTGGCCATTTTTTGCTGAAAGAGGAGAACAAATATTCGCTTAAAACTTTCGAAATTCCACAAAAAGACCAGATTGTTGCCAACCCATCGAAAAATGAGATGCTGAAAAATGCACTGCATTTTATTCCCGGTCAACGTTTAAAAGTTACTGTTGAAGTTGAGTCTGACAAGGATAAATGGCAAAAGCAAGCGGGTACTTTTACATGGTTGGTCGAAACCGATGTTTTTAACACTACCTACATTCGTTGCGAAAAAGATGGTGCTTTGGCTTACCTTCATAATAATGGCGATCTGCACTATTTTACCAACTTTATAGGTGCGAAGAATTCGGCGTTATACTGGTTTTTTATTACACTTTTTAAAGTTCCAATCGGATTTTTGCCAAACAGTAAAATTTCTGACTCTATTCAGTTGAATATGATGTTTGGTGGAGTGTTGAAATTTTTACAGGATTTTATTTCACCAATTTACCTGTTTTTAAAAGTTGATTATAATTTGAACATTAAAGACGCGGGAGGTATTTTATCGTCGGGAGATATTGAAATGAGTGCACTTATTACTAAAAAAATTATAGGTCGGAAAGTAAAAGAATTCAATTGCGAACTTAAAATAAATCAGCAGGCAGAATTCGATATTACAATTAATTTCGATCAAACCAACATAAAAATATTATGCCAAAACGAACTCTAATAACCATAATTTTGCTTCTGTTCTTGCTTGCTGCTTCGGCACAAAAAAGATTGAACTATTTTGAAGCTGACAAAAAATCGTACGAGCTTTTTAATCAACAAAAATGGGATGAATTGATAGAATTTTCAGGCGAAGTACGAAGACAGGGTATCGATTTTTTTTATTTGCAGGCACGTACCGGTATTGCATATTACAACCTGAAAAAATATCGGAAAGCTACCGACTGGTTTTTAGAAGCATGGAAAAACGACCAGTCGTTTGAGTGGTTGCAAGAGTATTTATACTACAGTTTAGTTTATAGCGGGCGCAGTTTGGAAGCCACTAAATATGCAGCTAAATTTACAAATCAATTAAAAAGTAAAATCGGTTTTTCTAATAGTAAACTAATACGGTTGGCTGCTGAAGGCGGATTCTCTTTTAACCCCGATTTTGAACAGCTTATAAATGGTTCTCTTGGCGATGAGGCAAATGTTGGTGATGATTATGGTGAGGCTTTTTATCTGAAAAATTATAATTTCGAATCGTTCGACCTAACCCATCAGATTTTACCGGGATTTAACATATTTCATAATCTTACAATATTGTCGAGTAACCGCGAACAACAGGTTGACTGGGGCGAACGATTTACATTTCCAATAAAAACCCGGCAGTATCAATATTTTCTAAATCCAGGTTTTGTGTTGGGACAAAAAATATATGTTTCGCCATCGTTAAGTGTTATTTGGGGGAATTTTGATCTGTTTATGGGCGCACTAAATTCGAATTCAATTAAATACTTCTATTCCAGTCCGCAGAACTTTTCTGATATAATTTTTTCAACTTCAGTATGGTCGCATTTTGGGAACTTTTCGCCGGGAGCAGAAATTAATCTGGCAAATATCTACAATAAAAGTTTTACCCAGCTCTCGGCGTGGGTTACAGTTTATCCATTTTCGAATACTAACTTTTATTTTACTCCAAGAGTATATTTTAAATCGGATTCGGAAACAGGTTTAAATTATAATACATTCGGAATTGCAGGTGGTGCACAACTCGGACCGGTACATTTTAACGCGCAATATTTGGTTGGCGACATGAAAAATTTTATTGAAGCTGCCGGATATGTAATTTCAAATTTCCCGGGAACATCGGATAGTAAATTTACCGGTAGTTTATATTTTCCACAAGGGAAAAAATATCAGTTTGTGGTCAGATATATTAATCAAAAAGTTACTGAAACATACCGGGTTTATTCTTCGGGTGTTGAGATTAATTCAGTAAATTATAATTTTATAAAACATACAATAACAGGCGGAATATCATGGAAATTTTAAAAGCAAAATTTATAATAATACTAACTATTTTGGCATTGCCAGCAGTTGCACAAGTAAATCAGGATGCTTTACAAGAAGCATTTTCGAAAAGTTACGTTCACGAAAAAGACGGAGATTTTTCGGCTGCTATGGACGAACTAAAAAAGGTTTTCGACGAATCGTCGTACGAAATGAATCTACGGTTGGGCTGGTTAAATTATAATGCCGGATTATTCGACGAGTCAGTTATTTTTTATTCAACTGCACTAAAACTAAAACCATATTCCGAAGAGGCACGTTTTGGGTTAATTCTCCCAAAAGCTGCTCTGGGAAAATGGGACGATGTTGTTGCAATTTATGATAAAATTCTGGAGATAAATCCACAAAATACAGTTGCATTGTACCGGCTCGGGCTGGTTTATTATGGTCGTAAAAACTACGCTAAAGCAGAGCCACTGTTTAAAAAAGTGGTCGATTTATATCCGTTTGGTTACGATGGGTTGCTGATGCTGGGCTGGACTTCCTATTTTCTGGGAAACAACAATCAGGCAAAAGTTCTTTTTAATAAAGTAAAATTATTTAATCCCGATGATGCATCGGCAAACGAAGGATTGGAGTTGATAAAATAAATCATAAAAATTATTATTGCCGTATATTGTAAATAATATTTTAAATTTGCGGCAATAAATTTCGAAATATGTATATCAAAAGAGTTATTGAAGACAAATTACTTTTGCTTTTAGAGCATTTCCCGGCTGTTGCTATACTTGGTCCCAGACAGGTTGGAAAGACAACTTTAGTTAAAGAAATAAGGAAACAACTGACAAAAGAGAGTATTTATCTCGATCTTGAGAACCCGGCTGATTTGGCAGTATTAAATCATCCGGTAGAATTTTTTAATTCAGTATCCGATAAAACTACCATCATAGATGAGATACAAAGAAAGCCTGATCTTTTACCTGTTTTACGATCCATAATAGATAATAAAAGAGTAAACAGCAGACTAATATTACTCGGGTCTGCAAGTCATCAGTTGCTATTTTTAAGTAACGAAACACTTGCCGGACGAATAGTTTATATGGAACTTACTCCTTTTGGACATACCGAGATTGAGCATCTTTCAGACTTTAGGGGACATTGGCTGAAAGGAGGTTTTCCCGATCCGTTCAACATGGCAAAGAATAACATACGCAAAGAGTGGACTAAATCTTTTTTATCTGCATATATTGAACGTGATTTGAGACTACTTGGGTTAAATACTTCACCTTCAACGCTCCACCGGCTTTTTCAAATGATTTCATCTTTGCATGGCGGAATATTAAATATTAGTAGTCTAGCCAAATCTTTGGGCGTTTCCTCTCCAACAGTAAATAATGCTATCTCCTATATCGAACGTTCGTTTATTATCAGGCTTTTACAACCCTGGTATTCAAACATTGGGAAAAGATTAATAAAATCGTCTAAAATATATATTCGGGATTCTGGCATAGTAAATTATTTACTGGGAATATCTACTTACGAAGATTTACTCAGGCATCCTATGTTGGGGCATCTTTGGGAAGGTTATGTGGTTGAGGATATAATTAATACTTTAACCGATGAATATCAATACTATTTTTACCGCACTGCAGATGGCACCGAATGCGACCTGCTGATTTTTAAAAAAAATGACTGTATTGCAGCCATTGATGCCAAATTCAGCCCAAATCCTAAAAGAACAAAATCAATGGCCATAACTTTACAGGATTTAAAGCCTAAAAAAGCTTTTTATGCAGTTCCTGATTGTAAAACACCGTATGCAATTGCAGATAACCAATTTGTCGCCACACCATGGCAAATTACTGATATTATTCGTTCTATGTGAAATAATTATTTGCAAAAACCAATTAAAAAATAACATCAATCCAAAATAAAATTCAAAAATCATGAAAAAACTATTCTTTACCGGCATTTTTTTTACACTCTTTCTCGCAATAAATGCACAGGTTACTCTCGAAAAAAAGTACAACTATTCAGCATCTGTAGTAAAACTCGAAACTCTGGGTTATAAATATTATTTAATGGATGTTCCAAATGAGCAGTGCCGTATTTATAACCTCGACCATTCGCTTTTTAAAACCATTAAATGCGATGTGCCTAACAACTTTTATCTTGCCGATATTAAATACATTTCGGAAGATTTATTTGATAATGATGCAGGATTAGAATTGGTTTATATTTACTATAAGTACAATACTGCACAGGCATATTACGAATACAATAGCAAAATAATTAACGAAGATGGCTCGGTGTTGAATACCATCGACGGCGCTCAGTATATTTCGATAAATAAAACAGAAGATAATGTTTATAAGCTTTTTGCTTATTGTTTCGACTATTCAATATTTCCTGAAAAAGTGTGGACTAATATTTATAGCCTGCCAGGCACACCCGTGTTTAGTTCATATTTTAAAAGTAATAAACCCGAAGTTTTGCTAAATGCTTTTCCTAATCCGGCAATCGAAACCGTAAAAGTTGCATACTCGCTTCCCGAAAATGTTGATACCGGCGAATTGCATCTGTTCGATAACAACGGAAAATCAGTCAGCCGGTTTATTGTTGATAATCATACCGATTTTTTATCGTTAGATGTTTCGCAATATAACAGCGGGGTTTATTACTATTTTATTGAATATGAAAACAGAAGAACACCTTCTAAAAAGTTGGTAATTCGGTAAGTAAAAAAGCGACTACCATAATGACCTATGGTTATGACTATTAGTCATTACGATAATTTAATTTATCTTTGTAGAAAAAATATATGTATCAAAGAATAGTTGAAAATATTATAGAAGATAAGATTGGAAGTGGAAAAGCAATTATAATTGTTGGAGCAAGACAGGTTGGTAAAACTACATTAATAAAAAAAATACTTGAAGGAAAAGAATATCTGTTTCTTGATGCTGACGACCCTTCAATAAGACAATTACTTTTAAATCCTAATACGGAAGAAATACGAACTATTTTAGGTGAAAATACAATTGTTTTTGTTGATGAAGCACAGCGAATTGATGGAATAGGTTTGACACTCAAAATTATTACCGACCAATTTAAAAAAGTTCAATTATTTGTTTCCGGTTCGTCATCTTTTGATTTGGGGAATAAATTAAATGAACCTTTAACAGGTAGAAAATGGGAATATGAATTATTTCCAATATCGTGGGAGGAATTTGAAAAAAAAGAAGGTTTTGTAAAATCTGAACAGCAAATAGAGAATAGATTATTATTTGGATTTTACCCGGAAGTTTTAAATAATAAAGGAAAAGAGAGAACAACATTAAAAAACCTGGTAAGTAGTTATTTGTATCGCGATATTCTTTCGTTCTCAGAAATCAGGAAACCCGAAATATTAGACAATCTTTTGTTAGCACTTGCATTACAAGTAGGTAGTGAAGTCAATTATAATGAACTTGCAGGGTCAATAGGAGTAAACAAAATCACTATTCAGAAATATATTAACATTCTTGAAAAAGGCTATATTATTTTTAGGTTGAACAGTTTTAGCAGAAATCTAAGAAACGAGATAAAAAGAAACCGAAAAATTTATTTCTATGACAATGGAATTAGAAATATGATTATAGGAAATTTTAATCCACTTAAATTAAGGACAGATGTTGGAGCACTTTGGGAAAACTTCTTGATTTCGGAAAGAAGAAAGCAAAATATTTATAAAGAAACATTTGCAAGAATGTATTTTTGGAGAACCAAACAACAACAAGAAATTGATTTTGTGGAAGAAAAGAATGGAAAAATTTATGGATTTGAGTTTAAATGGAAAACAAAATCAAAAATAAAATTACCTGAAACTTTTATAAAAACATATAATGCAGAAACAAAGGTAATTGACCGAAATAACTTTAGAGAATTTGTAACAATATAACAGTGGGGTTTATTACTATTTTTTTGAGTATGAAAACAAAAGAACACCTTCTAAAAAGTTGGTAATACGGTAAGTTTTAAGTATTATTAGGTAGTTTAAACGAATTAAAATTACAACCATGAAACAACTATTATTCATTGTACTTATATCTTTTTTTGGAGAAGTTTCTGCACAGGAAACGCCTTTTCAAATATATATCGAACCAATAGATATTCCGGAAGTTACGGGGATTCAGGTTTATGCTTTCGGACAGGCCGATGGAAAGTGGCTGATTATCGGCGGGCGGATAGATGGTTTACACCCGCGACAACCCAATTCTGCTTTTGATGTTGCCGGGAAGAATATCCAAATTATTGTTATCGACCCGGTGAATAAACAGAGATGGACAGCAACATTAACTTCGCTGTCGGTAAATTTACAAGAGCAGTTAAGTTCCACAAATATGCAGTTTCACCAGTACGAAAACATGCTCTATTTTCTTGGGGGTTACGGTTACAGCAATACTGCAGGCGACCACATCACCTTCAATAAATTAACGGCAATTAAGGTTGCCGAAACCATTGACGCTGTAATAAACAACAAACCGTTTTCCGGATTTTTCAGACAAATATCCGACTCGCAATTTGCTGTTACCGGCGGGCACCTGAAAAAAGTTTACGACACCTGGTATCTCGTGGGAGGAAACAAATTCGATGGCCGGTACAATCCGGCAAATAACCCAACTTTTACACAGATTTATACCGACCAAATCAGAAAGTTCAAAATTAACGACGATGGAACAGCACTTACGGTTACACATTTACCATCAATTACAGATACTGATAATCTCCACCGAAGAGATTATAATGTTGTTCCGCAAATTATGCCAAACGGAGAACAGGGACTAACAGCTTTCTCAGGTGTATTTCAGAAAGATGCTAATTTGCCATTTTTAAATTGTGTTAATATTGATAGCTCGGGATATGATGCAACTAACCCATTTTCTCAATATTATAATCATTATCACTGCGCTGTTTTACCGTTGTATAGCGAATTAAATAACGAAATGCACACGGTATTTTTTGGTGGAATTTCGCAATATTATGATGACGGAGGAGAATTAACCATGGATAACGATGTGCCGTTTGTTAATACGATTGCCCGGGTTACACGAGATGTAAATGGGAACATGACTGAATTTAAATTACCTGTTGAAATGCCCGGACTGTTGGGAGCAGGCTCCGAATTTATCCCAAACGAAGAGTCTGAATTTTATGAAAATGAAGTTCTAAAACTTGATGAGCTGGATAAAGACACAACACTTGTTGGTTATATTTATGGTGGTATTAACAGCACTGCACCCAACATATTTTTTATTAACGATGGAACACAGAGTAGCGCGAGCAACCAAGTTTTTAAAGTATTTTTAATTAAGGGCAGCACCGTTGGAACAGACGAGATTAATCTGCAAAGTATAGGTGATTTTAGGATGCAGGTTTATCCTAACCCAAACGAAGGGGAATTTATTGTTCGATTCAATATGGCAAAACGAAATGATGTTCAGATATCAATTTACAATTTATCGGGGCAAATGATAAATAGCGAGAAATTATCGGATTTAGTTGTGGGAACAAACGAATATAAAATCAAATTAACAGACCTAAAAGTGGGTGGTACTTTTATGGTTACCATTCAGTCTGAGGGGAAAAAAGCTACTCAAAAAGTAATTATAAATTAAAACCTGGATTCATATAAATTATCTGGCTAACTTAGGGATTATGAAGGAATAATATGACTGGAATTGACGAAGTTATTTTGTGCGATAACAAGGCAAAAAACACAGGCATAGCATAGATACGGTGAGGCTTTTTGACGAAGTTAGCGTGCAAAAGAACAAGTCAAAACGGTTAGGTTATTTCTTCATAATCCCTTAATATTGGTTTTTTCAATCAGCCAGGTAAGAAGTATAGTAACTGTAAAAATTCCTCCAAACCAATAAAAATATTTGTCGATACTTTGAGTTTGATAAATCTCGGTTGCAATATTTCCAATAATGAGCCATTGAATTACGTAGAAAAGTGTGATGTTTTTTCCTAACCACTTCAGAAAATTGCTGAGGTATGTATTGGGTAAATAGTAGTGAAATAAGCGCAATACAGCAACCCAGATAATTACCACTCCTAATGCCCAAAGTGCAAACAAAAATGTGTGATGATAATACATAGGCAGGTCGATTGTAATTTCGATTCCCTGTTTTGCAAATAAAATTACAAGTGCAGTTATTCCGGCTAAAATAAGTACCGATACTGTTTTTTGTTTTTTAATAAACCCAACAATTTGCTCCTCCCAATAATAGAAAACAAAACCGGCAAGCGGGTAGGTAAGCCACGGAAACAGGGGAAAGTAAGCCCACGAATAATTTCCTCCAATAAATGGGATGGCATAATTTCGTTCAGTAACCATCAGTGCGTCATTCATATATCCGGTTAATCCGCTAACAACAAAAATGAGTAAAAGTGCAATCCACACTGCTCTCTTTCTAAAGGTTTTTAGTAACGAAAGAATTAATATGCTGAGGCCGGCGAGATATAAAATATCGACTCCAAAAATGTATTCGAAAGGATTGATCTGCCACTCCTGAAATTTTATTTTCATGAGCAAATTGAAGTTTAATCCAATGTTCAGCAAAAGACCAACTGCAAAAACTTTGATTGCACGCAGGCTTTTTTTTGCCAGCGATCTTCTGCTCATTGCAATAAAATAACCCATTATTATCATGAATACCGGCACTGCCAGTGGCCCTCCAAGAAAAAGAATAGTTTTTCCAAACAGACTCTCCCTGCCCGGATAATCGATAAACAGCTCTAATATGTGAACCGGAATGATTAAGAATACGGCAAATCCTTTCAGCAGATCAGGGAAAGCAAATCGTTTCATACTTTAACGTCTTTAGTTAATTCCATCCCTTTTGTCCGCATCCTTTTCCTTTACCTCTTCCATTACCTTTTCCTCTGCCCTTGTTTTTCTCAGACATGTTGTTGTTATTGGGACAGTTCTTATTTGGAACGATACAACTGTTTGGGTCGCCTTTTTGATGCGATCCCTCAATAATTTTAGTGTACGCGGTTTCGCTTAAAACCATGGGTGTGTATTTTGCATTTTGGTTTTCGAGCTGCCCGGTAAATGCCCGGAGATGATTTTCGGATCCACGCAGAAGATTTTCGTAAACCCCTGTAATCGTCGAATCCTGACCGGCTGCAAGTAGTTTTTGCAGGTCGGCAATGTCAACCTCTTCGATAAGTGCGCCCACTTCGAATGCTGCAATCAACGATTTGTTTCCTTTTTCGGTTAACGAGTTATACAGCTCCTGCAACTCTTTGTTATTGAAAATTCCGGCTTCCTTTTTCGCATTATCTTTTAATTCGTAATTATCGATTAAATAACCGATGGCTTCAAAATGTCGTGTTTCGGCGTTCGAAATATTACTGAAAATACGCATGTTCCATTTATCGTACAGAAATATATAAACATCGTGCGCAAGTTTCTCCTCTTCGCGCATCAACTGTATTCCTTCTTTTTCGGCATCAGTTAAGCCGGTAGCAAAACCTTTTATTGAAAAAGATGTGGCTGCTACAATAATTAAAGTGATTGTAATTAGTGTTTTCATTATTAGTTTTTAGCCACGAATGCACTAATAATATTAATGCATTCGTAGTATTTGTTTTAATTTTATTTGCTAACTATATTCTGGTAAACTTCGTCGCTTAAAATAGTTGGTACATAAACTACCTTCTGAAATTTAAGCAAATTAGTAAACGCTTTTAAGTGAAATTCCGATCCTCTCAATAAATTTCCATATACTCTGGCAATGTTGTCGCTTTCTGTTTCTTCTGTAAGATTTTGCAGGTCGTTAATATCATACTCTTCAATAAATGCCCCAACTTTTAAAGCTTCAACCAAATTTTCAGAACCTTTTTGGGTTAACTGTTCGTATAGTTCTGTAAATGCAGGATTTGTAAAATTCCCCAGACCTTCCTGTAAAGGATCTTCCAGTCCGTAACCGTTTATAAGCCAGAGAACAGCTTTTGTATGGGCTGCTTCGGCTTTTGCAATATTCTTAAAAACAGGAGTTTTATACAAATTGTAAAAATAGAGATAAACGTCTTGCGCCAGTTTTTCCTCTTCGCGCATTTCCAGTAAACCATCTTTTTCGGCTTCGGTTAAAACATCGGTAAAGGTATAGTTAACACAAGGGAAACTCCTTATTCCGGCTGTTGTCGAAAAAGTGGTTCTTTTGTCTAGAATATCCTGAAACAACTCTGGTGAGATAATAGTAGGCGAGTAAGTTTCTTTCAAACGGGTAAGCGAATTTGTAAATGCTCTCATATGAATTTCCGATCCTCTCAGTAAATTACCATACACTCTTTCCACATCGGCATTTTCGTTCTCTTCCAGCAGTCGTAATAAATCTGCAATATCGTACTCTTCGATAAATGCCGCTACTTTTAGCGCTTCAACCAAACTGCCTTTTCCCTGCTCAACTAATTTTGTGTACAAATCGGTAAATGCCGGATTGGTAAATTCCCCTTCGCCAGACAATGCAGGGTCTTCCAGTCCGTAACCATTTATTAAATACAATACGGCATTCGAATGTGCAGTTTCGCTTTTTGCAATGGTGTTGAAAACTATGTAACCATGAATTTCATAAAACTTCAGATATACATCGCGAGCCAGTTTTTCCTCTTCGCGCATCTCCATTAATCCCTCAATCTCAGCTTCGGTTAAAGTGCCCGAAAATGTACAACTATCGCCGGGTGCTGCTACTGATTCTGCACTCTTCTCAATGTTTGCAATTGCATCGTCTTCGGTAGTTTTCAACGATTTTGAGCAAGAAGCAAATAAGAGAACTATTCCGGCTACCGCTAAAACTGTTACTAATCTTTTTGTTTTCATGTTTTTAATTTTAAATGTTTTTAATTTAAATATTTCTGTTTGAGAGTTTGACACAGTGTATCTGATTAACTTGCGGGCTTTCACTTTTTTTAACAAAAAAATCCCGAAGCTAAACTCCGGGACTTCTAAACAGCAAAATTATATAGTGATAAATAACCTTGTTTAATTTTAAATTGTAAGAAATTAATTTTCTGTTGGTTCTTCAGTTTTTTCTGTAGGCGTATTTTGTAATCCTTGTCCATAACCTCGTCCGAATCCTGCATTTCTACCATATCCCCGATGATGTGCACCGCCTCTGTTAAATCTTCCGTTATTTGCTGTGGCAAGATTACCCTGTCCGCCGCCACGATTATATCCTCTTCCGGCACCTCGGAAGCTCTGTCTGTTTCCGGTACCTCCTCTATAATATTGTCTTCCTTGTGCATAATTTGGATTGGCCGAAGTATGTAAAAGTTCGTACTGTTTTTGCTGATCTTCGGTTAGCAAAGATTTTACTTCACTCTGATGAGCTAATACTTTTTTATCCATCTCGGCTCTGACTTTATCTTTCTCAGTTACATCAATTGTCGAACGTCGTTGAGTTCGTAATTTGTCCATTTCGGTTTGGTGTTTATTTTCCAGATCCTGAATTTGCGTTACCTGTTTATCAGTTAAATCGGTAATCTGGTTGATACAGGTAGGCTGTGTAAATGTTGCCTGATTATTTGCAAAACGGCTGGCATTGTTACAACGCTGACCAAAAGTTGTTGTTGATACTGCTGCTGCGATAACTATTACCAAAGTCAGCTTTTTGAAAATTGTTGTTCTCATTGTATTTAATTTTAAAAATTTATTTCCAGTTTCTGTTTCGCCTGCCGTATTTTGGAAGCGAAACATCTTCGTTTTTCTTTAACATCGACAAGAATATTTCATTCAATTTTATCTGTTGTTCGTTGTTACAAACTTCTTTCATCCCCAAATAATAATCAATGGTTTTATTTTTGAGTTTTGTATGCAGCTCTCCAATCTCTTCCGAAATAGATTCAAGGGTTTTACTGCTCGAATTTTCTTTTCCTAATTCCTGAACCATTTCTCTTCTGAGTAATTCGAGTTGATGAGTAATTTGCCATGCAGTTTTATTATAACTTCTATTTAATTCCCTGAATTCATCCAGTTGATTATGGTCAAGATTTAATTGTTCTCTAAAAAAACGGGTTCTTTTTTCTGATGGAACATCGATGGCTGCCTCTTCTAACTGCTCCATAAATTTTTTGTCTTGTTGTTTATGGTAAATAAAAGAGATACCCATTGATAAGTTGGTTGCCAATAAAATGACGATTATCCAGATTAATATTCGATATGTATTTTTAGTTGCCATGTTTATTCCATTAAAAATGTTTCTATTGATTCGGCTTCCATTTCGTTAAAATAAGGAACTGCTTCCTCTTCAAACAAATTAGTGCCGGTAACTTGTACAGGCGAAGTTTGCCCGATTTTAATACCGGAATAGATACCGACAATCAATAAAATTGAAAATGCTACGGGTTGTAATATTCTTGCAAAAACGGGTCTTTGCAAAACCTGTAATTCTGCCGATTCCTGATTCTCTAATTTTGCTTTTACACGGGTATAAAAAAATGGATTTACATCGGGCGACTTTTCAATTTCCAAAATGCCCAGTGTTTTTTTCATATCATCTGCAAAAGCAGCGCAATCGTTGCACTCTCTCAAATGGACTTCCATTTGCTCAATCTCTTTTGCAGGTAAATCTCCATCGAGAAAGAAAATCAGATTTTTATGTAATTTTTTGCAGTTCATTTTATTGTTATTATTTATATGACACATTCATTATTAAAAACTTGCGTTTAAAAACACTTTTTTTTGTAACACTTATATAATTTTTTCTGAAGGTTCTTTTTTGCCCGGTGCAACAACGATTCAACTGAAGAAATTGATAAATCCATTACTTCCGAAATCTCCTGGTACGACAACTCCTCGTATTTACTCAAGGTAAAAGCCACCCTCTGATTTTGTGCTAAACTATCGATTGCCTCGTGCAGAATAGTTGCCCGTTGTTGGTTTTCGAGTTGAAATTCGGGTTGATTGGAATTTGATGTTGTTATGTTTTGCAACTCACTGTTTTTTGTCTGAACAGAATCTTCGAAAGATTGAAACCACTTTCTTTTTTTATTGTCGCGAATAAAATTTAGCGAACGGTTTACTGAAATACGATAGAGCCAGGTCGATAATTTTGCATCGGCTCTGAATTTATGAATAGAGCGAAAAACCTCGATAAAAACTTCCTGTGCAATATCTTCGGCATCGTGAGTGTTGTGAACCATACTAAAACAAGTATTAACAACCAATTTCTGGTAATTATTTACCAGTTGTTTAAATGCTTGTTCGTCTCCTTTTTGAAGTTTATGTATGATTTCGACTTCACTCATTTTTTTAAATGTACTCCATTTTTATTTAACGAAGCTAATTTTTATTTCTCAAACAGTTTGTAAATATCTTGTGGAGAAATATCGTTACTATCGCCTATATCTCGCAGTGTTTGCCCTTCTTTTACTTTAATTCCGTTTTCTTCTAATATCCTCATCACTTTGCTTTCTGTTTCTTCAACTTCAACGGCAAGGTCCACAATGGTTTTTTTTCCTATTCCGCGACCTGCTCCCGTACCTCCCTGCATTGACGATTTGCGTGTAAATATTTCATAAATTTCAATGGGTGTTGTATTGTTGGCATGGGCAATTTCCTGAAGTGTCTGCTCGTTTGTATTGCTGAATTTAATATTGTGCAATTTTAATTTACGGGTAATTTCATCTGTTGTCGAAAATCCAAGTTGTTCGGCTAACTCAATAAGGGTAAATAACTCGGCGTGCGGAACCGGCGGTTCTTGCTCAACTTCCTCCCACGAATCGGTTAAGTATTCGCCAAAATCGATAACATATTTTAGTGGAGGAACAGAATAAACTATTCCAAAGAAAAATAGAAAAACTAAAATTGTTGAGAAATAGAATTCGCGTTTTTTATTAAATCCAGTACGTTTTTTCGACTTAAGATACGACAAAAAGGGTTTCCAGTTTATTACAAACAGATGAAAAATTGTAAGCACAATAAACGAAAAAGAGAAAATAATATGAAGTGCTCCCCAGCCATCTTTTGTAAAACCCATAATCTTCCAATCTACCCAGTGTGCATAGCGTCCGGGAGGTGCCAGATAAAGCATAATTCCCGAAACTAAAAGAATAATAAATAGATATGTTAATCCAAAACTGATAAATACCTTCCAGCTAAATTTCTTTTTCATCTCCTCCTAATCTTTTACATTTTGCTCATAAGACACAGATGGTTTATAAAACTTGCGTTATGATTAAAAAGATTTTTTAAGAATTATTTTTAATCCTCTTTTTGATTGTGATAGGGCGAGTCCAGTTTTCGTCCGCGGTACGAAAATCGCTTCGACATGATATTGAGGATTTCATTTGCAGTACTTTCAATGGGTTTATTTGCAACATTAACAATTGTAAAACCACCTTTATCGAAAATAAACATTGCATTTCTTATCTCATCGCGCACCAAACTTTGGTCAATGTAATTTTCGTTTTTATGATTATTCCAGCTTTGCATTCGTTTTGTGCGGTGTGTAATTAATTGGCCGGCTCCTATGTGTAATCCAAAAACACGCTGCGGATCAACTTCAAACAACTCTTTCGGCGGTGGTACTTCGCTTACCAGAGGAACGTTTGCAACTTTCCAACCGTACATTGCAAGGTAAACGCTGAGAGGTGTTTTTCCCGCACGCGACACTCCGGTTAAAACAATTTCAGCTTCTCTAAGTCGCTGTGGACTCATTCCATCGTCGTGCGAAAGTGTAAATTCTATAGAATCAATCCGGTCGAAATATTTATGGTTTAACTCGCGGTAAAGTCCCGGATGTTTTAAAGGTTCAACATCCAAATTCTCATCGAGATATTCTGCCAGGCTTCCCATTAAATCAATTGTCTGAACTCCAAATTCGGCACATATCTCATTTATTTTTATTCGCAATTCGGGATTTACCATTGTATGGGCAATTAATCCGCCATCGGTTTTTGCCCTAATTATCACATCAAAAATCTGATCTTCGTCGGCAACATGCGGAATAATAATTACAGGAATATCGTTATCGGGATACTGGATTAAAAGCGATTGTACCAAATTGTTACCAGCAATACCACGACCTCCGGAAAGAATATAAATAGGTGCTTGAAATATAGATTTTTGAATGTTCATTCGATTGCTTTTAAACAGAACAAAAAAAAAGCATTCAGGTTTTATAAAGCTGTTTATATTTTTCTACAATTAGTTCAAAACAAAAAAAAAGTTAATATTTACCGATTGAATTTCAATTATGTATATATTTAGTGCGCAATTTAAAATCAAAACTATAATTATGAAAAAATTTATTATTCTTTTATTTCTAGGAGTTTATGCATTTGCTGGTATTGCACAAGAAGCCAACAAAATTGTTGGTATTTGGTGGAACGAAGAGAAAACTTCGAAAATTGAAGTTAAAAAGAAAGACGGGAAATACATTGGTACAATTGTGTATATGATTCCTGAAAAATATGAAAATGGAGAACCACCAAAAGACGATGAGAATCCGGATAAATCATTACAAAACCGTTCTATTGTAGGATTACAAATTTTAAGTGGATTGGAGTACGATGCCGACGATAAAGAGTGGGACAAAGGTACAATTTACGACCCGAAATCGGGGAAAACTTACGACTGCTACGTTTGGTTAGAGAGCGATGAGTTGATGAAACTGAAAGGTTACGTTGCAGGAATTAAATGGATGGGGAAAAGTTCGGAGTGGTACAAAACCACGCTGGATTAATTTAATTTTTAAATATTTTGAGAATGCCATTTGGAGAAAAACCAGATGGCATTTTTTATGGCTGCTGTTTTAGCCAAAGAGAAAAAAACCAGTCGGTAACATGAATACCTCGCAGATTTATTAATAAGCCTTTTTCAATTAATGCATTTATTGCGGTTCGTGCCGAACTTGTAGAATCTAATTTATATTTCGATAAAAATTGTATCGAGTAAGGTTTTTCGACATGGAACTCTTTTGCAACAGCCTTTAATATCTGATATTGCAGACGTGTTAGCAGCTCGCGATAATTAAAATATACTACTTCATTTTCCTTCAAAATTTCGTTTAATATTTTCTTCGCCAGATCCGACGTTATCTTTTTTTCTTGTTCAGAAAAAAGTTTATGACAAAGATATTGTATGTTGTAAGTAATTCCATTGCCAATTTCATAAATATATTTTGCAGTTTCATCATCGATAAAAAAGTTGTGAGATTTAAAATTTTGTATGATAAATTTCGTGTATTCTGATTGCTCAATTCGTTCGAGATACATGGTTTGCGAACTATTGTAAAATGGTCTTGAATACTCGTTAAACATAGAAATTAACAGATGTGTCTGACTCCCGCTGAATATAAAACTGGCATTGTTATCTTTCTGAATTTCAGACCGAAGTAGTGCTTCCACATTTTTTTCAGGGTATTTTAAAATTTGTTGAAATTCATCGAATGCAATCACTATTTTTTTATCTGAATTTCTTATGTATTCAAATAACAAATTAACAGATTTTTCTGCCTCAGAATTATTACTGATCGTGAATTCCAACCCGGGAACACCAGTTTCAGGATTAAAAGAAAACTTTGGTTGCAGAGCTGCAAAAAAACTTGTTATTTTTCTGATAACCTTATCTGAAAAAGGCTCAAGTTTTTCGATAATATTGTTTGACAGAACCTGAATAAAATCCTTTAACCGAAGTGTTGGATACAAATCGACATAAACAAATATTATACTACTGGTTAATTGAAATTCGACATGTTTTAACAATGATGTTTTCCCAATTCGCCGCTCCGAAATAAGTGTAAGGTTTCTTGAGTTTTCAATAACATTCACTATTTTTTCTGCTTCAGTTTTTCTGTCGCAAAAATATTTTGGGCTTTCATATCCCGAAACTAAAAATGGGTTCATTTTATTGCGCTTTTTACGTAACGCAATTTACGCAATTATTATTACAACTCAAAACAAACATAAAGCGATATATCTAAAAGTATATCTGGCATTTACAAATGTTGTTTTTTGCGCAACGTTTTTTGCGCAAAAAACTTATCCTGAAACCTGAATGTCAAATCCTGCATTTTTAACACGGTCGGCAATAGAATTTAGTTTTTCGAGTGAAACTTTTTTAAGTGTATTTGTTGGAGTGTCTCTCGCAATTGTGTAAACCATAACTTGCGAAGGTTTTATTTTTCGTAGCAATTCAATCCATGCCGAAATCTCTTTCTCTGAAGTATTATCAATTATGTTTCCCTTATAAATTCCACTAATAAACATGGTTTGAATAATCACTTTCCCTTTGAAATCAGTTAATTGTTTTACAACTTTATTTAAGCTGAAATTTTTGTTTGGCACGTCTAATAACCTCACCGTTTCTTCAAATGCAGAATCGAGTTTTTGAATGTTGTCTTTAATTTTTAGGAGTGCGTTAAAAACCGATTTTTTGTGAAGCATTGTTGCATTCGACAAAACTGCAATTCGTGCGTTTGGCGTAAGTTTGTCGCGCAATTCAATTGTGTCGTCAATAATTCCGGCAAACTCGGGGTGCAGTGTTGGTTCGCCATTTCCGGCAAAAGTTATTACATCGGGCAACTGGTTATCGGCAACCATATTTTTTAGGGTATCTTCCAGCTTTTCCCGAACTTCTTTTCTTTCGGGCAGCGTAACTTTCTCGTCATATATTTTGGGAGTTCGGCCACATTCGCAATAAATACAATCGAACGAACAAACTTTAACGTTGGTTGGCAGTAAATTAATACCCAACGAAACTCCAAGCCGACGACTTTTTACGGGACCAAAAATAATTTTATCGAACAAAAATGTAGCCATAATAAAAATTTAGCGACAAAGATAATAGGATTTCTAAAGTATTTTTGATGAGAAAACTAAGAAGCTGTTTAAGCCAACCTTTTTACCTTACAATTTTCTGTAAGTTTCATATTCATAAAATCAACACCAGAAATAAGGTTAACTCCAGGATTTTTCCCGACCTCAAAACTTCCAAACTGATGTTCTGCTTTTAAGGCTTTCGCCCCATTTAAAGTTGCCCAAATTAATAACTCTTCCAATTTAATTTCAGGAAAATTTTGCTGAAGAGTAATCATCTCTCCTAAAATTGAAAGTTGGTGATTAGAAGCCAAACTATCAGTTCCGAGACAAATATTTAAACCCTCTTTCTGAAAAAGAGGAACTGGTGGAAGTTGATTTTCGATGTAAATATTTGAATTTGGACAAAGTGCAAAAAAAGTATTCTTAAGCGAGCGGTTATTTTTTAATTCGTCTAAATCAGCTTTTCCGGTAAAAGTATTGTGTACCAAAATCAAATGATTTTTACTTGGTAGAAACTTTAATATTGAGGCAAGCGAACTTTTACCTGTTGGCTGCCAGTGCGAAATATCGATACCAAGATTATTTTGAATATGGTTTGCAATTGCTCCTTTACCAGTTTTAAAAAACTGTGTTTCGGCTCTGCTTTCCTGGTTATGAATTGTTAAAACACTATCTTCTGCAAGTGCCTTTTCTTTAATTTTTTTAAAAAGTGACCCGGAGACAGAATATGGCGAATGTGGCGAAATTGAAACCACCAAACTATTTTCCTCGAATTCAGAAAAAACATATTTGGCATAATTAAAAGCTTTTTCGGCTCGCGACGGATGAAACCCAAACGACTCAATAAATGTGTGGTAAAATACTTTACTTTTCTGTTTTGTTTCGATTGTAAGAGTTGAATTTGAAATATCGCCAACTGCAGCGATTCCGGCTGCCCACATTTTACGGTCAGCAATTTCAATCGCTTTCCCTACACTTGCTAAATCTTCGTTCCGAAGTTTGTTTATCTCCTTAACAAATCCGCCAATTCCGGTTTTTTCCTCAATTTTTGCCTTCAGATGAGAAAGCTCGAGATGGCAATGTGTATTAACAAAACCGGGTACTAATATTCCGCTGTAAAACTCAAGCCCCGGCTCCTCTTCTAATTTGCCATTATTATCAATAACTTCGATTATCGTTCCGTCGGGTTTACAAATAAGTATTCCATTTCTTATGGGCGGCTGCTTACCAGAGAAAATATATGTTGCAGCAATTTTCCTCACAATACACTATTTATTGATATCAAACTCAAGCAACTCATCTTTTCTGCCCGAATAGTCTTGCTCAATTTCGCTTAATTTATTCATCACCTTCCGGTACATTTTTTCGAAATTTTTTGGAGAGCTGGTATAAAAAACAAATGATTTCTCGAAAACAGAATCCGGCACTTCGTATTTTTCCAAAATAGAATAATAAAAATTAGCAGACGAGCTGTTTTTTACTATCGAGTCGTATCTCATGTGGTTAAAAGTTGCCTCCGCAATGTGAATGTCAACCAACATATCAATCATTTTTTTCTCTTTAATCAGATTCTCGGGCTTTTCAACGGGCAATTTGTCGCACGCAACAAATGCAAAAAAGATAAGTGATAATATTAAAAGTATATTTTTCATAGATTTTTCAGCCTGCCAAATTATAAATAGTTAGGTTGCCAATCAAAAAAATGTAGTTAAAAAGATTAAAAGTAAAATATTCATTGTCTAATTATTTCTCCTTTCCCAGTAGGGAAAGGTTGGGATAGGGCTTTTTCACCTGAATATTTTTCTAAATACTTCGTCAACTCTGCTGGCTTTTACAACCTCAATTTTTAATCTCGCAGTATCGAAACCTTTATTCAATTTAGGGATAAATATTTTACTGAACCCCAGTTTTTCGGCTTCTGCAATTCGTTGTTCTATACGACTTACAGCGCGTATTTCGCCTGTTAAACCCACCTCACCGGCAAAGCAGTTTTTATGGTTTATGGCAATGTCGAGATTCGATGAAAGTATTGAACAAATTACCGCGAGATCGGTTGCCGGATCGGTTATTTTTATACCGCCTGCAATATTCAGAAAAACATCTTTTTGGATGAGCTTAAACCCCGCCCGTTTTTCCAAAACTGCGAGAAGCATATTTAAGCGGCGCAAGTCGAAACCGGTTGACGAACGCTGCGGAGTGCCGTAAGCTGCCGAACTTACAAGTGCCTGAATTTCAATTAAAAATGGGCGAGCCCCTTCAATTGTTGCGGCAATTGCTGTTCCGCTAACATCGTCGTTTACTTTCGAAATTAACTGTTCCGACGGATTTGTTATTTCCCTCAATCCATTGCTGCGCATTTCGAAAATACCCAACTCGTGAGTGGAGCCAAAACGATTTTTGTTTGAGCGTAAAATACGATACATATAATTTGTATCGCCTTCGAATTGTAACACTGTGTCAACCATGTGTTCCAACACTTTTGGACCGGCAAGACTACCCTCTTTTGTAATATGCCCAATTAATATTACCGCAATATCGTTTCTCTTGGCAAACTTCAGAATGGCCGAAGTACACTCGCGAACCTGCGAAACCGACCCCGGCGACGATTCTATTGTTTCGGTTGAAACGGTTTGAATAGAGTCGATAATTAACAGGTCGGGTTGCATTTGTTCGGTGTGTGCAATTAAATGCTCCAACGATGTTTCGCACAAAAACAGGCAGTTATCGTTTATAATATCTAATCTTTCGGCACGTAATTTAATCTGTTGCAAACTCTCCTCTCCCGAAGTATATAAAATTTTCCTCTCCGGTAATCCAAGTGCAAGTTGAAGTGCCAGAGTTGATTTCCCAATTCCCGGATCGCCGCCCAAAAGAATTAGCGAGCCGGGTACAATTCCACCACCGAGAACACGGTTAAATTCGTTTATCCCAGCCGAGATGCGTTGGTTTTTTATTGTTTTTATATTTTCGAGAGTAAGTGGTTGGTTGCCCGAAATTTGAACCGACAGTTTGCTTGTTGATTGTTTTTTATTTACAACCTCTTCAACAAAAGTATTCCACTCGCCGCAGGTTGTACATTTACCTAACCATTTTGGCGATTGTACACCACATTTTTGGCAGACGAAAATAGATTTGGTCTTTACCATTAATCTAAAGTTTTAATTTTATCGATAAGGTCGCTGGTAGAAATTCCGGCAACTAATTCAAGAGTTATAACTTTTCCTCCGTTGTTCAGAACAGTTTTGTGACCGGCAATTTCATGTATTTTGTACTGTTTCCCTTTTACCAAAACATCGGGAATAATTTGTGCGATAAGTTCTGCCGGAGTATCGTCATAAAAAACAATAACTGCATCAACAAATTCGAAAGCTGCCAGAATAATCGAGCGAGCTTCAACATCAAAAACCGGACGATTTTTTCCTTTTAAAATATTAACAGATTCATCAGAATTTAATCCTACTATGAGTTTTGTTCCTAGTTCTGCCGACTTTTGTAAAGAATCGACATGACCATGATGAATAATATCGAAACACCCATTTGTAAAAACTATTGTTTCATTATTAGCTTTCCACTTTTTCAAAGTTTCCCCGAAAGCTAAAAAGTTGGAATAAATCTTTGATTTTGTATTGATCTGCATTAAGTATATTGCAATTTTAAATTGAGGGATAAAGATATAAAAATCAAGTAATACAGAAACAAATAAACAGTTTAACTTTTTAGTGTGATCCCTTGATTTCTTTTGCAAGAACCGGACTATCAAGCAGTAATTGCTGTTTCATCACCTTTTTCAATTCTATCACTTTCGCCTCATTCCCCTCAGCAATATTTTCGGTTTCGTACGGATCTATCAAAATATTAAACAACTCGTCTGTACCACTGTCAAGTGTTTTTCCATGATGAATTAATTTCCAATCGCCTTTTTTTATTACCATTCCAGTATTCAACCTCCAATACATTACCCTTGTTTTTGGCAACTTATTTCCGGAAAGAACTGTCCAGAAATTTATACCCTCAATATTCAACTCTTTAGGAACCTTTACTCCTGCAACAGATGCAAATGTTGGGAACAGATCTGCCACATTTAATGCCTCAGTAACTTTTCCTTTATCGAGTTTCCCTTTCCAGCTAATTATTGCCGGCACGCGAAGTGCACCATCATATAAAGATGTTTTCCAGTCGCGAAGTGGTTTGTTATTTCCCAGAACATCGTTTCCCTTAAATTTTCCATTGTATTGAGTTTTCGAGTGCCAACTCTCCTGCCCTCCATTATCGCTTACAAATAACACCACCGTATTTTCTAACATCTTATTTTTGTTGAGTGTTGTAATAATGCGCCCAATAGAATAATCCATATGTGTTACTGAAGCTGCAAAAAGCCGGCGCGATTCATTTGGTATAGATTGCTTATACATATCAATCCATTTCTCAGGTTCAGCCAGCGGATAATGCGGAACACTGTATGCAACATAAATAAACAGAGGTTTATCTTTTTTATGCGAATCGTTAATTACCCGAATCGCCTCGTCTGTAATTAAATCTGTTGCGTGTCCCTCTTCATCAATAAGAATATCGTTTTTATGCCATGTTTTATTTCCATTTTTATAAAGATGAGTGTACGGGTCGATCTGCCCCCGTAAATATCCGTACGAAGAGTTAAACCCAAACTTCATTGGACGAGCTTCCGGAACAGTACCAAGATGCCATTTCCCCGAGATTGCAGTTTCGTATCCGTTACGTTTTAATAATTCTGCAATTGTAACCGTTCCTGCCGGAAAAATTGGCTCGTCGCCCAGCGGACTGAGAACTCCGTATCTGCTTGGAGCTCTGCCAGTAAGTAACGAAGCCCGCGTTGGAGAGCAAACCGAGTGAACATAAAATCGATCAAGTTGAATTCCTTCCTTTGCCAAATTGTCAATTACCGGAGTTTTAATTTCCGAACCATGATATCCAACATCGCGCCATCCAAGATCGTCAGCAATAATAACAACAATATTGGGTTGATTCTGAACTTCTACTTTTTTATCTTTTTGAGCACAGGAAAAAACTAAGAAGAGTATTACAATTAGAATTAGTCTCGATATCAGATTTTGCTTTTTCATAGTTTAGTTTGTTATGCATCTTTAATCTCAATAATTTGGTTGAAGATAAGTATTATATCAAAATAACTCGTTTAATATGAAAGCAATGCAGTATTTGAAATTTTCTTGCAGTGGATAATTTTATTATTTACAACTTCTGCACTCTGCCTGAGCCGGCAACAGAAAAATCGATACTTGGATTTCCTTTGTAATTAACGTCGCCCGAACCTGAAACTCTTCCTTTTATAACTCCATTCGAAGTAATAGAACAGTTGCCCGAACCCGAAATACGCACCGAAACATCAGATGCTTCAAAACCAATGGCATCAACATCGCCCGAGCCAGAAATAGAAACAGTAAACTCGTCGGCAACACCGCCATCTTTAATAGTTATGCCGCCCGAGCCCGAAAGAGCAGCGGTAACTCTTTTTGTTTTTAACTTATCAATTACAATGTCGCCACTTCCACTAACTGCCAAATCGATAATTCGCGATTTAATCTCTTTAGCCAAAATATCGCCCGAGCCCGAGAGAGTTAACCCATCAATTACGGGAACTGTAATATGTATTTCAATTTTACCGGGATTAAAATTACCCTTGAAAAACATCTTATTCGGAAACCTGATATTCAGAGTTCGTCCTTTTACCTCGGTAATTAGCTCTTCTAAAGTAGATGATTTAGCAGTAATTTTGACACTTTGAACATCACCCTGAGTAATATACAGTTTTGCAGATATTCTTAAAGCAACTTCCGAAAATGTTGGAACATTGCGATCTTCGTTTTCAGCAAAAAGAGAATTGCTAAAGAATATGCCTAAAATAAAAAGGCTAAAAATTATAATCTTTGTTTTCATATTTATGTTATTATTTAAATTTTATACTCTACAATGACGTTCAAACTGGAAGAAAGTTGCACAAGAGTTTATGTTTTATACTTCAATCAATCCTTTCGGCAAATCAAGTTTAATCGTTTTTTGCCTTTCGTTTACTTCAATCAGCAAATTATCGTTATACGGAATCAATAACTCTTCACCTTTATAGTTTACGGTAATTACAATATTCCCGGCGTAATCATCCACTCCGTTAATCATCCCTATTTTGCCAATTGTTTTATCAATCAACAAATAATTTTCAAACTGCGACTCCAGCGATTCTTCCGCTTCGTCAACAATTTCCGATTGATATAGATACACCGAACTTCCAATTAAACGTCGGGCATATTTCTCAGTCTCAACCCAATCCAGCGAAATAATTGCACTATTTGCCGACCTAAAACGAAAGCCACCTTTTTTTACAAAAAACGGAACTAACAATCCCTCTAACTCAACAAAGAAATGGTCTGCTTCCTCCACCGAAAATTCGAAATGTGGCTCAAACTCAAGAATCAAATCCCCGTTAATTCCATGCATTTTTCTAAAAAACCCAATATTCTCGCAATCTGTTTTTGGTATCGTTTCCATAAGTTACAAAGATAGTTATTTTCGATTGCTGCATAAAAAAAACCATCCGTCTGTTGACGGATGGTTTTCTATTTCGAGATGTGTTCTTCTAATTACGATTTCGCACCCTCTTCTTTCGGAGCATCTTTTTCCTTTGCAGGAGCATCTTTTTTTGCCTCCTCTTTAACCTCGGCGGCAGCTTCGGCTTTTGGTTCAGCAGCTTTCTCTTCTGCTTTAACTTCCGGCTCAGCTTCTGCAACTGGTTCTTCTTTAACTTCAGCCGCAGCTTTTGCTTCTCTTTCAGCAGTAATTTTCGCTTCTTCTTCCGCAGCTCTTTCAGCGGCAGCAGCTTTAATTTTTGCTTCCGCTTCGGCAGCTAATGCAGAATCTCTTGCAGCAAATGTTGCAGTTCGCTCTTCATTGATTTTTATTTCAGCTTCCATCTGTTTTTGGGTTTCTGCCACAGCATCTCCCGCTAACCGATCAATTTTTGCCTGAATCTTGGCATCTTTTTCAGCCATCCAGTTATCCAGACGTTTCTCAGCTTCAGCTTCATCAAAAGCTCCTTTTTTCACTCCACCCATCAGGTGTTTTTTGTACAAAACTCCTTTGTACGACAAAATTCCCCTGACCGTGTCAGTTGGTTGTGCGCCTTTTGTAAGCCAATCAAAGGCTTTATCAAAATCGAGATCTATCGTTGCAGGATTCGTGTTAGGATTATATGTTCCAATCCTTTCAATGTACCTGCCATCTCGTGGCGCCCTGCCGTCCGCTACCACAATGTGATAGTAGGCATAACGTTTGCGACCATGTCGCGCTAATCTCATTTTTACTGGCATAATTCTTTTATTTAATTTTGAAAAATGTGGCGCAAAGATAGCATAAAAAACTGTTATATAAATTTTTACAGCGTTATTTCTCTAATGTTAATTTGGCTGGCAGCCAGGCTTTCCGCAAGTAGTTGTCTCGCCTCGCTCCGGTGTTTGTAGGCAATCCGTGTGCTTCCTTTGGTCGCAGCCGTTTGCCAACAAACACTCGGGCGTGTCTTCGGCAAGCTACTTTCTCCAATCCTTGCCAGAGCGCCGTGCAAAAAAATAGTATTTATTTTAAATCATTTATGAGGAGGAGTAGTAATCTCCGACTACCGGGTTAAACCAATTTTTTAAACAGCCAATCAATTGTAATACTGTTATCAACCAGCCCGGTACTGTGTTTATTTTGCTTTACTCCAAATGTCGAAACAAGAGTAACAAATAACTGCTTTCGGGTTTTCGAATATTCTCTAAAACCTGCAATTTTATGCCGCAGTTTTTTTGCATACTCAGCATCAATCTCAAATTCCGATTCATAAAATTTCATCTCACAAATATTAATCGAGTTATCGTTTCTGTCAATTAATAAATCAATCTGAAAACCCTCGTTTTGCTGAGTTCCCCTTTTTATAAAACTCGATTCGGTTGTTAGTACTCCGCTAATGCCAAGTGCATGTTTTATCTGTTTTACATGCTTCATACACACCGACTCGAACGCAAACCCGCTCCAGCTTTTCCATTGCTGATGGTTGTAAATTTGTGCAAACAACCTGTTTTTTCCCCGCTCGATAAACCGAATATAAAACAACGAATATTCATCGGTCAGTCTGTAAAGTGTCTCTTTCTTCTGCTTTCCAAAAGGTTGATATTTTGATATAAATCCCGATGTTATTAACTCATTTAAATACCGTGTCAAGCTTCCTCCATCCGAAATCTTCAATAGTTTCACAAGTTCGTTTCGCGTCAGTCCAATTCCTTTATTTGCCAGTACCCTAATAATTTTTTCATGGTTTTGTGCATTTTCAAACAGGACTGCATATAAATTCTGAAACTCATTTTTTAACAACCCATTTTTCTGAAAACAGATTTTATCGATATTTTGTGCAGCACTCAATCCCGGTTTTACCTCCTTTAAATAGTGCGGTATTCCGCCCATAGTCAGGTATATTTGCACAATCTGATAGTGGTTAAGTTTTACACTCTTTGTTTTAAAAAACATTTCGGTCTCCTGTAAATTAAAAGGTTCTAACTGTATTAATCGTGTAATCCGGTTATGCAACCCACCTTTATTATTTACCACTTTGTCAATCATCCACGAGGCTGCCGACCCACAAATAACAACAACAATATTTTGTCTGCTTGCCCGGTTATTCCAAAAATGTGCAAGTGCTTCCAAAAAGCCCGAACGACGTGTTGACAGCCACGGTAATTCGTCGAAAAAAATAACTTTTTTCTTTTTCGATTTTAACGAATCCAGATATCGTGCTAATTGATTAAATGCTTTTATCCAATTATTCGGAACTGCCAACTCTATTTCCGATTTTGAAAACTCAGCCAGTTGAATTGAAAAATTATACAACTGCTCCTCTTTCGATGCATCTTTTATTCCGGTTATCTCGAAACAGATTGCATCTTTATAAACTTCTCTTATTAAAAATGTTTTACCAACTCTTCGTCTTCCAATTACTGCTAACATCTCCGATTCATCCGACGAAAGCATCTCTTTCATTATCTCTATTTCCTCTAATCTACCTACTAAATCCATAATACATTTATATTTATTCGTGGCGGAATGCATCAAATATAATAAGATTCCGCCATTTATACAAATTTATTACTAGCGGAATCTTGCTTTTGTGATAAGATTCCGCCAGCAATAATAAAATATTGCTGGCGGAATCTATTTGAAAAAACAACTATGAGTCCACTCTGAAAAGTCATCAGATGAATGATTTAGCAAAAACACAGGAAATTTAAATTTAAATTTAACAATTAGTTAGTTACAAATTCATCAGATGATTAAATTTAAATTAGTAAAGTAAAATGTAAGAGCAGGAAACTTCTGTTCCCTGAATTATCTCTCTTTATACTGTTCGTTGTAGTATTTCTGGTAATCTCCCGAAGTTACATTATCTAACCACTCTTCGTTTTCGAGATACCAGTCAATGGTTTTTTCAATTCCCTCTTCAAACTGGAGAGATGGTTCCCAGCCAAGTTCATTTTTAATTTTTGTGGCATCAATTGCATAACGTAAATCATGACCGGCGCGGTCTTTTACGTAAGTAATTAGTTTTTCCGATTTGCCTTTTTCGCGCCCCAGTTTTTCGTCCATCTTTTGGCACATCACCTTTATTAGTGCAATGTTTGTCCACTCGTTAAAACCGCCAATATTGTAGGTTTCGCCAATTTTACCATCGTGGTAAATTGTATCTATCGCACGGGCATGGTCAGCCACCCACAACCAATCTCTAATATTTTCACCTTTGCCGTAAACAGGCAGTGGTTTATTATTTTTAATATTATGGATAAAAAGAGGTATCAACTTTTCGGGAAACTGAAACGACCCATAATTATTCGAGCAGTTAGAAATTACAGTTGGTAAACCAAAAGTATCTAAATATGCGCGTACAAAATGGTCGGAGCTGGCTTTCGATGCCGAGTATGGACTGTGTGGATCGTAACCGGTCTCCTCGGTAAACATCCCTTCGTCGCCCAGCGAACCGTAAACTTCGTCGGTAGAAATATGGTAGAACTTTTTACCATCGAAATTATCTTTCCAAACATGTTTCGCAGAATTCAGTAAATTAACCGTACCAATTACATTGGTGAAAACAAATTCAGTGGGGTTCGAAATTGACCTGTCAACATGCGACTCGGCAGCGAGATGAATTACTCCATCAAATTGTCGCTCTTCAAACAGTTCCTGAATAAATTTCTCGTCAACAATATCACCTTTTACAAATTCGTAATTTGGCATATTCTCAATATCTTTCAAATTATTCAGGTTACCTGCATAAGTTAACTTGTCGAGGTTTACAATTTTATAATCGGGATATTTATTTACAAATAACCGAATAACATGCGACCCTATAAATCCTGCACCACCTGTAATAAGTATTGTTTTCATAATATTTATAATTTTATTCAAAACAAAAATACAAAGTTACTTTTTATCTTCAATATTCTTTTTCATTTCTGCTCTTTTCGCAACGCTTTTTCTTATAGGCAGATACACTCTGAACAATACTCATAGAAACCAATTGAATGATTTTTTTCAATCAAACAAATCAAATATTTACAATTTGCGAAACTGTAAATTGTAGGCAATGGCCTAAAGAGGCTTGGCTTAGTCCTCAACTTTATGAAATGAGCCGGCACTACTCAATGCCAGTAAGGTTTTCAAAAAATCGGGCATAAAAAAAGAGGTCGAAAATGACCTCTTGTCCTGTCTGGCTCCCCAGGTAGGACTTGAACCTACGACCTACGGATTAACAGTCCGCCGCTCTAACCAACTGAGCTACTAGGGAATTTATAACCGTTTAAGAACGATTGCTTTTTCAAAAGCGATGCAAAAATAGTTTCTTTTCTCAAAAGAAAAAATATTTTTCAATAAAATGTTCTACAAAAATTTAAGATACAAGTGCGACATTATTATAAAAGCTATTTATAGTATAGTTTTCACAAATAATAATGTTAGTTACTTTCCATATATTTTATTGATACTGTGATTAAGTTGCCGACTCAAACTGCTTAAGAAACCGTACATCGTTTTCGAAGAAATGGCGTATATCTTTAATTCCATAACGCAACATTGTAATTCGCTCAATCCCCATTCCAAAAGCAAATCCAGTGTATTTTCTACTATCAATATTACAACCTTCCAACACATTTGGATCAACCATTCCGCAACCTAAAATTTCTAACCAACCTGTGTATTTACAAACATTACAACCTTTCCCACCACATATGGTACAACTCACATCCATTTCGGCACTTGGCTCAGTGAATGGGAAATACGATGGTCGTAATCTAATTTTGGTGCCTTCTCCAAAAAGCTCTTTTGCAAATTGCAATAGAGTTTGTTTGAGGTCGGCAAACGATACATTTTCGTCAACATACAACCCTTCTATCTGGTGAAAAATGCAATGCGAACGTGCAGAAATTGCTTCGTTACGAAAAACGCGTCCCGGAAAAATAGAACGAATAGGAGGTTCGGAATGTTCCATTACCCGAATTTGTACACTCGAAGTGTGTGTACGCAACAAAACATCGGGGTTTTTTTCAATAAAAAAAGTATCCTGCATATCGCGGGCAGGATGTTCAGGCGGAAAATTTAAAGCCGAAAAAACATGCCAGTCGTCCTCAATTTCAGGTCCTTCGGAAACTGTAAATCCCAAACGAGCAAAAATTGCAATAATCTCATTTTTCACCAGCGAAAGCGGATGACGAGTACCAAGTTTTATTGGTTCGCCGGGCATAGTTAAATCATTGCCAGAATCACCGCTGTCTGCAACATCAAACGACTCTTTTAACAAGTTAATCTTATTGAGTGCAAGGTTCTTTAGGATATTTATAGCTTGACCTACTTCCTTTTTCTGTTCAGCCGGAACGTATTTAAAATCGGCAAATAATTGGTTAATACTTCCCTTTTTACTGATATATTTTATACGGAGTTCGTCAACCTCTTCTACGCTCGATGCAACTACCTTCTCTATTTCTGCTTGTAATGTTTTGATTTTATCTAACATCGTACCCTTTTTTTATTCGGTCGCAAAGATAATCATTCAAATGAAAACTTAATGAAATAATTTTTACGGTGAATTATGGCTCTGTTATAATTTTTAATCTGTTAATCTGTGGCAAATTCTTTTAACAACAATATTTAAATGATATTTTTAGAATGATTTGTCAAGACAATGGTTTTTACATATTTTTGCACATTCTTAAAAAGAATGGTCCCATAGTTCAACGGATACCTGCCTGCCGGCAGGCAGGTAATAGTAGTCTCCGTTGTGAGTTTTATTTATGAGTTATTTTGTTTATGTCATAAAAAGTGAAGTAGATGGGAGGATTTATGTTGGTTTTTCTGAAAACGTTCAGAAAAGATTAAGGGAACATAATTCAGGAAAAACTAAATCGACAAAAGGTTACCGCCTCTGGAAGTTGATTTTTACAAAAGAGTGTGAAACACGAATTCAGGCAAGAGAGCTTGAGAAATACTATAAAAGTGGTATTGGAAAAGAAATACTAAAAAGAATGGTCCCATAGTTCAACGGATAGAATAGTAGTTTCCTAAACTATAGATCCAAGTTCGATTCTTGGTGGGATCACCAAGAAAGCTAAAAAGCTGGTGCATGGTAATTTGTACCGGCTTTTTTATTGTAGTAATCATTAAACGAATGAATAAAAAGGAATCACATTAACAACTCTCCCATTCCTCACAAATCTGTCAGTTTGATTTATTGTCACTATTGTGCCCTCATCTAACTCAAAAAAATCCATTGCTTCAAAAACACCATTTAATTCATCTTCAAGATTGTCTTGTTTTAACTCATCGCAAACCTGAATAACTTTTTCAACCCTGTTTTTATTCATAACAACAAAATCGCAATTAAACTTTTCTGAATGATAGTACAATTCTGAAATCTGTTTCCGGAGGTGCAGAAAAGCCATGTTTTCCAAAAGTTGTTCGGTTGAATCTTCAAATAAAGCTGAATTTGCTGTTACTAATCCGGTATCAACAGCATAAACTTTCCTCGGGTTTATCATCTGTTTGCTAACTGAATAACTAAATTTAGGAACATAAAAAAACAGATAAGCCGACTCTAAAAACGATAAATAATCTATTACTGTACTTGTAGTTTTTATACCCAGAATATTTTTAATTTGATTTCCGGTAATTAGTTTTCCAACGTTAGAAAGAAGATGAAGTGCTAAACGTTTAAACGAACGTAAATCACGAATACCAGTACGTACGGCAATTCCCCGAACTAAAATATCATCGAAAAATTGATTTAGATATTCGTCGGAATTTGAGGATAAATACGCAGGAAAACCACCTTTTTTTAAATATGTAATTGTTGACTCTTCACTCTTTTCAATTTCATTAAATGCACAAAATTCATTGTATGAAAATGGAAATAACTCTTTTATATTGTTTAGTCCGGCAAATTCATGATCAACTTCATTATTCAATATTGAGGAATCGGAACCGGTTATAACTATTTGAAACCCTTCTGAAAGTTTTTGACTTACGTAACTATTCCAATCAGTCAATTTCTGAATTTCATCAAAAAAAAGTATTCTAACTCCTTTCTCTTCAATTATTTCGTCGAGTTTAAAGAGATCGTTTTTATCCAAATTATAAAACCTCGGATGTTCAAAATTAATATACAAAGCATTCTGAAATTTCTCTTTATATAACTGAAACAGCAATGTACTTTTTCCGCTACTTTGTATCCCTGCAATTATCAATAACCGTAAATTATCAACTAATATTTGCGATCGAAGTTTGCGAGTTAATCCATATTTTCTATTATTAAACGTATTTTGTTGAATATTAATAATATTTAATATATCTGATTTTAAAATCATTACCTTTCATTTCTTACAAAGATACATTTTTGTTTATTATTAATGTATATTATTATTTATTTATAATAGTTATAATAACAGAAGTACTTTAAAAGAAAAAGATTGTTACATAAAACTAAGTCATCTACGAAAAGTAAATAAATATAAATTTAGTCATCTGATGAATTTATAACCAACTGATTGCCAGATTTTAATTTCCGGTTCTTCTTGCTAAATGATTCATCTGATGACTTTTCTATAGCAGACTCAATGCTACAATTCAAAAACAGATTCTCCGGCACTCCAGGTGCTTAATATTTTAGTATTTAAAACCTGCTTTGGCGAGGCAGTCATTAAATCGGTATCGAGAATAATAAAATCTGCCCATTTACCGGATTCTATACTTCCTTTTTCGTTCTCATCAAACGATGCTTTTGCAGCCCAAATTGTCATTGAGCGAAGAGTTTGCTCACGAGTTAAACCTTCGTCAATCCTCCAACCTCCAGCAGGCCAACCTTTATGGTCTGTTCGAAATACCGCAGCATAAAAAGTAAAAAGTGGCTCAATATTTTCAACCGGAAAATCTGTTCCATTGGGTAGCCAACCCAGTTGACCTAACAATGTTTGGTACGAATAAGCTCCTTTAATCCGCTCCTCTCCCACTCTATCTTTAGCCCAATACATATCTGACGTACAATGAGTTGTCTGAATTGATGGCACAATTGAATATTGCGCAAACTTGCTAAAATCATCGGGATGAATAATTTGAGAATGTTCGATTCGCCATCGACGATCGTTTTTACCTTTCAAAAATTTACCATAAGTATTTAGCATTAAACGGTTGGCACTGTCGCCAATGCAGTGGGTTGCCACAGCATAATTATTATCGTACGCCAATTGACAGATTAAATCGTAATAATCCTGCTCAGCTATTTGTAAACCGCTGTTTCCAGGGTCATCAGAATATTCTTCAATCATCAATGCACCGCGCGAGCCGAGTGCTCCATCGGCAAAAAGTTTAATGGTGTTTACCGTTAACCGTTCAGTTTTATACTTCCCTTTTTTTACAAAGTGCTCGATATTGCTTTTAGAAGGACTCAACATAGCATTAATCCGCATTTTTAACTTACCCTCTTTTTGCATTTTGTCCATCAACAAAGCGGTGCTTTTACTCACTCCGCAATCGCTAACAGAAGTTAATCCCGCAGCAAAACAATTTTTCTGCGCCGCCAATAATCCTTTTTTCTGCTGCTCTAACGAAATGTCAGGAATATGCCGCCAAACCAAACTCATTGCATTATCGATTAAAACGCCGGTTGGTTTTCCATTTTCAACCAAAATATTTCCGCCCTCAATTTTTGTATTACCTTTTATTCCCGCAATTTCCAGAGCTTTTGAATTGCACCAGCCAGCATGTCCATCAACTCGAATTAGATAAACCGGAACATCGGGAAACAGTTCATCTAAACCATTTTTATTGGGAAACTCCTTTATTGCCCAATCGTTTTGATCCCAACTGCGTCCCAAAATCCATTCACCACCAAATTTTTCGTAATGCTTTTTTAGAATATCATAAATCTCTTTTGTACTTTTTGTTCCTCGTAAATCGGCATATTCCATCAAATTAATTCCGTACCCGTTAAAATGGCTGTGTGCATCGATAAAACCCGGGTAAATAAATTTTCCGGTGGCATCAATAACAGTTTCACTTTTATATTTTTTAAGAATATCGTCATTTGTACCTGTCTCCAAAATTTTACCATCTGCCACAGCAAAACTTTCAACCTTCGAAAAATCGTCATCGATAGTATAAATTGTACCATTCGACACAATTAAATCTACTGCTGTTTTTTGATTACAAGAACTCATTATTAATGAAATTAACAGTACAACCGGAACAACAAAGATACTTTTCATATTGAATATATTTTTATAAATTAATTTGCTGACACTTTATAATTTACTGATTTTAAACCATTCGAAAATGCAGTAACTTCTATTTCACTACAGTCTTTAGTTTTACGTACAATCAACTGACAACGACCACGATACGAATTAACTTTTGGTTGCTGAAAGCTTTTCATATCAGTTGGATTTCCATTTCCAACAGCTTGCAATTTACATTTTCCCCGGATATTAAAATTGATAGGTATTTCAGCATCGGGAATAAGCAAACCATTTTCGTCTAAAACTTCAATATTGAAATATACCAAATCGTTCTCATCTGATAATATATTCTCAGTTTCAGATACAATTTTCAATTGTGCAGGTTTTCCTGTGGTTTTCAGCGATTGACGTACAACCTCTTTCCCTTCCATAAAACCAATGGCAACCAGTTCTCCCGGTTGGTACGGAACTTCGAAACGTGCAGTTAGTTTTGTCTCTTCCGAAACAGGTTTTTCACCCACAACTTTTCCATTCAATTCTAATATAATTTTATCGCAACGCGAATAAACCGAAACTTGTAACGGTGTTCCTTCGTTGCCTTGCCAGTTCCAGCTTTTTAATTCGTTTGGCCAGCCCCAAAAACTCACATCTTCCTCTTCTCCCGCAGGAATTGGAGCATGAACTAAAATCTCCAAATTGCTATTTCCCCATACCACATCGCGAAAATACATTTGCGGCTTTTTATTTCCAATAATATCAATATCGCCACAAAAACCGTTAAACCACGGCCAGGGCGGAAGAGTAATTACTCCATCCGATTTTAGTTTGTTATGACCGATTCCCGACTCACCAAAATAGTCCATTCCTGTCCAGACAAAATCGCCAATTACATACGGGTGTTTTTCAACCATCTGCCAATTTTCTAAAGCCTCTTTTGCCACCGATTCGGTTCCGATAATCACACGTTCGGGAAAGTTTTTATGATCTTCCTCGTAATTCTGCCACCGATAATTGTATCCCTGAATATCCATTTGAGCAAATAACGGCTCGCTATTTTTCCATGTTTTTTTGGGATATTCCCAAAACTTACAAACCGCCTGTGTAACAGGTCGGGTGGTATCGAACTCCTTAACTTTTGCTTTTAGAAATGCAGCTATTTTCAGACCCGATTCATTGCCGCGTTCTTTAATTTCGTTACCCACACTCCAAATAATTATCGACGGGTGATTCCGGTCGCGCAAAAGCATCGCTTCCATATCATGTTCCCACCAGTCGTCGAAATATAGATGATAGTCATCTTTCTTTTTCGGAAGTTGCCACTGGTCGAACGATTCGTCCATCACTAAAATACCCAACTCGTCGCAAGCATCTAAAAACAGCTCAGATGGCGGATTGTGCGAAACGCGAATAGCATTAAAACCATTCTCTTTCATAATTCTAACCCTTCGGTACTCGGCACTTTTAAAAGCTGCTGCACCAAGAATTCCATTGTCGTGATGCAAACAACCTCCTTTTATTAACACACTTTTGCCATTCAATAAAAACCCTTTTTCAGGCGAAAACTCAATGCTTCGTATTCCAAATTTAGTTTGGGCTTGGTCAACTGTTTTACTACCATTTTTAAGCTGAATAACGGCTGTGTATAAATTTGGTGTTTCCGTGTCCCACAATTTTGGACTTAGAACTTCTATATTTTGTTGAACAGAAATACTTTTTGAAGATTCAATTTCTACCATCTTTTCTGAAGTTGCAACTGTTTCTCCATTGGCAGTTTGAATTTTAATGATAACGTTTAACTCCTCGTTTTCTGAAGTTGAGTTTACAATTTTGGTTTCAATATTTACAGTAGCTTTTTCGGTGGAAACTTTGGGCGTGGTAATATAATTTCCCCACAAATCGACATAAATTGGAGTCGTTTTAATGAGTTCTACATTTCGATAAATACCTGAACCACTGTACCAGCGTGAGTTTTCGCCTTCGTTTTTTACCTGAACTGCCAATACATTTTCCTCGCCAACAGGATTTAAGAACTTTGTTAAATTGTAAGAAAAAGCTGAATATCCGTAGGGTTGATTTCCGAGGTGGTGTCCATTTATCCAAACATCGGAATTCATATAAACACCATCGAACAAAATTTTTATAATTTTATCAGCATCGGTTTTATTCAGTGTAAAATGTTTACGATACCAGGCTGTTCCTCCCACAACATGCCCGGTTGATGCGCCTCCTGCACTCTCTTCAGAAAAAGGTCCAATCTGTTTTACTCCCTCCTTTTCGGGTAAATCTTCTATACTATAATCGTGTGGTAAATTTAAAACCCTCCAATCGGAATCGTCAAAATCCAATTTTTCAGCACCGGAAATATCTGCACGTACAAACTTCCAGTTATCGTTAAACTGAACTTCTCTTTCAAAAGAGCTATTTTGAATTGAACACGAGTTTTGTAGAAAAAGACCTGCAAGAGATAAAAGAAAAAATAAATAAGTTTTCATCAGTTAGTTTTAATTAAAAAAATCAAATTGTAAAACTAACAATTACTTTACAACTATCGTTTTAATATTCATAAATTCTTTTATGCCCTGCGCCGATAGTTCGCGTCCGTAGCCACTCTCTTTAATTCCGCCAAAAGGCAACCGGGGATCGGACTTTACAAAATCGTTAATAAAACAGCAACCTGCATCAATACTTATTTCAGCAATATTTTCGCCCATTTTTATATTGCTTGTAAATATTGCAGCACCCAATCCAAACTCTGTATCGTTGGCAACCCGAATTGCCTCTTTTTCATCCTTAACTTTAATAACAGATGCAACCGGACCAAACAACTCTTCGTCGTAAGCGGGCATTCCGGGTTTAACATTTTCCAAAATTGTAGGTGGATAAAAAGCACCTTTCCGCAGTGGAATCTCGCCACCAATAATTACTTCGGCACCTTTTTCAACCGAATCTAAAACTTGCTGATGTATTTCATCTCGCAAATCGGTTCTCGCCATCGGTCCCATTGTTGACTCCTCGTCGCAAGGATCGCCAAAATATGCAGCATTCATTTCGTGTGTAAAATGTTCGAGGAATTCGGGATAAGCATCTTCCACAACAATAAAACGCTTGGCTGCGATACAACTTTGTCCGGCATTTAAAAGTCGTCCGGCAGCACATTTTTTAGCTGCATCTTTTAAATCGGCATCTTTTAAAATAATATACGGATCGCTGCCGCCAAGCTCCAGAACACATTTTTTAAGTTGACTTCCGGCAATGGAAGCCACACTTTTTCCGGCAGGTGTACTTCCTGTTAAACTCACCGCTTTTATTGCAGGGTGTTTAATAACGTTTTTAACCAGTCCGCTTCCAATCAACAAAGTACGAAAAACATTTTCAGGAAAACCTGCTTCGCGAATGAGTTCTTCGATTGCCACAGCACACCCGGGAACATTGCTGGCATGTTTTAAAACCGCCGTATTTCCGGCCATTAAAGTTGGTGCTAAAAATCTAAAAACCTGCCAGAACGGAAAATTCCATGGCATTACCGCCAGAATTGTTCCAAGTGGCTGATAAGAAACAAAAGAGCGGGTAGCTTCGGTTGCAATAATTTCATTCTCTAAAATCATCTCCGCATTTTGAGCATAATAATCGCAAACCCAGGCACACTTTTCAATCTCGGCGATCCCCTCATTTTTAACTTTACCCATTTCGAGAGCCATTAGTTGGGCAAGTTCTGTTTTTTTACTTTTCAACAAAGATGACAAATTTTGCATACAATCACTTCGGTGCTTAAATGTCGTGTTACGCCAGTGATGCCAGGTTTTATCGACTGCATTTATAATTTGCTCAACACCTTTTGCTGAATGAGATTCGTACGATTTAATGGTTTTACCAGTAGTTGGATTTATAGATTTTAGCATAATAATTAGATATTTTTAGTAAATCTAAGTTACGAAAAAAATTATATGAACAAGAAATAATCACACCAAATGCAAGCTAAATTCCTAAAGGTATTGATTTTTTTATGGTAATAAATGATACAATTTTGCAACACTAAAAATTGCAAATATATGGTATAGAATTGTAAATTTTATTAATATTGTGTTCAGTTTTATTTAATCATATTTAAGCGTGTGAAATGAGAAGTGCAATTAAAAGGCCCACCGAAGAAGAGACCAATTTAAGTGGGTTTCAACTGTTTATGAAATTAAAGGAAGAGGAGTTTAATCGTTTAAATTACGAAAAAACCTGTTCGTTATACAAAAAAGGTACAATAATTTATCGCGAAGGAAGCAGACTTACTGGTTTTTTCTGTGTTACAAAAGGTATTGTAAAAATATATAAAACTGGTATCGACGGAAAAGAGCAAATTATCAGGTTTGCAAAAAAAGGCGAAATTATTGCGTACCGGTCGTTGTTAAGTCAAGAGTCGGCTTGTACAACTGCCAAGGTAATTGAAGAAGCTGTTTTGTGCCATATTCCGTATCAGACATTACTGTTCCTTATTGAAAACAACTGGAAGTTTTCGCATCACATGTTACAAATTGTTTGTACCGAATTACGCCAGGCAAATGATTACATAACCGATATTGCACAGAAAACTGTTCGCGAAAGATTGGCAGAAGTTCTGTTGCTTTTAAAAGAAAATTTTGAACTTGACAACCAGAATACTTTACAAATTTCGTTAACGCGCGAAGAGCTGGCAAATATTGTGGGTACGGCAACCGAGTCGGTTATTCGTTTACTGTCAGAATTTAAACACGACAAATTAATTGAGTTACAAGGGCGAAAAATCAAGTTTCTTGATATCACCAAGTTACGAAGAGTTGCAAATATTTAAACCGGTTTTATTCCGGTTTTTTTGTAATTCGAAACAACTAAGTTTTTATGCAAAAACGTCACAAAAACAAGCAACAATATTTTGATGAACAGGCAAAAACTACAAAGAAATTTGTTGTTCCTTATTTGTCAGACTTATTGGATATTAACAATAATAGCAGCGTTTTAGAAATTGGCTGTGCCGAAGCCGGAAATTTAAAACCATTTGTTGATTTAGGCTGTAAAGTTACCGGAATAGACATTGCTTGTGGCAGAATTGAATTGGCAAAAGAGTTCTACAAAAATCATAAAAACAGAGAAAATCTGGAATTTATTTGCGATGACATTTACAATGTAAAACCATCGGATAAAAAATACGATGTAATTATAATGCGCGATGTAATCGAGCACATTCCAAATCAGGAAATATTTATGGGATTTGTAAAAGAGTTCCTGAAAAAAGATGGAAAATTCTTTCTTGGTTTTCCTCCCTGGCAAAATCCTTTTGGCGGCCATCAACAAGTTTGCAGGAATAAATTTCTATCCAAATTACCATATTTTCATATTCTACCCAGCCCGGTTTATAAGGCAATTTTAAAAGTTTTTGGCGAATCGGAAGGTACAATTAAAGGACTACTTGAAATAAAAGATACCGGAATTTCAATTGAACGTTTTGAACGTATTTTAAAAAAAGAAGGTTATACAATTAACAAACGGACATTCTATTTTATCAATCCAAATTACGAAACTAAGTTTGGTTTAAAACCCCGCAAACTAATAAAACCAATCTCTTCAATTCCGTGGATTAGAAACTTTTTTACCACGGCAATGTATTATGTTGTTTCGAAATAAGGAAATGGACTTTTCAAGTCCATTAAAAAAAATGCCGGACTTGAAAAGTCCGACTCCCGATTACCTTCCAATCCAATCTTCGGGATTAAGTTTCTGACTTTCGTGCCAAATTTGAAATTTTAGGATCGATTTACTTCCATCGTCTTTATCGAAATAAACCGTACCAATAATTTGTTTTGTAGATATTTTATCGCCCTTTTTAACAACCACTTCGCGCAAATTAGAATATACACTCAGATACTTTCCGTGCCGAATAATTACGGCAGAGTTACCTCCCGAAATACCGAAAACCCGGCTTACTTCGCCATTAAAAACAGCCCGTACTTTAGAACCAATTTCGGTAGCAATATTTATCCCATTATTTTTTATCTGAACATTTGTTAATACGGGGTGCTGATGAATTCCGAAATGCTCGATAATAATGCCGCGTTCAACCGGCCAGGGCAATTTTCTTTTGTTTTGTGCAAAATTATCTCCCACTAATTTTTGTTCAGGAGTAAGTGCAAATCCCGAGCCACCAGACTCCCGGCTTTTTCGTGCTTCCTCTTCTATGATACGCTGAATTTCGCGTTCCAACTGCTGTTCAATTCGTTGTTGTTGTTTTAGTTTCTGACGCAATTTTCGTTGCTCGCCATGTAATTTTTTATACTCCGAATTTTGCTGCAATTTTTCGCTGGTCAATTGTTGAGTTTCTTTCTGAGTTTCGCCAATTAACTGATGCTTAATTTGTTTTTGTTGCTCCAGATTTTCAATCTTTTCGCTTAAAACCAACTGCATTGTTAATATAACTTCAGCCTGATTTTCGCGATACGCAGTGTACCTTTTCAAATACAAAAACCGGCGATGTGCCTGATTAACATTTTCTGCCGATAATAGAAACAGTATATTATCGTAGGCATTTCTATTCCGGTAAGCAGAGCGTATTAACTCGGCATACTCATTTTTAATTTGCTCAATATCGGTATTAAGCATTTCTATTACCATGGAATTATTGTCTATAAATTCCTGATAAACAGCTATTTCGCTATTTATAGTTGAAATTATAGTATTACGTTGATTGATTTTGCTATTTATAAGACGCAACCTGTTTAATGAAGACTGTTCGTTTTTTTGAACCTCTTTTAGCAAGCGGGTAGTGTATTCAATTTCGTTGGCTGCATCCTGTTTTTTCTTTTGCAAATCGCTTATCGATTGCGCTTTAGAAATTAAATTGAGAATCAGAAAAAAAACGATAATAAACAAAATTCTCATTCGAAGTAATTTTTACGAATGTAAACTAATCTACCTTAATTTGCTCGTATTTTTCGGGGATTTTAATGTTGAATGAATTTATTATATCAGTTGAAAAACCGGTCATTTTAAGTTTTAGTTTCATTTCGTTTTGTTCCGAATCAAATCCCAAATCTATTGCACCCGGATAATCATTGTTTTGAATTTTAACAAAATTGTTAAAATTCATATTCATTTTTCGATCATTGGTTTTATCTTCTATTATCAACTCGGTTAAAGCAAAATTTGTGGGGTCAAAATACATCGTCTGAAGTATCAGAGCTTCATCGTCTAACCTCTTCATCCGCCGATCAATTTTACCTGTTTTTCCAATTTTACTTTTCTCCTCCATCTTAAAAATCTTTTTTGTTTTTTCAGACTGAAGAACATACATTCCATCTTCTACAAAAGATTTAAAAGTTTTAAAATCTTTGTCTTTAGAATCGTTACGATACGAGAATGCATGGTTTGATATTATTGACTGAACGGTAGCAAAATCGAGATCGATATTTAAAAAACTGCTCAGATATGAATAGTCGTCAACAAAATAATTTTTATCGATATAATTTACATATTTAACACTGTCGGGTGTAAGTAAAACCCTGCCAACCGGTATTTTTAATTTACTTATTGACACCAATATTTTTTCGTCTTTCAATGTCCTCAAATTAATAACAAAATTTGCTTTTTTATCGTTATTAGAAAACTGACAACTAATACGTTTAATAGTAAAATACTCGTAGTCGAACGCATTTTGTTTCACATTCATCAAGAGTTTTCCGGCACTGATTGGTTTAACTGTAGAAGTTGGTAATTCGCGGGTTGAACGACACGATGATAACCAAAAAGTTATCAATAAAAGCCCAATTACAGGAGATATATTATTCTGAATTTTTGCCATTATTTACTCTTCAAAATATTTCTGCTCCCGTATTTTACGCAGTAAAACCTCAGAATTTCCGCCGTTCTCTTTTGCCTTTTCCCAATACTCTTTTGCCTCGTCCAGTTTTTCCGACATAAATAAAATATCGCCGTAATGTTCGAGTAAAGTTGCATTTTTATCGCCACCATTTTTAATTGCCGATTCCATATAAAATTTTGCAAGTTTATATTCGCCCTTTTTAAACAGAACCCAGGCGTGTGTATCGAGATATGTTGAGTTATTTGGAAATCGCTGCACAACTTTGCCACTCATTCTTTCAGCTTTATTTAAATCGCCACCATCGAGCGACAAATAATATGCATAATTATTCATGGCAATATAGTTTTCAGGATCCAACGAAATAGCCTTGTCAAACAGTTTGAAAGCCTCTGGTTTTCTGTCCAATTTATAAACAGCTTCGCCTTTTAACATCAAAAACTGACCTTCCAATTGTGGATTATCAATAATAAAATCTATCCCCTCTTCTGTAACTGTTATTGTCTCCTCAAATTTTTCTAACTGAATGGTTGCCACTGCATTTAACAAATATCCCTGCGGTTGATTTGGGAAAAGTCCGATGGTCTCTTTGCTGTGTTTATGAAGTGCTTCCCAATCTTGCAAATCGTTATCGATAAACAAAACCCGTTCCCACATCATATAATCATCGGGCTGAATATCAAGTGCTTTTAAAAGTGCAATTCTCGCTTCGGGCAACTTTTGTTTTTTAAGCAAACTTTCGGCGTAAACTGTGTAAACCAAAAATTCGTCGGGGTGCTTTTCTAAAAGTATCTGTATAAGTTCTTCCTCTTTTTCGTCGGTAATTTTAGATTTTTCGCGGTTCGAAATTAACATCATATACAACTGCAACTTATTTTGAATATCAACATTATCACTGGAGAAACCAATTTTTGTCTCTTCGTATGCTTTATCAATTTCACCGATAGAAATATAATAATTTGCCAACGAAAAATGAACAAATCCATTTTGTGGATCCATCACCAAAATCTTATTATAATTCTCCAAAGCCTTTACACTATCGCCGGTACTCAAATATAAATCGGCTAATAATCCATAATATTTTGCTTCCTCCGGATCAAATTCAATCAACTTTTCTATCTCGTTAAAAGCCCCGTCGATATTACCCGATGTTACATACAACTGCTGTTTTGCCACAGAAAGTTGTTCGTTAATACCTGCTTTTTTTTCCATTAAATCGTAGGTTGCAATTGCCTCGTCGAACTTTTGAGCATTTGAAAGCAAAATTGCTTTTGTATATAAAAGCTCCATATTTTCCGGGTCGTCTTGCAAAAGCTGGGTGTAAATGTCGGCTGCTTCCGAAAACTTTCTCTGTTGCTGATAAATTTGTGCCAGCAACTGTTTGTACCACTTATTATCACCGTTTAAGCTTATTGCTTTTTCGAGCAATAAAGATGCACTCGTAAAATCGTTATTTGCCGCATGTATATTTGCCAACTCGAACATTGCCGCCGATGAGTTCGGGTCAATTTCCAAACAACTCGATAAAAGCTGAATGGCTTTTTGCATATTCCCAAACATTTTCTGTTTTAATGCCTCTAAAAACAGATACTCAAATTCCATCTGTTTTTGCTCTGCAATTTTCTCAACCGGCTTATTAACAGCGGCATTTGCAATTTCTTGTTCGGTAATTTTTTTTGTTCCCGAACAGGAAACAAAAACAACTGCCAAAACAAATATACTTATCCTAATTATTGCTTTTTTCATCTCTCTCGTATTAATTACCCCATTATATCTATTTTTTTATTCCTTCCATCAGCTGACGAAAAGGTTAGGTGAGGCTTTTTTTTACTTTTTCCCGGTATGACCAAAACCACCCGCTCCCCTGTCGGTTTTATCTAACTCTTCAACCAAATTCCATTGCACAGTTTCGTGTGCAGCAATTATCATCTGGCAAATACGCTCGCCGTTTTCAATAACAAAGTTTTCGAGAGAAAGATTAATTAAAATGGTTCTAATCTCTCCGCGATAGTCTGCATCAATGGTTCCGGGAGTATTTAAAACAGTAATTCCCTTTTTTAAAGCCAGTCCGCTTCTTGGTCTTATTTGCGCTTCGAAACCTTGTGGCAACTCAATAAACAAACCGGTCGGAATCAGTTTTCTCTCCATCGGTTTTAAAACAATCGATTCCTGAATATTGGCTCTTAAATCCATTCCTGCCGACATTTCTGTACTGTACGCAGGCAATTCATTTTTCGATTTATTAACGATTTTAATCTGCATTTCTTACTCTGTTTTTTAAAGAACGCAAAGATATAGAAATTAAAAGAGAGTGAGGTTTGATTAAACAATAATTATAAAATTGACTTCCAAAATTAACTTGCTGAATAACAATTATATAAAAATTAGGTCTGCCATAATCTCATCAGAAACAAACAAACCTTTATTTGTGAGTGTGAAAATATTATTGTTCTGAATAACCAAATCCGAAGATTGATATCGACTTATATTTTTTAAAAAATATGACAACTTTTCTTGCCCAAAATTACTTTCTATAAAATTGGTTGAAACTCCCCCAATGGTACGAATCCGGGTTAAAATATATTCATTGTATTTATCGTTTTCGCTAAGTATTTCCATTTCGAAACAAGAGAGATTATTATTAATTGACTCGATATAATTTTCTGTATTCGAAATATTCCATCGTCGCGAAGTGCCGTTAAACGAGTGTGCCGACGGACCCAACCCCAAATATTTATTACCAAACCAGTAAGATTTATTGTGTTTGGAATACATTCTGTTTTTTGCAAAATTAGAAATCTCGTACTGTTGAAAACCCATTTTTTTTGTCGCCTCAACAAGCGTATTAAACTGTAAAATACTATCAGGTTCTTTTAACTCTTTTAATGTTCCGTTTTTTAGCAAATTGTAAAAAACAGTTCCTTCGTGATACGTTAAATGATACGCTGAAAGATGGTGAACCGGCAATTGAAAAACCTGCTTTAAACTGGCTTTCCAGTCATCGATTGTTAGTTCCGGAAGTCCGTAAATCAGATCAACACTAATATTTTCAAATCCAATTTTTGCAGCATTTTCAACCGATTCAACAGCCTGTTTTACACTGTGCCGGCGATTCATTTTTTTCAGATATTTATTCTGAAATGATTGAATTCCAATACTTAACCTATTAATTCCAACACTATAAATATTTTCCAAATATTGAATTGATAAATCATCGGGGTTTGCTTCGAATGTAATTTCAGCATCGGGCAAAATCTGAAATTCAGTATTCAAAACCATCAGTATTTCGTATAATTCATTTTTAGTTAAAACCGAAGGTGTGCCACCACCAAAATAGATTGTTTCGACAGGTTCTTTTTCGAGGTAATTTGCATTTTGCTGAATCTCATTTTTTAAAGCTGACAGGAATTCTTTTGTAAGCGAAGTATTTAGCGTTTTATAAAAATCGCAATAGTAGCATTTTTGTCGGCAAAACGGAATATGAATATAAATGCCAGCCATAGTTTATTTTATTTTTTTCGTAAACCTACAAAGAAGTTGTTTAAAACAAAACGTCTATCTTTGGGCTTTAATAATGAAATTATTTGAAATGAAATGAAACTCATATATTTTTGGAAACCCATTTTATGGCTTGCAATAATTTGTTACGGACTTTTTATTCCGGCGAGTGAGCTGCCAACCAAACCATTTTTAAATATCCCCCACTTCGATAAAATTGTTCATTTCTCTCTGTTTTTTGGTCTTAATATATTGCTTTTAAAACCCTTTAAAAAACTCAATTTTAAGCAGTATTTATGGGCTCCTGCAATATCTGTTTTTTTGGGTTTAGTACTTGAATACTCTCAGCATTTAATTTCTATTTCGCGAAATAGCGACTTTTATGATTTTCTTGCTAATGTTTCGGGAATAGCTGCTGCCACACTGTTTTATTACTTTTTTGTTTCAAACAAAAAGTGGGAAATACTTTTTTAGAGTTTAATTATATCTTCAAACTTATCAATATCCTCACTAATTATTTCCAACGTAGTTTCTTTATAAAAAGCTTCAATTTCGCCACGTAATTTTTCGTATTGCGAGTGAACCGGACAAAGTGGTTTTGTTGGGTCGTGAGTTTTGCAGGGTTCCAAACTAATAAGGCAATTAATAAAAAAATCTTCGCCGTCAACTTTTACAACAATATCGTAAAGAGTTATTTCGCTGGCATTTTTTGATAATGCAAACCCACCGTTTGGTCCTTTTGTTGAAACCAACAATTTTTGCTTTACCAGACTCTGAAGTATTTTTCCTAAAAAAGCAGATGATAATTCCAGATCCTCAGAAATTTTCTTTATTCCAATACGTTTGTCGTTCTCTGAAAATTTTCCCAGATAAATCAATGCTCGAAGCGCGTACTTACAAGTGTTTGATAGCATGTTATTTTTTTATTGAAATTAAATCAACTCGTCGTGCATGCCGTCCACCTTCAAATTCAGCATTAAAAAAAGCATCAATAATTGAAATGGCTTCATCATCGGATACAAACCGAGCGGGAATAGCACAAACATTAGAATCGTTATGCTGGCGCGCCAAAGCAGCTATTTCGGGAATCCAGCAAATTGCCGAACGTACTGTTTGATGTTTATTTGCTGTCATAGAAATTCCCTGTCCGCTTCCACAAAAAGTTATACCAACTTCATACTCTCCATTATCAATTGCATTACCTATTAAATGACCAAAATCGGGATAATCACACCTCTCTTCAGAAAAACATCCTAAATCTTTATATTTAATATCTTTCTCTGTCAGATAATTTAAAATAACCTGTTTTTTTTGATATCCGGCATGGTCGCATGCAACGGCAATTACCTTTTCTTTAAGATTTTTCATCGTACAAAATTAATACTTTTTAGTATTTATCTCTTTTTATTGAATTTAAATAAGCCTCTTAATTCTCTTTTTTCTAATAAATAGATTGAAATCATAAAAATAAATATAAAAAATGTGTGGCTAATATACTTGATAAAAGGTGTTAATGTTGATGTATATAACGAGATAACATAGAGTATTCCGGCAATCAGGAAATAGGTGAAAATACGTTTTAAATTATATGGAATAGGGTAGTATTTCTGACCAAAAAAATAGGATACAACCATCATTCCGAAGAAAGTAACGAGAACAGCAAAAGCCGATCCTTTATAACCAAACACAGGTATTAAAATAAAATTGAGAGTAATTGTTATAACCGCTCCGCCAACTGCAATATACGCGCCGTAACGTGTCATATCGGTTAATTTGTACCACATCGAAAGGGCAAAATATATTCCAAAAAACAGGTTTGCAAGCAGTATTACCGGAACAATTGAAAAGCCTTCATAATACTCGGGATTCCAGTTTAGCAGCCTCAAAATGTCGATATAAAATATCATTCCCAGAAAAATAAAAAGACCAAATATTACGAAATATTTCATAATATTAGCGTGCATATTTTTATCATCTTTTACTTCGGTATGAGAAAAGAAAAACGGCTCGAATGCATACCGAAACGCCTGAATAAACATATTCATTAAAACAGCAATTTTTACCGCTGCACCGTAAATACCAAGTTGTTCCATCGGATGTTGAGATTCGGGAATTAAAAACGGTATCAATATTTTATCGATGTGCTGATTTATAATACCCGCCAAACCAACAATTAAAATAGGAAAAGAATAACTTAAAATTCTAAGCAACAACTTTTTATCGAAACTAAATGATATTTTAAAAATCTCGGGCAACAACAATAAAAGTGTTATTAACGATGCCAGAAGATTAGAAATAAAAACATAACCTACGCCAATTTCGGGCGAGTAAATTAAATTAATAATTGAGTCGGGATTATTAGCAGCCAACTTAGGACAAACCAACAAAAAGAGAAGGTTAAACGAAATGTTGGCAGCAATATTTACCAGCTTGATAAATGCAAATTTCAGAGGTCGGTTTTTTAATCGTAAATGTGCAAACGGTATGGCAGTTAGCGCGTCGATAGCCAAAATAATTGCCAGCCATAAAATATATTCAGGATGATTTTGATAGTTAATTAACCCGGCAATTTTTTCCTTAAAAACCAGAATAATCAATACAAAAAGCAAGGAAGTTGACAGTAGCGAAATTAACGATGTTGAGTAAACTTTATCGGGTTCTTTGCTTTTGGAGGCAAACCTGAAAAAACCGGTTTCCATTCCGTAGGTTAAAAAAACCATGAAAAAAGCAATGTACGAATATAAATTTGTGATAATTCCGTAAACATCGGGTGTAAACAAAATTACGTAAAGCGGCATTAACCACCAGTTAAGGAAACGACCAACAATGCTGCTCATTCCATAAATTACTGTATCGTTTGCTAATTTTTTAAACGGATTCAATTGCTAAATTTTAAAACAAAGATATAATTCATTTACAATGATTAATCAAGTTTATTAAAATTCACAAAAAGAAACTTTATCTTTGAAAATCTAAAAAAAACATAGAATAATGAAACGATTTGCTTTTCCTGTACTACTGATAATTTCAATTTTAATTACTGCTTTTTCGTGCTCAAATACACCAAAACGCTCGCGAAAACCGGTTAGTTCAATCACTATTCAACCCAATAAAAAGAGTTATGTTTTTGGCGAGAAAGTTTCTGTAAACGTAAAAACAAAAGTTAAAAACGGCGAAATTGAAAGTATTAAACTTTACTATAAAAATAAACTTCTAAAAGAGAGCAAAGAGTTAAATTTTACTTTTGAGGGTGCCGAAATCAACTCGTTGGGAAACAGTAATTTCAGGGTAGAAACTGTTAAAACCGATGGATTAAAAAACACCCGAACAAAAACTGTAAAAACGCTTTCTGACACCGAAACAAAAATTTATAACTATAAAATTATTAACACCTATCCACATTCCAATGATTACTATACGCAGGGACTTGAATACCACAATGGTTTTTTATACGAGGGAACCGGAGAATATGGAAAATCGAGATTGGAAAAAGTAGATCTTAAAACAGGGAATGCACTTCGTACTTATCACATGCCCGACAAATATTTTGGTGAAGGAATAACAATTTTAAACGATAAAATTTATCAGATTACTTACCATGCACAAAAAGGTTTTATTTATAATTTATCAGATTTCGCGTTAATTGATAGTTTTCAATTTAAATCTACGGAGGGGTGGGGACTTACAAACGATGGAACAAATCTGATTATGAGCGATGGAACTCATCTTTTAACCTGGCTTAATCCATCAAATTTTTCGGTTGTTAAAACTGTTCAGGTGGCTAATAAAATAAATACCATTAATTTTTTAAACGAGCTCGAATATATCGACGGAACAATTTATGCAAATGTTTATACCACAGATTTAATAGTTCAGATTGACCCGGAAACAGGTAAAATTTTATCGCAAGTAAACTTAAAAGGGATTATTGATATGTATCATAATCAGAAAGATAAAATAGATTATTTAAACGGAATTGCTTACGACAATAAAAATAAACTACTTTTTATAACCGGTAAATTGTGGCCTAAACTTTTTGAAATTGAGTTGATAGAATCAAAATAAAAGCGGAGTTTCGTCAAATTTAGTTTTACCCAAATGTTTATATGCAAGCTCGGTAACTTCTCTTCCGCGCGGTGTACGTTTTATAAATCCCTCTTTAATTAAAAATGGTTCATAAACCTCTTCAATTGTTCCGCTGTCTTCGCCAACTGCTGTGGCAATTGTCGAAATTCCAACCGGCCCACCCTTAAATTTATCTATAATACATAGTAAAATCCTATTGTCCATTTCGTCTAAACCGTAAGTATCAATATTAAGTGCGGCAAGCGAATGTTTAGTAATATCCATATCAATATTTCCATTGCCTTTTACCTGGGCAAAATCGCGAACCCGCCGTAAAAGCGAGTTTACAATACGCGGCGTTCCTCTGCTACGGAAAGCTATTTCGTGAGCTGCATCATCGGTAATATTAATTTTAAGTATGCCTGCCGAGCGTTTTACAATTCCGGTAAGTATTTCGGCATCGTAATATTCTAAATGCGAATTAATGCCAAATCTGGCTCGCAGGGGCGACGTTAATAAACCAGATCGGGTTGTTGCTCCAATCAAAGTAAACGGATTCAATTCTAACTGAACAGAACGTGCACTGGGTCCTTTATCAATCATAATATCAATTCTGAAATCTTCCATTGCCGAGTATAAATACTCCTCAACAATTGGCGATAATCTATGAATCTCGTCTATAAAAAGTACATCGCTCTCTTCGAGGTTTGTAAGTAATCCGGCTAAATCTCCGGGTTTATCAAGAACCGGTCCCGAAGTTATTTTAATACCAACACCAAGTTCGTTTGCAATAATATTCGACAGGGTAGTTTTTCCCAGTCCCGGAGGTCCGTGCAACAGAACATGATCCAGTGCTTCGTCACGCATTTTAGCAGCTTTTACAAAAATTTCAAGATTTTCAACAATCTGTTTTTGCCCGGCAAAATCGTTAAATTGTAACGGTCTCAATTTTTTATCAAGCTCATTTTCTTTGTTCGAAAGCGACTCATTTCTTATATCTAAATCAATTTCCATTTTATAATATTAGATAAATTTTTTAATCATATTAATCAATTCAACTGCTGTAAAAGGTTTTGGCAAATAATCATTCATTCCAGCATTAATACATTTCTCGCGGTCGTTATTTAATGTATTTGCTGTTAAAGCTATAATAGAAACCGGTTTATTTATAGCATTTTCTTTTTCAATTTTTCTTATTTCAGCAGTAATTTCAAAACCATTCATTCCGGGTAAAACAATATCCATCAAAACTAAATTAAAACTATTATCTTTAATTTTTTCAATAGCATCGAAACCATTATTTACTGCGACAATTTCATAATTTAATTTTTTTAAATTATATATTACCACTTTTTGGTTTAATAAATTATCTTCAATTAAAAGTATTTTCAAAATAGTATATTATATATATTCTTATTTAAACAAATATAAAAAGTAATATTAATTATAATATCCGGTTAATACTGTTAATTTCTATTTGTTACCTTTTTTGATGTTAGAGTGAACAGTTTATTAAATTGATTTTAAACAGATAAAATTTAATTAAATAATTAAACAGTAATATTATAGATAAAGTTTTGAACAACTGTTGACAGCTCTGTTTTATAATATTTGAAACTATCAACACGTTAATAAAGTGTGAATATAATTAAATTAAATAATGATATAATTGTATGGTTTATTTCATATTAAAGATATATGTAAAAAAGTTTAATGAATGCAAATATTCTATTAAAAGTTTACTTTTGTTTTTTGAGCAATTATTACAGTTTTATTAACAAATGTATTTTTTTTAAATAACTGTTAAATAAGTATTTATATTTTATGACTAATAATTTCAACATACTAGTTAATAAGCTAAATTCGTTTAAACGAAAGTACTATTCTTTTAAATTGTTGAAGGGTTTGGTATTAACACTGTTTTTTATTTTAGCTGTGTTTACCGTGTTTTCGTTGATTGAGTATTTGGTTTATTTATCTACTGACATTAGAAAATTAATGTTTTTTGGATTCCTTATTTTCTCATTTTTATTGATTTTACAATTCATAGGAATTCCACTTTTAAAGCTGTTTCATGTTTTAAAACCCATCGACTTAAAATCCACAACTGTTCTTATTCAAAAACATTTTGCCGAAATTGAAGATAAATTATTGAATATTATTGAACTCTCCGATTTTGAAGATAATCAATATTCAAACGAAATAGTTTTGGCAAGTATCGATCAAAAAATTGATGAACTAAAAATATTCAATTTTAACGATGCAGTGCAGTATAAAAATATACGTATAGTAGGTATTTATTTGATAGTTAGTATTTTAATATCAGTAGGAATATTGGTTATTAATAGAAATATTTTTACCGATTCAACAAACAGGTTAGTACATTTTAATACAACTTTTGTAAAACCTGCACCATTTAATTTTAATTTAAAAAACAAAACACTGGAAGCCAAAAAAGGCGATTCTTTTGTAATTAAAGTAGAAACCGAGGGCGACGAAATTCCGCAAATTGCATATATAAATATAGAGGGAAATAATTATCTGATGAAAACCACCTCAGCAGGAACTTTTGAATTTGAGATGGCATCGGTAATTAATCCGGTTCAGTTTTATTTTACCGATTTAAAATATAATTCTGAAATTTATAATTTAAAACTTTTACCAAAACCGGGTATTACACAATTTTTAACATCTTTAACTCCACCTTCTTACACCGGAATACAAAATCAGGTGTACGAAAATATTGGAGATTTGCAGGTTCCGAACGGTACTAAAATAGAATGGAAATTTAACGGAATTGATATTGATTCGTTGTATTTAATTGTTTACGATTCAATAAAAATAAAATCAACAGAAAATAATAATAGTTTTATTATTGATTCAAAGTTTTATAAATCAACTAATTATAATGTTTTTATTCAGAATGTTGTAACCGAACCCGAATTAGCTCTATCGTATTCAATTGAAGTAATTCCCGATCTGTTTCCCGAAATACGTATTAATCAAATAAATGATTCGTTACAATTAACCCGCTTCTTTTTCAAAGGTATTATTGGCGACGATTATGGTTTTTCGAATCTTCGTTTTCATTATAATATCAATAATTCAGATTCTACTATTTCCATTCCTTTTGTTAGAAATTTAACCGATCAGGATTTTTATTTCAGTTTTGATTTTAATGAGTTGGAAAATGCTGAAGGAATTATTTCATACTATTTTTCGGTTACCGATAATGATGTTATAAATCGTTATAAAACAACGACTTCTGACAATTTTACATTTGAATTTCCCAATCGCGACGATATGCTTTCAAACGAAAAAGAGCAGTTTAACGAGTTGCAAAAGCAGTTTGACGAAAGCAAACAGTTAGCAAGTGAAATTCAAAAAGATCTAAAAAACCTTCAACTTAAAAATATGGACACCAGTGTTTCGGAGTGGGAAAAGTCGCAAATGGTAAGCGATATTATTTCGAAACAAAATAAGCTGGAAAAACTTTACGACCAGATAAAACAAGACAACGAGAAACTGAATAATTACATGAACTCTTTTAATAAGCAAAACGATGAGATGGCTGAAAAGCAGAAGCAAATTGAAGAGTTGTTGGAGGAGGTTTTTACTGATGAACTTAAAAAATTGATGGAGGAGTTTAATAAATTAGCGGAGGATTTCGATAGTAAAAAGTTAAACGAAATGTCGAAGCAAATGGATTTATCGTTTGAGGATTTGCAGAAACAGTTGGACAGAAACCTCGAAATGTTGCGTAAAATGAAGGTTGAACAGAAACTTCAGGATGTAATTGACGAAGTTAACAAGTTGGCCGAAGAGGAAAATAAACTGGCTGAGGAAATTATTAAAGATAAAAATTACGATGAAGTAAAAGATAAAACCGAGCAAAATAGGAAGGATTTAAACAAGTTGGAAGAGCAGTTAAAAGATGCTTTGGAAATGAATAAGGAGCTAGAAAAACCTATGAATTTCGATGATTTTGATGAAGATTTCAATGAGATAGATAAAAGTATTGAAAACAGTAAAAAAGAGCTTGGTAAAAAGAATAAGAAAAAGAGTAGGTCGAGCCTAAAAAATAGTGCTGAAAAGATGCAAAATATGGCTTTCGGAATGCAACAAATGTTAGATATGAATAGCCAGGAACAGAACATGGAAAACATTGAAAATATAAAACAGATATTAAGTAATTTAATTTTTCTTTCGTTTTCGCAAGAAGATATTTTGTTAGGTTTACGAGGTATAAATTCTAAAGATCCGAGGTTGGTTCAGTTAAATCAAAATCAGAAAAAAATATTAGATCAAAGTAAAATTGTAAAAGATTCGTTATATGCACTTGCAATGCGTACGCCACAGATAACCAGTATGATAAATAACGAATTATTGGCTTTGGAATTAAATTTAAATAACGCAACTCAACAGATGGAGGAGGCACTTTTTTCCCCGGCCCGGTCAAGTCAGCAGTTTGTTGTTACAGCAGCAAATAATTTGGCTTTATTGTTAAACGAGTCTCTTGAAAATATGGAAAAGGCAATGGCAAACTCGAAGCCAGGCGACCAGGAATGTGAAAATCCGGGGCAGGGAAAACCGGGAATGAAATCGCTAAAAGAGTCGTCGGAAAGTATAAAACAGCAGTTGCAGAAAATGATTGACCAGATGAAAAACGGGAAGGGCCAGAATATGAGTCAGCAAATGGGACAAAGTTTAATGCAGCATGAAATGATGCAACAAATGCTTCGCGACCTTATGAATAATGGGAGTGTGGGCAGTGGCACTAAACAGCAGTTGCAACAGATTGATAAAATGCTTGAACAAAACCGTAAAGAGCTGATGAACAAAAGTATTAACGCACAAACTGTTGCGAGGCAAAATTTAATAACAAGCCGGTTGCTTGAAGCGGAAAAGGCGGAAATGGAACGCGACTTTGAAAACAAACGCGAATCGGAGAGTGCCGATGAATTTTATAGTAACCCGGTTAAATATTTTGAGTATAAAGAAAAGGAGAACTTTACAATTGAATATTTAAATAAAAATTCGCATAAACTGAATAATTTTTACATCAATAAATATAAAGAGTATTTAAATAATATAGAAAAAAATGGTAGCAGGTGACCCTCCTAAAATGTTGGTTATTAGGTCTGATATTTCTGAACTAAACAAAATACAAAGTTTGGTGAACGAAATATTTGTGTATTACAATATCGATAAAAAGTATTTTAATAAAGTGTTCCTCTGTTTTTCTGAAGCGGTTGTGAATGCAATTTCACACGGTAATAAATTTGATGTTAATAAAGAAGTTTTTATTGAAGTTGATTGTAATTCTAAATCGTTCGATGTTAAAATTATTGATGAAGGGCAGGGATTCAATATTAACGAAATTGCCGATCCTACAATAAAAGTTAATATTAAAAATGAATCGGGTCGGGGAATATTTATAATAAAATCGTTATCAGAATTAATAGAGTTTAATGAAAAAGGAAATAGTATTCATTTTAAAATCGCCATAAGTGAATAGTATAGATTTTTTTTTAGAGGATATTCAACCTTTTTTCTTTCATAAAAGCCAAATTAAAAAACACATTAAAAGGTTGATTGTTAATGAGTTAATGCAAGTCGGTGATATTGCTGTTATTTTTTGCTCAGACAATTTTTTATTAGAAATGAATAAACAATATCTCGACCACGATTATTATACAGATATAATTACATTTGATTATGTTGCAGAAAATATTATTTCTGGCGACCTTTTTATAAGTTTCGATAGAATAAAAGACAATGCTAAACATTTTGATATTGAATTAATTAGAGAAATTTATAGGGTTGTCTTTCATGGAGTTTTACATCTTGTTGGTTATAAAGATAAAACCGATGAAGAACAGCGGGTAATGACAGAAAAAGAGAATTTTTATTTGGGTGAAGTAGATTTTAGCAGTTTAAAATTATGATGCCATTTTACGATGTAATAGTTGTTGGAGGCGGACATGCTGGTTGTGAGGCAGCAGCAGCGGCAGCTAATTTAGGTTCGAAAACATTGTTGATAACAATGGATATGAGCAAATACGGACAAATGTCGTGTAACCCGGCAATGGGGGGAATTGCAAAAGGACAAATTGTTCGCGAGATCGACGCACTTGGTGGTTATTCCGGAATAATAGCCGATAAAACTACCATTCAATTTCGGATGCTAAATAAATCGAAGGGACCTGCAATGTGGAGTCCACGTTCGCAAAACGACCGTTTTAAATTTGTAGAACTCTGGCGAGATACTCTTGAAAGTATCGAAAACCTAGATTTATGGCAAGACTCTGTAATAGGACTTATTATAGAGAATAAAGTTGTGAAGGGAGTTAATACTAAAATGGGTGTTGATTTTAACGCAAAAACTGTAATTCTTACAAATGGCACATTTTTAAATGGTTTAATGCATGTTGGTGTTTCTAAAATGAAAGGCGGACGAATTGGGGAAGCTGCATCATATCATATTTCTGAACAGTTGGAGGAGTTGGGTTTTAAAACTGGTCGCTTAAAAACCGGAACTCCGGTTCGAATTGATGGAAGAACAATTAATTTTTCTGCCTGTACCGAACAAAAAGGAGATAAAACACATTATAAATTTTCCTATTTACCAAATACCGAAAGCACGTTAAAGCAGCGTTCTTGTTGGATAACACATACTAATTTGGAAGTTCACAGCGAGTTGGAAATAGGTTTTGAAGATTCGCCAATGTTCGATGGAACTATTCAAAGCACCGGACCGAGATATTGTCCGAGTATCGAATCGAAACTTGTAACATTTGCTGAAAAAGAGAAACATCAGCTTTTTCTTGAGCCGGAAGGCGAGAAGACGATTGAATTTTATCTGAACGGATTTTCATCGTCATTGTCGTGGGAAGTTCAATATAAAGGACTGCACAAAATTGCAGGTCTCGAAAATGCCAGAATTTTTAGGCCAGGTTATGCAATTGAATACGACTATTTTGAGCCAACACAATTAACTCATTCTTTGGAAACTAAAATAGTTAAGAATCTTTTTTTTGCAGGTCAAATTAATGGTACAACCGGATATGAAGAAGCTGGTGCTCAGGGGTTAATGGCCGGAATTAATGCACATTTAAAAGTTCATCAGAGTGATGATGAATTTATACTTAAAAGGAATGAAGCTTATATTGGAGTTTTAATAGATGACTTGGTTACTAAAGGTGTTGATGAACCTTATCGGATGTTTACAAGTCGTGCTGAATTTAGAATTTTGCTACGACAGGATAATGCAGATATCCGGTTAACTGAAAAATCGTTCAATTTAGGTCTTGCTTCTCTTGAACGGCTTGAATTATTAAACGAAAAAACCAGGCTAATTTCCGAAATTATTGAATTTACAAAAAAGTTTAGTGTTAAACCACGCTTTGTAAATCAGTTACTTATAAAAAAAGGAACAACAGAATTAAAGCAAGGTGTTAAGTTATACGATATTGTTTTACGCCCTCAGATTTCGATATTTGATTTAATCGAATATATTACCCCGTTTAAAACATTTCTTACAAAGGTTCCCGAGGGTAGAAAGTTAGAAATTATTGAGGGAGCAGAAATTTTAATCAAGTACGATGGGTATATAAATCGTGAAAAACTACTTGCTGAAAAGTTAGATAAATTCGAAAATATCATAATTGAAGATAAGTTTAATTATGATGAATTGAAGTCAATTTCAACAGAAGCTCGTCAGAAATTGAAAAGTATAAATCCTAAAACAATTGGGCATGCAAAACGAATATCAGGAGTTTCACCATCCGATATAAATGTACTTTTAGTTTTGTTGGGAAGATAATGTTTCACGTGGAACAAATAGGAAACTATGAATTTTAAAAAGGAAATTAGAGATATAAAAGACTTTCGGAAAGAGGGAATTAATTTCAACAATATTACCACTCTTATAAATAATCATGTTTTGGTTAAATATTTATAGTTGAAACAGCATATAATAAATAGTAATATTGATTATTTAAAATCATTAATAAAGGTTTTACCAAACAAGCCGGGTATCTATCAATACTTCGATAGTAATGGTACAATTATCTATATTGGAAAAGCAAAAAATTTAAAAAAACGGGTATCTTCTTATTTTAGTAAACATCACGAGCACCGTAAAACAGCACTGTTAGTACGTAATATTGTCGATATAAAACACATGGTTGTGCAAAGCGAACAAGATGCTTTGTTGTTGGAGAATAACTTAATTAAAAAATATCAGCCACGTTATAATATTCAACTTAAAGACGATAAGAGTTTTCCATGGATTTGTATAAAAAATGAGCCATTTCCGCGTGTGATTAAAACACGCAATTTAATTCGCGACGGATCAAAGTATTATGGTCCTTATACTTCTGGCTACACTGTTCGCACGCTTTTAGACCTTTTTAAATCAGAATATAAACTTAGAACATGTAATTATAATCTGACCGAAGAAAATATAATAAACAGAAAATATAAAGTATGTTTAGAATATCATATAGGAAATTGTAGCGGACCTTGCGAAGGACATATTTCGGAGATAAAATATAACGAGGGAATTACCGATATTACCAATATTGTTAAGGGGAATATCTCTGGAGTTATCAAGCATTTAAAAATGTTAATGAATGAATTGTCAGAGAGTATGAATTTTGAGGAAGCTGTTAAAATAAAAGAGAAATATGATTCCTTAAAAAGATATCAAAGTCGCTCTACTATTGTTTCTCCCAATATTACTGATGTCGATATTTTTTCAATTGAAGAGGATGAAAAGTTCGCATTTATTAATTATTTAAAGGTAATTCAGGGAGCTATAATTCAAACGTTTACTCTCGAAATTAAAAAGGTTCTAAACGAATCTGCAGAAGAACTTTTATTGTCGGGAATAGTAGATATAAGGCAGAAGATATTTAGTAACGCCAAAGAAATATTAGTTCCGTTTAAAATAGATAACGTTATGGACGGTGTAACTTTTAAAGTTCCTCAACGAGGAGAGAAAAAGGAGTTACTGCAACTCTCGCAACGGAATGCCAAGTATTTTCGGCTAGAAAAAGATAAGCAGGCTGTTATGAAAAATCCTAAAATTCGTGTTGAAAGGATTTTAAAAACAATTCAAAAAGATTTACAGTTAACTGAATTACCCGTAAAAATTGAATGTTTCGACAATAGTAATTTGCAGGGTTCGGAGCCGGTTGCAGCATGTGTTGTATTTAAAAACGGGAAGCCACAGAAAAAGGAATATCGGCACTATAATATTAAAACTGTTGTTGGTGCTAATGATTTTGCTTCGATGGAAGAGGTGGTTTTTAGGCGGTATAAAAGACTTTTAGACGAAAAGAAAACATTACCTCAATTGATTGTAGTTGATGGGGGCAAAGGCCAGTTGACTTCTGCTGTGGCAGCACTGGATAAATTGATGTTACGGGGGAAAATCGCAATTGTTGGAATTGCAAAGCGATTGGAAGAGATTTATTTCCCAGGTGATTCAATACCAATTTACATAAATAAAAATTCGGAAACACTAAAAGTAATTCAACATTTAAGGGACGAGGCGCATCGGTTTGGAATAGCTTTTCATAGAAATAAAAGGTCTAAAACGTTTATTAGTTCTGAGTTGAACTCTATAAATGGAGTGGGGGAGAAAACGATTCAAAAATTGCTGAACGATTTTAAATCTGTAAAAAAAATTAAGTCTCAAAATATATCTGCACTTACTGCATCAATTGGTAAAGCAAAGGCTGTAATTATTTATAATCATTTTCATAATTAGTTCTCATGCGTAGAAGGGTTTTGCTTGGAATGAGTGGAGGAATTGATAGTTCCGTTGCAGCTATGTTATTGCAAGATCAAGGATATGAAGTTGTTGGAATAACTTTTCTGTTTGGAGGTTCTGAAGAGCAGAACAGAGGTATTGTTTATGACGCGAAACAGTTGGCATTTAAATTAGGTATTAAGCATATTACAGTTGATTTACAAAAGGTTTTTCGAAGTACTATTATCAGTTATTTCAAAGATGAATATATTGCCGGAAGAACGCCATTTCCATGTGCTTATTGCAATCCAAAAGTGAAATTTCATTATCTGGAAATTTATGCTGAAAAAGAAAAATGTGAGTTTATTGCCACCGGACATTATGTTAGAAATAAAATATTTAATGGATTAAAATATATTTTTCAGGGTGTTGATAAAGATAAAGATCAATCATTTTTTCTTTGGGGTTTGTCACAAAATCTAGTCCAGAAGTTAATTTTTCCACTTGGAGATTATGATAAATTGAGTGTCAAAAAAATTGCAAAGGAAAGGGGTTTTAAATTTCTTTCTGAGAAAAAAGAGAGTCTCGGAATTTGTTTTATAGAAGGAAATAACTACCGGAATTTTTTAGAAAAAGAGGGTGTAAAATCTAATCCTGGACACTTTGTAAATTCGAAAGGTGAGATTTTAGGTAAACATAACGGAATTGTAAATTATACTATCGGTCAGCGACGAGGTTTGGGCATTAACCTCAATTATCCGGTTTTTGTGGCAAAATTTGTTCTAGATGAGAACGAAATAGTACTTGCAAAATATATAGATTTGTACAAGAAAAAAATCGTTATAAAAAACTTCTATATACCTGACAGACAGGATGTTGAAAAAGACAAAGAGCTTATAGTAAAAGTACGTTACAGGCTTCAGGAAACTCCTTGTGAGATTAATATTTTAGACGATGTAAGGGCTGAGGTTGTTTTATTAAAACCTGAGGCGATGATTGCACCCGGACAGACAGCAGTTTTTTATGATGGAGAGAGATTAGTGGGCGGAGGATTTATCGAATCATCGGAATAGATAAAATCTATTATAATTAAAAAACTAATAAGCAGGACGGTGTTTTTCATCTATTTCTAATAATCCCAGATAACTGATAAATCGTGATTTTGCAATTTTACCATTTTTAACTGCAATTTTTACAGCGCAACCCGGTTCGTGAGTATGCGAACAATTGTTGTATTGACAATTTTTAGAAATTTTAAAAATTTCAATAAAATAGTGCGAAATTTCCCATGTTTCCATTTCTAACATTCCAAATGCTTTTATTCCGGGAGTGTCAATTATATATCCACCAAAATTTAATTTGTAGAGTTCCGAAAAAGTAGTGGTGTGTTTTCCGGTTTTATGCGAATCTGAAATCTCTATGGTTCTTAAATTTAAACCCGGTTGCAAAATATTTATCAGTGTAGATTTGCCTACCCCGCTGTGACCGTTAATTACATTAGTTTTATCTTTTAATGCAGCTTTTAAATTATCTAAACCTTCAGAAGTTTTAGCCGACGTTGTTAGACATTTATAACCGATATTTTGGTAAGTATTTATTATTAAATTAAGTTCGTTATTTTGTTTCGGATTGTACCGGTCTGTTTTATTAAAAACAATTAAAACCGGAATTCTATACGCTTCGGCTGATGCAAGGTATCTATCAATAAATGTGGTAGTTGTAACCGGATAATCTAATGTAGCAACCAGCACTGCCTGATCGATATTTGCAGCAATAATATGCGACTGTTTAGAGAGATTTATTGAACGCCGAATGATATAATTTTTGCGTTCTGAAATTGATGTAATCAGACCAATTTTCTTTTCCGTTTCATCAGCTGAAACCGATTGTAAATTAAATCCAACACGGTCGCCAACTGCTACCGGATTCGTACTTTTTATTCCTTTTATACGAAATTTACCTTTGATTTTGCACTCGAAAGTTTCACCGTTTTCGCTTTCAACGGTGTACCAACTGCCGGTCGATCTTATTACTAATCCTTTATTCAAATTATTCTATTTTCAGCAAAAGTAGCTATTTAGTTAGATATTAGAAATTTTAAAATACTTTAGGATTTTATCTCGAAGAAATAGATGGAATTCAATAAAAATTGTAATTAGAAAATTACTACCTATTTTTCACGTGGAACAAATAATTATTCCCAGTCCAAAATAATTTTACCACAATCACCACTTTCCATAATATCAAAGGCTTGTTGATAATCGTCGGCATTAAAACGATGTGTAATAATTGAAGAAATATCGAGTCCGCTTGTGAGCATCATTTCCATGTGATACCAGGTTTCGTACATTTCGCGACCATAAATTCCTTTCATGGTTAAACCCTTGAATATTAGTTTACTCCAGTTTATCTGGGTTTTTTGTGGAAGCAGACCGAGCAAACTAATTTTACCACCGTTATACATATGGTTTACCATATCGTTGAAAGCAACCGGCGAACCCGAACACTCCAATCCGATGTCAAATCCGGATGTCATATTATGCTTTTTCATTGCCTCTTTTATACTCTCTTTTGTTGGGTCGATAACTCGTGTTGCACCTAACTGTTGGGCTAAATCGCGGCGGTATTTACTTAAATCCGTACCAATAATATTTCGGGCACCCGAAAATTTACATATTGCTGCTGCCATTGCTCCAATTGGTCCTCCAATACCGGTAATTAAAACATCTTCGCCTAATAATGGAAAAGATAGTGCAGTGTGAGTAGCATTCCCGAATGGATCCATAATTGCCATCATTTCGTCCGAAATCCGAGCATCTATATGGAGTACATTTTTTGCCGGAACAGAAATATATTCAGCAAAACCACCATTGCGATTAACTCCAATTCCGATTGTATTTTCGCAAATATGCTGCCTGCCCCTCCGACAATTTCTACAGAATCCACACGAAATATGTCCCTCCACGGTAACACGTTCATCTACTTTTACACGTTCAACTTCTGAGCCAACTTCAACCACAGTTCCCATATACTCGTGCCCTATTGTTACTGGTGTTTTAATGGTTTGCTGCGCCCACTCGTCCCATTTATAAATATGTAAATCGGTGCCACAAATTGCAGCTTTTTTAACTTTAATTAAAACATCGTTGGGACCAATTATTGGCATTGGAACATCTTCCATCCAGACCCCTCTTTCGGGTCGCTTTTTTACTATCGCTTTCATTTTAAAAGTCTTCGAATTATATAGGTGCAAGTTAAAATTTTATACAAATAGAAATAATAACTTAAATCAGTATTATGATTTTTTGTTATAAATTCTGCTGTAAAAGATATTTTTGAGAGATGAATTTTACGGGATACCACGAAACAATAAAACCAATAAGTAAAACCACCGATAAAACCAGAATAATATCGCTAAAAATTATTTCGACAGGATAGGCAGAAATAACAAACGACCCGTTTCCGGGAAGCGTAATAATACCAAATTCTATTTGTATCCAGCAAACTAAAATACCTATAACAGAGCCAATTACAGCCCCAAGGATTGAAATTAGCCATCCTTCAAAAAGAAAAATCCGGCGAATTAATTTTGTGGTTGCTCCCATACTTTTAAAGATTAAAATATCCTCTTTTTTATCGATAATTAGCATCGACAAACTGCCCAAAATATTGAATGATGCAATGATTAAAATAAAGACCAAAATTAAATATGCAGCCCATTTTTCCGACTGCATTGTTTTGTAAATAAGGTCGTGTTGCTGAAACTTATTTTTTACAATAAATTTTTCACCTAAAATATTTTGAATCTCTTTTTGAACTGTTTTTGCATTTGCCAATGGAGACAAACCGAGTTCGACAATAGATACAAGTTGTTTACTTTCAAATAGTTCGGCTGCATAATCATACGAGACTAAAATGTATTTTGAATCTATCTCCTCTAAAACGGAGAATATACCTGCCGGAAAAATATAATTATGATTAATTGCACGCGTCGGATTAATTGAGGTTTGCTTCCCTTTTTTAGGAACATAAATCATAATATGGTCGGCAAGCGAAAGCCTGATACCGAGATTATATGCAACACCCTGCCCGACAACTGCATAGTTAATTCCATCACGTTTTAACGAATAACTTCCTGTTACAATCAGACTGTCGATGTTTGTATATTGGATATAATTTTCGGGAACTCCTTTAATTGTTGCCGGATAAATTTGGCTGCCATATTTTAGAAGTGCCACCTCCTCAATTACTTTTGAATAGTGAATTACACCGGGAAGTTCTTTTATTTTATTGAAATTAAAATCGGCCGGATTAAACATTTTTCCTTCGGCTGGAGAAATTCTTAAGTCGGGATCGAAATCGCTGTAAAAGGTGGTTATCAGACTATTAAAGCCATTAAAAACTGATAGAATTATAATCAGTGCTGTTGTTCCAACAATAATTCCTGCCACCGAAATTGCGGATATTATGTTAATAATATTCTGTTTCTTTTTAGAGATAAGATACCGTTTTGCTATGAAAAGTGGCAGATTCAATTTTGCAGTTTATTATTGTTGAGTATCAGCCAAACGATTTTAATTGCCGGGCAAATTACCATCAAATTATGAATTAAGAAGTTTGTCGATATTATCAATATAATCTAAACTATCGTCGATATAGAATTCTAAATTTGGAATAACACGGAGACTTTTTCCCACTCTTCGACCCAAATCGCCTCTAATATGTTTCGTTAATTTACGAATTTCCGCTAAAATTGCTTCACTAAATTCCGACGGAAAGATGCTTAAATATACTCTGGCAATACCCAAATCTTTGGTAACGCGTACCACCGAAACACTAATCAACTTTCCCTGAAAATTAGATTTATTTAGCTTTAGCAGAATATCAGCCATTTCGCGCTGAACCAATTTCGAAATCTTATTTTGTCGTGTACTATATTGTTCCATAATAATTATTAATGGCTCAAAATTAAGTAAAAACTTTGATAGTAGTGTTAAATTCGTGTGGTGGTTTGAAGTAAACTATTTGCTTTGCACATTTGAATCTATTTCATTTCAAAATCTGTCTCATTTTTAAACGCTTTTCGCAAATCTTCGTTGGGTTTAATAATGTTGTAGTTTCCCCAATATTGTTCGTCGTAACTATTTATCATCTCCACAAATACATCGTGGCGTGAAAGAGATTCGGTTCGGGTAAAGCGTTTTAGTTCAGTGGGTTGAATGTTGGTTATTAGTAAATCGGAAATACTGTGGAATTCAGAATTTATTTTGTCGCGCCGGCTTTTTATTTTAACCTTTATGGAAGCTTGCGCAGTTGCCAGATGCCATTTCCCTTGAAACTGCTGGTAGTTTACAGTGTATTGAACAAACGAAGGTTTTGCCTTAACACCGCGTGGCTTTTTTTTGATCATTCTACTTTCTGCTTCGTGCAAACTGTTTTTGCTGAGTTTGAATTTGGCATGAATAATAGCAAAAGTTTCGCGATGAATATACATTTCACCTTCGTAAGCCGGGAAAAATAGTTCGGAAACAGATTCGAATTTAAGCACATAAACAGGTTCAGTTTTGTACCAAATAACTTTACTGATACGATATTTGTACAGCTCTTCATAATCTTTGTCAATAAAACGTTTCATGGTTTTAACAACATCCAGTTGCGTTATCGAAAACGGACCACCTTGTAATTTAATGTTCACCCATTTAAACGACTGAACATCGGGGCTTTTGCGACCTTTTATTAACCTGATAACATCTTTGCGTATAGTATTTGAGTATGGTGCTTTCAGAACTTCCATAACAGCTTCTGATACATTTATATAGTTATTGTCTTGTTCAACTGTTTCGCGATAAAAGGCTGTCATTAATTTATAATTAGCAGAGTAATTTTTTGTTAAATTATTACGGACATTTTTTAGTAATTCGTGAGGTGTTGTTGCAGTAACTTTAACTTCTTTAATCCTGATTGAGACTGGGCTCATAATAATAATATCTTCATCTAAAATTTTATATGCTGGCATTATCAGTTGTTTATAACCCATGCACGAAATAATAATTGTATCTAAAATATTTTCAGGATGGATTTTTAGCAGGAACTCGCCATCGAAGTTTGAGATTGTACCAATTGGTTTATTACTAACGGAAACAGTGGCATATTTTACCGGATTTTCCTTTTTAATATCCAGAAGTTTACCTGCGAGAAAAAAATATTTTGTGGGGATTGTATCATTTTTCAGCTTATTTATAAGTTCAGTATTAACTTTTTTCGAAATAATAATCTGATTTTCCAGCTCATAAAAACTGAAATTATCTGAATTAAACAGTGTGTTTAAAACTGTAAACAGCGATTTGTTTTCAACTTCAAGAGATATTGTTTTTTCAGCGTCAAAAATAGATGCATCGTACGAAAAGAAAACACCCGCCTGCCAACTTATTTGGTCTAAAATATAACTTATTGGTTGGTTCGTTTGATTTATAGAAACCCGCCTCTCAAAAACAGAACCATCCTGTTGCTGTGCCTTGCAAGGCAGCCAAAACAACAGGATGGTAAGTAATATAAAACAATGTGTTTTTATCATTAAAACACTTTTTTCAGTTGAAACGAAGTTTTAAATTCTTCGCCGTTGCGTAAAACTTTAATTTTTATTTTTCGATTTTCCTTACTTTGTAAAAGCAGGTTAATATCATTTAGTTTTAACGAACGGTGGTTATTACTGTTTAGCGACAAAATCTGGTCGTTTTCTTGTAGTCCGGCCAGAAAAGCCGGTGAGTCTTCGCGTATATTCGAAATTGTAAAAATTGGCATCCCCGGCATCGGATTTGTAACTTCCATACCACTCATATTATAATTAAAATCTTGTTTTACTCTGTTGGTTGGACGCAAGGTCAGGCGGCTGTTTCGGTAGTCAAATATTACAAAAAATCGTCGAAGAATTTCAGCTCCAATTGTTCCGTTTCTGTCGTTTCTGGAAATTAATTTATCTATTATTTCCGAACCTGGAAATGCAACAATTGGTTGTGGCAAAAACAGAGGTCCCACCCAAATAGCATCAATTCTGCCTTTAACTCCATATAAATCGCCACTGAGTCCTTTTCCAAGAAAAGTTTCGATATGCTTTTTGGGTAAGTTTATTTTTTTATCCGAGCTTTCTGAAAGCCAAAGTGCATCGCTGGCACCTGTGTTAACAAGTAGTTTCACCCTAACATCGGTTAATTCATCGGTTACAATACCAGTTTTAATGAATGGTTTATTTCCATCGAAATAAAGTGGCATAATAATGTCTTTTTTGCGGTCGCGATATTTGTAATATTCGGGTTTAAAAAGTGTGAGTTTTTTACTCGAATAGTCAATTTCAACCACATAATCTTTAAATAAATTGAATCCTATTAAACCATGAACCGGAATTCCAAGTATGTGTGAAATCTGAAAGTTCTCATCAATAATCATTTGTACTTCCTGGTTGCGTGCTGATAAACCATTTATCTTCAATGTGTTGTTCCCCGAACGATACGCAGTTAACTCGACACCTTCTGCTAATCCCTTTATTTTCATAGGTTTCATATAATTCAAACTCAAATTATTAACAAAGGGTAATTCTGTAATAATTGGGGTTTGAACACTGTTATCCAGAATAAAATTTAAGGTGTCGGAATCGTTGATGTTAACCGGAATAATAATTAGGTTGCTAGCTGTTTTAAACTTAATTGTAATAGATTTTTTTCTCTGATTATCAAATAAAAAGCCGCGATTATTTGAAAAAAACTGACTGCTATTTTGTTCATAATCAATACTTTTATCCAAGGGAATATAATCGCGAACAACTAAAATATTATCTTCAATTTCAAAAAGAAGGTAAAAGTCATTCATCAGTTTATCGAGAACATATTTTACCGGTTTATTCGAAACATTCAAACTTACTTTTTTATCGTCAATAATATTTGAATTGTACGAATAATCGATATCCAAATATTTGCAGATTTTCTCAATTACGTCGGAAAGTGGCTCGTCTTCTGCATAAATACTTATGTTTTGGTCGAGTGCCTGCGTTTTGGTTTCCTGAGCAAAATTCACTTTCGGAATCAGAATCAGAGTAACTGCGGTAAAAACAAATGCTATACAAATTTTATTAATTGTGTTTTTCATGACTTTAAGGCTTTACTTGTTTATTAATACGACTTGAAAGTGTAAAGTGTTCGTTTTCTCCCATCAATTCAAGATTAAATGTTAGTCGTACTACATTTAAAACAAAATCGATTGGTTTTTTATCGAAATGAGCGGTTAATTTGAGAGTTTCCAAACCGGGTTCTACTAACTGAATTTCGATGTGGTAAACTTTCTCCAAACATTTAACTACTTCGTTTAATGGCGTTTCGTTAAAAATGAGGTCGTTAGTTTTCCAGGCAAGGTAATTCAAGTTGCTGTTTACCGATTTTTCGAGGCGATTACTTTTGACGAAAAGCGTTCCTTTTTCTCCGGGAATTAAAAATATTCTATTGTTTTCTGAAAGTAAATTTTCACTTTCCCGTGTAACCAGAACTTTTCCGGTTGCTACAACCACTTCAACGGTTTCGGTTTCCGGATATGCTGACACATTAAAAGAGGTACCTAAAACTTTTATCTGTGTTTTTCCGGCGTTTATAACAAATGGTTTTTCCGGGTTTGGTTTAACTTCAAAAAACGCTTCTCCAATAATTGTAACTTCTCGAACATCGTCGGCAAAATGTTTCGGAAATTTCAGTTTCGAGTTGCTGTTTAATGTAACCACCGAACCGTCGGGCAAAACAAATTCGTTTAAAACTTGCTTTTCGGCCGAAACTGTTTGACTAAAAATTAGCGGCATTTCGTTTCTGAAATCAATGTAATATCCAACTCCCCCCAAAAGAATTGCAACCACAAGTATTGCAGCATATTTATAAAATTGTGCAATCTTCTCCTTTCTTTTTTTGCGCTGAACAACTTTAAATTGCATTGGGTAAATTTTAGAACTTACATTTTTCCATGCCGTGTTCGAATTAAAGCTTTTTGCTTTGTAATAGCTGTCAACTTTAGTTAACATTTTCCGGCATTTTTCCATCTCTGCCCGATTTCTGTCCGATTTATTTAACCAGTTTTCCACTTCTGTTTTTTCATCAGAAGTTATTTCGTTATTTAAGTATTTGGTCAATAACGTCCAGTTAATAATCTCTATGTTTTTCTTTTCACTCATGTTTCTAATATGACAGTTCAAATTAAATATACCCCTAATTTATTTTTTATTGAAAAATATAAAAAGCATAAAAAAAGTGTTGTAGTCTTTTAGTTTATCTCGTAAAGTTTTGATTGCCAGCCCCATTTGTGTTTCAACTGTTTTAATCGAAATATTTAATTTCTTAGCAATTTCCCGGTATTTCAGCCCGTCTTCGCGGCTCAATCTAAAAATTTCGCGGCGTTTTGCAGGCAATAATTGAATACTCTCTTCTATCTTTTCAGCCAAATCAATTTCGGAAAAACTGTTGTCGTCCGATTGATTATTCGATGTTTCGGAAATAATAGTTTGTGCGTATCGAAGTTTAACTTTATTGTGTTGAATATAATTCAGACATAAATTTTTAACCGAACTAAAAAGGTAACTTTTAAGCGAAGTTTCAATTGTAAGTCGCTCTCTTTTTTCCCATAGTTTAACAAAAAAATCCTGTACAATCTCTTCGGCGGAATTGTCGTCCTGAAGAATTCGGGAAGCAAAGAGACATAAATGACCATAATAGTTGTGAAAAAGTTTTTCGAATGCTTTTTCGTTGCTATTATTTATTTGTTCGAACAAATATTTGTCTTTATCTGAATTCATATTTTCAATAAAAATCGATTAGGAGCGAAGGTAGAAAAAAGTAGCTCATCTTGAAAGTGTATAGATATGTTATATTTACTTCCCTCTTTTACCGGTGCTTACACCGATAAAGTTGGTTTTCGAAAATAGTTGATGTTGGCGTTTAGATTGCTAACATTGGGATATTTGGGAATGGGATTTTATCTCGTCTTTAGTTATTTATATTCGTTTGTATCGTCGATATTTGGTTTTATAATGTTTGGGTGTTTTGCTAGATAAATATTGCCCAGATCCACGATTATTTGCAACACATGGAGAGTGGGAAGTGGCAGTTTCAAATGCACACTATATCTGGTATTTCTTTGTTGAAATGGCTTTAATATCGGCAGTTGTGCTAATTGTTTACGGTAGTGTATTAAAAAGAATTGACGATAAAAAACAAATTTCGAATTAATATTTTGTGGGTTCGGGCGAAATAATTAGTTTTGCACACCAATTTCCACAAAAGGAAAGCCCGGATGTTGAACGAAGAGAAATCCCTTTGGGAGCGGAATAAGACAGACGGGGTGTAAAAGCCCGGATGGCGGAATTGGTAGACGCGCTGGATTCAAAATCCAGTTTCCGCAAGGAAGTGCGGGTTCGATTCCCGCTCCGGGTACAAAAAAACCACTTAACTTATTGATAGTTAAGTGGTTTTGTTTTTTGGTAGAGAGGATTAAAGAGAGAATTTGTATTGATTCTTGTTTATCGTTTTATTCACAAAAATGCAAGTGCTTTTTTTATCCTTTGTTTATTAATTCGTTCATTATTTCCCTTTATCATATTTTATATCAGATAAACTTTTCAAATTAAATTGACCGTGTTATTCACAAAATATTTATAAGTTTATACTTAAAATGAAAAAATAAGAGATGAAGTTTATTTACGAAAAGATATTGGTTCCAAATAAGCACACTTTTATCACCTATCGGGCAAAATTAAAACCGGGGTCAGATAAAATACATTCTCATAAAAACTTTGAATTAAATCTTATACTCTCTGGTTCGGGCAGACGTATTGTGGGGAATAATATCTCAAGTTATTCGGAAAGTGATTTAGTTTTACTTGCTCCAAATATCTCACATTGCTGGGAAGTGCTTGAGTATGACAATAATTTAGATCCTGAATGTATTGTAACTCATTTTAATGAAAACTTCATTACATCCGATTTTTTAAATATCCCTGAATTAGAAGTACTTATTCCTTTACTAAAAGATGCCGAAAATGGTATTGTATTCAAAGGAGAAAAATCTAAAAAAGTTGCAACTATTCTTAAAAAAATGACCACTTTAACTGGGTTAGATTTGCTTATTCATTTACTAGAGGTTTTTAATCTGTTACTACAAAACGAGGAGAGGGAATACCTCACTCTTCCCTCATCGTTGCCAAATTCGTACAAAAAAGATGAGGACAAAATAAATAAAGTGTACGAATATGTTTTTCAGAATATACAAGATGGAATTAAACTAAAAGAAGCAGCTTCAATAATTTATCTTCAGCCCAGTTCGTTTTGTCGTTATTTTAAGAAAAAGACAAACCAATCGTTTATGGAGTATGTGAAGGGTGTTCGAATTGGGATAGCTGCCAAATTACTTACCGAAACGAATAAACAAATTACCGAAATATGTTACGAATGTGGGTATAATAGTTTAGCAAATTTCAATCACTATTTTAAGGTAGTAATGAATAAAACTCCCTCTGAATACAGAAAGGGTTTCAGATAATTTTATCGTTAATATGGGATTTTCTCAACATCATTTCCTACTCTTATCTTCTTTCCGACATGGATGGCGGAACACTGTTTTTGCCCGTTCCCCATTTTTTATTGGGAGTAGATCCCATTGTGAAAGTAAGATTTCCGCCCGCCATAATTTCGCTGTGCGAAATCCATGTTCTGTCAAAAACTTTTCCGTTTAATGTTGCCGATTGAATATATTTATTCTCGCGTGAGTTATTTCGTGCCTCTATTTTAAAAGTTTTATTACCATTTATATGAAGAGTTGTTTTACCAAATAACGGACTGCCAATTGCATACGCATTGTTCCCCGGGGTTACCGGGTAAAACCCCATCGCACTAAGTACATACCACGACGAGAGCGATCCCATATCTTCGTTTCCACAAATGCCACCTTCTCCAACCCTGTATAACTGTTCGGTAACCTGCCGCGCTCGTTGTTGGGTTTTCCACGGTTCTCCCGCATAATTATACAAATACGCAACATGGTGCGAAGGTTGATTGCCTTGCACATATTGTCCAATTGTTCCAACTACCCCAACATATTTTGGAGGCGTTATTATCGGGCTCATTTCGAAAAAAGTGTCAAGTTTTTTAATAAATGCTTCGTTGCTTCCAAACAAATTTATCAGTCCCTGAACATCGTGCTGAACCGACCAGATATATTGCCACGCGTTCGATTCGGTGTAATAACGATTCGGACGCCAACCTACCAAAAGAGGGTCGAAATATTTAAAATACGAATTGACTTCGGTTTTAACAATCTCCTGCTCCCTGCCATTTATAGCTTCCAGCCAGGTGCCATCTGCCATTTTCGGACGCATAAACCGGGTTTCCGAATCCCACAAATTTTTATAATTTCCGGCACGTTTCATAAACAGTTTGTAGTCGTCATCTTTCCCAAGTTCGCGGGCCAGTTGTGCAATACACCAATCGTCGTAAGCCAGTTCCAATGTATTTGGCACCGACTCGGTTACCTTGTCAACAGGTGTGTAGCCCAGCTTTTTATAAAAGTCTAAACCCGACCTGCCCATGTGTTCCGGAACTGGTGGCAAAGGGTTTTCAAGTGCCTTTTTACGCATCGCATCATAGAGTTTCTCGTAATCGTAGTTACGATATCCTTTCATATATGCATCAACAATTACCGGAATCAAATGGTCTCCCACCATTGCCTCACGATAAATATTCAGAAAATGTTGTGCAGGCAACCAGCCAAGATTCTCGGTTTTTGCAACAATCGATTTTATAAAATCATTAACGTGGTCGGGGGCAATTATTGTTAACAGTGGATGCTGCGAGCGATATGTGTCCCAACACGAAAAAGAGCCATAAAAATCGTAATCTTTAGCAGTATGAATTTTTTGGTCGGATCCAAAGTATTTTCCATCAACATCTTGCGAAATATATTGCGCGAGAAGCGAATGGTAAACAGCCGTATAGAAAATCTCCTTTTTATCGTCGGTTGTCTCTTCAATCTCTATTCTCGACAGTTCGTTGCTCCATATTTTACGTGCATTTTTATGAATCTCATCAAAATTCCAACCGGGAATTTCGGCGTTTAAATTTTTTCTGGCACCCTCTAAACTGGTGTACGATATTCCTACCTTAACCAATATCTGCTCGTTCTCGTCAGTCCGGAAACGCATAAACGCACCTATTTTTTCCCCTGCCTCTCCATTTTTGTATGGGAAAACACTTCCGCCCGATTCAGGCGTATAATACGATGCATCGAAAGTTCCGTAATACAAAAACGGTTTACTGAATTCGGCAACAAAAAATACTTGTCCGAGTCCTGCACTTTTTACACCTTCAATATGTGTATCGTCAACTATTGTTAACTCCGAATTGGAACTGCTCTCCATATCTCCAATCTGGTGTCCAAGGTCGAGAATAATTTGCGAATTGTTAGCTTTCGGAAAAGTATATCTGTGGAAACCTGCCCGTTTTGTCGATGTGAGTTCAACCTTAATATTATAATCTTTTAATAAGACCGAATAATATCCCGGCGATGCCGACTCGTTTGCATGGTCGAATCTTGAGCGGTATCCCTCATCCGGATTTTCGGCACTTCCCGGAACTATTTGCAGTTTATCGCCAACTGTTGGCATCAGCATAATTTCCCCGCCATTTACCATTCCCACACCGCTCCAGTGAGTATGACTAAATCCCATTATCGAATTATCGGAATAAATATACCCTGCACAATAAGTCCAGCCTTCAGTTCCTGTATCGGGGCTTAAATGCACCATACCAAACGGCAACGATGCTCCGGGAAAAGTATGCCCAAAAAAATCAGTCCCAATAAAAGGGTTTACAAAATCTATCGCCTCTTGTTTTTCGCTATTCTGACTACTTATAATGTTAGAAAAACTGAGTAAAAAAATAATTAATAGAATATAGTATTTCATCTTTATTGTATTTTATATTGAAATAGTTCTCAATTTGTTCTATCCAGAAAATTATCTCAATTTTAACTGTTTACGGTATAATATTGGTTGTAAAATTAGATATTAAAAATTTAATAGCTGGTTAAAATATAATGTATATTGAATAAATTATAAGAAGTTTTATTGATTATCTTTTCATCTATTTGTCACTGTTTTTCTAAATTTTAATACGATATTGTGGGAGTCCTTTTCGAAGAGTAAAAAATATAAATTATGCAAAAAGAATTTTCTGAATATTTTATAGGGATCGACATTGGCGGAACAAAATGCGCTGTGGTTATTGGCAACGGCGACTTTAAAATTTACAAAAGAGTTCAGTTCGAAACCAAAACCGAACGCGGGTACAAAGAGATAATAAATGAGTTTTTTAGTAATCTCGACCAGTTTTTTCAAGAATTTCCAAAAGAGCAAGTCAGGCAAATCGGTATCAGCTGCGGAGGACCGCTCGATTCGGAAAAAGGATTTATCTATTCTCCACCAAATCTGCCGGGTTGGGACAATGTACCCATTGTAAAAATGTTTGAAGATAAGTATGGAATTCCCACTGCCATACAAAACGATGCCAACGCTTCGGCACTGGCAGAGTGGTTAATGGGAGCCGGCAAAGGCACACGAAATATGATTTTCCTGACCTTTGGAACCGGAATGGGTTCGGGACTGATTTTAAATGGTCAGCTCTACGCAGGCACCAACGATTTGGGAGGTGAAGTCGGGCATATCAGACTTGCTGACGATGGTCCTGTCGGGTTTGGGAAAGCCGGTTCTTTCGAAGGCTTTTGCAGTGGTGGCGGAATTGCACAACTGGCAAAAACCGTAATTTCAGCAAAAGTTGCCGGCGGAATTGAAAGTGACTTCTGCAACACCGGAAATCTGGAAAACATGTCAGCAAAAACAGTTGCAATTGCTGCCAACAACGGCGACCCGGTTGCCAACGAAATAATTAAAATATCGGGCGAATATCTCGGCAAAGCACTGGCAATTCTTATCGATACTTTAAACCCGCAGTGTATCGTTATCGGAAGTATTTATGCACGCAATGTTAAGCTTTTCGACCCGCATATTAACAGGATGATCGAAAAGGAAGCAATTCCAGCAGCCGTTGAAGTTTGCAAAATAAAACCTGCTCTCCTCGGCGATTCCATTGGCGACTATGCTGCACTCTGCGTAGCAATTAACGAAGTTTAAATTAAAAAAATGGATAAAATCAATCAGTTAGCAGAACGCTACAATCAGTTGGATTTTCTAAAACCGGAGATTGAAAAAGCTTCAGAAGCAATTATTAATTCATACTCGAAAGGGGGTAAATTACTTGTTTGCGGAAATGGGGGAAGTGCCGCCGATGCCGACCACATTGTGGGCGAATTGATGAAAAGTTTTGAGCGGAAACGCCCGGTTAATCAAAATTAAAATCCGCTTTGGAAGATGTTGATGCATCGAGAGGAGAATATCTTGCCGGGAATTTACAACAGGGTTTGCCTGCCATTTCTCTAAATGCACATTCGGGATTAATCTCGGCAGTTGCCAACGATATTGATGCTGATGTTGTTTATGCACAGCAAGTTACAGGCTACGGAAACAGTGGTGATATTTTAATTGGAATTAGTACTTCGGGCAACTCGCAAAATGTTATTGATGCGCTAATTGTAGCCAAAGCAAAAGGGCTGATTACCATCGGACTTTCCGGTAAGACAGGAGGAAAAATGAAAGCATACTGCGATTTTCTGATAAATGTTCTGGAAACAAGAACTGCTTATGTACAAGAATTGCATCTGCCTGTTTATCACACCATTTGCATGGTGGTTGAGGATTATTTCTTTCACCCAAAAAAGTGATTTTTCAAATAGTAAAACAAATAAAAACCTATAAAATGAGTAACATTTCGCGAAGAACTTTTATAAACCGTACTGCTTCGGGAACAGCTTTAATTGCAATAAATCCCGTTTCAAATCTTTTAGCATCCGATTTCCGGGATGCCCGGTTATGGCCCGATTATGCAAAAGATTATAAGTTTTATATGATTGGACAGGCGCATCTCGACCCCGTTTGGTTGTGGCCCTGGTCCGAAGGTGTTTCGGTTATCCACAGTACTTTTCGGGCTGCACTCGACCGCATGAATGAAACTCCTGATTTTTGTTTTACTGCAAGTTCTGCGCAGTTTTACCAGTGGGTAGCAGAGAACGACCCCGAAATGTTAGATAAAATAAAACTGCGTATTGAGGAAGGCCGCTGGAATATTGTTGGTGGCTGGTGGATTGAGCCCGATGTAAATATGCCATCCGGAGAAGCCTTTGTAAGGCAGGGATTGTATGGGCAGCTCACTTTTCAGAGACTTCTCGGACACCGGGCAAAAGTTGCATCGAACCCCGATTCATTTGGGCACACCAGTTCGCTTCCTCAAATTATAAAGTCGCAGGGCATGGAAAACTACATTTTTATGCGCCCAGGTGTTGGCGAAAAAGAGATTCCTGCCGACCTCTTTTGGTGGGAAGGTATCGACGGAACTAAAGTTTTGACCTACCGCATTCAAATCAGCTATAACGACAGGGGAAGTGTTGATGAGCGTATCGAAAAAATTCTCGAGGGTTCGAAAAAGCAACCGATGAAAAGTTTTATGGCTTATTATGGTGCGGGCGACCACGGCGGCGGAGCAACAAAAGAGAACATTAAGTCGATAAATAAACTGAAGAGTGAAAAAGACGCACCCCAAGTTTTTTACAGTACCAACGATAAATATTTCGAGGATATAAGAGCAGATAAAAACCTGAAAATTCCAGTTGTGAATGACGACCTTCAACATCATTCTGTTGGTTGTTACACCATAGAATCGGAGATAAAAAAGGTAACCGGCAATCGGAAACCGCATTGGTTACGGCCGAAAAGATTACGGCAATCGGCTCGGTTGCATGGAATGCAAAATATCCGAAAGACGAACTTACAACTGCCTGGCAGCGCGTACTTTGCCTTCAGTTTCACGACAGTCTGGCCGGAACTTCACTTTTCGAGCACTCGCAAACTGCCCGCGAGGGATACGGATTTGCACTCGACACTGCACATCAGGCAACGATTATGGCCATGCAAAAACTCGAATGGCAGGTAGCTGCAGTTGACCCCGAGTCGCAATATGTTTTGGTTTTTAATCCGCACACCTGGGATGTTACCGGAAATTTCGAATACGATTTTATTTGGAGTTCAAAACACAAATCGTCGAGGGTTGAAGATGAACAGGGAAATTCGCTGCCTCATCAGTGGACTTTAGGCTCAAGTCAGGCAGGCAGCAGAAAGAAATTAATTGTTAAAACAACAATTCCTGCTTTCGGTTATCGCCAGATTCGGTTATTAGATGGCGATGCATTCAAAATCAACAAAGATGTTACGGCAAAAAATAATCAGCTTGAAAACGAATATCTCCGGGTAAGCTTTTCTGATGATGGAAATATTGGTATTTTCGATAAAACAACCGGACAAGAGTTATTTGACGGAGGTAAAACCGGATGCCGTGCAATTATTATCGACGACCCAAGCGATACCTGGAGTCACGATGTAGTTTCGTTTTCCGATGAAATTGGTTCGTTTAAAAGTGCCGAAATAAAAGTCCTCGAAAATGGTCCGCTCAGGGCTATCGTCCGCGTAAAAACAGCTTATGGAAATTCATTCCTAACCATCGACTGGATACTCTATTCAGGCTCGAAAAATTTAAAGGCAAAAGTTTCTCTCGACTGGCACGAGCAACTGAAAATGTTAAAGTTCTCTTTCCCTGTGAATGTTGAATCGCCAACTTCAACCTACGAAACTGCTTATGGAAACATTGAGCGTGCCGTTAATGGCGATGAAAACCCGGGACAAAGATGGATTGATGTTACCGGAAAGCAGAATGGAAAAACTTATGGGTTAACCGTTATGAACGATGCCAAATATGGTTACAATGTTATTGACAACGACATGCGGATTTCAATTGCAAGAGCTGCCGTTTTTGCCCATCACCGGCCCAAAAAACTCGACCCGTCGAAAGAATATCTTTGGATGGACCAGGGGATACAAACATTCGAGATGTTGATTGTGCCGCATGAAAATAGCTGGCGTGAAAGTAATATTGTGAAAACTGCAGATGAATTCAGTGCTTCGTTTATCCCTATTTATCAGGGAATTCACGGAGGTGCTATGCCAAAATCAGGTTCGTTCCTTTCATGCGATTCAGAAAATGTTTTAGTATCGGCACTAAAAAAAGCCGAAGACGGCGACGATTTAATAATCAGATGTGTTGAAACGCTGGGATTAACAACAGATGCAACCGTTGATTTACGGTTTGCCGGTTCGAAATGGACAGGTAGTTTCTCACCCTACGAAATAAAAACTTTACGGATGGATAAAAGTACAGGAAGTATTAAAGAGGTGAGTTTACTGGAAGAGTAGGTTGCATTAATAATCATTAAAAATATAATTGTGAGTAGTTCAAAAGTTAGTATCAAAAAAACATTGCCCGTTTTTATGTCGTTTGCCGTAATGGGCTTTGTCGATATTGTTGGAGTTGCAACGGGTTACATTAAAAACGATTTCGGCCTGGCCGACAATCTTGCACAACTTATCCCGTCGATGGCACTGTTCTGGTTTTTTGTTTTATCGGTCCCATCAGGATTATTACAGGATAGAATAGGAAAACGTAACATGCTCAATATTGGGATGTTACTGACAAGTGTGGGGATGGTTATCCCGTTTTTTCACTACTCGTTTCCGGTAATGCTGGCGGCTTTTATTGTTTTGGGAATTGGAAACACCATCGTTCAGGTTTCGGCAAATCCACTGCTACACGATGTTTCGCCAAAATCGAAATACTCGAGTTACATGAGCCTGTCACAGTTTATTAAAGCAATAATTTCGTTGCTGGGCCCCATTATCACAACAGTGATGGCAACCGTATTTGGCGACTGGAAACTGGTTTTTGCAATCTATGCAATCACTTCAATACTATCAGTTATCTGGCTCTATTTCACCCAAATAGAGGAGGAACAATCTACCGGGGGCGCTGCAACTTTCAAAAGCTGTTTTAGCCTGCTGAATAACAAATTTATCCTTTTTATGGTGCTGGGTATTTTTATGCTTGTGGGCTCCGATGTGGGAATGAACTCGAATATTGCCAATCTCCTTCAAAATAAATTCGGGCTTACTTTGAATAATGCATCGCTCGGAATAAGCCTCTATTTTACCGCATTAATGATAGGTCGTTTTTCAGGAGCAGTTATTTTGAACTGGATTTCGGCACGTCGGTTTTTACTTTTAACGGCGATAATTGCATTAATCAGTATGGTTGGACTGTTGGCTGCACCAACGGTTTTGTTTGCACAAATTGCCATTTTTATGATAGGCCTCGGCTCTGCAAACCTTTTCCCGCTTATCTTTTCCATTGCCCTCGAAAAAATGCCGGGGCGGCCAAACGAGGTTTCAGGATTGATGATTATGGCCGTTTCGGGAGGGGCTTTTATTCCCCCGGTTATGGGATTGGTCAGTTCCGGTTTTGGGGTAGTCACCAGTTTTATCGTGCTGGTTGTTTGTATGATTTATCTCGTTAGCTTAGCAATTTATGCACTAAAAAAATAATATTATGGAAACTAAAGTGCAAGTTGAACCCAAAGAGAGGTTACAGTCGCTCGACACATTGCGAGGTTTTGATATGTTTTGGATAATTGGCGGAGGCGCTTTTATTACTGCCCTGTCGAAAGCTACCGACTGGGGCTGGCTGGCTCCAATTGCCCACCAGATGCACCACACCAGTTGGTCGGGATTTCAGTTTGAAGACCTGATTTTTCCACTATTTATGTTTATTTCAGGAGTAGCTATTCCGTTTGCCATAACCAGCAAACTCGAAAAAGGTATCGAAAAAAAGGTGCTCTATAAAAAGGTATTTATCAGAATGATTTTGCTGATTCTTTTGGGATTTGTGTACAATGGTGCATTGCGCGATGGTTTTTCGAACATGCGTTATCCGAGTGTACTTTCACAAATCGGGATTGCCTACTTTTTTGCAGCACTGATTATTATAAACACCACCGAAATAAAAACGCGTATTTTTTGGTTAGTTGGTATTCTCGCAGGTATTGCGGCAATTCAATTTCTTGTTCCGGTTCCCGGTTTTGGGGCGGGTGCTTTTACCCCCGATGGAAGTATAAACGCCTGGTTAGACCAGCACATTCTGCCCGGAAAATTAATCTACAAAACCTACGACCCCGAAGGTGTTTTGTGTATTGTTTCGGCAACATCGGTTACTTTAATGGGAACATTTGCAGGGTTTATTTTTCGCAACAAAAAAATTAATCCCAACAAAAAAACAGTATATCTGCTAATTATCGGGGCAGCCATTGTTGCTGCTGCACTTCTGCTTTCGCCGGTTTATCCCATCATCAAAAAAATATGGACCGTTCCGTTTAATATGCTCACCGCCGGAATCGGATTCCTTTTAATTGCCACATTCTACTACATTATCGATGTAAGAAAATGGGACGGATGGATTTTCTTTTTCAAGGTAATCGGGATGAATTCAATTACCATTTATATTGGTGGTCGTATTATCGATTTCTGGCACGCATCAGGATTTCTTCTTGGGTGGCTCGCTAACCCGGCCGGTAATTTTGGCGATGTAATAATCACAGTTGGGGTAATCACACTCGAATGGTTTTTCCTCTACTATTTGTACAAAAACAAAATATTTTTGAGGGTATAGTTATAAAATTATACTGTTTTAAATTAAACGAGCGGGTACTATTTCCCTTTTATAATTTGTTTTAATACAGACATTTAATGTTTTGCAGAAATTATATTCAGAACTGTTTCCCCTCGCGAGGGGAAATGTCGAAGACAAAAGGGTAAAAAATATTCATTTATGAAAATCATATTTCTTTTTATATCGCTATTAATTTTTGTTTCGTGCAGCGCACAGCAGAAATTTTTACAGACAGAGCTATTCCCTTCGCAAGAGGAGCATGCACACGGTGCAACCATTGTTGAACTTGCCAACGGCGATATGCTGGCAGCATGGTTTCAGGGACACGGCGAAAGATGGGCCGACGATGTCAGGATTATGGGAGCTCGATTACATAAAGGAGAAACAGAATGGAGCAAACCGTTTCTAATGGCCGATGTCCCGGATTTTCCCGATATTAATCCGGTGCTTTTTATCGACAACCGCGAAACTCTCTGGTTGGTTTGGTACACTGTAATTGCCAACCAATGGGAAACTTCGTTGCCGAGATATCGCATCAGCAATAACTATATGCAATCCGATGGTCCGCCCGAATGGGAGTGGCAGGATGTGATTATTTTTAAACCCGGCAACAAAACCGAGCGGGGAATTCAACCCGGCGATAAATTTGTAAAATCGGTTGTTGAACAGATGAAATCGACAAGAAAACGGCTGCAAGACAGCGGAGCTTCCACAAAGCAGCTTATTAGGTTCGATGAGTTTGCTGCCGATATTATATTGAAAGCAAAAGGGGGAAATATGGTAAAAAGGGGAAAGATTTATTCAGCCAACGCTGCCCCAAAAGATACGGTTCTGGGCTACCCTTATTTTAGACGACTGGGATGGCAAAGCAAAAACAAACCACTGCAACTCGGCAACAGAATTATATTCCCATTTTATTCCGACGGGCTAGAAATGTCGATAATGGCAATTACCGAAGATTATGGTAAAACCTGGAGTTTTAGCAACCCGCTGGTTGGGGTGGCAAATATTCAGGCAACTTTGGCAATAAAAAACGATGGGACAATTGCGGCATATATGCGCGACAACGGACCGCCACCACAGTTGCACTATTACAGCGAATCGAAAGACAGAGGGAAAACCTGGAGTGATGTTACAGACTCTAAAGTAGTAAATCCCGGCTCCGGCTCCGATATAGTAACCCTTGCAAATGGAAATTGGGTGCTTGCATATAACGATGCTGAAGATGGGCGATATTCACTTGCCGTTTCGCTGTCAGATGATGAAGGAAAAACATGGAAATACACCCGCCACATCGAACTCGACTTAAATAAAGATTTGGATAAAAGAGACAAATTTTCGTACCCTTCCATCATTCAGGGAAACGACGGAATGATACATGTAGTTTATAGTTTGCATAAATACAACACTTTGCCACACGACGACGATACAATAAAATACATCCGCTTTTCGGAAGAGTGGGTTAAAGAGGGAGATAAACAATAGAGTATTTTATGAGAACAACCGTAAAAATAGTCCTGTTACTTTTAATCGCCGTTATCCTATTCGGCTGTACGGAAAATAAAAAAAGCAGTACCGGAATTAATATCTATACCAGTGGCATTCATAAACTTGAGTATAATAATCAGGAGCTGTTAGTTGATTTAGATGCAGGGTTTAAAATTCTGCCAATGCCCATGGACTTTGACGGCGACGGCGATTACGACCTTGTTCTTTCCGAATCGGGAGCTTATGCCGAAGCAGGAATTTTCTATTTTGAAAATATCAGTGGAAATGTTGAGATGCCGGTTTTTCGCCGGGGAGCAAAAATATCGTACGAACGTCGCCGGCTCGGTTCCGACGGTGCCAATTTTGAAGTCTCTGTGGTCGGCAACCACACTCATGTTCTCACCCCCGACAATGTAAGCGAAAGGTTGCTGATTTATAAGGATGTTCCGCAAAATGTTTTTTGGGATGACAACGAGTTAAAACTCACTGAAAAAGGGTACGACATTTTACACTTTCATAAAAATACGCAGTGGAAACTTGTTGATTTTGATGGCGACGGAATAAAAGACCTCGTATGCTCGGCAGTCAGTTCGCGCTCATCGCGACTTCGCGGAGCAGGTTCTAATGAACGCACAAAAAGATACGCCGGAGTTGACAAACATAGCAAGCTTGTTTTTCTGAAAAACACCGGCAGCAACGATAATCCGGTTTTCGGCGACCCGGTTGAGATAGTAAAAGAGAACGGCGAATCGCTGGCAAAAGGTCTGGCAATTAAACCAATGTTTGCCGATTACGATAACGATGGAGACCTCGATTTTATTGGTATTGGCAAAGCGCAAAACGGTGAAACATTCGATGTTCCGTGGAAAAAGAGTTTCTTTATCTATTTCGAAAACATTGGAACCAAATCCGCTTATAAATTTTCTACCGGCAAAGTTATTACCGACGGTAAAATGCCTGTTATGATGGAGTCGCGGGCTACCATTCATACCACAGCAATAGACTGGGATAAAGACGGATTTACAGATATTATTGCCGGCGACGAAGGTGGCAGAGTTGCCCTGCTAAAAAATACCGGGAAAATTGTTGACGGTGTTCCGCAGTTTCTTCAGCCGCGTAATTTTCAGCAAAAGGCAAAATATGTCGATTTCGGCGCGTTGACCACACCCCGCGTTTTCGACTGGGACGGTGACGGACTGGATGATATAATAAGCGGAAACGGAATAGGAAATATTGGCTTTTTTAAGAACCTCGGCGGCGATATTCCCAAATGGGCTGCCCCAGAATATATAGAATTCGGTGGAGAAATCAGAATTATCCCCGATGAAGCACTCCCAAATACCGAAGAGCCAAAATGGGGATACACAACAATTGATGTGGGTTTCTGGAACGAAGATAATTTACCCGATATTTTGGTAAACGACCACAACGGAAATGTGATTTGGCTCGAAAATACCGGAACGCGAACCAGCCCAAAACTTGCAGCGCCAAAACCAATTTTGGTTGAATGGAACGGAGAGTCACAAAAACCTGAGTGGATACCCGGAGTTTCCACTGGTAATGAACTGCTTGCACCCTGGCGGACTTCGCCATTTATTATGGACTTTAACAACGATGGGTTGAACGACCTTGTAATACTAGATTACGAAGGATATCTCTCGGTTTACACACGATTCAAAAAAGAGGAAAAACTGTTTCTGAATCCTCCCGAAAGAAATTTTGTATATCTTTCGGGCGAACCAATTTTACTTAATCAACGTACCGGGTCGAGTAGTGGTCGGCTAAAAATCACCTTTGCCGACTGGGACGGAGACGGATTAAAAGACCTTGTTTTTTCATCGAAACCGGCTGTTGACTGGATGAAAAACATGGGAATAAAAAACGGGAAAATGGTTTTGCAATATATGGGACGCGTGGTTTCGAGAACTCTGATGGGGCACACCGACGGGCCTGTGGTTTCAGATTTCAATAACGACGGAATTTCCGATTTGTTGATAGGTACCGAAATTGGAGTATTTTTTTACTGGCAGCGCACAAGTTTCGATGTTACCACAACAATGACCACGAGCGGCAAACAAACTCCTGCAAACTACAAATATTTTAAACGATAAACCATTACACTGACAATCATGAAAATTACTATTCGAAATACATTTCTTATTCTGTCTGCCCTGTCTTTTCTGATAAACGGCAGTACCGCACAAAATAGTTTAACACAAGGAGGAATAATTTCGGTAGAACGTATCTGGGACCGCGCCGGTCACAACGCTTTTACATCACTGGTATATTTTAAAGGACGATTTTATTGCTCATTTCGTGAAGGAGGGAGTCATACCCCGCTTAATAAAAATGGGATTTTTATTAATGGCAGTATTCGGATATTAATGTCTGAAGATGGCGAAAACTGGAACCCGGTAGCTCACATTTTCAAAAAAGATATCGATTTGCGCGACCCGAAACTGTCGGTAACACCCGACAATAAAATAATGTTGCTGATGGGCGGTTCGGTATATGATAAAGATATTTTAAAATCGTCGATTTGACTAAAATAAATGATAATCCGGTTAAACTTCGATTTGTGATGAAAGATGCCGATTTATACAGCATCCGGTTTCAATAAATTGATTAGTTTTAATGTTTCAATAAAATAATATGGTTATGACTAAACTAAACGAACAAACCAACGAACGCCTGCTCTCGCTCGATTTTTTCAGGGGTCTCACTATGTTTCTGCTTATTGCAGAGTTCTCGCACCTTTTTAGCAACCTAACTGTTCCGCAACTCGAAGGCACCTTTTTATATGCCATCGGTCAGCAATTCCACCACATGAAATGGGAAGGAATTCACTTTTGGGATTTAATCCAGCCTTTCTTTATGTTTATTGTTGGGGTTGCAATGCCCTTTTCGTTTGCCAACCGCATGAAAAAAGGGGCAACTTATAAACAGCTTTTTTCACACGCACTCGTTCGCTCGTTTTTGATGTTGTTTCTGGGTTGGGCACTCTATTGCATCGACCCCGGGAAAATTGTTTTCCGATTTCAAAATGTACTGGCACAACTTGGTGTAACCTATATTATAGCTTTTCTGATTATGCGAAAATCACCAGTTATTCAGATTGCTTTTTCAGTATTGCTACTTCTTGTTAGCGAAGCCCTTTACCGCTTTTTCCCTGTCGAGGGTTTTACAAATGCTTTTGTTCCGGGAGAAAATTTTGGTGCCTGGTTCAACATCCTAATTGCAGGTAATGAGGACACCGGACACTGGGCAATGTTTAATGCAATTCCCACAGCAGCACATACAATCTGGGGTGTACTCGCCGGGCAACTGCTACTGAGTAAAAAATCGAATAAACAGAAGATGCAATATCTGCTAATTGCAGGAGTAACCGGGCTGGTTATCGGGTTTGGATTAAGTGGAGTTACCCCAATTATTAAACGTATTGCTACCGGTACATTTGTGTTTGCCAGCGGTGGATGGGCTCTTTTGGCACTCGCATTTTGTTACTGGCTAATCGACATAAAAAAATACCAGAAAGGAGTTTGGGTTTTTGCCCTCGTGGGAATGAATCCGCTCTTTATTTATCTGTTTGCACACGTTGGCGGAGCCGGTTTAATTCGCAAAATTGTACTCCCCTTTTCAAATGCACTTTTTGGCTGGACCGGCGAAATTTCTGCAAATATAATCCTGAGCAGTTTCGTTCTATTTTTCCTTTGGTACATTGTTTACTTCCTCTATAAAAAGAAAATATTTATTCGAATATAATGGCAAAATATTTTGAACTAACAGATTTTAAGTGGATTAATAAACCCGATAATTTTAATATTAGTGGTAACAATCTCACAATAGACCCCAAGTCGGAAACCGATTTGTGGCAACGTACCTATTACGGTTTTCGTAACGATAATGCACCCATGTTTGTAACCGAAATTGAAGGCGATTTTACATTCACGGTAAAAGCTGCTTTCGACTATAAAAACCAATACGACCAGTGCGGAATTGTATTGTACGACAACAACGAAAACTGGGTAAAAGTATCGGTTGAACAGGAAAACGAAACCTTTGCCCGGCTGGGGTCGGTGGTAACAAAATCAGGATATTCCGATTGGGCAACAACCGATATCGGTGCCGAAGTTTATGAAATGTGGTATTGTTTAAGTAGAAGAGGACAAGATTATTACATTGAATATTCAACCGATGGGAAACTGTTTAAACAGATGCGAATGTTGCACTTTCCGGGAACAGAAGCACGGGTGGGCGTTTACGCCTGTTCTCCCGTAAAAGCTGGTTTTAAGGCTACCTTTTCAGAGTTTAAATTTGAAGATTGTCGCTGGCAATCTCATAAGTAATAAAAAATGATTTTAACCATAATATTGGGTATACGACAAATTCTCATTTAAAGAGATATTGCACACAGATGACGCTGATTAAGCTGATTTGCACAGATTATTCAACTCTTAAATCAGCGACTATCCGTTACATCAGCCTTATCAGCGTGCAATTTTTAATGATTAGGAATTTTGCTGTACACTCGTCATAACTTTATAAAAGATATGAAAGATATAAAGATTATTTTACTGATTTTTCTAACCGGATTTTTAAAATCAGGTTTTGCGCAAAATACTGACATTGTTTATCTGTCGGGAACAGATGCTGCTAACACCGTGAAGTGGGATTTCTTTTGTACCAACGGGCAAAATAGTGGCGAGTGGACGAAAATTGATGTCCCCTCGAACTGGGAGTTGCAGGGTTTTGGAACATATAATTACGGGCATGACTGGAAAAACAAAGAGATTAAACTCGGTAAAGAACACGGTTTATATCAACATAAATTCGAAGTTCCGAAGAGCTGGAAAGGCAAAACAGTAAACATTGTTTTCGATGGGTCGATGACCGACACTGAAGTAATAATAAACGGGAAATCAGCCGGCAAAATTCATCAGGGTGCTTTTTACCGTTTTAAGTACGATATCAGTAAACTACTGAAATACGGAAAAACAAACTTACTGGAGGTTGATGTTGCCAAACACTCTTCAAACGAATCGGTTAACCGTGCCGAAAGGCAAGCCGATTTCTGGATTTTCGGCGGAATATTTCGTCCTGTATTTTTGGAGGTTTTACCGGCAGTTCATATAAGAAGAGCGGCAATCGATGCAAAAGCCGACGGTACATTTAACTCATTAATAGTTTTAAATAAATCGGAATCAGATTATTCTGTTGAGGTAGAATTATTTGATTTACAGGAAAATAAAATTGGCAAGACTGTTTTTTCGGAGATAAAAAAAGGGACAACCGAACAATTCGTTTCAGGTAAATTCGAGGGGGTAATAGCGTGGAATCCCGAGTGGCCAACACTTTACGATATTAAAACCACCCTAAAAAAAGGGAATGATATTTTACATGAAATTAGTGAACGGGTTGGATTTAGAACCGTGGAACTTCGTAAGCACGATGGATTTTACATCAACAATAAAAAAGTGGTTTTCAGGGGAGTTTGCCGCCACTCTTTTTGGCCCGAAACCGGACGTTGTTTAAGCGACAAAAATCATTTGGATGATATTCGGTTAATGAAAGAGATGAACATAAATGCTGTTCGAATGTCGCATTATCCACCCGACGCAAGGTTTCTTGATTTATGCGATTCGCTGGGACTTTTTGTTCTCGACGAAATTGCCGGTTGGCAAGATGGCTACGATACAATTGTGGGACCAAAACTGATTAAAGAGGCTGTTCTAAAAGACGAGAATCACCCAAGTGTTGTAATTTGGGACCATGGAAACGAAGGTGGCTGGGACTTCGCCAACGAAAAATGGCTGCATTATTACGACATTCAAAAGCGCCCGGTAATCTGTCCCTGGTTGTTGCACAACGGAGTTGACACATATCATTATCCACAATTTAGTTTTTCGGCCAACCGGTTTGTAAATGGCAACGACCCGTTTATGGCAACCGAATTACTACACGGTCTATACGATGGCGGGCTCGGTGCCGGGCTGGAAGATTTCTGGCGAAATTACGAATCATCGCCGCTGCTGGCAGGTGGTTTTTTGTGGCTTTTTGCCGATGAAGCTGTTTTGCGCACCGATAAAGCAGGAACCGTTTACGATTCGGACGGCAATCATGCACCCGATGGAATTCTCGGTCCTCATCACGAAAAAGAGGGCAGCTTTTACACTGTCAAAGAGATTTGGTCGCCGGTACAAATCGAGCCGGTTATTATTAACAAAAAATGGGATGGAAAACTATTCCTGAAAAATAAATTTACCTATACTAATTTAACCGATTGTGGTTTTAGCTGGGAAGCTGTTAAAACTGAAATTGGAAGTACAAAAGAGATTACAACGGGTTCGGGAATTGTTGCAAACCCGGAAGCTGAACCGGGCGAAACGGCAATGATTAAGATTAATTGTAGCGACGCACTGCGAGATGCCGACTTCTTCCGTTTTAAGGCAATCGACCCAAACGGCTACGAACTTTATACATGGAGCTGGCCTGTTATTCAACCCAAAGAAAAAGCGAAAGAGCTGTTTTCTGCAAAATTCAATAAATCGGAAATTGAAATTGTTGAAACAGACAACCTGATTGTTGCAACTGTTGGCAAGTTGAAAATCTCATTTTCTAAAACAGACGGAACTATCCGGGATATTGAAAGTGGTAAAGAGAAAATTTCGTTTTCAGGAGGTCCCGTTCCGGCCGGTGTCGATTCACAGGTTGAGAAGGTTAATTTTGGGAAGGATATAAATGGAAATTTCGATATTGAAATTTTATACTCAAAGTATCCCAAAAAAATAGCATGGAAACTCTATAAAACCGGGTTACTTTTTCTCGAAGCAAGTCCGGTTCAATCGAAGTTAAAAGAGATTTACTACCTTGGGATTTCATTTAATTATCCCGAAGAAAATTGCAAATCGATTAGCTGGATGGGGCGCGGTCCGTACCGGGTTTGGAAAAACAGGCAGAAAGGAAGTAATGTTGGCGTTTGGGAAAAAGAGTACAACAATACAATTACCGGCGAAAGTTTTAACCACTTAATTTATCCTGAATTTAAAGGATATCACGGAAATTTATTTTGGCTTAAAATGGAGACAACCGAACTGCCTTTTACAATTGTTTCTGAAACTCCAAATCTCTATTTCCAACTGTTTACGCCTGCAAAGCCACAAGAATCGAGAGGTGGGGTTTATCCTCCATTTCCTGATGGCGACATTTCGTTTTTATACGAGATACCCGGAATTGGAACAAAATTTAAAATGGCCGACCAGTTGGGTCCAAAAAGTCAAAAGGGTTTTTACAGCGGTCACAACGGTGATAGTAATTACCCAATAAAATTGTGGTTTGATTTTAGGGTGAAATAGTAAAATATTTGAATTAAAGTTACTACTCAGCAGGTTTTAGAGTATTTATTATCAATAGTCCCAACTTTTCCCAAAGGGATTTTTATGGAAAGTCTTGTGTTGAGAAATTGTATAATAGCCTTCTATGTTACAATTTCCCGCCTTGATAAAACAAAAAATGATGGCGTATCCAATGGCTCATTTTATAATTTAATTGTATTACAAAATACCTGATTCAAAAAAAATGCAATAATCTAAAACTTGTGGCAATTTAACAGTCATACAGTTGTTGGAGAAATAAAGTCAATAGGATTGTATAGATGATTACACTTTTTAAAGCCTGAGTTTTGATAACTATCGGAGTAAAATAACGTATTACATGGGTAACGATAAATGAAGCGTTAAATATTGCCCAATTTTATGATTTTTTAACTCATAGTTAATATTCAATGTAAAATCAACAAAATATAAGAAGTAAAAATAATTTATTAAATATAATTTTATAGCGTGTAAAATAGTTACTAAATTAAAACTTACCTGCCTATGTTGAAAAAATCGTTTTTAAAATTTATTAAATCAGGAACGTCTCAGTTCCATAAAATTTTGAATAATTTTTAATTAAATCACTACAGTTTTGTTCGATTAACAAATTTACTTATGAAAAAAAAGACAACGCTAAAGTTTTTGTTTCAGGAGCGCACCATGCTCTTGGCAAAGTTATTATTGGTTGGGATCTTTGTTATTTCTCAACTGGGGGCGATGGCCCAGCAAAAAACCATTACAGGTACAGTAGTTGGCGATGACGGTGCACCTATTCCGGGTGTAGCAATTATCGTTAAAGGAACAACTACCGGTTCTGTTACCGACATTGATGGAAATTATACCATTCCGAATGTTCCCGACGGTGCAACCCTTGTTGCCTCCTTTGTTGGGATGAAATCGCAGGAAATTGTTGTGGGCAACCAAACAACAATTGGTTTTACTATGGCTGTTGATGCTATTGGTTTGGAGGAGGTAGTTGCCATTGGTTATGGTACTTCGCGAAAAGAAGACCTTACCGGGGCAATTGTAAATGTGAAAGCTGAGGAGCTTATTAAGTATCAGCCTGCAAATGTTCAGGAACTACTTCGTTCTGCGGTACCGGGGCTGAAAGTTGGTTACAGTACAAGTGCTAAAAACACCCCGGAATTTCAAATCCGTGGCGACAACACAATTAAATCAAGCGGTTCGGCAGAAGTTGCCGCAAATCGGCCACTTATTGTACTCGATGGAGTTATTTTTAACGGTGATTTAGCAGAAATAAATGTGAACGACATTGAAAGTATCGATGTACTAAAAGATGCAAGTGCTGCGTCAATTTATGGTTCGCGTGCATCAAATGGTGTAATTGTTTTTACTACTAAAAAAGGAGTATTGGGAAAACCTGTTGTTAGGGCAAGTGCAAAGTTAGGTGTTGTAACCGGAGCAAAACGAATCAGTAGCTTTAAAGCCGGCGACGAAGTAATGGGATGGTTGACTGACATGAATGAGTCTATTAACAGCCTGACATTGGATCCTTGGTCAAAATATGAAAAATATGAAAACGTTCCTTCGGAATATCAGTCTGATTGGTTATCAGCAAATGGAATACCCGGAGAAACCGATCCTAATGTAATTACCGGTGCCTGGCTCGATGCTTTTGGCTTTGAGCAGAACGAGAAAGAAAATTATTTGGCAGGTAACGAATATGACTGGCAAGACTGGTTGTTTCAAACCGGGTTACGACAAGATTATGATGTAAGTGTTTCTGGTCGTACAGATAAAGTATCGTATTACTGGTCGGTAGGGTACATCAATAACGAATCGGTTCAGGTTGACGATAAGTTTTCAACGTTAACTTCACGTTTAAATCTCGATGTTGCAGTAACCGATTTTTTCAACTTGGGAATAAACGCCAACTTCGCATATCAGGACGAGGGAGACCAACCAATTAGCAATGGTGGTTATTATACAGCTTCGCCTTACGATATGCCTTGGGAGAATGGTATGCCACAAATAAGAGAAAATTTAAAAACAGCGGGAGCTGGTTCGAACAGAAGTAACCCGTTTCTTAATCCAGCATACACAACCAGGAAATACGACAGGTATAAATTACTTCCTACCATGTATGCCATATTAAAACTTCCTTATGGCTTTACTTTTACCTCGAGAATGACAACACGTCTCGACTTTAGAAAAAGATTTTATTACGAAGATAGTGCTAACCCATGGTGGGGTCATGGTGGATATGTAACAAGAAGGCATAACCAGACATTCGAATGGCAATCGGATAATATTTTAGCATGGAGTAAGGAATTTGGCGAACACCGATTCGAATTCACCGGACTGGTAAATGCGGAGAAAAATAAAAACTGGTACACTCGTGCAGGAGGTTCAAACTTCTCGCCAACCGAGGCACTCGGATATCATGCTTTGGCTTTTGCCCTTGTACCATCAGTCGATTCATACGATGAAGTAGTAACAAGAAATGCCCTGATGGCACGTATTAATTACGCTTTTTCAAATCGTTATAATCTTTCAGCATCAATAAGGCGCGACGGTTACTCTCGCTTTGGAACAGATAATCTTTATGCAACTTTTCCTTCTCTTTCGGCAGCATGGACAATTACCAACGAAGCTTTTATGGCAGGAAGAAAAGATTGGCTTACTTTCCTGAAACTTCGTGTAAGTTGGGGAGTTAACGGAAACAGTAGTGGTATTGGCTCGTATGCAGCTTATGCAACTTTAAGCGATAACAAATACCTCAACTACGACAATGGTTACTTCGTAGCTCCTTACTTATACATTAACAGAATGGCCAACCCGGGACTTTCATGGGAGAAAAATGATGCTTTTAACTTTGCCTTAGATTATGGTTTCTGGGATGGGCGATTAAGAGGTTCGTTAGATATTTATTCTTCGCAAACAACCGATTTGCTCTTGAATAAAAAACTTCCTATTGTTACCGGATTCAACGACATTACAACTAATGTTGGTAATTTGAAGAATACGGGATTCGATTTGGGAATCAACACCATCAATTTACAGGGTTCAGATCTTATCTGGACAAGTAGCCTGAATTTTTCGTACAACAAGAATAAAATTGTTTCGCTTACCGGAGAGTTGGTCGAACTGACCGATGAAAATGGCAATATATACATGGGCGAGCAAGATGACATTGACAACGGATGGTTTATTGGCGAAAACAAAAATATAATCTGGGATTACGAATCGGATGGTGTTTATCAGGTAGAAGAGGCTGCTGAAGCAGCAAAATATAACCTTTATCCTGGCGATTTCAGGGTAGTCGATCAAAATAACGATGGCGTGCTGAACTCAAAGGATAAAGTATTTCAGGGATTAACTCAACCTCCATGGTACATAACTTTCAGGAACGACCTTGAATACAAAGGATTCGATATGGGAGTTGTATTTTTGGCTAAACTGGGTTACTACGGAGGAACAACATACCCTTTCAATAACCGTCAGGAATACATTAAAAACCATAACTGGTATAATATGGAATACTGGACTCCAAATAATCCGACTAACGATGCTGCAAGAATTAACTCAATTAATGTAGCAAATATGACAATTTGGAAATCAAGATCATACCTGCGTTTCCAAAACTTTTCTCTGGGATACACTATTCCAACCGATGTATTGGAATCGATTAAAGTAAGTCGTGCCCGTATTTCATTTAATATCGACAATGTTGGTGTATTGACAAAATGGGATGAGGGTGATCCAGAATCGATGAGAGAGATGCCACGAACTTATTCCTTTAGTGTGGACTTTTCATTCTAATAAGAAGCTAAGTTTATAAATTAATAGATTCTTAACTGAAAAATTAATAATAATGAAAAAAATAAAAAATATAACAGGGTTGGTATTAATCATCTTACTGACCTTTACAATTTCTTGTAATGATGACTTTTTGATAGAAAAGCCATTATCAACTTTAAGTCCTGAAAATACGTTTATCGATGCAGCCGGATTACAAACAGCATTAGACGCTGCATTGAAAGGAGTATTTAACCAATGGAATGGAGACAATGAAGAGTTGTTATTTAATCATAACATGAGTGATGCATCTGTTGTAAGTGCGACTGACAAACCAGATGCTTTTGTTGACTTGAGGAGATATGCAACACCTCAAAACTCAAGAGATAATGATGCCGGCCGTACCCGATCGTTTTACGAAGAAAACTACAAACAGATTAAAAGTTGCAACACAGTAATAGATTATATTGACATTCCTGAATGGGAAGGCGGAGATAACGATGCTGACCGGAATCACCTTTTGGGAAGTGCTTATTTCTTACGTGCATTTTTCTATATGCAATTAACTATGGACTTTGGAAATGTTGCATTCCCGTTAAATGTTGTTTCTGAGGCAAGGCAAGATTTTAAAGTGTTTTATCAGCAAGGCATTTGGAAACAGATGATTACTGATTTAGAGTATGCTGTTAAATGGATGAAGCCAAAAAGTCAATTGCCGAGAGGACAGGCAACAAAAGATGCCGCGAGAATGTTGCTCGCTAAGTTTTATATGCTGGATGAAAAATTTCCGGATGCCGAGAATTTAATGTCAGAAATGATTCTCGACCCTGAGTCTAGGCTGTTTACTGATGCCGATGTGGACAGAGATTTTGTCAGGGTTGGAAATAACCTGAATCCGTATGATGGAACATTGCTCGACGGTTTAGACTGCAATCAACCTGCCGATGCCATTAACCTGCTTCACATGGACGAAGGTGCCCAAAAAACCAGAAACCCAGAAGGTGTTTGGATGGTTGTGAACGAACCGTTTCTTGATGGAAGCCAAGGAAGGTCAGCATCAATACGTGCCTGGGGACCAAACTTTGTAAGTACCAATAAAGGGGTAAAAGCACCTCCTACAGGAACAAAAACTGGAATGGACATCGCCCAAAACTCCAGATCGAAGCAGATGCATAAATGGGGTCGCGGACAAGGATTTGCTCGCGCAACAAACTATTCTCAATACGAAATTTGGAATTTTAAAGGAGAAATCGACAGACAAGATTATCGCCATAAAAAAGGAAATTGGTTCGATATGGATATGTTAATTTACGATAATCCTGACCTTAAAGGAACCGAGTGGTACGGACAACCTGCCAGACTATGGTACGGCGATGTACTTCTTTGCGAAGATTCAATACGTTGCTGGTTCGGATACCCGATGTATAAATTTTATGCTGCAAACCTCGAGTCTCAAATTAAGAGGCAAGACGGAGGAAAACGTGATATATATATCATGAGAGAAGCAGAAGCCTACCTGATTAGGGCAGAAGCAAGATTTTGGCAAGACAACTTCACCGGTGCTGCCGACGATATTAATATAATTCGCCAGCGTGCCAATGCCATTCATATGTACACCGCAGCCGATGTACAGGCAGAAGGCATTGGTGCAATTCTAGACGAACGTTGTCGCGAACTTTATGGCGAAGAATATCGCCATGACGAAATGGTACGAATGTCAGTTATTTATGCTAAAACAGGAAAATCGTACAAAGGTCACTCATATTCATTATCTGGTGACGATATAGAAAAATCACTCTCTGCTGGTAGTTTTTATTACGATAGAATGATGGAAAAAAATAATTTCTTCAGGGAAGAAGTTCCATGGTCAACCTATCCAACTACAAAATATACAATGGATCCGATGCATATTTTCTGGCCGGTTTACGAGCCTTATTTAATCGGGAATGTTAATAATGTTTTAAACCAGACTACCGGTTACGATGGTGCTGAAAAAAATGTAGAACCATTGACCCACGTTGTACAACCAGCCGGAAAACCAAACGTTGACCCAATGGAAGCCATTGGTGAACGGGGCGGAGAATAAAAACTTTTCTCATCTGATGCTTAAACATCAGATGAGAATTTTTTAATTCGGTATTAGTTAGTATTATAATATTCCTGTTGGAGTATTATTTTAGTTTGGTTAGTAAACAGTAAAGATGCCTGTTAACCGATAGGCATCTTTTTTTATAAAATTTAATATTCATCTAACCCAATCAAAATCAATAAAAAATGAAAATCACTTTTATCTCTCTTATTATTGCTCTATTTTTTTCAGCTTGTAAAAGCGATAAAAATGAAACCGATACTTTAATCCGTATTGAATACAATAACCCGGAACTTACCGTAGATTTAGCCGTTGGACTTTGGGCATGGCCTTTACCGTACGATTACGACAAAGATGGTGACCTCGATTTGCTGGTAAGTTGCCCCGACAAACCCTACAATGGAATCTGGTTTTTCGAAAATCCCGGAGGCAGCAAAAATCCGGTATTCAAACCGGCAGTAAAAATTTCCGATGCAATAAAAAATATTCAGATTTCGTATGTAAACAACAAACCCAAAATACTTACGCCCTACGTTGAGTATTCAGATTTCTTTGCTTCGGGAAACTGGAAGCAGGATTCGATATATGATGATAAAAACTTCGACAAAGAGATAGTAAAAATACGTGCCGACCAATGGAAATACGTTGATTACGAAAACGATGGAGATATTGATATAATTGTTGGACGTGGCGAGTGGGGCGATTATGGCTGGGACAATGCTTTCGATAGTCTCGGAAACTGGCAAAACGGACCACTACACGGTTATGTCTATTTAATCGAAAATGTAAACGACAAATACAATAAACCGGCTAGAATAAAAGCCGGTGGAGAAGATATTGACGTTTTCGGAATGCCAACACCAAACTTTGCCGATTTTGATAACGATGGTGACCTCGATTTGATATGCGGTGAATTTCTCGATGGGTTTAACTATTTCGAGAATATTGGAACCCGTGAAAAACCAGTTTATGCAAATTCTCAGCGACTCTCAAATAATGGTGTCGAAATTTCGATGGATTTACAAATGATTACCCCAACTTCGGTTGACTGGGATGGTGACGGCGACATTGACCTGATTGTTGGCGACGAAGACGGAAGGGTTGCCTTTATCGAAAACATCGGAAATATTATTGAAGGAGTACCACAATTTAAGCAGCCGGAATACCTAAAACAGCAAGCTGAATTTGTAAAATTTGGGGCACTCGTTACCCCGGTTAGCGTTGATTGGGATAACGACGGCGATGAGGATATAGTTTGCGGAAGCTCTGCAGGATATGTCGGATTTATTGAAAATTTAAATGGAGAAAATCCCCCCAAATGGGCTGCCCCGGTAAAACTGAAAGCAGACGGTAAAACAATACGTTTTCAGGCCGGAATAAATGGTTCGATTCAAGGTACTGCCGAAGCAAAATGGGGATATACAACTATTAGTGTTGCCGATTGGGATGGCGATGGGCTGAATGATATACTTGCCAACTCAATTTGGGGTAAAGTTGAATGGTTCAGAAATACCGGTTCAAAAAAATCTCCCGTATTAACTTTTATGGGTGGCGTAAATATCGACTGGGGAGCCGAGCCTGCTAAAAAACCGGAATGGAATTGGTGGAATCCGGAAAAGGGAAAATTTGTTACACAGTGGAGAACAACTCCGTATGCCATCGACTGGAACAAAGATGGAATGACAGATTTAGTAATGCTCGACAACGAAGGATATCTGGCACTATTCCAACGATTTAATAAAAATGGAGAGCTATTTATTCATCCCGGAAGCCGATGTTTTATCGATGCTTCAACAGGAGAACCCCTTCGGTTAAACGATAGAGAAGCTGGACACAGTGGACGACGTAAGTTCTGTTTTACCGACTGGGATAACGATGGTGACATAGATTTACTGGCAAACAGTAAAAATGTTGAACTATTTGAAAACATTGGAGAGAAGGATGGAACTATAATCCTTAAAAACAGGGGTAACATTCTTTCTACCAAGTTAGCAGGACACACAACAAGTCCGACAGTTGTTGATTGGAACAACAATGGTAAACCCGATCTGTTAATTGGAGCTGAAGACGGACATTTCTATTATTTACCAAACAATTTTAATAAATAAATATTTATGAAAGCCTTATTATTTACAGGAATTTTAGCTCTTATTATTGGAGCATGTTCACAAAAACAGACGTTAGAAAATGTAAAGGTGGTCGAACTCTCTTCGGAGTTTATTTATACCGATGCTCCTTTCCCAAAATGTCATGCATCAACAATTATCGAAACTGATAAAGGGCTGATGGCATCGTGGTTTGGCGGAACCAACGAAAAAAATAAAGATGTTTGCATCTATATTTCAACAAAAAAAAATAACAGTTGGAGTGCTCCGCAATTAGTTGCCGACGGAGTTATTAACGACTCTCTCCGTTATCCGTGCTGGAATCCTGTTCTTTTCAATAAGAATAATGGTGATATTGTTCTCTATTATAAAGTTGGGCCAAGTCCGCGCGAATGGTGGGGTTTATATAAAACATCAACCGATAACGGACAGTCGTGGTCGGACGCAGTAAAAATTCCCAATAACCTTTTGGGACCAATTAAAAATAAACCGGAGCAGTTGCAAAACGGAACAATTTTGTATCCCACAAGGTTCGAAACACGCAAAGCATGGACAGTTTATGTTGAAAAATCGGATGATGATTTAAAGAATTGGCAAAAAACAGATATTGATAATAATGGTTTTAATGCAATTCAGCCAACTATTCTTTTTTACGATGGCGGTAAAATTCAGATGCTTTGCCGCAGCAAAGAGCATAAAATTGTTGAAACATGGTCTGACGATAATGGAGATACATGGACTCCGCTGCAAGCCACTTCGCTGGTAAATAATAATTCAGGAATCGATGGTGTTACAACAGACACTAAACTGCAACTTTTAGTTTGTAATCCTATCGAAAAAGGGCGACACAAACTTTCGTTATTTGCATCGTACGATGGCAAAAACTGGAAGGAGCTGATTGTTTTGGAAAATCAGGGAAAGGGTACTGAATTTAGCTACCCGGCAATTATTGAAGGCAGCGATGGAACTATTTATATTACCTACACTTATAACCGGGAGAGAATAAAATTTGTTCACATAGAAGTTACCGAATAGAAAAACCCATCAACAAAAATTATAAAATGAAACGAGCATGATAATATTTATAACACAGGGGAATGATTATGTAGCGAGTTCCATGTGTTACCTTAAAAAATAAACAATTATAAACACATGAAAAAAAAATTGGCAGCTCCGTTAAAAGGAATTATAGTACCGCTGGTTACACCCTTGATTGATAATAATACAATAGACATCGAGGGTTTTAAAAAATTGATTGAACATACAATTTCCGGCGGAGTACACGGAATATTTGTGTTAGGAACTACCGGCGAATTTGCCAGCATCAGTTATAAATTGCGTGAAGAATTAATTGAACAAACCTGTAAAATTGTAAACGGAAGAGTACCTGTTCTTGTGGGAATTGCCGATTCATCTTTTCCAGAAAGTGTAAATTTAGCAAATAAAGCAGCAGAAAATGGTGCCGATGCAGTTGTTTTAACACCTCCCTACTATTTTAGGTTGGGGCAAACAGAACTCTTAGAATATTTAAAACATATTATGAGTCAGATACCACTTCCGCTTTTCTTGTACAATATGCCGGCACAAACTAAAATTTCATTTGCCCCCGAAACGGTAAAGAAAATTAGCGAAATACCCGGAGTGGTTGGAATAAAAGATAGTTCGGCAGATTTACCATATTTTAAGCAGGTTCAATATGCATTAAAAGATAAAAAAGATTTTACATTTATGGTTGGTCCCGAGGAAATAATGTCCGATTTTGTTCTTGCCGGAGGACACGGTGGCGTAAACGGAGGAGCAAATATGTTTCCCAAATTATATGTTAATTTGTACAATGCATCTGTTAATCGCGATTTTGAAAAAATTAAAGAGTTACAACAAAAAGTAATTCAAATAAGTAGTACAATTTATAAGGTTGGCAACTATAATTCAAGCTTTCTAAAAGGGGTAAAATGTGCTCTGTCGGTTATGGGAATTTGCAGCGATTTTATGGCAGAACCATTTCATCGGTTCAGAGAACCTGAGCGTATGAAGATTAAACAAATTCTGAAAGATTTAAATTATCAGGAATTATTATAATTTTTTAATCCATTCAAAAAATAAATATGAGAACAGTCGATGTCGTAGTTTTTATTGTCTATCTGGTAGGAGTAGTATTGTTTGGTAGTTCGTTTTATAAAAAAAATAAATCGGCAACATCGTTTACTGTCGGCAATAACAATATTCCCACATGGGTAATTTCAATGTCGATTTTTGCCACATTTGTAAGTAGTATCAGTTATCTTGCTCTACCCGGAAAAGCCTACCTTACCGATTGGAATGTTTTTGTTTTCAGCCTCTCAATACCCATTGCAACCTACATGGCAGTTCGGTTTTTTGTACCACTTTACCGCTCTATAAACAGTCCGTCGGCTTATACTTATCTTGAAAACAGATTTGGTTCGTGGGCAAAAATATACGTGTCAATTATGTACCTTTTAACGCAACTGATGCGTACCGGGACAATCCTATTTTTACTTGCGCTCACCATAAATGTTATTACCGGCTGGAGTATTATAACAATTATAATTATTACCGGAATCAGTGTGATGGTTTACTCGCTGCTTGGTGGAATTCAGGCCGTTGTATGGACAGATGCAATTCAGGGAATTGTACTGATAGCAGGAGCTTTGCTAAGTGCAGGCATCCTGCTTTTTTCGATGCCGGAAGGACCATCGCAACTGTTCGAAATTGCTACTGCAGGCAATAAATTTAGTCTCGGAAGTTTTAAAATGGAACTTACCAGTTCAACATTTTGGGTTGTACTTATTTATGGTCTGTTTATAAATATGCAGAATTATGGTATCGACCAAAACTACATTCAGCGTTACATGACCGCCAAATCAGAAAAAGAGGCAAAAAAATCGGCAATGTATGGTGGCCTTTTATATGTTCCGGTATCGCTTTTATTTCTGTTTATAGGAACTGCATTATATGCATATTACACTGCTATGCCAGATCTGCTGCCAGCCGGAACACCGGCCGATAAAGTTTTCCCCTATTTTATTGTAAACGGACTGCCGGCCGGACTTACCGGAATTTTAATTGCATCGGTTTTTGCTGCCGGAATGAGTACCATATCGACAAGTGTAAACAGCTCGGCAACAGTAATTTTAAACGACTATTTTAATCACACTGCAACAGATAAAGCAGGCGAAAAGAAAGCAATGAAAATACTTTATTCGTCGTCGCTTATATTTAGTATTCTTGGAATACTGATTGCCATTGCAATGATAAATGTGCAGAGTGCTCTGGAAACCTGGTGGAAACTTGCATCGATATTCAGCGGCGGAATGCTCGGATTATTTCTACTTGGTTACTTCTCGAAAAAAGCAAAAAGTACAGCTGCAATTGCCGGGGTTATTGTGGGTGTAATTGTTATCGGCTGGATGAGTTTATCTCCAATATTTTTCACAAGCGAAAGCTTAAAACCATTCGCAAGTCCTTTCCACAGTTATCTGTCGATTGTTTTTGGAACAATGGCTATTTTTATTATTGGATTTCTTATTGGTATTGTTGCCAGCTCAATAAAGAAAAATAGGAGTTAATTTTAAGTCCACTATAAAAAATCATCAAACGTATTTAATATTAAGAGCATATCTGGTGCTTTTTAAAGCTCCTGTTTTAATCAAAATTTGTTTTTCTGTCAAATCTTGTAAATCTCTTGTAGCTGTAGAAGCCGATGTTTTAGCTATTGTTTTGTAGTTATCAGCACTTAATCCACCTTTAAATCCTGAGTATCCTACTTCAAAAAGTCGGTTTATAACTTTTAACTGTCGGTTATTTAGTTGTGTTGAAAAACGATCGAAAAATTTCGTTTTCTCTATCAAGAAATCAATTCGCTTTAGCGTGTCTTCTTGTGCATTTAAAATTGTTTGTCCAAAATAAACGAGCCAGTCCGTTATTTCTAAAGTTGCATTACTATTTTCCAGCAAATTATAATAGTTTTTTTTATTCGCTTCAATATTGTAAGACAGTAAAATTAAAGAGGGTTGTTTTATACTTAGGGCCAAAGATTTTTCAGCAATGGCTCTACCAATACGTCCATTCCCATCTTCAAATGGGTGAATGCTAACAAAATAAAGATGTGCCATCCCGGCTTTTGCCAGCGGTAACATATTTAGTCTTTCACTTTCAATATGGATTGTATTAAACCATAAAATAAACTGCTCCATCTCTTTGGGAACTTGTTTTGAAGGAGGAGCTTCGAAATGCACATTTGGATTATCCAATCTTCCTGAAACAACTTGCATAGGTTCCTCATGGGTTCTGTAACAACCAATATCAGTTAAATCACGTCTTCCATTGGTTATCATTTCGTGCCATTGAAAAAGTTGATTATGTGCTAATGGTTTGTTGTAATTTAGATATAAATCAACCATCATTTCTGAAATCCCATATTCAGCCGGCGAAACATTTCTTTTGCCAACTGTCAATCCAAGGTTTTTCTTTATGGAAGATTGAACACTTTCCCTATTTAATATTTCACCCTCTATTTCAGAAGTTTTAATTGCTTCATCACTTAATATTTCTACCAATAAATTATCTTTAGAAGAATCCTGAACATGTTTTAATACGCCTAAAACTATCCCACTATTTTTAGAAAACTTAAATTCTAATTCTTTAAGTGCCTCTTTATCATACAAAAAATGAGGCCATTCTTTTTGTAACCAATTCCATTTTTTTAATGTCATGAGCAATATCAATTTACTTTATAGCTCAAATATACGTATATTTTGAGCTATAAATCTAATTTTTATAGCTCATTTATAGATATAATAGAAATCGAGCAATTTAAATTATGATGAAATAGCATAATTTTCATACAGTTGTTACATAGAAAAGCCTGATAATCTTTTGATTGTCAGGCTCTCTTCTTAATAAGTTAAACTGTTTAAACTTCGTCAGGTACAAAATACGGACGGCGATAATTGCGTGTAAGCATCATATCTGCTTCTGTATCATCAACAAATTTTTCGTATTTCCCTTTAAACGTAAGCTGACGTTTTAACCGGTAGGCAATATTTGCCAATATCGGTAAATCCGATGAATAAACACCTTCGCGAATATCGCAATGCAAATCGTAGTTATTTCCCGAACGAATGGCATCGATAAAATTAGCATAATGTTCTGCTCCTCCCGGAGCTACTCTAAATGTTGGGTCGATAGGAGTTTCAGAAGTATCTTTTGAACTTGCAAACGGCTCTTTCTCTCGCTCTCTAAACGCCTTCCAATTACCACCTTTAACTTCCATATAACCATCAGTTCCATAAAACATATTTCCAATTTTTATATTGAGGCTCGATTCGCTGTTTGTAAACCGACCGCGTGTTTCAAACTCCAGCACTTTACCATCGCCGTACGTAAACAGTGAAGTTTGAGTATTTGGAGTTTCTTGTGAGCACTCTTTCGGACTGATTCCGTATATTCCACCGGTTGAGGCAATTGTTATCGGATGTTCATTTTTATTCAGTCCCCAACGTGCAATATCAAACTGATGAGGTCCTTGATTTCCGGTGTCGCCATTTCCGGTGTTCCAATGCCAGTGCCAGTTATAATGACCTCGTTTTTCGTTGTACTGTCGCCATTGGGCAGGTCCGAGCCACATATCGTAATGTAAACCTTCGGGCGGCATGCTATCTTCAGCAATTCCGAAAGAGTCTCTGGGTTTATAGCAAGTACCTTTTGCCATATAAACATCGCCAATTCCGCCCCCGTGTAGGAATTTCATGGCTTCGCGAACATTTGCAATAGACCGGTTTTGAAAACCAACCTGAACACGTACATTGTATTTACGGGCAGCTTCTATCATTTTATGCCCTTCCCACACTTCATGCGATGCAGGTTTCTCTACATAAACATGTTTACCTGCCTGGGCAGCCCAAATAGTTGCAAGTGCATGCCAGTGATTTGGAGTAGCCACCGATACAGCATCAATTTCCTTATCATCGAAAACCCTGCGCATGTCCCACTCTGTCAATGGCTTGGTTCCAATTGCATCTTCTACACTTTTAACTCTTTCGGGATAAAGTTCTTCGTCAACATCGCAAATAGTTTTCAAAAAAACATTACGATTATCTTTTAACGAACACCATTTACCGATATGTCCGTTTCCCTGCCCGCGAATTCCGATAACTGCCATGGTAATACGTTCGTTAGCTCCCATAATCGAACCATACGATTTTGCGCTAAAACCCATTCCTCCGATAGCAATTCCTGCTGTTCCAATCAGGCTTTTTTTAATAAAATCTCTTCTTTCAGTCATTTTTATTGATATTTATTGGTTTAGATATTTTGGGTTACAATTTAGTAAATTAAATAATAATCATGAAAAAAATGCTCATATCTTTCACTGGGAGGTATTTTTAGTCCCATCCAGCTTACCACTATTGTACCGGGGGAGAGTATTTATTGGGTGGCGATTATAAAATATTCACCCGATGACTTTCCGTCACCGGGTGAATAAAACTTGTATCTATATTTTTTTGTTATTTAAATTCAACAGGAATTTGAAATTTTACAGGAACCTTTTTACCACGCTGCGAGCCAGGTTTCCAATCATCCATTCCATCAACAATTTTATAAGCTCCTTTTGCAACATCGTCATTATCTTTTTCAACAACAATAATATCTGTTACTTTTCCTTCCTGATTAACCGTAAAACTAACTTTTGCTTTTCCCTTTAGGTTTTCCAATTCTGCCAGTTTTGTTTGCATCCTGTTAATATATTTTACAAGCCTTGAGTGTCCGCCCTCATATTCAGGCATATCTTCTACAACAAAAAACACAACTTCCTCAGAATCAACTTCTGATGGAGGTGGTGGTGCATCACTTATTTCTCTTGTTATTGGCATTGGCGGAGGTAAAAGTTCTAACTCTGACAGGTTAGTATTTATTTCAATTACTTCTTCTTCCATTCTATATTCCCGATGAAAAACGTCCTTCTTTTTATTCCCGGAAATAATTTCCGCATAGGTATCTTTGATTGTTTTTTTTCCAACAAACGATATAACTATCGTTGCATTTTCAGGTATTTCCAAATAAAATTCACCGTTTATATCACAAACAGTTCCAATAGTTGTTTCCAATATTACAACAGAAGTGCCAGGTTTTGGTTTGCCATTTTCATCCAATACAATACCTTCTACTTTTACTGGATTCTTCCATTCAATTTCTTGAATAGCGGCATTTGTTCTTTTCGCTAAACTATCATTAGTACGATAATCTGGTTCAGCAAAAGCAAAAAGCAGTACAGCAATAGCAGGTAGTGCCCACACAAATTTTACCCCGAGTACTCGGGATGTTTTCTTTTTTGTCATCATTTTTAATCTGTTTGTGTTAAGGGCAAAATTCAGATTGTTGGTAACTCCAATAATCTGCATGCCCATTAACTGGTTTAAAAGAATTGCCTGATACCTGCCCACACTGTGTCCTTGCAAGATTACACCTTTGTCGGCGAGGTACTCATGGTTTTGTTTAATTGCTCGTTCAAAGAACCAAATAAATGGGTTGAACCAAAAAATGACTGTTAACAGTTCGATAAAAAGCAGGTCGAACCAGTGATTTTCACGAATGTGTACTTTTTCGTGAGCCAGAATTTCTGGCAGTTCGGTCTGTTTATGAAATTTTGGATTAATAAATACTACATTGAAAAAAGAGAATGGCAAACCGTATTTTTCGTTCTCCACAATACGGATTCCATTAATTAATTTTACCTTATTTTTAACCATTAAATAGATAAGAATAGATGCTTGAGTCAGAAGACGAATCAGAAAGATTGCTGCTCCGGTTATATATGCAAGAAAAATTCCAAACGTCCAATTAAAACTTTTATCTTCAAGTATTTCATAATTATTATGCTGAATATTATTAATAGTATTACTCAACACTTCAACAAAAGTTGTGTTTTTTTCGGGTTCTACCAACACAATATATTGAATTGGGAAAAGTGGCATAGCAACAGAACATATTAATGCCAAAATTAGAAACCATCTATTAGCATTGTAAAAGGTTTCTTTACTGAGCAATAACCAATACAACATATAAAATAGCGCAATTCCGGCAGAAGCTTTCAGAAGAATTTGAAATAATGTTTCCATGGTCAATTTCTGTTTTTTTCATTATCAAATTCATTTTCAGCAATTTTGAGCATCTCCTCCAATTGGTCGATACTCAAATTATTTTCGTTGGCAAAAAACGTTGCCATTTTCGGAAACGAGCCATTAAAATAATTTTTCAGCAACGATGTGAATTGTACTTTTGTATATTCCTTTTTACTAACTGCCGGAAAGAACAGATTGGTATTTCCAATTTTTTTATGCGAAACAAATCCTTTATTGTCTAAAACTTTTAATACGGTGGCAACCGTTGTGTAAGCTGGTTTTGGTTCTTTAAATCTATCAACCACCTGCTTTACTACACCCTCTTTTAAATCCCAAAGAATTTGCATTATCTGCTCTTCAGCTTTTGTAAGTGTTTTCATATTTATAAGTAAATATTTATATCTACTACAAACATAGTACTATATTTTTAGAATTGCAACTATATTTATAATACTTTTACTATTAATGTAGTTTTACTGTTTGGAATTTCACTCTTTCACCGGTTGGCTTTATTAATCGCACCCAGTTAGCTCTTATTTTATCGGGGGTGAATGGCAATCAGTTGGTTACAAATTCATCAGATGCCTAAAAGTCTATTTATTTACTTTTCGGAGAGGACTCAAGAATAGAGTACTGAAACACGGAAAAGAACGCCGCAGATTCATTGATTATTATCAGAAATTATCGCCCAAAAAACTATCTTCGTGAGTTTTGAATTTGTATAGTTACCAAATAACAACAAAACTGAATATTTTATTAAAATGAAACTAAAAACTAAACTAATCCTTATTTCCATAATTCTATTCTTCCCGGGATTCCTGTTTTCACAAGAACGAAACATTTCGGTGAACACCGACTGGAATCATATCCGACATGCTTGGGACGCATCGTGGATAACACATCCAACCGAATCGGTTTTCGATTATGGAGTTTTTCATTTTCGCAACACATTTTCTGTTGCTGAAGTTGAAAAACCAACAACAATTTATGTTTCGGGCGATAACCGCTACCGGCTTTTTGTGAATGGGGTTGAAGTCTCCAACGGGCCGGCACGTGGTACATTAAAACACTGGCGGTACGAAACAGTCGATATTTCGGACTATTTAAAACCGGGTAAAAATACATTTGCAGCCGAGGTTTTTAACTTGGGCGAATACCGGCCGGTTGCTCAACTCTCGCATAAAACAGCATTTATTTTACAAGCCGAAGGAGTTTTAAGTTCACAATTAAATACCGGAACCCGAAGTTGGAAAGTAGTTCGGGACGGTGCATATTCTGCTATTGAAGTTACCCGCGCAATGGTTGAAGACTATTACGTTGCCGGACCGTGCGACAGAATTGACGGCAGTAAAAAAGTGTGGAACTGGGAAACGGAAAACTTCGACGACTCGGAGTGGGAAACGCCAAAAATTGTAACTCTCGGTGCCGGATACGGTTATATGCACGGTATTCCGTGGTATTTGGTACCACGAACAATTCCAGAGATGGAACAAAAAGTTGTTCGTATTCCGAAAATAGTCAGAAGCAACGGAATAAAACTGTCAACCGATTTTCTTTTGGGTGAAAAAAGTTTGAAAATACCTGCAAATTCGAAAATTAGTATTTTACTCGACCAAACATATTTGACTGTTGGCTACCCCGAAATGATTGTAAGCGGCGGAAAAAACAGCAGTATAAAAGTTACTTATGCCGAAGCACTGATTGCAAAAGACGGAACAAAAGGGAACCGGAATATTACTGAAAACAAGGAGATTCGAGGTTATTACGACATTTTTTTACCCGATGGTGAAAATAACAGGAAATTCCGTCCGCTGTGGTTACGCACTTATCGTTTTATTCAAATTGATATTGAAACGAAAAACGAGCCACTTTTTATTGATGATTATTATGGAATATTTACAGCTTATCCGTTAAAAGAAAATGCCTCGTTTGAGTGTGGCAATTCTGCTATTTCACAAATTTGGAAAGTGGGTTGGCGTACTGCCCGGCTTTGTGCCGGCGAAACTTATATGGACTGTCCCTACTGGGAACAGTTGCAATATGTTGGCGACACCCGGCTGCAATCGTTAATTTCGTTATATGTTTCGGGCGACGACAGGTTAATGCGAAAAGCCCTGCAATTACTCGACAACTCGCGGATACCTGAAGGGTTGACAATGGGACGCTCGCCAACAGCCGAACCGCAGGTAACGCCACCTTTTTCGTTGTATTGGGTCGATATGGTTCACGACTATTTTATACACCGCGACGATACCACGTTTGTAAAACAATTCCTGCCGGGAATTCAGGCAGTTTTGGGCTGGTTCGAAAGACGGACAGACACAAACGGAATGCTGGGTGGACTGGATTGGTTTAACTTTTCTGACTGGACAACCGGATTTATGGTTGGGAGTCCTGCCGGAGTTGATACAAGTAATTCGGCTCTGATTTCGCTAAACTACGCTTATTCTCTCGACCGTGCCTCGGAACTATTTCAGTTTTTTGGAAAAAATTTTGAAGCCGACAGATATAAAAATCAGGCGGAATCGATAAAAAAATCGGTATTTAAAAATTGTTTCGATTCGGAAAAACAACTTTTAAAAGATACTCCTTTTGCAGATTCTTATTCGCAACATACAAATATCTGGGGTATTTTAACTGATGCAATTCCTCCTGAAAAACAGAAATCAGTTCTGCAAAAAATTCTTACCGATAAGTCGTTAATTCAGACCACAATCTATTTTAAATTCTATCTTTTTCAGGCAATGCACAAAGTTGGTATTGCCGACGATTATATTGAGCAACTCGCCCTCTGGCAAGAGATGATTGATAAAGGGCTGACCACTTTCGAAGAGGGAGATTACGACGAACGTTCCGATTGCCACGCATGGGGAGCAACTCCAAATTACGATTTACTGGCAACAGTTTGTGGTATTCGTCCTGCTGCACCGGGATTTAAGAAAATAGAGATAAAACCTGCTTTTGGGGAACTGAGTTTTATAAAAGCAAAAATGCCTCATCAATACGGAATAATTGAGATTGATTTAAGCAAAAATAGTAGTGGCAGTATTTCAGGATATATTTCAATTCCGAAAAAAACTACGGGTATTTTTTATTGGAAAGGGAAACAACAAATACTAAATGGAGGAAAATGTGATATTAATTTTTAAAATACTATTCTACCAAACCTTCATTACGTAAAATTATTCCTGCTTTTGTTAACGATTGAATATCTTCTTCCGGGAAACTACCATTGGGCAGCGGACCAACATTCATTAATAAATTTGCATCTTTTACCCAGGTTTCTTTAATAATCTGAACGAGTTCTTCCGCAGTTTTATGTTTCCCATCGTTTCCTTTATGGTATCCCCAGGCGTGCGGCTGAAGTGTATTACAAATTTCTTTGGGTTTATTTTTATTTTTTTCGTAAACCATGCGAGCTACTTATAACATCCAAAAATGGATAAAAGCAAAAAGACATATAAAACTGTATAAACAAACCTGTTATTTATTATGATAATTCTTAAATGGGATTACGAAAACGATTCTAAAGCTCTAAATCGAAAAATATGGAAACCAAAATAATGGTCATAATAATTATAAAAAGCATTATAAAAAATCCCACAATACCAATATTAAAGCCTTTCCTTATTTTCTCTTTTTTTGTAGCTGAAAGAAGATGATCCATCGAGCGAACAAGTCTGACAGGTGCCTGTTCGTTTTTAATAATATAATCGGCAGCACCTAACTTCATTATTTTAATTGCCACCGGTATTTTGTTTTGAGCGCTTAAAAATATAAAATCAATTCCGGGATGTTCCTCTTTAACTTTTCGCATAAATTCAATTCCGTTAATTCCTTCATACGAATAATCTAAAATAATTATGTCAGGTTTTAGTTGAAGTTCATTAAAACACTCCTCTCCATTTTTGAATGTTTTTATGTTTTTGTACTTCTTCGATTGCAAATAACCAACAATCAAATCTTTATAAACTATACTGTCTTCGATAATAAAAATTAATGGATTCCTAGTTTTTTGCATTGTATCAAGATTAAATATGAAAGCAATTAAATCTAAAAATAGTACATTTTTAACAGAATTCAAATAACAGAATGAAGCTGTTGCCGGTATATTTTTACTGAAAGTTACAAAAATGTGTTTTCCGACAGATTAATTAGAGGCTTAACTATCAATAAATAGAGTTATTATTTTTAGTGAAAATTATTTTTTTGAATTAAGTTTGTTCTAAAATAATACGAAATATGTTATTGGCAATCGACATTGGAAATACAAATATCGTTTTTGGGGTTTACAAAAATAACGATTGGTTAAATCATTGGCGCATACAAACCGACCAGTTAAAAACTACCGACGAATACGAAGTAATATTTCGCTCGTTGCTTTTGGCAGGTAAAATTAGTAGTAACGAAATTAATGATGTTATTCTGAGTAGCGTGGTTCCGTCTTTGGTTCATCCATTTACCGAAATGCTTTCCGGATTAATACCCAATTCAAAAATTGTTACTGTTAATCCAGAGATTTATAAGATATTGCCAATTAAAATTATGAATCCTTATGAAATTGGAAGCGACCTCGTTGCCAATGCAGTTGCAGCTTATCAGAAATTTGGAAACCTTACAATGATTATTGATTTTGGAACGGCACTTACCTTTACAACCATCGGGAAAAATTCTCAGATTATTGGTGTTGCAATTGCTCCCGGGTTACAAACTGCGGTTGGTGCACTTGCCGGAAAAACAGCACAATTACCACAAATTCATTTAACTCCGCCGCCATCGGTTTTGGGTGAAAATACAATTCAGGCAATTCAGGCAGGTGTAGTTTTTGGATTTACCGGGCTTGTCGATTCTATTATCGAACAAACGCAAAACGAGTTAAACGAGAAATTAAATGTAGTTGCCACCGGAGGACTTAGTTCGGTAATTGCTCCTTTAACCAAACACATTAAAAATACCGACCAAATGCTAACTCTCGATGGACTTTTTCATATTCACTCTTTTGTTTCTGGGACGTAAAAAATAATACTATCTCCAAAATAATAAAATACTATGCACTTTCGGTTTGTAGTGATTTATTTTAAAACTGAAAAGTTTTATATTTCAAACGAATCCACTTCGCGATAAGCTTTTATAAATGCAAGTTCGCCCTCTTTTCCCTTTTTGCTTTTCCCGTGTTCGGCACATAAAACACCATCGTAACCTTTGTGGTAAATATGTTTAAAAATATTTTTATAGTTGATTTCTCCGGTGGTTGGCTCTTTCCGTCCCGGGTTATCGCCAATATGAAATGCCCCGATATAATTCCAGCACATATCAATATTAGGTATAATATTTCCCTCGGTAATTTGCTGGTGGTACATGTCGTCAACAATTTTACAACTCGGGTGATTTACTGCAACGCAAATCATTTTTGCCTGTGGCATTTTTGTGAGAAAAAGCCCGGGATGATCGGTGTGTGCATTTAGCGGTTCCATCACCAGTTCCAGCCCCGATTTACCAACAATATCGCAACAAATTCTCATATTTTCTATTACATTCGAGGTTTGGTAGTTCCACTCAAGTTTTTCATCAAAACGCCCCGGAACAACTAACGCAGTTTTTACACCGGTTCGCTTTTGAACTTCCAAACCCTCCTGCATTTTCTTTTTTAGCATCTCCTTAACATCCTCTTTCTGAGTTACAAACGATTTAACTTTAAAATCGGCATATAAAACAAATGGGCCTAAATCCATCCCCTGTCTTGCCAATTCGTTTGCAATTTTCTCCTGAAGCTCCGGCGATTTTTTCATCAGTCCGTTATCGAAAATAGCACGGAATCCCTGGTCGGCAATAAATTTAATATTGTCGATTGGATTTTTCCCGGCATGTTCTCTAAACATCCCCAGATTTGGTGCATATTTCAAGTTAAATTTTGCCGAATTAGAGACTTTTGATTCTGAAGCAGAAGTATCTAAAATACCTGTCAAACCTGTTAAGGCCATTCCGCTTACAGCACTGTTTCGTATAAAATTTCTTCTTTTCATGGTTCTATTGGTTTAAGTAATTATTCATTTCTATTGGGCTAAAATAGTGAATTGTAAGCGAAAATCAAGTTCAAAAATCAAGAACTTGGCAAACTCTTGCAAACAATTTCAAATTTCATTTTGCTTCCTTTCAAAAGAGTTGTTAATTTTAGCCATAATTTATGGATCAACTAAAATTTAATATAATGAACAGAAAACTTAGAATGGGAATGGTTGGCGGCGGAACCGATGCATTTATTGGAGCAATTCACCGTCTTGCAGCTTTAATGGATAATCAGATTGAATTGGTTTGCGGCTGTTTTAGTGTCGATCCGGAAATTTCAAAAGAGTCGGGGAAGCTCTATTTCCTCCCCGAAAATCGTGTTTATGCAACATATCAGGAGATGTTTGAAAAAGAAGCTCAACTACCGGAAGGGGAACGCATGGATTTTGTTTCGATAGTTACTCCCAATTTTGTGCATTTTGCTCCGGCAATGATGGCGCTGGAAAATGGTTTTAATGTGGTACTCGACAAGCCAATTACTTTTACTTTAGATGAGGCTCTGAAATTAAAAGATAAAATTGACGAAACCGGATTGACTTTCGCATTAACGCATGTTTACTCGGGTTACCCGGCAGTAAAACACGCCAAACAGATGGTTGCCGACGGCGATTTTGGTAAAATTCGTAAAATATATGTTGAATATCCACAAGGCTGGCTTTCAACAAAATTAGAAGATACCGGTAATCCGCAAGCTTCGTGGCGAACCGACCCGAAACGTTCGGGGAAAGCCGGCTCCATGGGCGATATTGGAACTCATGCTCATCATCTCGCAGAATATATTACAGGTTTAAAAGTTACAGAACTTTGTGCCGAGTTAAATGTGTTCGTACCCAATCGTTTATTAGACGATGACGGTGCTGCACTCCTCCGATTCGATAATGGAGCAAAAGGAGTTTTGGTAGCAACACAAATTGCCGCCGGCGAAGAGAATGCAATTAAAATAAGGGTTTACGGCGATAAAGGTGGTTTAGAGTGGGCTCAAATGGAACCTAACTCTTTAATTATAAAATGGCCGGATAAACCAATGCAGGTTTTGCGTGTTGGCACAAGTATGAACAGCGATATTGCAGCACATAACACACGAACTCCGGGTGGACATCCGGAAGGTTATCTCGAAGCTTTTGCGAATATTTACCGTAACTTTTCGTTAACAGTTCGTGCTAAAATGAACGATGAAAAACCAACTGCCAAAATACTCGATTTCCCGGGAGTTGAAGATGGAATACGCGGAATGCAATTTATAGACACAGTGGTAAAAGCCGGTTATAACGATGAATTGAAATGGGTTAAATTTGGGGAATAAATATAAAGTAGTTTTACTGAATTTGTGGCGAAACTGAAATAGAATCGTTAATATTTATATTTTCAACTAACAAATTTTGTTTCGAAATTTCAATGGCTCGTAAAAGAGTTTTGTCAATTTTTTTGATGATTGGATAGAAACCTTCTTCGCCAATAATATTGCGGGCAATGTAAGCTTTCAACTGTGTATTTATAATATTCCCCGACACTTTTAATCCCTTTGAATCTTTTGCAATTCCCTTTTCTGATGCGTATTCCACAAAGTCACTCAAAGCATCTTTTTTATCCAGATAACGATCAAACTCTTCAGCGTTTGCCAAAGTAGATAATTCGTTGCGGTGGTCGTCGGCATAAGAATAGGCAAACGTATAAATCAATCCTTTTCGGTATATTTTTGTGAAATATTCAGAATTTCCGGTTGTATCTACCGGAACAAAAAAGTCGGGCATAATTCCGCCGCCGCCATAAACAATCCTGCCACCTTTTGTTTCGTATTTCAACGAATCTATAAAGTGAATACTATCGGCAACCAACTGCTCCATATTCTGGAAACGCTCGTAAATATGCTCGTAATACTCATCGTTTCCATCAGCATACGAACTTTGAATACAACGGCCGCTGGGAGTGTAAAAACGTGCCACTGTTAATCGGAGTGCCGAGCCATCCATTAATGGAATTTGTTCCTGAACCAGACCTTTTCCGAATGAACGCCGCCCGATAACAATTCCTCGATCGTTGTCTTGCATTGCACCAGCAAAAATCTCGCTTGCCGATGCCGAGAACTCATCAATCAGAACAAATACTTTCATGTTTCTCCAACTGTTTTTACCCGATGCATCATAAGTTCTACGGGGTTGATTTACTCCTTCGGTATATAAAATTAGTTCGCCTTTTTCTAAAAATTCATCTACCATTTGCAATACGGCAACCAACGAACCACCTGTATTCTGGCGCAAATCTATTATAACTTTTTTAGCTCCGTAATCATCTAACAAAGCCATTCTGTCCATAAACTCGTTATAAGTTTTATTGGCAAACCGACTTATTTTTATGAACCCGGTTTCTTCGTCAATCATATACGAAACATCGACACTGTATAGTGGAATTTCGCCACGTGTTATCTCAAATTCCAGTTCATCATCATAATCTTTTCTGATAATTCCAACAATAACTTTTGTGTTTTTCTTACCTTTTAGCAAACTGAGAACTGTCGCATTTTTTACATTTATACCGGCAATAATCGAGTCGTTCACACGCACAATTCTGTCGCCCGGCATTAATCCAATTTTACTCGACGGACCACCGGCAATAACTTCGATAACTCGTACAGTGTCTTCCATAACCGAAAACTGCACTCCTATTCCCGAAAAATTACCGGTCATCTCTTCCTGAACTTTCACCATATTTTTAGCAGGAATATAAGTTGTGTGTGGATCCAGATTTTTAAGCATTTCTGGAATAGTTTGTTCAACAATACTTTTTGTGTTTACGCTGTCAACATATCCATTGTCGATTAAATTTAAAATTGTAGAAATTTTATTTGTTGCAGCCGGGTACATTCCACCAAAAGAATATTGACTATTGCGGTTCAGTAAATTACCTATTAAAATTCCTGCTGCAACAGAAACTGCAATTATCAGCGGAATATATATTATTGTTTTTTTATTCATCTGTTATATTAAATATCAACCTGTTTAATCTCGATATCTGCACGTTTTAGCAAATTAATACCGTCCTCTAACCGATAACTTTCGGTAAAAACTACCCGCTTAATTCCTGCCTGGATTATAAGTTTTGAACACTCTAAACATGGCGAAGATGTAACGTAAAGCGTTGCACCATCACTACTGTTTCCCGATTTGGCAACTTTGGTAATTGCATTGGCTTCGGCATGTAAAACATAGGGTTTGGTTTTGTCATTTTCATCTTCACAAACATTTTCGAAACCCGATGGAGTACCGTTGTAACCATCAGAAATTATCATTTGATTTTTCACCAAAAGTGCTCCCACCTGCCTTCTTTTACAATATGAATTTTGCGACCATACATCTGCCATTTTAAGATAACGCTGGTCGAGCAGTTGTTGTTTATTATTGTTTGCCATATTTTAAATCTATCAGAATTGGTATCTGTTTATTAAATTGATTACAAATGTAATACTGTATTTTAAATAATTGTTTAATTAAATTGAAAGAGAATTTATTGAGGTGTATTTTAACAAACAATAACAAAAAAACGCCGCAAATTTGCGACGTTTTGTAATTTAGAATTGATTGATTCTACTCCTTAATTAGAAGCCAAACATCGGAATATTTTGGAAATGCCTGGCGTAAATTAGTAATACGACTTCGTGCATCAGTTTCGCTTTTAAACGAATCGACACAAACTCTGTAATAACCTGTTTCGCTGTGTAATATAATTGGTGTAAATCCTTCGTCGAGTAATGTTTCGCGATAATTTTTTGCATTATCTAACTGACCAAAAGAGCCGATAATTACAAAATAGGTATTGTTTTCGTTGCTACTTCTATCTTCTTGCTCGGTAAAAGTAACTTGCTCTTTACGCATGGCAATTGGTTTTTCATCGGCAACTTTTTCAACATTCTGGGTTTCGGTTTCAGCTCCACTGGCAGGTACCGAAAAAACTTTTGTTTCTGTTGTTGTGTCGGAGGTATATTCCGACTGGGCTGGTTGTTTTACTGTTTTACAAGCTGTAAAAATAAAAGTAAAAGCAATTGCAATTATTGTTAATTTTCTCATTTTATTAATTTGTTATAATTGTTATTTCTAATTCTCATTTCAAAAGTACATAAATACGCACTGCAAATTGGTTTTACAAACGCAAGTTTTGCACAGTATATTGTTTGCAACTAAGTACTGCAAATTATTTGAGAAGCAAATATTAATGTTTTGCTCCGGTATTACCACCTGTAAATAATCTGAATAATATCTATTTCGAAATTATATCCTTCAAAAATTGAATAAAATCCGGGTTATTTAATTTCGAATTCAACATTACAAAATGTGGATTTAGCATGTTTGTTTTGTTGTAAACCATTGGCTTGAAATTGGCTTGCAGTAAAGTAATACCGCCAAATTCCTTAATCATAAGTTGCCCCGGGGCAGTGTCCCACTCAGAACACGGACCGGCTTTTAAATACATATCGGCATTCCCCAAAATAATATCGATTTGTTTTAGCGAGCTGCCCCGATGAATGATTTCGACCGGATATAATTTTTCAATCTCTTTTATTAACTGAGCTTCCAAAGGTTTAAAAAACGAACGGCTGGTAATAATTCGGATTGTATTACTTGTACTTCGAGATTTTTCTATTCTCTGAACCTCTCCTTGAGTATCAAATTCTAAAACTCCATTTCCCTTTTTACAATACCAACCTCGCTTTTCCAATGGTTGATAAACCCAGCCTTTCACCGGTTCAGTGCCTTCTATTAAAGCCAGATTTATACAGAACTCCCCATTTTTATTTATAAATTCTTTTGTGCCGTCCAAGGGGTCAATCAGAAAATAGTGAGTCCACTTTTTACGTTCTTTAAATTCAGGAATATCGTTCTCTTCATCGATGATGGGAATATCGGGGAACAATTTTTTTAATTCACTATTTAAAATTTTACTCGATGCTTTATCTGCCAAAGTTACCGGTGTATTATCCGATTTAAATTGAGCATTAAAATTATTGCTTTTGTATATTTCAACAATGGCTTCTCCTGCCAACGCAAGTATTTCAAAAATTGATGATTGTTTATTTATCTCCATAAACGATTTGGTTGCGGCTAAAGTTAACGTATTTTAAAAAACCTTTACAATAGAACAACAAAAATTATAAATTGATTACTGATGTTATTTCCTGTAAATTTACACAAAATGAACAATTTTGAAGCAGATGAAGAATTGGAATTTTAATAAGCAGAACAGAAAAGCGGTATTCGCAGGGCAATTTTACCCGGGTAAAAAAAGCGAATTGGAGAATCAACTGAGTGAGTTATTTAATAATGCCAGCCCGATTTTTTCTGAGAACAGCAGTTTGCAAGCTATAATTTCGCCACATGCTGGTTATATTTTTAGTGGCGAAATAGCTGCATCAGCATTTAATCAGATACCGAAAAATGTTGTTTATAAACGTGTTTTTGTTTTGGCATCGAGTCACCAGTTTACGTTTAGTGGTGCTGCCGTTTTTTGTGATGGAAACTACGAAACGCCACTGGGCGAAATAAAAGTTGATACTAAACTATCGAAAAAACTGGTTGAAACATTCGATGTTTTTTATGACAACCCCGAGGTACACAAAAACGAACACAGTCTTGAAGTTCAGCTTCCATTTTTGCAATACAAATTAGGCAATAATATTTTATTGGTTCCTATTATTTTAGGGACAAATAGTTCCGACGATTGTAAAGAAATAGCGGCTGCTCTAAAACCCTGGTTTAATTCTGAAAACCTATTTGTTATCAGCTCCGATTTTTCGCACTATCCAAATTATGATGATGCCTGCAAAGTGGATAAAAAAACAGCAAATGCAATTTGCAGTAACCATTCCGAAAAACTTCAAACCATTTTAAAACAGAATAATAGTGTTGGAATCGAGAATCTTGCTACTTCACTTTGTGGCTGGTCGTCGGTTCTCAGTTTACTATATTTAACCGAAAATAATAATTATAAATTTGAAAAAATAGATTACCAAAATTCGGGAGACTCAACGGTTTATGGCGATAAAAACAGGGTGGTTGGTTACTGGGCAATTGCAGTTTATAACGATGATCATTCCTTGGCAATTACAAAAAGTGAGAAAAAGGAAATTCTTGAAAAAGCCCGGTATTCAATAAAAACATTTCTGGAAAAAGGGAAGAGAGGGAAACTTATTAAACCTGTTTCGGCAGGAATATTAAACGAAGTTACCGGAGCATTTGTAAGTATTTATATTAATGGAGAATTGCGCGGTTGCATTGGTGGATTTGCGCAGGAAAAAACCTTAAACGAGATAATTCAAAATATGGCTGTTTCGGCTGCCTGCGACATGAGATTTGAGAGTGTTAAACTTGAAGAATTAAATGATATGAAGTTGGAAATATCGGTTCTTTCGCCACTGAAAAAAATAGAAGCGATTGATGAAATTATACTTGGGAAACATGGAATTTTTATTCAGCAAAATTATAATACCGGTACATTTTTACCACAGGTAATTGAAAAAACGGGGTGGAATGTTGAACAGTTTTTGGGACACTGCGCACGCGATAAAGCTGGAATTGGCTGGGACGGCTGGAAAACTGCCGATATATTTATTTATGAAGCTGTGGTTTTTGAAGAATATTAGTTTGATGAAATTACTGAAATACTTCGCGCAAAACCTTTAACGATTTTATTTCACCCAAACTCTCGAAATGCAACTGATAATAATCTACTAAAACAGTCAGCAAACTGTCGCGCATTGTTCTCGAAATTTTAAATTCAGCCAGTTCATTTATTTTTAAAGTTGAAAGGGAAATTAGATGTTCAGTAACTTCTGTGTTAGCAAAATGCGGGTGCGAAGGTTGAAACGGCACCACGGCACCTTTCTTCAAATCGAACCACCCCTCGAAACTAATTTTAGTTGTGTTGGGTAAAAATCCTAAATATTCGGTTAATCTGAACAGAAAAAAGAGATAAAAATTTGATGCACCTTCTTCCAATAAATCAAAATAAAGGAGCGCACTTTTTATAAAGTCAAACATCTCCGGAAAGCTCTCCTGCTCATTTAAGGTTTTATACAAAATTTCGGCAAGTAAAATGACCTGAGTAGATTTTGTAATATCGCATGCAATGTTCTGATAAGGTTGGTTACTTTTTAACTCTTTAACTCTATGAAGTTCACGCGATTGTTTTTGGTAGGCAACCAAATCGACCAGAAAAAGTGGCTGTAACAAACTTGCTTTGTTTTTAGATTTTTTACTGCGTGCTGCATTTATCATGTAACTTTGCCTGCCAAAATCGCGTGTGTAAATAGTTGTTATCACACTGCTTTCGCCGTATTTTATAAAGTGTAAAACTATTCCTTCGGTAGTAACAAGCATTTTTTTGTTGAATTTTTATTGGTAAAGATACCATTTTCCTTACTGCGTAAGAAGCAATCTTTTCGCAAACAAAAACTTAAACACCCTAAGTTTCACGAAATCAGGAAATTTGTTGTTTGTACGTTTGATTTTAAAAATATATCTCTATATTTGCCAACACATTTTTACAAAATGAAAGCAAATTTTAGCAATATTTATTTTTACTTCTATTTTTATTTTGGCTCAGTTATCGAGATCAGGAAGTAAAGTATTGTTAAAAACTAAAAATATTTTACCAAAAGGTCTCGAAAAATTTCGAGGCCTTTTTTATTTATAACAATATGAGAACAACAATAATTGGATTGGGATTAATTGGTGGGTCGATGGCAAAAGATTTAAGAAAATCTAAATTTGCAACCGAGCTTATTGGAATTGATGTAAACGAATCTCATGCAAAAAAAGCTGTTGAAATCGGATTGGTTGACCGGATTGAAACTTTAGAAGAAGGGGTAAAAAATACCGACATTGTTATTATTGCAATACCGGTTGATAAAGAGTTGCAGATTCTGTCAAAAATTTTGGATGGAATTTCGGAGAGTACTACTGTTATGGACCTGGGCTCAACAAAAAAATGATTATTAAATCGGTGGAAAATCATCCAAAACGAAGAAATTTTGTTCCGGCACATCCCATGTCCGGTACCGAAAATTCGGGTCCCAATGCTGCAATTGAAGATTTGTTTAAAGGTAAAATTACCATTTTATGCGACCAGCAAGATTCCGGACCACAGCATGTTGCTTTGGTTGAAAAGATGTTTCAAACTCTGGGGATGGACATTGCATATATGACCGCCGACGAACAAGACCACAGCACTGCTTTTGTTTCGCATTTGCCACACGCAGCGGCGTACGCACTTGCAAATGCTGTTCAATCTAAAGAAGACAGGAATATTATTTTCGATTTGGCGAGTGGCGGTTTCCGCTCAACAGTACGACTGGCAAAAAGCTCGGGTACAATGTGGCATCCTATTTTTCAGCAAAACCGGGATTATGTTGTCGAATCGCTTGATGTTTATATTAAACATTTACAAGAATTTCGAGATTGTATGAAAAACGAAGATGATGATAAATTGCGCAATTTAATTTCAAATGCCAATAAAATCAGAGGAATTTTGGAGGGTGAAAATCCTCATTTCATAAAAAATGAAGAAAAATTAGTAAAACTTTATACTAAATAAAATAGTTATGACATTAAAAATAGATATTAATCCCATAAAAGCGTGGTTACCAAACATAAGTAATCCACTTTTAATTTCAGGTCCTTGTAGTTTAGAAACAGAAGAACAGGTATTGGAAACTGCTAAATTATTGGCTAACGACAAGCGTGTTCATGTTTATCGCGGTGGTGTTTGGAAACCCCGAACTCGGCCGGGCTCTTTCGAAGGAGTTGGTTCTATTGGATTGAAATGGTTACAAATGGTTAAACAAGAAACCGGGCTGTTGGTGGGAACCGAAGTTGCAAACGCACAGCACACTGAAGAGGCGTTGAAAGCTGATATTGATGTGTTTTGGATTGGAGCGCGTTCTACGGCAAGTCCGTTTGTAGTTCAGGAAATTGCAGATGTTTTAAAAGGAACCGACTCAATTGTAATGATTAAAAATCCGGTAAATCCGGATGCCCAATTATGGATGGGTGCGGTTGAAAGAGTTCACCGGGCAGGTATCAAAAATATTGTTGGTATTCATCGGGGATTTACTCCTTTTAGAGAAACAAAATATCGGAATTACCCAAACTGGAAAACGTTTATCGAGCTAAAACGGATGCTTCCGAATCTGCCGGTAATTTGCGACCCCAGTCATATTGCGGGGAAACGTGAATATCTTTCTGAAATTGCGCAAAAGGCTTTTGACATGGGAATGGATGGTTTGATGCTGGAATCGCACCGCGATCCTTCAGTTGCACTAAGCGATGCAGCACAACAATTAACACCTGCCAATCTTGGAAAACTTCTCGACAAACTTGTAATTAGATACGAAAATACCGATAATCCCGATTTCGAAAATCAGTTGGATATTTTACGGAACAGAATAGATTCTATCGATACGGAACTACTGGAAATGTTATCGTCGAGGGTTGGAATTGTAAAGCAGATTGGGCAATATAAAAAGGACAATAATGTTACTGCTCTTCAGATAAACCGTTGGACCGAATTGATGGAAAACCGTGTTAACACCGGGAGAGAGATGGATTTAAACGAGACGTTTGTTAAAATATTGTTCCAACTAATTCATGAAGATTCTGTTAGAATGCAAACCGAAATTATGGACGATTAGTATTTCAAGTAAAGTATAAAACGTTAGGACGTCATGCTGAATTTATTTCAGCATCTTATTGTTATTCAATAGATTTCAGAATAAATCTATTGAATAACTGATTTATTATTATGATATTTCTGCTATCAATTTTTTAATTCCCTTTTTCATTGCAGTATTTATCTGCTCGTATTTGGGAATTTCTTTACCGATGAAAATAAAGAAAACAGCCATTTGTTTATCAGTTAAAGCGTTGTAAAGTTGAAACTTATTTAATCGATAACTCTCGCGCATTTTACGTTTTATTAAATTGCGGCGAACTGCCAGTTTAAAGTTTCTTTTGCCTACTGAAAATGCCGCCTGAACCGGATACTTTGAAGGTAATGAAGTTTCGGAGAAAATAACTTTCAGAGGAAAAGACAAAAATGAGCTTCCCTCAGAAAAGAGTTTATCTATTACTTTTTTACTGGTTAACCGCTCTTCTTTTTTAAAAGAAAACGTCTTTTTAATTGCTCCGTTATTTTCTGATTTACTTTCCATGCAAATTAAAAAAAGGCCATCAGTCGATGGACGGACAGCCTTTCAATTTATATTTTTAAACGGTTACTTAGCTTTTTTTACCGTTCTTTTTTATGTATTGTTCCAAAGCCATTGTCATTGATGGAGCCTGTGCTGTAGGAGCCTGAATATCTAAACGAAGTCCTGCTTCCATAACTGCTTTTGCCGTTGCCGGCCCAAAACTTGCAATTCGTGTACTGTCTTGTTTAAAATCAGGAAAATTCTGAAAAAGTGACTTTATTCCTGATGGGCTAAAAAATACCAGCACATCATATTTAATCTCGCTTAAATCAGATAAATCGCTACTAACAGTTCGATACAAAATTGCCCTGGTATATTTATACCCCTCTTTTTCTAAAACTTTAGGAATGTCCTGTTTATGAATATCGGAAAGCGGCACAAGAAAATTCTCATCTTTGTGTTTCTTCATAACAACTGCAAGGTCGGCAAACTGGCCGTTGGCATAAAAGATTTTACGCTTGCGATAGACAATATACTTTTGCAAATAAAAGGCAGTTGCTTCCGAAATACAGAAATATTTCATCGCATCGGGAACAGTTATACGCATCTCTTCACATATCCGAAAGAAATGGTCTATTGCTGTTCGGCTGGTTAAAATAACTGCCGAATGTTCCATTATTTGAATTCGGGTTTGCCGAAATTCTTTTGCCGAAACACCTTCGACCTGAATAAAAGGACGAAAATCTATTTTAAGATTACTTCTATCAGCCAACTCAAAATAAGGCGATTTTGCCGTGCTTGGTTCTGGTTGCGAAACTAAAATACTCTTGATCTTCAAAATAATTTGTTTTTAATAAAATTTAATCTCCCCCTATAAAACAACTACATTATAAATTAAAAACAAGGGTAAAAATTCGAGGGTACAAAGGTATAAAAAGAGATAAAATATTGAAAAATGTTTCTGTAATAATATATAAATACCTCTTTGAAGCAGAAAAGCATAAAAAACGGCTACTATGAAAATGCCCGTAAACACCATAAACAGAGGGTTTTCTGATGGATAATAATTTATTAACACAACAACAGGAAAAAGCACAATTCCCAGTGTTCGGTTAAAACTATCCATGTTGAATAGGTATTCATTCGTCTCAGAAACGCTTTCGAACGCCAATCCAACCACAAAATAGATTATTTTTTTAAGAATAAAATAGCCTAAAATAAGCACTAATCCTACTACATAAATGGTCAGATTTTCGTTGGTAAGCTCTAATTGAAAAGTGTTAATTACCTGATAAATAAAAACAGAAAAAGTAAAATAAAAAATAATATCTAACCGAAATGCACCATGAGAAAGTGGGTAGTTTCTTTCGCGAAACAGTCTAAATGAGGTAGAATAACTTAACAGAGATTGAAATAAATGTGTAACATAACTTGAGTACGAAATCCGAACTGAAGCAAATAATATTACTACAAGCAAAAGTAAAATTGTTATCCAATCGGTATTTAAACTATTTTTTTCGCGAATGGGCAATTCTAAGTTTTTGTTTTCAACTTTAACAGAAGAGACTAATTTAGCTTTTTCTTTTGGTTGAATATAACGAGAACCGTTGATTAATAATTTCTTTTCGCGCAACCACTGCCAGTATCTTATTTGTTCTAATGTTGGAGGTGGAGGAACTGTATCTTTCTGAGGTTTAGGCGTATCGGTCTGAGTAATGGTGTCAGACTGCTCGTTATATTGTGGTAGCTCAAAACCATTAACATGTGCAATTTCAGAGAATATATTTAATGTACTAACTGCCTCAGACATATTTTAAAACTTCCAATTTTCACCTTTGGTTTGCAAAGATACCAATTGAATGTGGATTGTTGGGTACCGAATGTTTATTTTTGATTTGTATTTTTGAACCAAATTTTAGCAAGTATGATTTATCTGGCACCAATTCAGGGATTTACCGATTTCGTTTACCGGAAAGCATATTCAAAGGTTTTTACTGAAATTGATACTTATTTTATTCCTTATATATCAGTAAAAAACGGTACTATTTTGCGGAAATATGAGAGAGAAATTCTCCTTCATAACAATCCACAAAAAAGAGTTATCCCACAGGTTCTGGTTAAAGATTTAAACGAATTATTATTTCTGTCTGAAATTTTAAAAGATACAGGTTACAACGAAATTAATCTTAATCTGGGTTGCCCGTTCCCGATGGTTACTAACCGCGGAAAAGGTGCAGGACTTTTGCCATATCCCGAAAAATTGAAAGCGATGCTTGTAAGTTTTTTTGAAAGATCAAACTTAAAACTTTCCATAAAACTTCGGACAGGGTTAAATTCACCCTATGAGATTGAGGCAATTATTCCGGTATTAAACGACTTTCCGCTAACCGAAATTATTTTTCATCCACGAATTGCCAAGCAACTTTATAAGGGTGAAATTAACGATTCTGCTTTTCAGTTTGCCATGAATAACCTGAATCACAAATTGGTTTATAATGGCGATATTTTCACTTTAGCAGATATTAAAAAACGCAAAGAGCAATTCCCCGAAATTGATAATTGGATGCTTGGGCGTGGAATTTTAATGAACCCTTTTCTGCCGGCAGAGATTAAAAATATCAAGATTTTGCATGATGATAAAATTGAAAAACTAAAAGAATTTCATCGGTTAACTTTTGAAGGGTATTCTGAAACAATGGACAACTCTGGGAATGTTTTAAATAAAATGAAACAGTTTTGGAGCTATTTTAGTTTCAGTTTTCCAAACCAACGAAAGGTTTTTAAAGCGGTTAAAAAATCTAAGAATTTGGTGGAATACAATTTGGCTGCTCAAAAGGCTTTTTTTAGTTTGTATTGACAGGTTTGTTAATTCAACGCACAATTATTACGTTCATATTTAGCCAGCGAATCCATTAAAACATACAACTCCTTTAAATCATTTTCGGTTTTATGGATATCACAAATCTCAAGAACTCTATTGAGTGCCTCCCTGTATTCCTCCTCTGTTTCAATCTGATAATTCATAAAACTTTAAAATATATTAATGTGCATCGAGCCAATTTGCAGCGGCATTCATTTCAACTGTTAAATGTACACCAACATCAACTGCACCTTCCATTTCTGTTTTTACAATATTCTGAACTGCCTCTAATTCAGGTTTAAAAACATCGAAATTCAATTCGTCGTGTACCTGTAATACCATTTCCGATTTTAGTTGCTGCTCTTTCAATTGCCTGAAAATATTTATCATGGCAATTTTTATTATATCGGCAGCCGAACCCTGGATTGGTGCATTTATTGCATTTCGCTCTGCCATGCCGCGTACCATCGCATTGGCAGAATTGATATCTTTTAAATAACGCTTTCGCCCCTTAATTGTTTGCACGAATCCGTTTTTTCTTGCTAATTCAATTTGGCTATCCATAAAAACTTTGATTTTAGGGAAATTTTCAAAATACCCGTCAATCAACTCTTTGGCTTCCGAGCGCGAAATATTCAGGCGTTGCGAAAGTCCGAATGCCGAAATACCGTAAATAATTCCGAAGTTGGCAGTTTTTGCCTTGCTTCTCATTTCCGAAGTTACCTCTTTAACATGTACTTTGTAGATTTTAGATGCGGTAATCGAGTGAATATCTTTGCCTTCGTTAAATGCACGCAACATCTCTTCGTCGCCGCTCATTGCCGCCATAATTCGTAACTCTATTTGCGAATAGTCTGCCGACAGAAAAATATGTTCATCGTCAGACGGAATAAATGCTTTACGCAATTCTCGTCCATTTTCGGTACGAATGGGAATATTTTGAAGGTTCGGATTTGTAGAACTTAATCGTCCGGTTGCTGCAACAGCCTGATTATATGAAGTGTGTATTTTGCCGGTTTTCTGATTTATCAACAGAGGCAACGCTTCAACATAAGTTGAAAGCAACTTTTTTAATCCCCTAAAATCCAGTACTTTTTGAATGATTGGATGTTTATCGACCAGCCGGGTTAAAACATCTTCTGCAGTCGAATACTGTTTCGATTTTGTCTTTTTAGCTTTCGAGTCAATCTCCAGTTTTTCGAATAAAATAACACCCAACTGTTTTGGCGATGCAACATTAAACTCCTGACCTGCCAATTCAATTATCTCTTTTTCGAGTTGAATTATCTGCTCGCGCAAAACAATAGCGAACTTTTTTAACTCATCAGAATTAATTTTTATACCTGCATTTTCCATTGCAGCCAGTACTTGTACGAGTGGCATTTCAATTTCGTCGAATAATCTACGAACATTGCTTTTATCAAGTTCCGAGTCGATTGCAAGTTTTAGCTGAAGCGTTAAATCGGCATCTTCGCACGAATAATCGCTTAGCTTTTCAATCGGTACCGAGCGCATTGTTTTCTGATTTTTTCCTTTTTTACCGATAAGATTTTCGGTGGGTACTTTTTCGTAGTTCAAATATATTTTACAAAGTAAATCGAGGTTGTGTTTTAAATCGGGCTGAATTAAATAGTGAGCCAACATTGTATCGTACAATTTGCCTTTTACTTCGATACCGTAATTACTCAGCATTAAAATATCAAACTTTATATTCTGCCCTATTTTAGTAACATTCTCATCGGCAAAAACCTCACGAAATTCGTCTATTATTTTTTGTGCTTCACTTTTATCGGCAGGTAAAGTAACACAATACGCTTCGTGTTTTCTGAACGAAAAAGAGATACATACAATTTCTGCCAAATGGGTATTTAATCCGGTAGTCTCCGTATCGAAACAAAACTCTTTTTGAACAGAAAGTTCGGCACGCAAACTTGCCCGCTGCATTTCGTTTTCGACCAGATAATATTGATGCTGGACAGTTTCAATAGTATCAAGTTTGCTCTCTTCGGGCGGTGCTGCAACAGTTCCCATATCAAACAGAGTTCCTTGCATCGACATTTCAACCGGTACATCCTTTAGTTTCAACCGCTGAATAATTGTGCGAAATTCTAACTCTTCGAAAAGAGAAATAAGCGACTCTTTATCTACCTCATCGCGGGTTAAATTTTTTGTATTGAATTCGATTGGAACATCTAAAATAATAGTAGCCAATTTTTTCGAAAGGCGAACTTGCTCTTCAAATTCAATAAGTTTCTCTTTTTGTTTACCTTTTAATTTATCGGTGTTTTGGTAAATTCCGTCGATACTTCCAAAGTCGGAAATTAGTTTTTGTGCCGATTTTGGACCAACTCCCGGGCAGCCCGGAATATTGTCGGCACTGTCGCCCATTAAACCCAAAATGTCAATTACCTGATCGGCAGTCGCGATTCCAAATTTTTCCTGTGCTTCGGGCAAACCCCAAATTTCAGCATCGCCACCGCCTTTGCCCGGTTTAAACATAAATATGTTATCAGAAACCAACTGCGCATAATCTTTATCGGGTGTCATCATATAAGTTGCAAAGCCCTCTTTTTCAGCTTTTTTTGCCAGTGTTCCGATTACATCATCGGCCTCGAAACCGGATTTCTCGATGATAGGAATATTAAAACCTTCGATGATTTTACGAATATATGGAATCGATTTTCGTAAATCTTCGGGCATTGCCTCGCGGTTTGCTTTGTATTCCGGAAACATTTCGTGCCTGAAAGTTGGCGCAGAAACATCGAAAACTGCCCCAACAAAATTTGGGTCTTCTTTTTCGAGAAGTTGAATTATTGTGTTGGTAACACCAAGCATTGCCGAGGTATTCAAACCTTTTGAATTAAAACGCGGTGTACGAATGAATGCAAAATAACTACGATAAATTAGCGCATACATATCGAGTAAAAAAAGTTTTTTCTGGTTATTATCAGGCATAATATTTTTGTTTTATAAATTATCGGATGCGAACCACTCGGCAAACGAAGTAACAGTTTCGAACAGTCGAATACTAAAAAGTGTAACACCGGCGGGCATAAGTTGTTGAAGAATTTTGGCAATATCGGTAACAATATTTTCCGATGTGGGTTGATAATCGACAACAATAATACGATTGGTTGTTTTTTTAAGAATTTCAATTTGTGAATTGGAAAACAGAGAGTTTACCATTAAAGCGTGATCGAAACGGTCAACAATATTCGTTTTTACAATTTTTTTTAAATCACCAAAATCAAGAACCATCCCATCTTTTGGGTCGCCCGGTTGTTTTCTCGATTCGCCTATTAATGTAACTTCGAGGTTATACGAATGGCCATGAATATTCCGGCAAAGTCCATCGTACTGAAATAGTGCATGTGCCATTTCGAAATGGAAACGTTTAGTAACCCGTATTTTTGACATTTTTTTTCTGAATTTGAATGCGTGAAAATAGTAATTTTTGGGGATAAGTATAATCCTTTTTTACAATGAATTTAACAAGAAAAAATTGCTACGAATTCGCTAATGAAAAATTGAAGATCTATTTGTGTATTAGTGGCTATTTGATGTTTTTTATTTTGAATTTGTCGATTATCTTCATTACAATTTAAATAGTAACTTCGTTGTTCAAATTAACAATAAGTAAAAGCATTGACACCTAAAATAATTTCTGTTAAAATTGGCTATTCAAACTCCATTTTACTTGTAAACGGAGCAAATTCTATTTTGATTGACACCGGAGTCAAGGGAGATTTGCAGCAGTTTAAAACTCTGTTCAACAAATATAATCTGAAACCCACAGATGTTAAACTGATTATTTTAACCCACACCCATAACGACCACACCGGCAATTTAATTGAATTGGTACAACTTACGAGAGCAAAAGTTTTGGTTCATAAAAATGAGTTTGAGAACCTGAAAACCGGGTTTACACCAATTCCATCGGGAACACGTTTTTACACCAAAGTAGTTGTTTTTTTGGGAAGAAATTTAAAACCACGTCATGCATCGCCCGAACCATTTATTGCAGATTTTACAAATATTGCGAATTATTCTCTTTCTGATTATGGAATTTCTGGCGAGGTAATTCATACTTTCGGGCACACTGCGGGTTCGCAGTCGGTTTTAATTGGAAAAACATTAATTGCAGGAGATACTTTTTTTAATATTCGCGAGAAAATTATTTTCCCGCCTTTTGCCAACAATCCGCAGCAAGTACTAAAAACCTGGGCAGTTTTATTTGGTATGGGAATAGAAGAAATTATTCCGGCACACGGTAAAAAGTTCAGGGTTGAGAAAGCTGTTACTGAATTCGAAAAGTGGAATAAGAAATTGAAAATAAGAGGGTAACCACAAAGTAGCACAAAGAAATTCACGAAGGTTCACAAAGGAACAAAGGCACTCAATACTCCTAATTACAAACGAGGGGAAGATAACCTGATTTTACGGGGATTCCCACTTCCGTGGGAATGAGATAGCATTATTTTATAGTGAATGTAGTCTCCCCAATTTCGTTACCATCGGCAAAAAGGTTGATTGTATATTGTCCGGGCATAAGTTTTGGCTCATTAGAATTGTCCCAATAAATAGCTACCGGCAACTCTTTTCCTTCGTAAATAACTTCGCGCATTGCAGAATACTGAATTTTCAGGTCTTCAAACCGAAACAGATTATTTTCCGATTTACTCATCAGAAGCTGGTCGGGGCGCATAATACGGGCATAAATATTTTTAGCTCCGCGTTTTGTTGTAACGTTTGCACTCAACACAAAATAGATTTTTATTTTTGCAGTTTTTTTTGCGAACCGGGTTGTTTTACTTCGCTGATTTAACGGCTCGGCAAATAGCTCGCGCACTTCTAGCATTGATGCTCGCTGAAGATTTTGCTGAAGATTTTGTTTCTCTTTATTTAGCTTTTCATTTTTTTGTTCAACCTGTTTGTACTGCTCTTTTACTTCAAGATTTTCGGCACGAAGCTCTTTGTTTATTTCGTTTAACGAATCTATCTGAACCACAAAATCGCGCATAATTCCACGTAAAGTCGTTACCTGTTTCTGATAACCCGATATTTTCTTGTAGCTAACTTTTTTTGTCTGTTCAACTTCAATTAACAAATCTCTAACTTTTGCCTGAGCAATAAAAAGTTGCTCGTTAATAGTATCGTTTTCAGTACTTAACGAATCGTATCCGGCTGCAATTTCGGTTAATTGAAACTGAATAGCATCTTTGTCAGCTTTTATCTCGTTAATAATTACATTGTGCTCTTTGCGCTGAATAAAAAACAGTATAACAACTGCGACTAATACAACAGACAATGTGATTACAATTATGTTATTGCGGAGATCTTTTTTCTTTTGGTTATTTATTGCTTCTGTTTCGTTCATGTTTTTTGTTTTGAAATGAGATTGAAAACAACATATATTCAACACTCATATTTTAAATAGAACGTTACAAAATTAAGAATCTTTTGTCAAATAAACCTATTTTGTAAATTCGCATCGCTAAAATATAATTTGTTAAAATTAATGAAACGAAAACCAATAATAAAGATTTACAGTTACGGCGAATATTCGAAATGGAATAGAGAGAGTAAAGAGATTCCTAAAATACTTGATTTTGCGACTAAAATAGATTGTGAAATTGGGACTGAATTTGGATATGTTTTGCACATTAAAAATGGGAAAGGAGAAAAGTTGACTTTTAAAATTGATCACCCGCCGTTTAGCGATGACGAAGGGAATTTGCGCCCGCCGTTTACCGGAGAACAATTTATTAATACTAACAATTTTGAATTTTATCTTGGCGATTGTATTTGGGAACCACTTGACGATAAACTTGGCAGGTGGGAGTTAACAACCTATCACAATAATAAGATTGTTGCGAATATGACTTTTATTTTGTTGAAGAAATAAGTCCCAAGATATTTATTCAAGAGTATATTATTACTGACAATTTAGAGGAATACTAAGCATATTTTACGACAATAATTCTCCTGCCCGCTAAATGTAGTTTATTCAAAGATCTTGTACCACTTTTTAGCATTTGTAAAATAAATTTTGTCAATCACCTCTTTTGGTAATTTCAATCCACGAAATTCTCCATTAATTAAATTACTGGTCATTTTATTGTTGGTTACCATATATTCCCAGTCGCGCAGCCATTCAGAGTGCATTCGTTTATGCATCGATTCTTTGTTGCTATTTTCACTCTCTATTATGTCAGTTCCATAAAGAATTCTGTCCTGATATTTAACAAAAAAATTACGAACTTTATCATAATCTTCTCTCGTCTGATAAAAGAGTTGCCCCATTCGTGCAGCCATATCAACTGAAGCATTTGGAAAACGGTCGAGAAAACTTGCCAGTTCATCAACACTCCACTCAAGACTTGCAAGGTGGCAACCTACGAAAATTAGTTCAGGATTTTTCTCTAGCATTCGGTCGCGGGCTTCCATTTGTTCTTCGTACGATGGATATTCGGGATGAATAAACATGTGGTATTTTGGATGTTCGGCAAAATAACTACTGTCGTTTTTTGTTGTCATTTTATTAAATGGTAACCAACAATTTTTTGGTTCTCCCAAATGTGCAACCAACGGAACTCCAATTTCGGCTAGATGTTTAAAAACAGGGTCAAATTGAGGGTCGTCAATCATAATCAGAACACCATTTTTATCTCTGTATTCCATGCCAATATTTTTCCATACTTTTACTGCAACTGCACCATCGGCAATGCACTGGTCAATCCACGAAATTGTATTTTCAGCCCAGGCAGGCTCGTCCCAGCCATCTAAACAAAATGTTGATGCATAATTAAAATCAGAAGGGAATTTGGAGTGAAGTAATTTTGTACTTTGAATTCTTTCAATAATTTTTTCGCAGTCGCCGGAATAAACATTTACGGAAAATAACTTGAAGTTATCTTTTTCTGCCTGCTCCAACGAAATACTCTCAGAGGTGTAAATATGGTAGTGAGCATCAATTTTTTCAACAGTAGAAAAATCTTCCATCGAATAATAATTACTGCACGATGTAAATAAAAATGCAAAAATAGAGATGAGTAAAATGTTGGTTTTCATAATAATAGGTTTAATTTATGTTTTAAAGTTAGAAAAAATCATCGAAATCACTCGGAGCCTTCTCCTTTTCTACTTCATCGCAATCTAAATTAATACTAAAATTCAGAGGTTTTTTAAATTCCATCTCCTCTGTAATTCCCAACGATTTGTCTGCCAGAACTTTTTTATAAAAGTATCCCCAAATCGGAAGTGCCATATTTGCACCCTGTCCCGAACGGATATTTTTAAAATGAATACTTCGTAATTCTGCACCTGTCCAAACGCCGGCCGTAAGTTTTGGAGTTATTCCAATAAACCAACCGTCAGAGTGGTTTTGTGTAGTTCCGGTTTTTCCGGCAATTGGCATTGTAAACCGCCCATAATTATCGCGGTATCTTAGCCTTATTCCAGTTCCTTCGTTAATTACTCCTTGTAGCAAATTCAACATTAAATAAGCAGTTTGTTCGTCAATTGCTTCGTGTTTTTCTGGCTGAAAAGAGGCAATTACATTTCCATGCCGGTCTTCAATTCGTGTAACAAAATATGGTTTCGTGTAAACTCCCAGGTTCGCGTAAGTATTAAATGCCCCAACCATTTCGTAAAGTGTAACATCCGAAACGCCCAGGAATATCGAGGAAACCGGGTCTATTGGACTGTAAATGCCGAGTCGTTTCATCACTTCGACAACAGCTTGCGGGTTGAACTGTTTTAACACCCAGGCCGAAATCCGGTTTTTAGAGTTGGCAAGTCCCCACTTTAAGGTTACCAGTTTCCCGTCCATATCCTCATCAACATCCGAGTCTTTTGGCTCGTAAATAGAACCGTCGGGTTCTTGAAACTGCTGGCTAACGTACGGAACTTTTGTACACGGAGTGTATCCGTTTTGCATTGCGAGTGTGTATAAAAATGGTTTTACGGTTGAGCCCACCTGCCGTTTTCCGTCTTTAACCATGTCGTACATAAAATACTTATAATTAGGACCGCCAACATAAGCTTTCACTTTTCCGCTTTCGGTGTCCATTGCCATAAACGACGAACGGAAATATCGCAAATACCATTTTATGGAATCTATGGGAGACATTGTTGTATCTATTTCGCCTTTCCACGAAAAAACAGTCATGTTAACCGGTTGATTAAAATTATCCTTTATCTCTTTAAAACTTTTGCCACTATTTTTTAAAACCCGGTATCGTTCGCTTTGTCTTATTTTCCTGTTTAACAGATCGTCCACAGTCGATTTTGTCATGTTATCAGCAAAAGGTGGATTTCTCAGATTTTTCATGCTGCCATCGAACATTGGCTGCAGGTCGTAACGCAGATGTTGTTCAACCGCTTCAACTGCATATTTCTGCATACGCGAGTCGATGGTTGTATAAATTTTTAATCCGTCGGAATATATATTATAATTTTCGCCGTTGGGTTTTATATTTTTATTGCACCATCCAAAAAGCGGATTATTTTTCCATTCATCTAAATCTTCAATATATTTTTGCCCCTGCCACGATGGGTAATTTTTACGTTCCGGTTTTTTTGATGAGAGTGTTAACCGTAAATATTCTCGTAAATAAGGAGCTGCACCAAGTTTATAATCTACTTTTTTGTAGTGTAAATCGAGTGGAAGGAGTTTAACAGAATCACGAACTTCCTCTGTAATATAACCATATTTCTCCATTTGGTTTAGTACAACATTTCTGCGGTTCAGTACCATTTCTGGTCGCCGAATTGGGTTGAATAACGAGGAGTTTTTTGCCATGCCAACCAACATTGCCGATTGGTGAAGTTGAAGAGAATTGGGAGTTACACTGAAATAAACATCGGCAGCCGATTTTATTCCAACCGCATTATTTAGGTAGTCGTATTTATTCAGATACATCAGAATAATTTCCTCTTTTGTATAGCTGCGTTCAAGTTTAACGGCAATTACCCACTCTTTAAATTTCCGTAGTACTAATTCAATTTTACTTGTATTGCGTTCGCGCGGAAAGAGCATTTTTGCCAACTGCTGACTTAACGTACTACCGCCGCCCGAACTCGAATTATTGGTAACAATTCCTTTTACAACCCTAACCAATCCTCTTAAATCAATTCCGGAGTGAGAATAAAAACGAACATCTTCGGTTGCAATTAAGGCATCTATTAATAGTGGCGGAAGATTTTTATAATCCACATAAGTACGATTTTCACGAATAAAATACCGGTCTAATACTTTGCCGTCTTCCGAATAAATCTCCGAGGCAAGAATATTTCTTGGGTTCTCCAACTCCTCGAAACTTGGCATAAAACCTAACATTCCTTTGGCAATTAAGAAGAAAAACAGAAAGCCACCTGCAACTATAAGCAACACAGCCGACCAAAACCAAAGAATATATTTTTTGTAATTTGTTTTATTCTCAACCATAAATAATGTGATTATTTTATTACCGCAAATATATACGATTCTTGCTATACAGCAATTATTTAAACGTGTTTAAACATGCATATATTTCAGAAAAAGAAAAATAAAATATTCATTCTCAATGTTATGAGATATAAAAAATAGTGCAATATATTTTGAACTTAGCAATTGATTTGCTTTAATTTGCAAAAATTTTTTAGACGAATATGCACGAAAATCTTGTAATTGTAGAGTCACCGGCGAAGGCAAAAACCATAGAGAAGTTTCTTGGGAAAGGATTTGTGGTTACCTCCAGCATGGGTCATATCAGGGATTTAGAGAAGAAAGATTTTGGTATTGATATCGAAAATAAATTCAATCCGAGATACATTGTTTCTCCCGATAAAAAGAAGGTTGTTGCTGAATTAAAAAAGTTGGCAAAAGGTGCTGAAATGGTTTGGCTCGCATCTGATGAGGATCGCGAGGGTGAGGCTATTGCATGGCATTTAAAAGAGGTTTTAAAGTTGAAACCCGAGAATACCAAGCGAATTGTTTTTCACGAAATAACCAAAGAAGCAATTACGCGGGCAGTTGAAAATCCTCGTTCAATCGATGTTAATTTGGTAAATGCCCAGCAAGCACGGCGGGTACTCGACAGAATTGTTGGGTTTGAAGTGTCGCCGGTTTTATGGAAAAAAGTAGAACCATCGCTTTCGGCAGGTCGGGTGCAGTCGGTTGCTGTGAGGCTAATTGTTGAACGCGAGCGTGAAATTCGAAATTTTAAAAGTGAATCGTGGTTTCGTGTAAACGGCTTTTTTCTTGCCCCCGATAAAAATGGGAAAATTATAGAGTTGAAAGCCGAACTTTCTAAGAAATTCAAAACCTGGGAAGAGGCAAATACATTTTTAGAGAAATGTAAAACTGCTGAGTTTAATGTTGACGATGTAGTTAAAAAACCGGGGAAAAGATCTCCGGCTGCGCCATTTACAACTTCTACACTTCAACAAGAAGCAAGTAGGAAAATGGGATTTTCGGTGTCGCAAACAATGGCCGTTGCCCAAAAATTATACGAGAGCGGGAAAATAACTTATATGCGTACCGACTCGGTAAATTTGTCGGGACTGGCAATAAACACAGCAAAACAAAAAATTACAAGTTTACATGGCGAGAAGTATGTAAAAATACGTAAATATAAAACCAAAGCAAAAGGTGCGCAGGAAGCTCACGAAGCAATTCGTCCAACATATATGGATACTGAAAGTGTTGCCGGAACAAGCCAGGAACAACGGTTATACGAATTAATCTGGAAACGTACAATTGCTTCGCAAATGGCCGATGCCAAATTGGAAAAAACTACAGTTTCAATTTCAATCTCGAATGCTGCCGAGAAATTTGTTGCATCTGGTGAAGTATTAATTTTCGATGGATTTTTACGAGTTTATATTGAATCTACCGATGAGGAAAATAGTAATGGCACTGGTTTAAACGGACAGGCAATAATTCCTCCGTTAAAAACAAACGATAAATTGCAATTGACTTCGGCAGTGGCAACCGAGCGTTTCTCGCAGCGACCTGCAAGATATACTGAAGCCTCGTTAGTAAAACGTTTAGAGGAACTGGGAATTGGCAGGCCGTCAACTTACGCACCAACAATTACAACTATTCAAAACCGTAATTATGTGGTGAAAGAGGAGCGGACAGGTGATGAAAGAAAGTATATTGTACTTTCGTTAAAAAACAATGAGATTACCAAACAGACGAAAAGTGAAATTACCGGGGCAGAGAAAAATAAACTTTCGCCAACCGATATAGGAACTGTTGTAAACGATTTTTTGGTTGATAATTTCGACCTGATTATGGATTATAATTTTACAGCGAGCGTTGAAGCAGAGTTTGACGACATTGCCGATGGCAAAAAAGTTTGGAACGAAATGCTCGATAAATTCTACAAGCCTTTTCACGGGCGGGTAGAAAATGCTTTGAAAAATGCTGAACGTTCGAACGGAGAACGAATTCTTGGTGAAGACCCAAAAACAGGAAAACCGGTTTCGGTAAAAATAGGAAGATACGGGCCGTTTGCTCAAATTGGAGTAGTTAGCGACGAAGAAGGCGCAGAAAAACCAACATTTGCAAGTTTGCGCGGAGGGTTAAATCTGGAGACAATTACATTGGAAGAGGCGCTGGAATTGTTTAAACTCCCGCGTGATTTGGGCGAGTACGAAGATAAAAAAGTAGTAGTTGCAATCGGGCGGTTCGGTCCGTACGTTAGGCACGACAGTAAATTTGTTTCGTTAAATAAAGATTATGACCCATTTACGGTTGAACTTGAAACTGCAATTGAATTAATAGAAGCAAAACGGGAAAAAGACCGGAAAGCAATTATTAGCGTTTTTGATGAAGAGCCTGAATTAAGAGTTTTAAACGGAAGGTGGGGACCTTATATTTCGTATAAAAAGAAAAACTATAAAATTCCGAAAACCACAAAAGCAGAAGAGCTTAAATTAGACGATTGTTTGAAAATTATTAAAGAGGCGCCTGAACCAAAACCGAGGCGCGGAAGAAAAAAATAGAGATAAAAGGTAAATGTTAAATCATTTGCCTTTATTTTTGCAATAATTTTTAAAACAAAAACTATGGAAATGGATATTCGCCATTATTTCGATAAGGTAGATTTTACCCGATTTTCTGAAACAGTTCAATCTAACTGGAAATATTTAATCGGTTCTTCAATAGAGAAACGAACATTATCTGTTACACCGCAAAATATCCAAAAACTCGATGCTGTAATTATTGGTGCTCCTTTCGATAGTAGAAAAGCAGATACTAATTTGTCTGATGCTCCCCATAAAATTCGTAAAGAGTTGTATCAGCTCACAAAAATTGATACGAAATTAAATATTGCCGATTTTGGTAATTTAAAACCTGCAAGCAGTGTAAAAGGTAATTATCATGCTATTCGCGATATTGTTGAATTTTGTAACGAGCTGGAAATAGTTACGATAATAATTGGAGGCAGTCAGGATTTAAGTACCGGTATTTGCGAGGCATTTAAAAGTAACAGAATGTTTTCGTTTTCAACCATCGATACTTTTTTGGATGTAAAGAAAAGTAAGGAGGCGTTTAACTCAACAAATTATTTATCACGGATTTTTACTTCTTTACCAAATCTTTTTCAGTTTAGTTTAATCGGTTTTCAAAGTCATTATATTGCTCCTGAATATTTTTCAAAAACCAAAGGTATTAACAATAATATTCGGTTGGGACGTTTAAGAGACGATATTTCTGAGGCGGAACCTGTTTTGCGAAATACCGATGTTCTCTCTTTCGATATAGGAGCAGTTAAATACTCAGAAGCACCCGGAGGATGTAGTTTTACACCCAACGGATTACGCAGCGAAGAGGCTTGTCAGTTGGCAAAATATGCAGGGTTGAGCGATCGGTTAAAAGTATTTGGACTGTTTGAATACAGTTCGGAAAAAGATCAGCACAATTTAACAGCTAAACTTTCGGCACAAATTGTTTGGTATTTTATTGAAGGATTTAAAAAACGTCGAAATAATAAGCCAAACGAAAACGACCAGAATATTATGTACCAGGTTGAAGTGAAGAATTTAGATAAGCCTTTGGTTTTCTATAAAAATGTCGAAAATAATCAATGGTGGATGCAAATAATTGCTTCCGACGAAAAATCAATATATTTTGCTTGTACCGAAAAGGAATACAATCAGGCATCGAACAACGAAATTCCTGAATTATGGCTTAATTACATTCAGAAATTAGATGAAATAAGTATGGATAATTAAATGCTCATTTAAAATGTTTTTCTTTGTGAGCTATAAAAAGTTTGGTTAATTTTTACAGATATTATGGTGCATTGTTAAAATAATAGATAAAAGCAAGCGTTCTTTGCATACAATGCTGACAGATGTTTGTAACAAACAACATTTTTTTATTTCTTTAGCAAGGATTAATACGACTGTTAAGCCGCATCCGAAAAGGACTATGAAAAAAATTATTTCTTTTTTATTTTTGGTATTTATAGTTAATTTAGCAGCCTTTGGCCAGCAAGATCCACAATATACAAACAACATGTATTACAAGTTGGGTGTAAATCCGGGTTTCGCAGGAGCTGAAGGTGCAATTAACGGCTTGATTTTAAATCGCTACCAGTGGGAAGGATTTAAAGGTGCACCAAAAACTCTGGTCTTTAGTGCCGATGCAGCAATTGAAGCATTTGGAGCTCCGGGAGGAATTGGTTTAAATGTTGTGAGCGATGAATTGGGATTTGAGAAAAATACTCAGATTAATATCAATTACGCTTATAAAGTACCATTGGATATTGGAGTTTTAGGAATTGGAGTAGCTTTGGGGGTATTAAACAAGGGAATTAATGCTGAAACCTGGATTTCTACAGATGATATTTTAAATAGTACTGAAGGTGGAACCGGCGACTATTTAATTCCTCAGGCCGAGGTAAGTCAAATGGCTTTTGATGCAGGGTTAGGATTGTACCTATCTGCTAAAAAGTATTATTTGGGAGTATCTGTAACTCATTTAAATCAGGCTTCCATTAAGTTTGATGAGCTTGCAAGTACATATTTGGTAAGGCACTATTATTTATCGGGCGGGTACAATATTAAACTAGCCGATCCGTTATTTGAGTTGCGTCCTTCGTTCTTTTTTAAATCTGACATAGCCAGTTGGCAGTTGGATATGAATGTGAACGTAGTTTTTGACGAACGTTTTTGGGGGGGGATTTCCTATCGTGTTCAGGATGCAGTTGCCCTGCTAATGGGAATGGAGATGGCAAACGGATTACGTTTCGGTTACTCGTTTGATTTAGTTACATCGGCTATTAGTCGGTATGGATTTGGTTCGCACGAAATATTTGTGAGTTATTCGTTAGATTTAGAAAAGAACCGAAACCAAAAGTATAAGAGCATTAGATTTTTATAGAGAATTGATTATAATATTTGAATTAATTAGAATATGAACAGGCAGTAAATTTAATAACCTTTAAGTGTTGACAAGTTTAGTTAAATTTCATTGTTGGTTTCATATGTTATCATAATATTACGTAAAATTTGAACGTATGAAAAAACTTCTTTTAATTGCAGTAATAATCTGGGGCGCACTTGGTTTTTCGGGATGCAGTAAGTCTGGTAACGGAGAGCTGGTTGGCGTGCAAGACAGACCAAAGTGGAGAGAAACGCAGCCATACGGAATGGTGTTTATTCGCAGGGGTAGTTTTAATATCGGTCCCAGCGATCAAGATGCAAGTATGTCTGGAGTTCCAACCAAGACAGTTTCTCAGGAGGCATTTTGGATGGATGACACTGAAATTACAAATAATGAATATCGACAATTTGTAAGTTGGGTTATAGATTCAATGGCTCGTAAAATGTTAGGAGACCAATACCCCGAATTTTTAAATACCGAGGATAGAGATGGAAATCCAATTGATCCGCCAACAATTAACTGGAGAGAAAAAATTGATTGGGAAGACATCGACTATCAAATGGCAATGCAAGATATGTATATGCCCGAAAACGAAAGATTTTTTGGAAAAAAGGAGATCGACTCCAGAAAATTAATTTATGAATATTGGTGGATTGATTTGAATCAGGCAGCAAAAAGAAGCAATAGTTATAACTACGACGATCAGCGTTACGAGGGAAATGTTTATGATGTTGATGGTGTATTAGTACCTATAACAAACCGTTCATCGTTTATCTTCCAAGATCAAGTACCAGTTTACCCCGATACTTTAACATGGATCAGGGATTTTACCTATTCGTATAACGAACCCCTCGCAACCCGTTATTTCTGGCATCCCGGATTCGATGATTATCCTGTGGTTGGTGTAACCTGGAAACAAGCCAGAGCTTTTTGTAACTGGAGAACAAAAATTCAAAGTAATTTTTTATCGATGAAAGGCGAGCCGGAATTGCAATCATACAGATTACCAACAGAAGTTGAATGGGAATATGCAGCACGAGGTGGAAAAAACTTTTCAATGTTTCCGTGGGGAGGATATTATACCAGAGACGATGATGGTGTTTTTCTTGCAAACTTTAAACCTCTGCGTGGTAACTACGTAGAAGACGGTGGAATAGCATCGATGAAAGTAGGTAGTTACGATCCCAATGAATATGGTTTATACGATATGGCAGGTAATATTGCCGAGTGGACAAGTACAGCATACGACGAAGCCGGATACAATTATTTTGGCGATTTAAACGCAACATTTACATATAATGCACGCCCCGACGATCCACCGGTAATGAAACGTAAAGTTATTCGTGGCGGATCATGGAAAGACATCTCAAGTTTTATTCAGGTTTCAACAAGGAACTACGAATATCAGGACACTACAAAATCGTATGTCGGTTTCCGTTGTGTGCGTTCTACTTTTGGAGACGAATTTTAGTAATTTAATTGTTAAACTAATTTCTGAATAGATATGAATCTGGGAGAATTATTTAAAACAAAGCGTTGGAAAACATTTATGGGCTATGTTTATGGCTGGGGTGCTGCTATTGTTATGGTTGGTGCACTTTTCAAGCTCGAGCATTGGCAATATTCTAGTTTGCTGCTTACAGTCGGGCTTATTACCGAGGCGTTTATATTCTTCTTATCAGCGTTCGAACCTCCAGTTGAAATGCCGGAGTGGAGTAAAGTTTATCCTGAATTAAAGGAAGAGTATGAATTAATGGATCTGGATGAATTAGATCAAAAAGGTAAAAAGGGACTGGGCGAACTTTTCTCCAGCTCAGAATTAACACCCGAACTTTTAGATAAAGTTGGAAAGGGATTAAACGATTTAAGTAATACAGCCAAAGGAATTAGTGATATTTCCACAGCAACTCTCGCTACCGATATGTACGTGAAAAATCTTGGTTCGGCATCGGAATCGATGACAAATCTTGCTGAGATAAATAATCGTGCAAATGAATCTATTAATAATTCGGTTGGAGCTTTGGTTGAGTCGTACTCTTCAACAGCTCAGAAACTTTCTGATTCAGGCGCAGGATTCATCGAAAAAATTCATAAAAGCGGAGAAGAGTTTTCAAGTCAGTTGGTTGAAACAGGAAAACGTCTGGCATCAACTTATAACGATGCAGGAGAATCTATATCGTCTGAATTGAATAATATAAAAGAAAGTTCGAAGCAATATTCTGGTAATTTGGATTTGCTCAATGGTAATCTGTCTGCTTTAAATTCAAATTTCGAAACTCAGCTAAAAGGGACAGAAGAACAATTTAAAGCCAGCCAGAAATTTAGTCAGGATTTGAGCGAGATGAATAATATACTTGCCTCTTCGGTAAACGAGCTGAAAAAATATAAGGAAAACGCAGAACAACTAAATAAGCACCTCGAATCGTTGAATACCATTTATGGTAATATGCTGGGTGCAATGAGCTATAAAAAGTAAAACTTCGAGTAGAATAGTATGGCAGCAAAAAATTGTCCGGAAACCCCGCGACAAAAAATGATAAACATGATGTACATAGTGTTAACAGCAATGTTAGCACTTAATGTTGCAGCACAAGTTCTGGAGGCATTTCGTGTTGTCGATTCCAGTCTGCTTCATACTTTAAAATCAGTTGATGTGAAGAGTCGTCAGGTTTATTTGTCTTTTGAACAAGCTTATGCCGAAAACCCAACTAAAGTGCAGGAGTGGAAACAAAAAGCTGATAAAGTTCAAAGTAGTACAAAAGAGATGTTTTCGTATATTTTACAACTGAAAGAAGAGATTGTAAAATACTCGGGCGCAACAATTGCAAGTGAAGAAAATCCGATTAATACTGATGATTTTTATCTTGTTGCCGAAAATGGCGATACTCTTATTGTTGAAAAGCAAGATGATTTAAACGGACCTTCAGAATTAATGATCACGCAAAAGAGAGCGGAGGAATTAAATAAGAAAATTACCGAATATAGAAATGGATTGGTTGCACTGCTTGACGAGGATGATGTTGAGTTAAAACAGTCGATACTGAAAGAGTTGGAAACACCCGATCCGGTTGTAAAAATTAAAGACGGAACCGACAAAAAAACGTGGGAAACTCAATACTTTCTCGATAAACCTTTAGTTGCTATTCTAACTTTACTTTCAAAATTTCAAATTGATGTTAAAAACTCGGAGGCAAACTTAATAAACTATTTGTATGGGCAAATTGACGCGGGCTCGTTTAAATTTAATAAACTGGGGGCACGAATAATTGCAAACTCAAATATTATTTTGCAGGGAGATGTTTATGAAGCCGACGTATTTTTGGCTGCTGAAGATTCTACTCAGCAACCACAAATATTTATTAATAACAAGGAGGTTGAAGTTATTGATGGAAAAGCAAATTATAAAGGAAACACCACGCAACCGGGAGTTTTTAAATGGAGTGGTTTAATAAAATATAAAACACCAAGTGGAGTTATTAGAAATTATCCTTTCGAGCAGGAATATCAGGTTGTAAAACCAAGTGTTACAATGTCGGCAACACGGATGAACGTTTTCTATCTGGGAATTAAAAATCCATTTTCAATTGGCGGCGGAGCAATCCCCAACGAACTTATGGATGCTACAATGACCAATGGTAAAATTACTAAAACGGGCGATACGTATATTATTGAACCTACTGCGTTAGACGAGCAGGGGAAAAGAACAAAAGTAACGGTTTATGCTGAAATCGGAGGTAAAAGGAGAGTAGTTGGTACATCTAATTGGCGTGTTAAACAAGTTCCACCACCAGTTGCTCAGGTAGCAGGTCAATCCGGTGGAGATATCCGTAAAGAAGTTTTAGCTATTCAGGATGGTGTTATGGCTGTTCTGGTAGATTTCGATTTCGATTTTAAATACAAGGTAACCCAGTTCGATGTTCAAACGTCAGGTGTTGCAGGGTATGCAATTATTAGAAAGTCAAATTCAAACAGGTTTACTGCCGAGCAAAAAGATATGCTGAGCAGAGTTAAACCACAAAGTATAGTTTATATTTCAAATATTAAAGCAATTGGAGATGATGGTAAAACACGAAACCTCGATCCAATTCCATTCAAAATACGTTAATTATGAGAAAGTTAGTTGTTTATATCGGAGTATTTGTTTTTATGCTGACACTGGCAGGAAAACAAACTAACGCACAAATAGTAGATGGTGCTTTTAAACGAAATGATATTGTTCAGAAAAAACCCATGCCATTACCTTCTGTCCGCGAGGCAGATGTATTCTGGTCTAAAAAAATATGGAGAATAATTGATTTGCGAGAGAAAATAAATCAACCACTTTATTACCCTTCTGAAGAGATGGAGGGACGGGTAAACCTAATTTCACTTTTATTAAATGGAATTGAAAATGGGCAAATTACACCTTATGATGCAAGTTTCGACGATAATTTTAAAATACCAATGTCATTTGCAGAGGTAAAAAGTAAGTTTGGAGCAGAGGCAACTCAGGAAGAAAAAATTGATTTTGACACCGGAGAACGTACAATGGTTACTGTTCAAGGCGAAGTGAGACCGAATGATATTAAGCAGTACATGATAAAAGAAGAGTGGTATTTCGACAAACAAACTTCGACACTTAATGTCCGAATTATTGGAATCTGTCCGATTCGCGAGTTTGTAAGAGCAGGAGATGCTTCCGGAGAAGTACAGCGCGAGAAGTTATTTTGGGTTTATTTCCCGGAAATCAGACCATTATTATCAACCAATCTGGTGCTTAATCCGTACAACGAAGCCCGTCAAATGTCATTTGACGATGTGTTTATTAAAAGATTCTTTAACAGTTATATAGTTCAAGAATCAAACGTACTTAATAATCGCCCGATTAGTGCCTATTTAATAGGGAAAGAAGCAATGCTTGAATCGAAAACTATTGAAGAGAAGATTTTTAATTTTGAACAAGATCTTTGGGAGTATTAATAAGACAAATTATAAATGAGACCTTATGTTTTCATAAGGTTTTTTTTTGAGATAATAACCCGGTTATAACTGCGTTTGTTGAATAAAATTAGTTGAATGAGAAAAGCTTTAATATACTTTAGTATTGCCCTTGGGTTGCTTTTCAATTCATGCCAGAAATCTAATATATATCACCCTGATCGCGAACCTAAAAACGAAGATTGGTTTGAACCAACCCCGCATGGGATGGTTTATATTCAGCGAGCCTCATTTAAAATAGGACCTGCAAGCGATGAAGTTTCTCAAATACAAAATCCAACAAAAACAGTTTCGAATGAAGCATTTTGGATGGATGATACAGAAATTACTAATAACGAATACCGTCAGTTTGTATATTGGGTGCGCGATTCGATTGCAAGAAAATTATTGGGTCAAACCTATACCGATTTTGTTATTGCTGAAAGTCCGGATGGAACTCCATTAGACAATCCAACAATTAACTGGGAAGAGAAAATTGAATGGAACGATCGTGATTTTCAAATGGCGATGGACGAGTTATATATTCCAGAAGAAGAACAGTTTTTATTTAGAAAAGAAGTTGATACCCGGGTTTTAATTTATGATTATTATTGGGTAGATTATAAACAGGCAGCAAGCAGACGAAACAGCTTCGATTTTGCAACTCAAAAATATAATGGCTCGATAATTAATAAAGATGGTGAGATTGTACCCATAGAAAACAGGAGTACATTCCTAATGCACGAATCGGTTCCTATCTATCCCGACACGTTATGCTGGATCAGAGATTTTGCATATACATATAACGAGCCCTTCACATTAAAGTATTTTTAGCATTCGGGGTTCGATGATTACCCGGTTGTTGGTGTTACATGGAAACAGGCAAATGCTTTTTGCAACTGGCGAACCGGTTTAAAAGCATCGGTTCAAAGCCGTTTGAAAGAGACACCTGCACACGATTTTAGGTTACCAACAGAATCTGAATGGGAGATTGCAGCCCGTGGAGGTTTGCAAAGTTCGTTATTCCCATGGGGTAGTTATTATACACGAAATAGTGAAGGTTGTTTTGTTGCTAATTTTAAACCTCGTCGTGGAAATTATGTGGCCGATAGCCCGACTACTGCGTTAACAATGCAAGTTGGCGAATTCGACCCAAATCCTTATGGATTATACGATATGGCTGGAAATGTTGCGGAGTGGACAAGTACCGCTTTTTACGAATCGGGTTACGATGTAGTTGGAGATCTCAATCCTGAATTGCAATACAATGCAAAAACCGATGATCCGCCGGTAATGAAACGAAAAGTTGTACGTGGCGGATCGTGGAAAGATATGGCATTTTTTCTTCGTACCTCAACCCGGAGTTTTGAATATCAGGACACAACAAAATCGTACATTGGGTTTAGATGTGTTCGGACTTCATTTCGTAATGATCTTCAAAATTATTAACCCGAGCCTGAATAAAATCAAACCCGGGTTAATAGGAGGATAAATAAAAGTAGTTTCTTACTTCTTCAATTCACTTAATTCTCCAAGAATTTTTGCCCTTAAACTGGCTTCAAAATAACTTTCAATCATAAGAAATTGAGCTGCTGCTTTTGAACCTGCAACTTTTTTAATTTTCTTATAATACTTTTTTGAAACCTTTGCCATTGATTTACGATTGGCTAAAGATTCTTCCATAAGAATATCCATCCTTTTATCGCTGTAATTTACATAGTTACCGGCAAATTCTAATAAAAGCTCATAACGTTTTTGTCCATATTGCTGGCGTTCTTTTTCGTATTCATCATAAACAGTCCAAAACTCAGAACTTTTATCTAACTGAACAAAATCGCTTATCATGGCTTCTTTTGACATACCAAATATTGCCTGGTAATACTCAAGCTCTTTATCTGCTGTTTGCGAAAAAACAAACGTAGATGCCACTAGTAACAGGGTAAGAGAAAATAATTTTTTCATTTTATAAAATTTAATTCAACATTAATAATTTACGGTTCTAACTAAAAATAACAGATTTAAGTATTTGTATATTCCAAGTTGCTAAATTAAGGTATTTGAAATAGTTATTGTACATTTCTATTCAAAATTCTCATAAATATTAATAAGAAAAGTAAATGAAGTGTAAAATTGCAAATCAGAGTTAGCATTTTTACTTAATAGTACCCGATTCTATTAATGTTTTAACTAATGTATCAGAATAGCTTTTTGAAGCCGAATTTGATCCAGACGGATCCGTTAACTCCGACTGGCCTGACCAAACAACAGCCTCTTTGGGATCTGATTCAGACACATCGTATAAACGCGTCTCCAAAACGTACGTTTTTTGCTGACGGTAATAATCGTTAGCATACATATGGTGGTAACCTGAATATATATAACTTCTGTAACCATATCCATATCCGTAATTCATTGGGTAATACGATGTATTATTCACTCGTACATCTTGTGTTTTTACATCAATGAGCGTTGTAACCAGCACTGCATCATAATTTCCTTCTTTTATTCTTGCTTCGATCTGCTCTTCAGTAACATCTTCCATATCTTCAACCGGTGTAAAAACCGATAAAGCATTTGTTGCATTTATGCCCTCTTCTTTTAGATATTTAACCACGGTATTCTCGAACAGTGTTCTGGATTTTAGATTTTTTGAAATTGTTAATACTAGAATTTTGTCAAATTTCTTCCCTTCAAATTCGGGTTTTGTCCATGTATATTTCATGGTAGTTGAGCACGACCAAAGAAACATAATAGCTACCAAACTAATTATTATTCGTGTTTTCATGATTTTATATAGTTTTAAAAATTAATTTTAATTATTGAGTTTTATTTTATTGTTCCCGATTCGATTAGTGTTTTTACCAATGTTTTAGAATAAGATTTCGATGCTGATTCAGAAGATGATGGGTCGGTTAATTCCGATTGACCAGACCAAACAACTGCCTCTTTATTTGCCTGGTCAGCAACATCAAATAACTGTGTTTCTAATACATAAGTTGTTTCCTGCCGATAATATTCAGGCTCTTGCATATGCATATAACCGCTTCGAATGTGTCTCCCGTATCTGTACGATACTGGCGGAGCGTAAGTTCCTCCACCTTCTCTGACATCCCTTGTACTTTCGTCAATAATAGAAGTTACCAAAACTCCGTCGTAATCTCCTTCAAGGATTTTGGCTTCAATTTCATCCTCTGTTAAATTACCTGTCATTAGAGCAGGAGGGAAAATGTTTAAACTATTAGTGGCAGAAATTCCTTCTTTTATAAGGTTTTCGACAATGGCATTTTCACCATCAATTCTGCCTTGTTGTGTTTGCGCTTCAACAATTACCAAGATTTTTTTGTACTTCCTCCCCTGATAATTTTCTTTTGTCCATGTATATTTCATGGTACTTGCACACGACCAGAGAAAAATCATGGCAAATAAACTAATTACTACTCTTGTTTTCATGATGTAAAATTTTAAAATATTATTTTCTATAATAATTTAACAATATACATTTAAAAATGTTTTCTGTACAATTCAATACACTTTTTTTGTTTTATTCTCACCGGTAAGAAAGTTTATTTCAATTCCCAAATAGAGTTGAATAGATATTTGGCTTGCAATGGCGGTCATTGCTGGTCTTCCCAACAGCGGGTAATCGGGAGAATCAATAGAAAGTTTATATCTGAAATACTGTCAAAAGCTGCTTCAGGAAAAGCTACTGCTACAATATCGTCAATTTTATTATTCATTTCGGGATAATTAACTAAACCGAATTCTCTTTTTTTATTGGCACTGCCAAACAAACTTACCGAGGGTAGTGTAGCAATTCCATCCAAAGCGAAATCTATACTCAAACCACACAGCTTTTCGGTTTATTGAGTATATTATAATCTACTGCCATGCTAATACGGAATATTCCTTTTACATTCCAATAGCTGTAATCTATATGCGAATCAAAACATATAATCCTTTTTTCGATTATGGCAATTTTAAGCAACGCCAAATCATATCGTCAGATATCAAGTTTTATAAAAACGTATTATCAAACATTGAATGAAGATTTTGATCTAAATTGGAAAAAATCTCCATCATATTCTACTGTGCGAAATATCATACAAGGAACTAATCAGTAAATGTTTAATTGTTTTCATAGTCGATTTTTAAATCGATTTTAATTATTCTTTTGCAGCCTGAACCGGATAAGTTGCCATAATTTTTGCAACACTCTTAGGGATATTTTCCTCATTATTTTTGGGATTAGTATCAACAGTACCTTTGCCGATACTTTCCCAAACAAGGTGTTCTTGTTGGGCATCGTAAACCGATATTGCCAGTGTACCTACGGTATATTCATGCTCACTGTAAGTTGTGGTTGAGTGTCCGCCACCCCATCCATAGCCTGGTCCATAGTTGTAGTATCCACCGTAACCTCTGTAACCGCCATATCCACCATACATGCCACCCATTCCTGTAGTGTGGGCAGTTGTTTGTGTTTTTTGTTCGGATACAATAAACAAACTTACGATGATATCAGCATCGCCCTCAACAACTTTGACTCCTCTTGTCTCAAATTCACTGGCCACCGCTTTTCGATTCTTTCCTTATCGAAACGGTTCAGAATTTTATCACTACCATCAGCCCAGCCATAGTATTTAAGTGTTTTGTACTGGGTAAAATCAACGGTTTTGTCATAGTCGCTTATTACCTTAATGCTACTACAGGCACTTAGTATAATACCTGTCAAAATAAAAAATGTTAGTTTTTTCATGTCAATCTTGTTTTAATAAAAATTAAATTATAGAACTATATCGTAATATTGTAAACTTATGTAAATTAATTATTTTTTCATAATTATTGTTTTAGTAGGTAATCATCATCCTTACCCCGGGTATTGTATTTATTTTTTTAATTGTTGAATAATAGATTTGAACATTCGCCGAAAATGTCATCCATGTATTTATATAAAACTTATAATAAGTGTCTAAACCATACTCATATTTATCGGCTTTTTCATTTACTTAACCTGAAAATCCGAATTGGTCGCCCTTGCGGTTTAAAGGATTTAGCCAGATAGCGCCCAACGAATAGGCTGCATTATATTTAAGTACTCGGTCAACACCATTTGATACTTTAATTGTAAGAATTACATTTTCGGTAATACCTTGATTACCCACATAAGTAAAACCTTTAGCTTGTGCAACAGTATCGCGGGCTTGCACATAATAGTATGTCGCCGTATGATAGCTGTAAAGTTTTTTTGTTGTTGGAAAGGCAAAACGTATAAAACCCTGAAATGCATAATTAGTAGTGCTGAAAAAATTTACGGGATCAATAAAATCATTCTGCGGATTGTCATCAGAAATCATTTTTAAACAGGTTGTAATTTTCAAATGTCCCTGATTTACTATCATACATACTAATAAAACCGTTGTTTCCACCCATCAACGAAATAGTTCGCTTTTTGTTTCACTATGGTATTGTGAGGAAATAACTACTCCGTTCAGATTTCTCAATAAAGCACCGAAAAATCCTGCCAGACATATACTTTAAAAATCTTCATAAATAAAAATGCCCACCCAATATAATATGGATGGGCATTTTCAATTTAAATTAGTTTATACTATTCCAGTTCGCCAATAAGTGGAACTTCGGTGTAAAACTCTGACGATATTGCGGTAATGAAGTAGTTCTCGATTTGATAAAACTGTGCAGCAATTTTAGAGCCGGATACTTTCTTCGCTTTTTTGTAGTATTTTATAACCAAGTCCTGATTGTCTTTTCTTAGTTTAATACTTTTTTTAACCAGTTCATCAGTTTTTTCACCAGTCAATTCATCGTAATGCTCGGCATATTCAACTATTAGCTCAAGTCGTACCTGACCTAATTTTTTACGCGATTTTTCATATTCATCGTAAATTGCCCAAAAAGCATCGCCTTCTTCTAATCCGAGAAAATTAGCGACAACGATTTTTTTCTCCATACCAAAAATCGATTGGTAATAATCAATTTCTTCTTGTTGTACTTGTGCAAACGACATTGTAACCGATGCAATTAAGATAATTGCAATTGAAAATAATTTCTTCATTTTTTTTAATTTAAAAGTTTATTACGTTTTTTTTATTAATTATGTTTCTCTGAAAACAACATAGACAAGTTTTTGTTTAAACTTAAATGCAAAAATAACTTAAGTTAAAAATATCTCCTCACATCTTTTGTGTACTTTTCATACTTTTCACCATAATTTTTCAGGAGAAATTTTTCCTCCTTCAAAATAAAATAATGAATACTTACTATATTTAAAACTGCAAAAGTAGTAAAAAATGCACTTAAGTAAATAAGTGCAATACCAATAAAATACAGATTAATTGAGCCAAAAAATGGATTCCGGGAAATGGAAAAAATCCCAGTGGTTATCAACTTCCCCATATTTTCTGAATCTATTCCGAAACGCAGCGATTTATTAAAATTACTTAAAGTAAATATAAGAAAGATTAGTGAAGTTATAATTATTAATACTCCAGATATTTTTAAAATAATTGAGTGAAAAATATTTTGAGTGAGAAATTCGGGCAATATGGAATAAGGAGTTTCTAATACCGGATTAATCAATTCACAAATAAACAGAACAAGAATAAATATAAAAATGGGGTAAATAATATATTTTATAAAACTACCTTCTTTTGTATTGGAACTAACTGCCACTCCTTCTTTTTTTAGAATGATTGTTTTTCCGACAATTAATATAATAAATAGTAAAAAACTTATTAGTGGTAAAAAATCAAATACTTTCATAAATATAAAAGTAAGTGAAATCTTGTAATGATTCAAAAAAAATACCCGGGTTTAACCGGAGAATAATGAATTTTGATATTTAATACTAAATATTTGGGAACGAAATACCAATCATCAGTGGATGAATTTCGGGTCCTTGTCCGTCTTTAAATATCGAGGTCATGCTATAATTTGCAAAAACTGTAAAATCACCAAAACTTATTCGCCCTGTTAAATCGTATTTCCATTGATTAATGTTGTAATTACTTTTTTTCTTGAATTTAGTTTTATTATAGTATTTAAACTTTGTGTGCGAGCTCAAGTATAAACTTCCAATTGCACCGGCAGCAAAGCATAAATGAGAATTCCCCACTCGTAACGGTGTTTTAACCTCGAAAAAAAGAGGTACCGTTATATAGTTAACATGCAATTTAGATTTTCTTACACTCGAATATTCAACTGAAATATTTACAGGAATAATCATTCCATACCCGTCTTGTTTTTCTATAGTTACCGGTAATTCGAATGCGTAATCGTTAAAGCTAATTCCCATTCCGGTAACTAAACCAAAAGTTTTACGTTTGTTTTTGATAGCAAATTCAAGAAAATTTATATTCCATGTTAACGATTTGCCCGATCTCAAATCGAAAACCTCGCCGAACTCCTCATACTCTGTTCCGTCGTAAATTCCATAATTTGAGTTTTCAAACATATTCATGCCAACTTCTAGGCCTGCCCAGTGTGGATTAAAACTCCCGCCCCAATGTTTCTTTTTTACATCTTTATCCATTTCTACATAAGTTCCGTTGCTACCTTCTATAACTTTAAAAGTGCGTCGTCCCAGACGAATTTTAGTGGTGTCGCCCCAATCGTCGGTAATAACTTCAATGCCTCTGTCGTTACCAACTATTACGTGTACTTTGTCTGATTCTTCAATAACGGTAACTACATTCTTTTTATTAATTGTTTTTATCTCGGTAGTATCTTGTTTTTGTGCCGATAGGTTTATCACTAAAACAATGCACATAATAGTAGTAAATAACTTTTTCATTTTTCTGTTTATTTTATTGTTATGAAGTTATGACGGCAGACTGTTAAAAAAAGTTACAGCAAGGGCAAATAATGTGTCAATAAATGAATATCCACATACTTTCCTAATTAATTATTCCCAAAACAAAAAGCACCTTCATCTCTGAAAGTGCTTTGTTTATTGTTGTGGGCCCACCTGGGCTTGAACCAGGGACCACCTGATTATGAGTCAGGTGCTCTAACCAACTGAGCTATAGGCCCTAAGAGAATTTCGCTTTGTAATAGCAGAACTATTTCTGAAATTCGGAATGCAAGTTTACAACTTTGAACTAAATTATACAAGAAAAAGTTGAATTTAGCGATCAAAAATCATACTTAGACTTTGTAGAAGAATATGCCATAAACTTTTATCGAAAAATAATTAATACGCCTTATATTTACTTTTCATCACATTCAATGGTTCGGGAAGCCAAACACGATATCTGGTATTTTTATCCCATGTATTTCCGGCAGAACTAAAATCGCAAAAATGAATTTGCGATGCTGCATCGCTGGTTGAAGCTATTCCTGTTCCTAATTTTAAAGGTGCTGTAAACGATAACCAAACTCCTTCAGGTTTGTTTTCCGAAATCTGAATATCGACAAATCCGTTACTGTTTTGAATTAAAACTGCATCATCAACAAAACCATCTTCAAATCTCGAATCGCGAGCAAGAACAATCGGACCACGAAGAATAGCAGCATAATTATTTAGTTTAACAAGGCGGCCACGCATATCAAGTTGTAATTCTATTCTATCTCCCTTTTCCCATTTGCGGGTTAATTCAACATATTTTCCGGGAGTAAGTCCAGTTATTTTTTCTCCATTAATCAAAATCGAATTCTGTGTGCTCCATTTGGGAATACGCAACGCTAAAGTAAAGTCCTCCGCTTTTTCGGGATTAATTGTGATATATATTTTATTGTCTTCGGGATAAGTAGTTTTTTGTTCGATGACAATTTTATTTTTTGATGGAAGTTTAAATGATGCAGAAAGATTGGTGTATAAGTTCAGATAAACAGTTTTGTCATAAGTCATTATTGCAAAACGTGGCATCATCATATAACCGCGCGGACCATTTGCCGAGCAGCAATTAATATCCATTCCGCACTGGTGGTTGTGGTCTCCCCTCGAACCTTCAAGCGGACTGTACATTGCAATTTCCGACCCTCCCAATCGTGTTGAAGCTAATAGTGCATTGTAAAAAGTTGTTTCAATATTATCGGCATAAACGGGTTTCCCGGTAATTGCAAGCAGATCATAATTCAGTTTCATCCAGGTTGTCATCACACAAGTTTCCATTGTGTGGAAAGTTGGTCGTGTCTGTTGTTCTTTTCCGTGATACCAACTTTCAAACGATGTTCCTGAGCCCGCAACATTAATCTCCTCCGCAATTATATCCTGAATTGTCATTTCCACGGCTTTTAAATAATCAGGGGTTCCGGTAATTTTATATAGCTCCAACAGTCCGTTGTAACACGACATCATTTCGTAGGCTTTTTGTCCGTTCTCGGGAGAATACCAAACTTTAGGATGAGGAAAACGGTCGGCAACATGAATACCTGCAAGTGCTTTTGCAATTAGTTGCGGTCCGTCAGGAGTTTCCCATTGTTCAACAATATATTTTGCAAAATCGAGGTAATTTTGGTTATTGGTTTTATTGTACAGCAACATCATCGGTTCAAGAATTGAGCTACTTGCCATGCCGTGATAATTCCCTGTTTCGATAATATTTGTTTTTCCGGGTCCTAGTTGAGTAAGTAAATAATCTGCTGATTTTATTGCTGCGTTCAATGCATCATTATTTTGGGTGATATCGTGATAGCGGAGTAGCCCCAGCAATACATATTTTCTGCCCCAGATATCCCAGTTTGTCAGTTGATTTTCAGCAGAATAATTACCAATATATCCGTTTGGAAGTTGGGTTTCGATAATGCTTTTTACCGATTTGCTCATGTGATTCATAAGCTCATCATCATGAGTATATTCCCACGCGGCAACGGCTCCGAGCATCCACTTTCCCCAAAATTCCATTTGCCATAAACGGGTTTCATTTTTATGACGAAATGGCTCAACCAGATAATCATAATCTTGTGCAACTACCCGGTTGTTAATTATCTGATTAATTTGTTTTCCAACGTGCCCTTCAATCTTTAGTTGATTTTGCGGGATTGTTTTAAAAAAATCATGAATATCCTGCGACATAAGAACAACAGGCATATTACTTAACAATAGAAAGCAGGTAATAAATATATATTTTCTCATAATAAATTTGTTTTAAATGATTAGTTATCTCTTTGGTTTACAACAATATTGTGGTGACTCCCAATCTACTCTCTTAAAATGCACCATGTGTTAAACAGGGAATTTTTATCCCATGTATTTCCGGCAGATGAAAAATCACAAAAACGTATAATTTGCTCATTGCCCAAGTTAACCTCGAATTTTTTCCATATAACACCATTACTTTTAATCAACTTTACAGATTGAAATTCTTTTTTATCAGACATAAAAATAGGGAAAAAAATATCTTCACCACTTACACGGATATCTCGTGCTAAGACAATGGGACCATAAAAAAATGCAAGTGCTTTTTGCTGTATAAGTGCTTCACTCTTTTTTAGTGCAACTACATGTTTATATTTTGAATTATTTGTTTCATTACTTCCGGTTTCAAATTTCATTTTTGCCCATACATTATTATAAAAATCAATTTTATGATAAGTCGAATCAAATAACTCAGGATTAAAAGTTTCCCATCTGAGTTCAATATCAAATACAATTTCAATTCTATCTCCATCATGCCACTCTCTATCAATAATCATCCAGTTATCAACTATTTGCCCGGAATATTTCTCTCCATTGATTTTAAATGATGTTTTATTGCTCCAATCCGGAACTCGAATATACAGTTGAAAATAAAGTGAGTTTTTTAAAGAAATGGTTGTTTCAATTTTTGATTCACTTAAAAAATCGCCATCAATTTTAATCCTGACAGATTTATTTTTCAATAGAATTTTTCCTTCGCCTTTATTGAATAACGACAGATATATTTTATTGTCATTTCTTTTCATCAAAGCAAAATCAGCCGCCTGAAATAATCCTCTGGGCAAGTTATCGGTGCAGCATTGGTGATGTTGTAGAAAATGGTTTGTAGCCGGAATATGCATGTGTGAAGTTCTTAACCTGCGCAAACTCCAAGTTCCTTCTTTATTGAAAGCGCACAGAAGAGAATTGTACAGAGCCCGCTCCATTTCTTCCACATATTTAGATTCTCCGGTAATACTAAAAAGTATAAATGAAAGACGGTTCCAGTAAACAACATCGCAAATTTCGGAAATAGTATTTATTAAACCCTTTGAACCAATTAATTTGTCATTAAAACTCAGGCTTCCAACAGGAGTTCTTTCAAAATCAACAAGTGCTTGGTGAATATTTTCAGCAGCTTTCAGATAGTCCTCCGTTCCGGTAACTTTATATAATTCAGCAAGACCTTCGACACATGAAGTAAATTCGTAACCTTTAGCCCATTTATAAGAATCGGTTTTAGGAAACCATGTATGAACAGGCTTCCCACTTAATCCTTTATTTAAAATATCTGGCAATCCTTCCGGATGTTCGCCCCATTGTTCTATAATATATTTTGCATAAACAAGATATTTCTCCTCTCCTGTTGCATTGTAAAGTTTAACAATCGGGTAAAGAATTGATGTACTTGGCATTCCGTAAAAATTGCCTGTTGTTACAATATCGACTGCACCGGGTCCAACTTCAGATATCAGGTGGTCTGCAAATTTTTTCGAGGCATCCAATATTTTATCGTCTTGAAGAAGTTCCCATGATTCCAATAAACCCCATAGTGTATATTTTCTCGACCACACATTCCAATTATTACCTACCACAAAATTGGAATGTACATAAGTACCCAAATAACCATTTTCTTCCATGTGAGACATAAAACCCTCCACGGCAAGGGCAATTCGTGCTTTCAATTCTTCGGAATGATAATATCTGGCAGCAGCGATTACTGAAAGCATATACTTGCCCCAGAATTCTCCACGCCATTGTCCTGATTCGGGATAGTTTTTGTCATCTTCTTTTAGTCCAAAAGCATCTTCAGTCTCGGGATAAATTAAATCCCAACTGGCTCTATCCAGTATTCTGTGTGTTGCGACTGTATCAATATAATTTCCCAAATGGCCATAAAACATCCATTCTCCGGGATTAAGTAGATTGTTTGAAGTTGTTTTATTATCATAATTGGAACATCTGGAAAAACTGAATATTCCCAGAAATAGTATAGCTAAAACAGATATTATTGAAAATTGAAAACTCTTCACATTACTTATTTTTTTCTACTAATTCTTCAAACCTTCTTTTTAACTTATTTTTTTTACCAGCATATTCTTCATCTTCTGCCAGATTTTGTTTCTCTTTCGGGTCGATTCCTGTGTGATACATCCACTCGTAATCCGGCTGCCGGTCGATAAACCGTGCATACTTCCAATCTTTTGTAACAACACCTTCAGAGCGGGGTAGTTTTTTATATTTAAAAGGATGTTCAAAGAGGAAATCTGTTCGCCATGGAACATTTTGTTTATATAAAATATTCCTGATATTTTCACCCTGCATTGTTTCCGGAACGTTTACGCCGGCATAGTTCAAAATTGTAGGTGCAATATCGATATTCAAAACCATTTCATCGTTTGTTAAACCTCTCTTTTTTTCCGGCACCCGCGGGTCGTAAATAATAAGTGGTACCCGAATCGACTCTTCGTGGATATACCATTTGCCTGCCATTCCATGTTCCGCAAGATAAAAACCATTGTCGCCCATTAATATAATAATCGTGTTTTTATCTTTCCCGGTCTCTTTTAACAATTTTCTGATTCTTCCAATTTGCACATCAACACCGTAAATCAGCCGGTAATATCCGCGTAGCGAACGTTGGTATTTCTCCGGAGTATCGAACCTGATATGCCACCTGATACGCGCTTCGTTGTTAGTTCTAAAGAATTCGGGGAATGAGTTCCAGAAAGCAGAATCACCTGTTTCGGGATAAGGGAACAATTTATCGGCATATAAATTAATATAAGTAGAATCGAATAAAAACTGATTTGGGTTGCCATCCTGAACATGTGGTGCTTTAAAACTTAGTGATAAACAAAAGGGTTGATTATCGCTTGAATTCTCGATAAAATCGAGTGCCCGGGTACCAAGTATTTTTGTAAGATGCAAGTTATTCCCCAAGCTGTCTTTGTGCCAATATTTGCCCTGCCCCGGGAAACATCCCCAATAATCGTATTTATCTTTTGGGAAATCTTTTTCGGCTCCAACTCCATATTTACCGATAAACCCAATCCGGTATCCTGCTTTTTTTAGTTGCATTGGGTAGGTAAACTGGTAGGCACTGTCGGCAAAATGTGTACTGAAGTTAACGATTTTATGCCTGCGTGCATATTGTCCGCTAAGAATACTTGCCCTGCTTACAGCACAAATTGGGGTTGTAACAAAAGCATTTGAAAACTTTACTCCTTCGCCAGCCAGTCTGTCCATTTCCGGAGTTTTGATATCCGGGTTTCCCATGCATCCCATTGCATCCCAGCGTTGGTCATCGGTTAAAAGAAAGATAATGTTAGGTGGTTGAGGTTTACTGTTTGTACAACTAAAAAAGAGAGGAAGTACAGCGATTAAACTAATTATGGAAATCTGTAAGATTCTCGAAGAATAAGTTCTGTCAACTCTAAAAGACTTTGAGTGAGCTGTATTGATTCTATAGTTTGTAGATAGAAACATCTTATTATTGTTAGGTTTAATTTGTAATTATAAAGATATTACTTTTTTCTTTTGAAAAGCAGTTTTTAAAATAAAACGTTAATTATTAATTTTCATAAAAACATATTGTAAATTGCAACTCAGTAAAAATATGAATTAACAATAAATAGTACTTGGAATTTTTTACCGTTCGTTGTAAAATACAGTCCATCCATTTGTTAAAATCAACCGTTCACTCAGTAATTGAAGGAAATATTATATAAATTATACCTTTGCTAGTATGAGACGTTATAATGCCATAATAATTGATGATGAGATTAATTTACAACAAACGCTTGAGATTCTTATTCATCAAAATTGTCCCGAAATTCAATTATGTGGCAAAGCAAATTCTGCTAAAGCCGGGAGACAACTTTTAAGGAATAACAAGGTAGATTTAATTTTTCTGGATATTTCGATGCCAATAGAAAGTGGATTCGATTTTATCGCTTCAATTCCGAAAGAAAATTATTCGGTTATTTTTACAACTGCGTACGAAGAGTACGCCCTAAAAGCAATAAAAGCAAATGCAATAGATTATTTGTTAAAGCCAATAAACCCGGTGGAGTTGCAAGATGCAGTTATAAAAGCCATATCTCTTATTAATTTACGAAGTCAGAAAGAAGACTTACAAAAAATTTACAACGAATCGCTTAATAATCTGACGCAACAAATACAAAGTGGCAATCAGCAAATATCCAAAATTACGGTTGTTGAAAAACTTGGATTCCGTATTGTTGAGCTAAATTCAATTAGATATTTTGAGGCAGATGGTAACTATACGATTATACATCTATCGGGATTTGAGAAAATTGTTTCGAGCAAATGGTTGGGCGAATACGAGAAGATTTTAGACCCTGAAATATTTTTTAGAATACATAAGTCTACAATTATTAACTTGGATTTTTTAAAAGGATTTTCAAGCTACCAGGGATATTTTGTTATCTTAGACGACAATACTAAACTACCAATTTCGCGAAGGCGATTTAATGAATTCAAAGACGTGGTTGGGACGCTCTCAAAATCTATTGATTAGTGAAAATTTACTACATAATAATTTCTTTTCTAGTTTTGTCGCTCCAAACTGTGGTAGCACAAAATCCGTTTATTACAAACTATACAATTGCCGATGGTTTGCCGTCGAATAAAATATACTGTTCTTTTTTAGACAAAAGTGGCTTTATGTGGTTTGGAACCGATGTTGGCGTAGTTAGGTTTGATGGAAGCAACTTTGTAAACTATACAAAAGAGGATGGTCTTAGTGGCGATTTAGTAGTGAGGATGAAAGAAGATTTTGAAGGAAGACTGTGGTTCTTAAACCTAAATGGAACAATTAATTATTTTTATGAGAATACAATATTCAATGCAATAAATGCTCCATTTTTAGGTGAACTGAAAACCAATGTTTTTATTCATGATTTTTTTCAGGACGAAGATTCTACATTGTATTTTTATAACTCGGTATCAGAAGTATTTGTGGTAAAAAATAATGAACTGATTGATTACCGAAATTTCAATTTGAACAATAGAAATGACATTGCGCTATACTATTTTTCTAAAACATTAGATGATAATTTTCGATTGTGGACCGCACCTGGTATATATGAATTTAATGAATTTGATGATGCAATAAAGCTTCATAAACATTCATTTCTGTCACAAAAAGTCTTAAGAAAAAATGAAAATGAAACTTATGTATTGGGGCAATTCGGATATTTAAATTTATTTAATGGGTCAAAGATTTACGAAAAAAATATCCTTAAATTAGAAACTCAACTTATTCATTCTATCCTTGAAGATGAAGATGGTTTTATGTGGATTTCGACATTCGACAAAGGAATTTATTGTTATAAAGGCGATAGTGTTGTTTTACATTTCGATATTCCTAAAACTCAGAATTTAATAATTGATAATGAAAATAATATTTGGGTAGTTTCAAATGTCGATGGAATATATAAAATAAGCAGAGATATTCTTAAATATAAGTTCCTTGGCAAACACGAATTTAGTGGAGAAGGAATTACCGATTTAGCCTTTTCAAATCAAGAAGGAATTTGGGCAACTAATGGCAAATCATTATATTATATACTCGATAATCAAAGTTCATATCCGCCAGTTGTACTTAGAGGAAGCATTATTGATAATATACACCAATTAAAAAATAATACAATTATTTTAAGTGGAACAAGTACAAATTTGTTTATTATTGAAAATGTAAATGTAAAAAGTAGTACAATAGATTACAATATTATAGGGGGACTCAATTTCAGGGTAAATAGAGTTGCTATTGATTCAAGTGAAGAGTTTCTATATTCAAATATTAGCGATAAATTGTTTGTTACTGAATTAAAAAGACCATATAGAACAAGAACCAAAAATATAAATAGAGGGCGGATAAACAATATATTCTTCAACAGAAAAGATAACCTAATAATTAATGCTGCAAATAATTATTGCTACACAGACTCGTTAAAATTTGCCCAGCTATATAAATTACTCGAAGGACAAATTATTTCGTCGCATATAGTTATTAATAACGAGAACGAGCTAATTAACGTAAAGAGGAATAAGCTATATTTGTTAAACAACGAAAAATTATACGATTTAACAAAACAGTTTAAATCTCAAATAGATTATCGAATTAAAGATATGATATACAATGGCTCAATCCTGTTCTTTTTCACCATAAAAACTGTCTATTTTATTTCCAATCCATTAAAAATAATATCGGGTGAACCGCTTGAGCTAAACCGCTTAAATATTGAGTTTAATAATATAAACGATCTGTATTGTCAGGACAGTACCCTTTTTGTTGCTTCTGATGATGGTATTACCTTTATTCCGGTTAAAGAGTGTGTAAACATCGGAGTTCACCCTCCAAAACCCTATTTTTACAGGGTATCTCTTGATGATGAGAATTATGATATTTCTTCGGGAATTGTTGAGTTTAAAAGCCGGAAGAGATTAAGCATTGAATTTTCGAGCTTAAATTTCTCTTCAATTCCCTCAAACTACTCGTATATGCTGGAGGGTATTGACAATAACTGGATAAATGGAAATGAAAAAAGAGTAGTGTATTTAAATCTTGAGCCTGGCAATTATTCCTTCAAATTAAAATCTCGGACAAACAGAGAAGAGTACAGCAATGTTATTGAGTTGCCCGTTATTGTTAAACCAACAATTTTCCAGCGTATAATTACTAAAGTAATACTTGTTTTATTATTACTCCTTTTGATATCTTTAATTATCCACTTCAGATATCAACGAAAAATTAAACAAAAAGAGACCGAGCATTTACTTATAACGCTTGAAAACAAGGCTTTACAGTCGATGATGAATCCACACTTTATTTTTAACGCACTTGGTTCAATTCAAGGGTTTTTACTGCAAAACAGGTCTGTTGAAGCTGGAACTTATTTGTCTCAGTTTGCCCGGTTAATAAGGCAAAATATGAACTCGCTAAAATCAAACTTTATTTGTATTGATGACGAGGTTGATCGACTGAGAAATTATATTGAACTAGAAAGATTGCGGATGAACGATAAATTCACATATCAGATAGAAGTTGATGAGCAAATCGACAGTTATGAAGTGTGTATCCCATCAATGGTTGTTCAACCTTTTGTTGAAAACGCAATATGGCATGGTATTTCTTCGATTGATGAAGGAGGACTGATTAAAATTATTTTTAATGGCATTGATGAAAATAGTATTGAGGTTTTAGTAGAAGATAATGGTATTGGTATTAAAGACACTGAAACATTTTCTGAATCGGGGAGTGGATTAAATATGGGAATTGCCTTAACCAAAAAAAGACTAAAATTAATTGGCGACCGACTGGGTATTAAGTCTGAAGTATCATCAAAAAATCTTAATCCGGGAACAATTCAGACGGGAACTCAAATTAGAATTATAATTCCAATTGTTGATGATACCATATAATTTGCTGAATTTAAAGTATCCACGAAAACCGTTTACTAAATAAAAGTTACCACTTATACAAAAATCTTTACCATTCAATAATATTAAAAAAATGAGATATATTTTCTTCTTATCATTGCTCTCATAAGTAAGTTCTTTGTTTGCTGTTTTACTCTGATTAGAAAATGACTTTTTTATTAGTTGGATATTAAGATATATTTCCCCAATAATTTAGTTCCTAATATTTGTGCTTAACTTTCAAACAAGTCTCAACTGGTTGCTGTTTCCATATTTTTCGTCCTCCTTTAAAAAAATAGAAAATAATAAATGGTAATTAAAAGCAAATAAACACGCACAGCACAGATAAAGGAAATTTGAGATTCTCAAGGCCGGTTTCATAACGAAACCGGCTTTTTATTTGCCTTAACGGAAGGGGAAGGGGCGAAGCAAAAGGGTAAAAGCAAAATCCCGAAACGTAACACCAAATTTTCATCTTTGTTAAAGTTTTGTACATTTGAGATGTAAGAACAAAAATAATTTGTGACTCAAATTCAAATAAATAAGAAAAAAATCATCAACGACCCTGTTTTTGGTTTTATTAATCTACAATCCGAATTAATTTTCGATTTAGTTGAACACCCAATATTTCAACGACTTAGAAGAATTAAGCAGTTAGGATTATCGTATTTAGTATTTCCCGGTGCTAATCATTCTCGTTTTGAACATGCCATTGGAGCAAGTCATTTAATGAGGCAAGCCATTTCTGTTTTGCGGTTAAAAAATACTGAGATTTCGGATGAAGAGGCGGAAGCAGTTACTGTTGCAATTTTATTGCACGATATTGGACACGCTCCATTTTCGCATGTACTCGAAAATACTTTGGTTGAAATTTCGCACGAAGAAATCTCGCTACTACTAATGAATGAATTGAACGAACAGTTTAGCGGCAAGTTAGATTTAGCCATTAAAATATTTACGAATAAATATAAAAAGCAATTTTTGCACCAACTGGTATCCAGCCAATTAGATATGGACAGGCTGGATTATTTAAGCCGCGACAGTTTTTTTACCGGCGTGGCAGAAGGAACTGTTGGAGTTGAACGTATTATTAAAATGCTAAATGTTCGGAACGACCAACTTGTGGTTGATATAAAAGGAATTTATTCAATCGAAAAATTCCTTATCTCGCGACGATTAATGTACTGGCAGGTTTATCTGCACAAAACAGTTGTTTCGGCAGAATATCTTTTAATTAATGTTTTAAAGCGGGCAAAAGAATTGGTTGCAGCAGGCTCTCCCGTTTTTGCGACTCCAACTCTCACTATTTTCATGAAAAACAGTTTTTCATCCGACAATTTCAAAAAAAATATTTTAATTGATGGTATAAATATTCTTGACTGGTACTCGTTACTTGATGACAACGATATTTTAATTTCGGTAAAAGAGTGGCAAAATAATGCTGATATGACACTCTCCACTTTGGCTAAGAATTTAATAAATAGAAGATTATTTAAAACTACACTGCAAACAAAACCGGTTTCGAAATTGTTAACAAAAGAAATTATAGAGAAAATAACGCTGCAAATAACAAATGATAAAACATTATCAGGATATTTTTTAATGACAGGTGAGGTTACAAACAGTGCATACAACTACCACAACGAGAATATTATGGTATTAGATAAAAACGAAAAATTAACAGATATCCGTAAAGCATCGGATATTGATTTGTCGGTATTTACCAAAATAGTTCGTAAGTATTATTTGTGTTATCCGAAGGAATTGGACATTAATTAGTTTAAAACTATATTTGCAACGCAAAAAAACAGATAATGGATTTTAAAGCTACTGATATTGCAGAATTTTTGAATGGCGAAGTTGTTGGTAATGGGGATGTTAAAGTGTCTGATGTTTCTAAAATAGAAGAAGGTAAACCAGGAACATTAACATTTCTTTCAAATATGAAATATGAAAGTTTTATCTATAAAACCGAAGCTTCGATAGTTTTGGTCAACAGAGATTTTGTTCCTAAAACAAAAATAAATGCAACTTTAATTAAAGTAGACAATGCATATCAGGCACTGGCTACACTTCTCGATTTATACGAGCAGACAAAAATATCAACTAAAACCGGTATTGAACAACCAAGTTTTATTGACGAAAGTTCGATATTTGGTGAAGATATTTATGTTGGTGCATTTGCTTATGTTGGCAAAAACTGCAAAATAGGTAAAAATGTAAAGTTATATCCACAAGTTTATATTGGAGATAACATAACTATTGGCGATAATTGTATATTGTATTCAGGATCCAAAATATACCACGATTCAGTAATTGGCAACCGTTGTATAATACATGCAGGTGCAGTTATTGGTGCCGATGGATTTGGCTTTGCACCTCAAGATGATGGAACTTTCAAGAAAATACCACAAATTGGGAATACTATTATAGAAGATGATGTTGATATTGGAGCAAATAGTACAATCGATCGCGGTACAATGGGCTCAACTATAATAAGAAAAGGAGCTAAAATTGATAATCTAGTTCAGATTGCACATAATTGTGATATTGGTGAAAATACTGTTATTGCTGCTCAAAGTGGATTTGCAGGCTCAACAAGAGTAGGCAAAAACTGTAAATTTGGTGGGCAAATCGGATTAGCGGGGCATCTTACAATTGGAGATAATGTTATGTTTGGAGCACAATCAGGAATTTCGCAAAACGTAAAAGATAACGAAGTCTTGCTTGGTAGCCCTGCAATCCCAATTAAAGATGCAATAAGGTCGATTACTGTTCATAAAAACTTACCAACACTTCAACGAGATGTTACCAGACTTAAAAGAGAGATTGAAGAGATTAAAAATAGATAACAATTATCATAATTAAAAAGATAATATGGTTGTTAAACAAAAAACGTTAGCAAATTCGTTTATAATAGAAGGAAAAGGTTTACACACCGGTGCAAATGTTACAATGAATTTTCTACCTGCACCCGAAAACCATGGTTTTAAATTTAAACGAGTTGACCTAGAAAACCAACCAATAATAGATGCAGATGTTGATTTGGTAATTGATACATCGAGAGGTACTTTGTTAGAACAAAACGGAGTGCGGATTGGCACCATCGAACACACTTTGGCTGCTCTTATTGGAATGGATCTCGATAATGTATTAATAGAGGTAAACAACGAAGAGGCTCCAATAATTGATGGCAGCTCGTTATTTTTTGTAAATGCCATCGAGAAAGCCGGAATTGTTGAGCAAAATACAGAACGTGAATATTTCGAAATAACAGAGAAAATTCAGATTAACGACGAAAAATCAGGTGCCGAAATTATTGCCTTACCAGACGATGACTACCGATTAAATGTAATGATTTCGTTTAAATCGGAAGTGTTAAATAATCAGTTTGCAACTTTAGAATCAATAAGTAAATTTAAAGATGAAGTTGCCAATTGCCGTACATTTGTTTTCCTGCATGAGTTGGAATTTTTATTGAATAACAACCTAATTAAAGGTGGCGATCTCGACAATGCCATTGTTATTGTTGATAAGGAAATATCGAGAGAAGAGTTAGACCGATTAGCAGATCTTTTTGCACATGAGCGTGTTGAGGTAAGACCTAAACAAGGAATATTTAACAATTTAGAATTACATTTCGATAACGAATGTGCACGGCATAAACTTTTAGATGTTATCGGAGATCTTGCACTTTGTGGCAAACATATAAAAGGGCGGATAATTGCTACAAAACCGGGACACAGACCAAATACAATATTTGCAAAAGCATTAAAAAAGGCTTATAAAAAATCGGTCGAAGGGGCTCCTAAAATAGACCCGAATGCAGTTCCCGTTATGGATATTAACAAAATTAGAGAATTGCTACCACATCGTTATCCATTTTTAATGGTAGATAAAATTGTATCTATAAATGGAAATGAAATTATAGGAGTAAAAAATGTTTCGGTTAATGAGTCATTTTTTCAGGGACACTTCCCTGAGGAACCAGTTATGCCGGGTGTAATGATAGTTGAAGCAATGGTACAAACCGGTGGATTGTTAGTATTAAACAGTCTTGAAGGTAAATTCTCAACCTATTTTATTAGAATTGATAATGTTAAATTCAGAAAAAAAGTAGTTCCTGGGGATACACTCATTTTCAAATTAAAGTTAACTTCGCCGATAAGAAGAGGAATTGCCAATATGAGAGGTGTAACTTATATTGGAGATAAAGTAGTTGCAGAGGGCAATTTTATGGCACAAATAGTTAAACAATCAGAAAATAACTAAAAGACGAATAATGAAACAACCATTGGCATACGTTCATCCTGATGCAAAAATTGCTGACAATGTTGTAATCGAACCGTTTGTTTCGATTGACCATGATGTTGAAATTGGAGCAGGAACGAGAATTGGATCCAGTGCTACTATTTTACCAGGAACCAGAATTGGCAAAAACTGTATTATATTTCCGGGGGCGGTAATTGGTGCTGTTCCTCAAGATTTAAAATTTAGAGGAGAATACACAACTGTTGAAATTGGAAATAACAATACTATTCGCGAATTTGTAACAATTAACAGAGGAACCGCTTCGAAAGGAAAAACCAGCTTGGGGAATAATAATTTGATTATGGCGTATGTACACATTGCGCACGATTGCAAATTGGGCAATAATATTATTTTAGGTAACAGTACTCAGCTTGCCGGCGAAGTTGTTATCGACGACTGGGTGATTATTTCAGGCATGAGCGGAGTTCATCAGTTTTGCAGAATTGGCTCGCATGTAATGGTTGGCGGCGGAGCACGTGTCACAAAAGATATTCCACCCTATATTAAAGCCAGTCGAGAACCACTTTCTTATGTTGGAATTAATTCAATTGGTTTACGCCGTAGAAATATTACAAACGAAAAAATCAGGGAGATTCAGGATATTTACCGATATATTTATCAAAAAGGATTGAATACATCGCAGGCAGTTGAAGTTATTGAAGCCGAAATGCCGGCAACCCCTGAAAGAGACGAAATACTTCTTTTTGTAAAAGATTCGAAACGGGGTATTGTTCGTGGTTATTTACCCGATTAATAAGCCCCTCCTATCCCAAAAAAGGGAAGGGAAAAAATTAAATGTTTTTATTGAAAATGCCACTTTGAATAATCAGAGTGGCATTTTTTTACGTCGAATTCACGTATTAGTAATAAACTCAGACATCCTGAAATAGAGTAAATTAGATTGTCGTAATTTTGTATTTCAGCATTAAATCTGTGGTTGGAAAGATGGTTTGAGTATCATTAAGAATCTCGCAAATATTTTTTGCTGCCATTTCTTTAATTGTTATTTTATATGGATATTTTTTCCTTTTCGTAATATACTTGTCCTCTTGACTTTTCAGCTCTTGTAATTCATCTTTCAACTTGTTTTGTTTGTTAGGGGTTTTTTATCCTGCACAGATATAAAAAGGCTAAGCTGAGTATTGTGGCATCTAAATCATAATACCCGTTAAGGTCGTCATAATGTTCGCGATAGCTAAGAAGACCTGTTTCGATAAGAGATGGCAATAAAAATAAAACACCACCATAGTAAACCCCCTCGGATGGAAGAAACTCCACAGGGGTTTTGTATAAAAGTCCTACAACTGCAAATATGCGATCATCAGTGCGGGTGGCTCCTATCCCTAAACTGTTGCCCGCTTTTAAATCCTCATTATTCCGATAACTTATACTTTGAAGGGTATAATCAGTTATTTTTTTTTAATGTCCCTTTCTTTAAGTGATAACGAATTGTGGCCTCGTTTACACCGATTTCTCTTGCGGTTCGCTTTTGCGAATAACTATTATCCAAAAACCCTTGTGCCTGTTTGATTCTTTCTTCTGTCATTTTATAACACTGACCTCTAGCGTCATTGGGTTTCCCCGCTGTTAGCGGGGCAGGCGGGTTTTGGATTCCTGGTTCGAAGTTTATCAATATAGTTACACTCTTGTTACGAATAGTTTCAAACAGCAAGAGTGTCTTTTTAATCTAACTAATCGTTTATCCCAATAAATTATATATTTTCGGGAGTTCAAATTTACTATGCAAAGTTGGTTTAAATATTGGCTGCTTCTCCCATTTTTGCTGAATTCAGTTCTGAATTTCGGACAAAACCCAAATATGTTAAAACAGTTTCTCACGGTTGAAGAGGGACTTTCGCACAACGAAGTTACTTCAATTGTTCAAGATAACGATGGGTTTATATGGATTGGAACACGCGGAGGATTAAACCGATACGATGGATACGATTTTAAAGTCTATAATCAAATACCGGGCGACTCAAACAGTTTAGTAAATCCATCGATAGAAAGTTTATTTGTTGATAGTAAGGGAAATATCTGGATTGGGACAAAGTCGGGTGGGGTAAGTAAATACAATCCTGTTACCGGGATCTTCAAAAATATGGTTTCAGATTACAATCATGTAAACAATATATTACCCGATAACCGTGTGCTTTCGTTTTTCGAAGATAAAAAAGGAAGAATCTGGATAGGAACATGGAGAAATGGAGTGATTATCTACGATGAAAAAAATAACACATCAGAAAAATATTTAGACGGAACCATAAATTCATTTACCGAATCTTCTGATGGTACAATTTGGGTTGGGACTTCGCAGGCTCTGTTTGAGTTCAACGAAAAAACCAGTTCGTTTATTCAATACGAAACCGGTCATTGTCAGAAAATTGTATTCGACGATAAAAGAAATGTAATTTGGATTGCCGGAGGATTTAATTCCGGATTAATGAAGTTCGATTTAAGAAATCATAAAATAAAACAGTATTTCATTTATAATTCGATACCAAATTCTAAAAATATTTTTCACGCGTATGAATCACTTTCTATCGACGATAATAATAGATTGTGGGTAGGAACCTGGGGAACGGGGCTTTATTATTTCGATTTAATAACTGAGGAGTTTAAGCGTTATCTTATTTATCCGCAAAATCGTCAAACACTAAATAAAGATTACGACACAGTATTAGATATTTTTCGCGACAAAGAGAATAATATCTGGCTTGGTACTAATGGAGGAGGAGTTTGTGTCCTCACACCAAAATTAAAATTCAATTCAGTTGGTTACCATCCTGAATCCGGGAAGGGACTTTCGAATACGCGTTTAATGTCGGTACTTGAAGATACCTCCGGAAATCTTTGGTTAGGAACAATCGGAAGCGGACTGTTTTGGTCGCCCGACAGAGAAAATTTCTATCAGGTTAAATATCCCATTAAAAATAAAAATCGCTTTTTTGTCATCAAATATCTTTACGAAGACAATGAAAGTAATATTTGGGCAGGAACAAATCGTGGAGTTTTTTTAGTTGAAATGATAAATGGTGTGCCGCAAATGGTTCGAGTTAGAAGGCATTCGGGAATACGAAATAATATTGGCTCAGCAATCTCTTTTTTAGCCGATGCAGATTTGTTCCTTATTGGTACGCTGCAGAGAGGACTTTTTATTTATGATAAAACTCAAAATTTTAATCTTGTTAAACAGTTGGCAATAAACAATAAAAATTCGGGTGAATTAAAAAGTAATCGTATTAGTTATCTGCTAAAAGACTCGAAAGACCGCATTTGGATTGGAACATATAACGGACTGCACATACTGAATAAAAAGGATACAACGGTTAATCTTGTTGAACAGGTTTTTGAAACTACAGGTAACTTTACCGGAAATATTATTACCTGCATCGATGAAGACCAGAAAGGTAATATCTGGGTGGGAACGCCAAATGGGTTAAACATGCTAACCGAGCCTGAACCGGGGAAACTTAATATTAAATATTATACTGAAAATGCAGGTTTGGCAAGTAATTTTATCAAAGGTATCTCGCACGATTTAAATGGGAATATATGGTTAAGTACAAACTCCGGAATATCGAAATTAACAATTAATGATGAAATACGGGTTGTTAATTTTGCCGAAACAGATGGAGTACAAGGGAAAAACTTTACCGAAGCAGCAGTTTTTAAAAACAAGAAAGGCGAAATATTCTTTGGAGGGACATTTGGACTAACCTATTTTTTACCCAGCGAAATTGTTGAACAAGAAATATCTCCGAAACCTGTTTTTACAGGATTAAGTATTTTAAACAGACCCATTAAAATAGGGGAAAAATACGGTTCAAAAGTAATTCTGGAGAAAGCGATAAACAAAGTTGACCAAATAGAATTGTCGTATCGGCAAAATAATATTGAGATTCAGTTATCGGCGCTTGATTTTGATTCGGGCAGAAAAAACCAATATAAATATAAATTGGAAAATTATGACGATAAATGGGTAAACATTGGCAACCGAAGATTTATTTTGCTTCATAATTTAAAACCCGGAGAATATATTTTAAAAGTAAAAAGCTCGAACCGTCATAATATTTGGAGTGATGAGGTTACAAAATTGGAGATTATTATTAATCCTCCTTTTTGGCAAACGTGGTACGCTTTGGTTTTTTATATCCTTATTGTAATTGGTATTGTTTCGGTTATCAGGTGGAATGCAGTTAAGCAGGAAAGGTTGATGAATAGTTTGGAGTTGGAAAAACTTCAACATGAACAAGACCAAAAATTAGGCGAAATAAAATTACGGTTTTTTACCAATATTTCGCACGAATTCCGCACTCCTCTTACTTTAATACTGGCTCCTTTAAAAGAACTTATTGCAAAAAGAGAAATCTATAATATTTCAGACAGAGCCGCCAATAAAATTAGTGTTGCTCAAAAAAACTCGCTTCGTTTACTGAAGTTAATAAATCAGCTACTCGATTTTAGAAAAGTAGAATCGGGTGAAATGAAATTAGTAATGTACAATACTAATTTAAAAGATTTTGTTTCCGAAATATGTTATCCATTTTTTGAATTAGCAGAAATCAACAATATTAAATTTAAATTTAAATCGGCACTAAAAACAGAAAATATCTGGATCGACCGTGATAAACTGGAGATAGTGATAAACAATCTTATTTCGAATGCTTTTAAATTTGTTAAAGAAAATGGTAAGATTGAAGTTGCTATTTACGAGGAAGAAGATGAAGTATTAATTAGTGTTTCCGATAATGGAATCGGAATTCCGGCAACCGAAATCAACCATATTTTCGACAGGTTTTACAGGGTGGGCAAATCTGAAAATGTTGGAAATACAGGTATTGGATTGGCTCTTGCAAAACGTTTTGCCGAGTTTCAAAAGGGAGCAATTTCGGTAATAAGTACTCCAAACGAGCATACCGAATTTGTGGTGTCGCTGTTAAAAGGAGAGAACCATTTTAAACCTGAAGAGAAGGCAGAACCAGATAAAATAAACGATGTATTTATCCGAAAGGAATCAAGTTTTAGAGAGATAATTTCCGGTAATAAAAATCTGAAAAACAGATCGGAAGAGTGTATTTTAATTGTTGAAGATAATCCGGAAGTGAAACAGTATTTAATAGAATTATTAGAGTCGTTTTATTGTATCGAAATTGCTTCAAATGGTTTGGATGGTTATAAAAAAGCAGTTGAATTAACTCCCAAACTAATTATTTCTGATGTTATGATGCCGGTTATGGATGGGTTTGAATTCTGCAAGAAGATTCGTTTAAACGAAAAAACATCAACAATCCCGTTTGTATTTTTAACTGCAAAAAACGAGGAACAATTCAGATTACTGGGGATTCAGATTGGAGCCGACGATTTTATTTCAAAACCATTCGATCCCACATTACTCATCGAAAAAGTTAATAATATACTTTTAAGTCGTAAAAAGCTACATAAAAAATTGAGCAAAACAGTACGCCTCGAACCTTCGGATATTGAGATAACTGCCGGAGAAGAGATCTTCATTAAGACAATAATTACAACTATAGAAAATAACCTGCAAAATCATAAGTTCACTTCAGAAGTACTTGCTTCGGAATTAAATATGAGTAATTCGTCGTTATATCGAAAACTGAAAGGATTAACAAATTCATCAACAGCAGAGTTTATCCGCTCCATAAGAATTAAGCGTGCCGCACAGTTATTGTTCGATAAAGAAAAAACAATAACCGAAATTGCTTACGAAGTGGGGTTTAACGATGTCAAACATTTTCGTACCGTTTTTCAAAAACATTTTAGCTGCACACCTTCAGAATATCGAAAAAAGCTGTAACACCCTCTCTTAAAATATAGGTAACTCGCTATTGTTCTGTTGTATATAAGGCTCATTTGACTGATTTGCCCCCTCTTTCTGAAAGATTCAACAAAATAAATATGAATAAATTTTCACCCTTACTTTCAAAAGCTACAACCATTGTTTGGAATAATAATATTGAATTTTGAAGTGTGAACTAAACGATATGACTGTAAACTATGAAAAATGGGAAATCCATATTTGAACGTATTTTCACCTTCCGAACAATCAACTTCTTTCTTTATATACTATTGGTGGCAATAATTGTATTTCTATTTATATATCTATAATTAATAACTAAGTAAATTTCTATGAAAAGAACAAATCAAAATCTATTCAGAAAGCTGAGCTTATTGGTTGCGACCATTTTTATGGTTACAGCGGTTTGGGCACAGCAAAGTATTACTGGTACCGTTACGGACGATGGCGGCGAGCCTCTTCCCGGAGTTGCCGTTGTAATACAAGGAACTTCGACAGGCACGGTTACTAACATTGATGGGGCTTTTTCTATTGAAGCTCCAACCGATGCAACACTTTTATTTTCATTTGTTGGAATGAAGACCCTTAATGAGTTGGTAAACAGCAGAACAACAATTGATGTAGTCATGAAAATTGACGCAATAGGACTTGAAGAAGTTATTGCAGTTGGTTATGGCGTTCAGAAAAAGAAGACCTTAACCGGAGCAGTCGGAAACATTACTTCCGAAAAATTAACCCAACGACCGGTAGCTAACTCTACCGAGTTGTTACAAGGACAAGTTGCAGGTTTAGTAACAAGGCAATCAAGTGGGTTGCCAGGAGCTGACGGAACAACAATTCGTATCCGTAATTTTGGAGGCAGTCCTCTTATACTCATCGATGGAATTCAGGGGAGTTTATCTCAAATTGATCCCAACGATATTGAATCTATTAGTGTTTTAAAAGATGCTTCTGCAGCAGTTTATGGTGCACGAGCCGGTAATGGAGTTATTCTTGTTACCACCAAACGCGGTAGTGTTAAACAGGCAAAAATTACTTACAACGGTTCAGTATCTTTTACTCAGCCTACATTTTTACCAAACAGAGTTGGAGCCAGAGAGTGGGCAGAACTACTTCACGAATCGGGGTTAAATCCTGATGACTACTCTCCAAACCATGTAAAATACGACCCGGAAACAAAAAAACTTACCAATACAATGGATGGAACAGACTATCCGGGTTACGACTGGGAAGATGCATTGTACCGCGACTGGACTCCGCAACAACAACATAATATTAATGCAACAGGCGGAACAAAAAAGATTAAATATTTTATTTCGGCAGGATTTACCGATCAGGAAAGTAATTTTAAATCGGGTGATTATAGCTTTAATCGCTACAATATTCGCTCAAATATCGATGCACAGATTACAAATGACTTATCGGTTTCTGTCGATTTTTCGTACCGCAGTACGCAGCTCGATAAAGCCAACTTTAGTACCGGAGATATGTACAATTCACTGCAAACATCAAAACCTGTTTATCCATTTATTCATGACGAGGATCCAACGAGAGCCACTTATTCAGGTTTCTTGCAAAGATCGCCTTACTATCAAACTTTTAAAGACTATTCGGGTTTTGTAGATAATCGTAACAATAATATTCAAGGTGCTTTAGAGTTAAAATATGACTTTCCGATGGTTGAAGGATTAACAGCAAAAGCACGATTAAATTACGAAGAGGGTTTTGTATGGAATAAAAGTGTTTCAAAACCATTCGATGTTTGGGAATATGATCCACTCGCGGCTGAGGCAGGTGAAGATCCGTGGATTGCACAGGGTACTCAAAATACAAACCACATGTCGGTTTCCTCTTCGCGCGGAACAGAACTTTTACCGCAAATTAGTTTAATTTATAAAAAGACTTTCGGCAATCATAATCTGAAAGGAATGGCTGTATATGAATCAAGAACATATAAAGGTACCAGTCTAATGGGTTCCAGGAAAGATATTTTATCTTATGAAGCTCCTTACCTTAGATATGCCTCTGAAGAGGGAAAAGATAATAGTGAAGGTACAAGTCAAAATGCTCGTTCCAGTGTTATTGGTCGTGTAAATTACGATTATAGCGGGAAATATCTTTTCGAGCTTGCCATGCGTGCTGATGCATCTGCCGAATATCCTCCCGAAGGTCGTTGGGGTTATTTCCCAAGCATTAGTGCCGGTTGGAGAATTTCGGAAGAGTCGTTTATTAAAGATAATTTTTCATCAATAAATAACTTGAAGTTAAGAGCCTCTTATGGTATTCTTGGTAACGATGCCATTTCATCTTTTGACTATTTGACCGGTTACAATATTACTACGAGTTATTATATTTTTGGATCGACACCTGCACCTGTTATTTCCTCTGCCGGATTGGCTAACCCTGATATTACATGGGAAACCATGAAGATTTCGAATATTGGTTTAGATGGAAATTTCTGGGATGGACTCTTAGGATTTGAAATAGATGCTTTTTACCGTTTAAGGGAAAATATTCTGGCACAACCTACAACTCAGGTTCCTTCTACCTTTGGAGCAAGTTTGCCTCGAACAAATCTGAATAAAAGAGATAACAGAGGTTTTGAATTGACTTTAACTCATTTCAATAAAATAGGGAATGTAAACTATCATCTTTCACCAATGATATCGTGGGCAAGAGGCAAATATGTTCAACTCGAAGAAAATGTACTCGACATTACTGACGATATGGATGATGAGACAAAAGAATTTAACAGATTGTGGAATGCAAGATATGTAAGAGAAGGAGAGTGGGACGACCGCCAGTGGGGATACATTACCGATGGATTTTTTATGAATCAGGAGCAAATAGATAACCACCCTGTTAATCAGGATAAAAATGAAGCAAATCCAAATCAAACCATAAAAGTTGGAGACCTTATTTATAAAGATATTAATGGAGATAACCTTATCGACTGGCGCGACCAGCAGGTAATTGGTGCTTCAGGATTACCAAATGTAATGTTTAGTCTCGATATGGGAGCCGATTATAAAGGTTTTGCTATTAGCATGTTATGGCAGGGCGCATCGCAATATATGACAACTGTTGGAGGTTCGGCAGCAGCCCCATTCTCGAACGAGTCGGTACCAACCGCTGAACATTATAAGTATCGCGCAATTATTGGACAAGACGATGCAGGAATGGATTATATCACTAATCCCGATCAATTCGGATTACCTCCTGTAACTCAGGATGGAAGAACTGCGAACAATCGTTACGGATCAGACTTTTGGAGTTCTAGTGTAACATATTTACGCTTGAAAAATATAAATATCTCTTACACTTTACCAAAAACCTTAATGGATAAAGTTGGTGTTAGCCGATGCACTTTTTATGTAAGCGGAACAAATATGCTAACATTAAGCAACCTTGGGATATGGAAACACTCATACGATCCTGAAATACCATCGATATCTAATAACAGGTATCCGCCGGTTAAGACTATGACATTTGGTTTAAGACTTACATTATAATCTAAAAACACGATAAATTATGAAACGATTTATAATATATATTGGAATATTAATATTCCTCGCGGGTTGTGAAAATATCTTAGATATTAAACCCACCAACATGATCTCTGAAGATGATGTAAAGAATGATCCCGTACTGGTTGATGCTTTTTTAAATAAAATATACAACAGTACCCGTTTTCAATCAGGAAGTTCCTACTCTCCCGATCAAGCTTTACTCGGTGTTGTAGGAGGCGAAAGTAATGTTTTTGCTCCCTGGCAATCTCCTTTTAATGCTGCAATGAGAATAATCGACGAGAATGGTGCACATGGCCAGGTAGAATATTGGCCATATTCGAATATTCGTTCGGCAAACGAAATTATTGAAATACTGGCAGAAGCAACTTTCGACCCGGATATGATTGCACAAAAAACTGCTGAAGCCAGATTTTTAAGAGCTTTTATGTATTTCGAATTGGTAAAACGTTATGGAGGAGTTCCGTTAATTACAGTTCCTCAAAGTATAGATCAACCCATCGAGGAGTTATATGTTCCACGTAATACTGAAAAAGAGATTTATGATTTTGTGGCATCCGAAATGGATGAATTGGTAAATATCCTTCCCGAAAGTTATAGTGTTGATGAATTTGGTCGCCCTACAAAATGGGCTGCTTATGCACTAAAAAGCCGTGCCATGCTTTATGCCGGCAGTATTGCAAAATACGGATCTGTTCAGTTAGATGGGGTTATTGGAATTCCTGCAGGCGAAGCAAAATCGTATTATGACAAAGCTTACGATGCTTCAATGCAGATAATTGATAATAGTCCGCATATACTGTATAACGAAAATGCTGATCCGGTAAAAAACTATGGAGAGATATTTACCAAAGATGGAAATTCTGAAGTAATACTTGCTGAAGTTTATAATTTAGGACTGCTTAAAACACATTCGTGGAACTATGTTTGTATGCCCGATGGTTTTCGTACCGGTTGGGGATCAAATAACTGGATGTATCTCGAATCGTGGGAAAAATATGAATACACCGATGGGACTTCAGGCATATTTGACCGTAATGATTTAAAAGGAAAAACTAAATTCTCGTTAGACGAAATTGTTACTAACCGGGATCCTCGTTTTCTTGCAACGGCATTTTATCCCGAAATTCCCTGGCAAGATGCGAAAGTATATTTGCATAACTCCACAAAAGGAACTATTCCCGAAGGTTCCGACTGGCCAAAAGTTGCACCTAAAAGAAACCGGATAAAGACAGGTATGATGATTCGTAAAAGAGTACCGGAATCGATTAAACTACCTATCAGTGGCGAAGATGAAACCGATTTTATTATTTTCAGAACCGGCGAAATGTATCTGAATGCTGCTGAAGCAAAATTTGAAACCGGTGATACCGATGAGGCAAAACGATTAATAAATATAATTCGTAACAGAGCCGGCATGCCCGACAAAACAACTTTAACTCTTGATGATGTTAGGAACGAACGTTTTGTTGAACTTTATATTGAAGAACATCACTACTGGGACATTCGTCGATGGAGAATAGCTGTAGATGAACTTAATGGCATGGGTTTCCACGGTGTTACCTGGGATTATTATATTGATGAGGATAAATATACCATGAAAATTAAGGATGCTGATTTTAAACAAATCAGAACATTTGCCGAGAAAAATTATTACCTGCCAATGGGCTTGGGTCGTCTTGCTGACAACCCTAATCTGGTAGAAAATCCAGGATATTAGATTTTCCATAGATTTAGTTTAGTAGATAAATTTAAAGGAGCTGTTCTTCATTGTGAGAACAGCTCCATTTAAAGTAAATAAGTATTTTTAGAAGTTATTTCAATTTATTACATATTTTGCATTTAATCATTAAACCAATTAAAATGAATTCTTTTATATTCATTAAAGCTTTTATTATTCTCAGTCTCTTTCAATGTTCCGAAAAAGGTATTCAGAAAGAGAACAAGAACAATGACGTTTTCAAACCTAACTTACTCATCATCCAAACCGATGAACACAACTTCAGAACATTGGGTTGTTACCGCGAACAGTTGAGCCACGAACAGGCTTTTGTTTGGGGAGATGGTAATAATGTGGAAACACCAAACATCGATTATCTGGCAAAAAATGGAGTGCTGTTTACAAAGTTTTATGCGGCAACTCCTGTCTGTTCACCTTCGCGCGGAACTTTAATTTCAGGCATGTACCCACAACATACCGGAGTACCTAAAAACGATTTGCCCCTAAACGACGGGTTAATTTCATACTCCGAAATTTTAGGACACAGTGGTTATAAAACCGGATTTATCGGGAAATGGCATCTCGATGGAAAAGGTAAACCACAATGGGAACCGGAACGTGATTTCGGATTTGCCGATAACCGTTACATGTACAATCGAGGCCATTGGAAAAAAATAGAAGATACAGATGAAGGTCCGAAAATAACTGCTACAAATGCCAAAGGAAATCCCAGTTACGATTTAGATGGTGCTGATGAAAACTCATTTACAACCGATTATCTGACCAACAAAACCATTGCTTTTATCGAAAAAAACAGAGACGAGCCGTTTAGTATGTATCTCAGTTTTCCCGACCCGCACGGTCCCGACAGAGTTCGTACTCCGTACAGCGAAATGTACACCGGTATGGATTTTAAAGCACCACCAACTTACAACGTAAAAGCCGAAGATGCTCCGGGCTGGGCAAAACCTGCAAAAAATGCAAGTTTAAATCATGCACAATATTTTGGAATGGTGAAATGTATTGATGATAATATTGGAAGAATAATTACTTCATTACGCGAAAATCAACTGCTCGATAAAACAATAATTATTTTCACCTCCGACCACGGCGATTTACGTGCCGAGCACCACCGGCATAACAAAGGAAATCCCTTCGAGACTTCGGCAAAAGTACCTTTTATTGTCTATTATCCGGCAAAAATTCCCGCAGGTTCGGTGGTAAATAATGCATTAAATACCGTTGATTTTGCTCCTACATTTTTGTCATTTTTAGGACAAAAAGTACCCCGACAAATGGAAGGACGCGACTTTTCTGATTTACTAATTAATCCGCAAAATCAAAGTAGTTTCGAAGATATTACATTTATGCGAAGCACCGGATTACCCGGCGAGGGAAGCTGGGTTGCTGCGGTAACGTCGCGTTATAAATTAGTACTTTCGAAAAATGATATTCCCTGGTTAATCGATATGGAAACCGACCCCGATGAACTGATTAATTATGCTAAAAATTCTAATAAATCAGATGTAGTTAAACAGTTGGCAGACAAATTAAATGAGTATGCAAAAAAACACAGCGACCCGTTTTTACAAGGAACTAAAATGGCCGACGATTTGATGACACTGTTAAATTAATAAACCAAAAAAAATAAAATACCATGAACCAACTATTAAAATTAATACTGATAATTGTTATACCATTAAACATTACCGGCTGTGCTCAAAAGAAATCTGTAGAGTCAGAAAAACCAAATGTCCTTTTAATAATTGTTGACGACCAGGGATATGCAGATTTTGAGCCATTCAAAAATCATGACTCCCAAATTTCTACCCCAAATATGTCGAGACTTGCCAATGCCGGAACAGTTTATACGCAAGCCTATGTTACTGCTCCGGTTTGCAGTCCATCGCGTGCCGGATTAATGACAGGTAAAAATCAGTTCAGGTGGGACGAAAAAGCCAGTTGGGCTCCCGGTTTGCCTGATGAAACAAAAACCATTGCCGAATATTTAAAAGAGGCGGGTTACACAACTGCCCGGATAGGAAAAGCCGACTTTGGGAAAAATTATCATAATTTCGATGTTCGCGAATATCCGCTAAATCATGGCTACGACTATTTTCTCGGATTCAGCGCACACGCACACGATTATTGGTTATTGTCTGATGAGATTGCAAATCGCACGCCCGATCCAAAAGGAACCAGTGCACACCTCGGCCCCTTAATGGAAAACAGTGGTTATAAAAGTTACGATGATGGTTATATTACTGATATTTTCACCAACGAAGCGATTCAGTATTTAAAAAAGGAAAAAGAGAAACCTTTCTTTTTAACGCTTTCGTATAACTCTGTTCACCACGTAATTCACGAAGTTCCACAAAAATATCTCGATAAATACGAGGTAGCTCCAATTCACAATTACGAGCCCGATAGCATGGAAACTTTTATGAAACGGAAACCCGGCTCGTATTCTGCCTACTACGAAAAATACACTCGTCTTGGAGCGATAAACGATGAAAATATGCGCAAATATTATTTGGCAAACCTTAACTGTTTAGACGATAATATTGGTCGGGTTTTAGATGAAATTAAAAGGGAGGGACTGGATAAAAATACATTAATTGTTTTTGTTTCCGACAATGGAGGTTCGCCATTAACAGGTGCCAATAACAGTCCGCTTTCTGCAGGTAAATACTCGCTTTGGGAAGGTGGAATTCGTGTGCCGATGGCAATTAGCTGGTCTGGAAAAGTTGATGCCGGGAAAGTGCAAAACAGCTACGTTTCGGTTCTCGATATCTTACCAACTATTACCGAAGCCGCCGGAATTACTTTAACAGATGAAACCATCGATGGTAAAAGTCTTTTATCGAAAACAGATAATAACCGCCTACTGGTTTGGCGATGGGGAAAAACATGGGCAGCCCGAAAAGGCGATTGGAAGTTAACAAACACCAACGAAGGCTGGGGAAAAGGACGACCAAGTAGTATGTATATTAAACCCATTTCGAATGATTTAAGTTTAAAACTTTTTAATTTGAATGACGACCCGGGCGAACGAATTAATCTCGCTGAAAAAATGCCGGAAAAAGTGAAAGAGTTGAAACAAAATTTCGATAATTGGGTAAATCAAAATAGTGGAAAATATTAATACTTTGGTGTCATTTCAATCTCACTTAAAAAAAGTTTTTGCAACTTCATTTTTGACGTTGGGATTTTTGAGTCTCTCTTTTGCTCAAACTAATCAGATTTTTGAAGCCGAATCGGCAACGCTTTCAGGAACGGCAACAGTTGTAACTTGCAACAATTCCTCCGGTGGGCAAATGGTAAAAGGACTCGATAATGGCTCGGCAAATTCTCTTACATTTCCAAAAATAAATATTCCTGAAACAGGTGATTACTTCGTTTCGGTTAGTTATTATTCCGTGAACGAAAGAAATTTGACTTATCAAATAAATGATGAAACAGCACAAACAAAAACAGTTCCTTCAACCGGTGCATGGTGTTATCAGGGAGGTGTTCCAGGTGACTTTATTTTCAAGATAAATTTAACTAAAGGAGAAACTAATCTTCTATTTTACAACTCTCCAATAATAGACAAAGTTGTTATATTAACTGATACAACTGCTCGTCAGGCTTCAGCCATTTATATCAGTTCAACAAGCGGAGACGATAGTAATAATGGACTAACTCCTGAAACTGCTTTTCAAACATTGGGAAAAGTTAATTCGCTTGATTTATTGCCAGGAGATTCCTTGCTTTTTAAATCAGGAGATACATTTATTGGGAAATTATCTATTACAAACGAAAGTGGCTCATCAGAAAAACCAATATTAATTAGCAATTTTAGTGATGGGAAAAAACCAGTTTTTGATGGTGATGGATATCTATCTACAATTCATATTGTAAACAGTGGCTATCTTCATATTTCAAATATTGAAATAAAGAATGATGGAGGTCCTGCAAAACCTGGAGACTCTGAAGTCCTTCGATATGGAATGTACATTCAAAATACATTTACCGATGGAACTTTTTTTGAACACTACCGTTTTAATAATTTAATTTTTAAAAATATTTATCCAACCATTGAAGTTACCGACGATGACAATACAGGTGTAAATGCACATGCCATTATTACAAGTGGATCGTGGGGAGACGATATTCATCCAACTCGCTTTGAAGATATGCTAATTGAAAATTGCTTTTTCACCCGAACAGCAAGACATGCTGTTGTTTTGAAGGCAATTAATAATCTGCATATAAAAAATAATCTTTTTGAACATGTTGGTGGTGCAGGAATGGTTATTGCCAGTGGTTCTGCCAATATTCTGGTTGAAAATAATACAACAAATTATACCGGTTCGAAAATAGACAGTCGTATGGCAGGTAGGGGAAGTGGAATATGGTGCTACCGGAGTAAAAACCTTACTGTACAATACAATAAATTTATGCACGCACGCGGAATTCACGACTCGTATGGAATGCACATCGATATTGGAAATAGAAATGTTGTTTACCAGTACAATTACAGCGAAGACAACGAGGGTGGTTTTGTGGAAATCTTAGGAAAAAATGTAAATATTGGCTACCGTTATAATCTCAGTGTTGGCGATGGTTGGCGGAAAAGAGGAAATCGATACGGACAGATTTTCTGGCTGGCAGGCTGGTCGGGCGACCCACAAAATCCGGTTGGTTCCGACAGTATCTTTATTTACAATAACTCGATTTATGTTCGAGATACAATTGCTCCGGGAATCTGGATTGAATCGGTTTCAAAAAGTGCAAGGATTTACAACAACATCATTAATGTATCCAATGAATTTGGTTCGGTGGTGATTAAAAACAATACCAGTTTTAACGACTTCGATTTTAACATCTGGTTTGGAAATATTCCAGCTACCGACGAGGATGGTCAAATTTATCGCGGGACAAATGCAATAACTTCTGACCCAATGTTTGTGGAAGAAATTGTAGTTGATTCATCAGGATTTGTATTGCTTCCTGAGAGTCCTGCAATTATTTCAGGTAAACTTATTTATAATTCTGAAGTTTCCAATCCATTCGACTATTTCCACAATAATGGAGGTAGAGATTATTTTGGAAATGCAGTTTCCTTTTTTGAGAGTCCAAATATTGGAGCTTACAACAAGAAACCTATTGATGCTGGTACTATTAATGGATTTGAAAAGGGACAGTCATTTAGTATTTTCCCAAATCCTTTGCAAAACAATGAACTTTTGAATATTGATATTCCATCAAATATTAATGTTAAAACTCTTACGGTTCAGATAACAGATATCACCGGGAAACTGATGTTTGAGAAATCATTTAATCAACAATATAAATTTAAGTTGGAAACAAATAATTTACCTCGTGGAAGTTACTTTGTGAAAATTGAAACCGGTAATTTTTTTATATCAAAACAGCTACTGATCTTCTAATCATCAAATATTCAATTTAAAGGGAATATAAAATACTTAAAAAAATGACAAAAATATTCTTAACAACATTTGGTTTATTAGTTGCCTTTATCTCATGTTCAAGTCCTGATACAAAAGTTGAGCAATTGTCGAAACCAAACATCATCTACATTCTTGCCGACGATATGGGAGTTCACGATTTAGGATGTTACGGACAGCAATTAATAAAAACGCCCAACATTGATAAAATGGCTGCCGAAGGAATGTTGTTTACCCAACACTACGCCGGCAGCACGGTTTGCGCTCCCTCGCGTGGTACGTTAATGACAGGGTTGCATACCGGGCACGGATATGTAAAAGGAAATTTTGCAATGGAAAACGAGGGCAATTTACCGCTGCCTGCCGAAACAATTACGGTTGCCGAATTATTAAAATCAGCAGGTTATAAAATCGGAATTATGGGGAAATGGGGATTGGGTGGTCCCAATGATTTTGGGCATCCGAACAAACAGGGTTTCGATTATTCGTATTGTTACCTCGACCAGCGTTTGGCACACAACTATTATCCCAACCATTTGTGGAAAAACTTCACAAGAGTTGATTTAAACAACCAATATTCGCATACAATTTTTGCCAATGAAGCACTCAGTTTCATCTCACGAAACAAGGAGAATCCTTTCTTTTTGTACCTGCCGTTTACAATTCCGCACGGGAAATTTCAAATCCCCGATGACTCGCCCTATTCCAATGAATCGTGGACAACCAACCAAAAAAATTATGCAGCAATGATCACGCTGATGGACAGAGATATTGGAAGGATTTTTTCGTTGCTCGATTCGTTGGAATTGGATGAAAATACGGTTGTGTTTTTTACCAGCGATAACGGAGCAGTTAAAGGGATGAGCGATTTCTTTGGTAGCAACGGCAATTTAAGAGGTTACAAAACCGATATTTTTGAAGGAGGTATCCGCGCTCCCTTGATTGCCCGCTGGCCGGGAAAAATTACACGAGGTAGCCAATCGAATCATATCTCTGCATTTTGGGATATGATGCCCACTTTCTGCGAAATTGCAGGAACTCCTTCACCAAAAAATATTGATGGAATTTCATTTCTGCCCGCTCTTTTAAATCAAACTCAAAAAGAGCACGAATTTTTAGTTTGGGAATATTTTCATTACAATTATGGTTGGAAACCGGGTTCGGCCAATCCGAGAAACTACTTACAAAGTCAGGCAGTTAGAATGGGCAAATGGAAGGGATTGCGAAAAGGGATGAAAAACAACTCAGCAACTCCAATTGAATTGTACGATCTTTCGAAAGACAGGGGTGAACAAAATAATGTGGCTGAACAATGTCCTGAAATCGTTGCTGAAATTCAACAAATAATGGAGAGTGAGCATACTGATTCTGAATATTTTAAAAATTAAAATTATGCGTCAATTACTAATTGTTCTGATTGCAGCCCTCTTTGTAATGGGATGTAATAAAATTGAAACAACCACACACGAGTTTTTCGTCAACAGCGAATCGGGAAATGATAACAACGATGGAACTTCGCCCGAGAATGCATGGAAAAGCCTGAAGCGTGCCAGTGATAAAACATATTTTGCCGGCGATAAACTTTTGCTTAGCAAAGGTTCGGTGTTTATAGGAAAGCTTATTTTAAAAGGTGGTGGCGGCGAAAACGAACCGGTAGTAGTTACATCTTACGACGCGGGAAACGGAAAAACGGATATGCCAATTATTGATGCCAAAGGTTATTTGGCGGCTATACAAATTACCGATGGAAAGAACTTTACCATAAGCGATTTGGAGTTGACTGCCGATGGTGGAGTAGCTTACGAACCCGATGCAAAAACAAAACGGTACGGCGTGCTTGTGGAGACAACTATTCCGGGAAGTTATCCAAATATTCAATTACTTAATTTAAATATACACCATATTTTTTCGACTGAAAATGTGGCAGGTGGAGGACAAAACCCAACTTCGAACATGGGAATGGGAATTAATATTGTGATGAATAAAGGAGGCGGTAAAATAAAAAATATACTAATTGAAAACTGCACAATTGAAATGACCGGACACACCGGAATAAAACTCTCGGGAACAGGCTATGGCGAAAATATAAACTACCTCGACAGCATTATTATCCGAAATAACTCGCTGAAAAACATTGGTGGACCGGGAATGGTTCCGGGACGGTGCAGTAACGTTTTGGTGCAGGGAAATGTAGTGGATCACTCCGGCTCCGATGCCGACCCGCGCATGCACAACCGTGGCAGCGGAATCTGGCCGTGGACCTGCAACAATGTCCTCATCGAAAAAAATAAATTTATGCATGCCCGCGGAAAAAACGACTCGTGCGGCGCACACATCGATTTCAACTGTAATAATGTTGTTGTTCAGTATAATTTAAGTTTAGATAATGCCGGTGGTTTTGTCGAAATTTTGGGCAACGACAACAACTGTTGTTACCGGTACAACATCAGTATCGACGATGGGTTTCGTATTAAAGGCGAAAACAAAGCACAAAAAAACGGACACGTTTTATGGACCAGCGGTTATGTTGGTAGCGGCAACAAAAAAACCGGTCCGTTCAACTCATACATTTACAACAATACCATTTATGTAAAGGCCGATATTCTCTCGAAATTCGACTTTATGTCAACAACCAACGGGGTATTAATTGCCAACAATATTTTTTACATCGTTGGCGAAACAAAAGATACATCGACTGAAGGTGATGACGTTTCGATAGAGAATGCAGTTTTTAAAAACAATCTCTACCAGCGGGTGGATATTTTGCCCGAGTCACTTATTATAACGGATTCTGCACCAATTATTGGCGACCCGCAATTTGCAAATGCCGGTGGTCTGAATCCCGAAGATTATATTCCATCAAACGCATCGGTGGTTAAAGACAAGGGGATTGCCATCGAAAAAATTCCGGGTGATGAGATTGGTTTAAAAATCGGGTTAAATGTTGAAATTGATTTCTTTGGAAATCCTATTTCGGGATTGCCCGATATGGGAGCAGTTGAAATAAAATAATACAGATACATAAAAAGAATAGTTTATTTTGTGTTTTTACGCCCTGTATCTTGTGTCTAAATATCTTATAGCTAAAATACTTAATTCTATTTTATCATGAAAAACATAGCATTTCTATTTCTATTTCTTTCTGTTTTGTTTGGTTGCCAAAAGAAAGAGTTGTCCAAACCCAATATTCTTTGGGTAACTATCGAAGACTCGTCGCCACAGTTTTTTGGCTGTTACGGCGATACCGATGCCCGCACACCGGTTATCGACAAATTGGCCGATGAGGGTGTTCGGTTTACCAATGCTTTTTCAACCGGAACAGTTTGTTCGCCCAGTCGCAGCACCATAATTACCGGTGTGCGTACCTTTAAAATGGGAACGGGAAACCATCGCAGTAACTATCCAATTCCGGAATTTATCCACGGCTTTCCATACTACTTGCAACAGCAGGGATATTATGTAACCAACAATGCCAAAACCGATTACAACGTTGGAAATGTAAAACAGTTTACAAAACAGGCGTGGAACGAAAGTTCGGGAAAGGCCGGTTGGTGGAACCGCAAGCCGGGGCAACCCTTTTTTGCAGTTTTCAATTATGCCGATTCGCACCAATCGAGAACCATGACCATGCCCTACGAATGGTATCGGAAAAATGTATATAATAAACTTCCGGCTGCTGACAGAATTGAAGAAGACGATTTCGAAATGCCACCTTTTTACAACAACTCGCCCGAAATGCGGAAACAGTTTGTGCGCGTTTACAACTCGATAAAATTAACCGACAATAAAATTGGAGAGTTACTTCAGAAACTCGAAGACGATAATTTGCGCGACAGTACCATTGTTTTCTTTTATGCCGACCACGGCGAAGGAATGCCACGCGGAAAAACCAACGGTATTAATTTTGGCTACCGTGTGCCGTTTATAATATGGTTTCCCGAAATGTACAAACATCTCTCGCCCTGGGGAACTGCCGGGATTGTTACCGATGAGCTGATAGATTTTGAAGACCTCGCACCAACGCTCATCAGTTTGGCGGGTGGCGAAATTCCCGACTATCTGAAAGGTCGTGTTTTGTTGGGCAAAAACCGTTCTGAACCGGTTGACCATCTCATTCTTTCGAGCGACCGTGCGGATAATGGAATTGATATGGTACGCACAATTACCGATGGAAAATACGTTTACTCGCGCAATTTCATGCCGTTTATGCCAGAAGCGCGCTACATCCGTTACATGGAAATTGGCGACATTAAACAGGTAATGCGTAAAGAGTTGGCCGAAGGGAAACTGAATCAGCTTCAAAAAAGTCTGTTTGAACCACGACCTGCCGAATTCCTTTTCGACATTGAAAATGATTTGTGGGAGACAAAAAATTTGGTTGATAATCCGGAATACAAAGTGGTGCTGGAGAAAATGCGCAACCAACTCGACAACAAGACTTTAAATGCCCGCGATGTAATGTTTCTGCCCGAATATGAGATCGGATTGATTTCGAAAACTGAGACACCGTATGAATTCAGAATGGATAAAACCCGGTATCCGTTAATAGAGATTTATGCCGCAGCATCGCTTTCAGGAAAACGTGGGGAAGAAATTGCCAAGCAACAAATTAGCCTGCTAAAAGATAGAAACGACGTGGTGCGCTACTGGGCTGCAATTGGATTACGGTGCCAGAATCAGGAAACTTTAAAACCTTTTCAGCAAGAAATTATTACGGCAATGAACGACGAATATCCTCCGGTAGCAGTTACTGCCGCGGCTATTTCGTATCAGGATTTTAAAAGTCAGGATGCAGAAAACAAACTAAATGAATTTATTAGAACAGAAAATCCTGATATTGCTTTAATGGCTGTGAATTACCTTTTGTACCTCGATAATAAAGAACCATTTGTTGAATCGGTAAAAGCTGTTCACGAGATGCCCGACCGTATTTACAACGTAAAAGCTGCTTGTGTCGATGTTTTGGGAAGCCTCGGGTTAGTTCCCAATAATTTCCAAAATCGTAACTAAAAATATTTACAAAATGATTAGCGATTATAGATAAGTATAAACCGTTCAACATTAACCGGTAACATAAATTCTTTAGCAACTATTTAATTTTTGATGGAGGCAATCAAATCAATTTGTTTGAATAGGAGATTAATCCATAAAAAAAGCCGCTTCAGGAAAATCTCCAAGCGGCTTTTGAAATATAATAGGTTGATTTTTTTACAAACTATCAATAGCATTTAAATCTTCGAATGCTACTTTTAAACGAGCAATCAACGACTCTTCACCTTTTCTAACCCAGTTACGCGGGTCGTAGAATTTTTTGTTTGGTTTATCGGCTCCGTCAGGATTGCCAATTTGCCCTTGCAAATAATCGTGATTTGCAGCTTCAAAAGCACGAACACCGTCCCAGTACGCCCATTGCGTATCGGTATCGATATTCATTTTAATTACACCATAACCAATTGCTTCGCGAATTTCTTCGGTTGACGAACCCGAACCACCGTGGAATACAAAATTCACAGGTTTCTCTTCGGTGTTATGTTTTTTCTGAATATATTTTTGCGAGTTATCTAAAATTTTAGGAGTAAGTTTAACATTACCAGGTTTGTAAACGCCGTGTACATTTCCAAAAGATGCAGCAATTGTAAAATTTGGAGAAACTTTGCTTAACTCTTCGTATGCGTAACAAACTTCTTCGGGTTGTGTGTAAAGTTTCGATGCATCAACATCGCTGTTGTCAACACCATCTTCTTCGCCACCGGTAATTCCCAATTCAATTTCAAGGGTCATTCCCATTTTACTCATTCTCTCCAAATATTTTTTGCTGATTTCGATATTCTCTTCAATCGGCTCTTCAGAAAGGTCTAACATGTGTGAGCTAAAAAGTGGTTTTCCGGTTTCAGCAAAGTTTTTCTCGCTTGCATCTAATAATCCATCAATCCAGGGCAACAGTTTTTTTGCGGCATGGTCGGTATGTAAAATAACACGAACACCGTAAGCTTCGGCAAGAGTATGAATATGTTTTGCACCGGCAATACCACCTAAAATACCAGCTTGGTGACCATCTAATTTTAAACCTTTACCGGCATTAAAAACAGCTCCGCCATTCGAGAACTGAATCATAACAGGTGCATTTACCATTTTGGCTGCTTCCATAATTGCATTTACAGAAGACGAACCAACAACATTTACAGCAGGAATTGCAAATTTATTCTCTTTTGCAACTTTAAAGATAAATTGTAAGTCTGATCCGGTTACTACACCCGGCTTAACGTTTTCAGCTATTTTTCCCATAATTATATAATTTATTTTGTTTTACGTAAAATCCTTATTCTTTGCGAAATTACGATTTCAGGGTTTGGCTTGCAAAAAACCCCTGTTAACGAAGATTAAATTCTTTATTATTTAATATTTGAATTTAAAATTATTAGACTGATTTAAACTATTGAAACAAAAACAAATGACACCTGTCAAACAACAGATGCCATTCAATAAAAAACTAAAAAAAATCTTTAAACTTCAATAAATTAAACCCATTCCTCCCTTAAAACTTCGCCCCGGGTACTTATTATTACCTCTTTAACAGGTACTTTTCGCGATGCCATTTGGGTTGCCACACCTACCATTTGCGACAAACCGCCACAACAAGGCACCTCCATAATTACAACGGTAATTGTGTTAACTTTTGCTTCATTAATTAATAGTACCAATTTCTGAATATAAACGTCTTGTCCCTGATCTAACTTCGGACATGCAATTACCATTTTGCGCCCTTTAATAAAATCTTCATGAAAATTTCCGTAAGAGAAACCTGCACAGTCGGCAGCTATTAAAAGGTCGGCACTGTTAAAATACGAAGCAGCCGGATTAATTAAATGCATTTGTATTGGCCAATGCGTTAATGCAGATGGAACCTGCTCTATCGGAGTAGCCATTTTAAAACCACTCGCATCGAATGCGACTGATGCTGAACCGGGACACCCTCCGGTAGCACACCCTCCGGAACCAACAATTGCTTCTTTATTTTCGCTATGCAAAAGTTCGTGTACTTCGCTAATTTCAAAAGGCATCGACTCGCGATTAGCTCTGATATATGTTAATGCTTGTTGTAAATACTCATTTTCACCATGTTCCTGCAAATGTTTAAGATGTGCAAAAACAGTGGCTTTTCCGCTACTAATCATTTGCGAAATTACAGCCACTTCATCATAATCTTCAGCTTCGCGTTTTTCAATTGTAATTGCATCTTGCGGACAATGTCCCAAACATGCTCCAAGCCCATCGCACATTAATTCGCTTATTAATCGCGCCTTTCCATCTATTATTTGTAATGCACCTTCAACACAATTAGGAATACAATCGCCACATCCATCACAAAGATCCTCATCTATTTTTACAATTTCCCGTATCATAATTTTACTGTTTTTAGTGAACCAAAAGTAGATGATATGCGTTCAATGTGGTGTATCAATTGTTACAAAACACTAAAATATGAACTATCAACTTTTATCTCAATGTCCATTATTTCGTGGAATACTGGTGCAGGAGAATCAACAACTATTTGCGAAGATTAATTTTCAATTGAAAAAGTTTGAGAAAAATGAAATTGTTGTCTGTTCAGGCGATAAGGTTACTCATCTTTTAATTATTATGGAGGGAAGTGTAAAAGGCGAGATGATTGACTACTCGGGGAAAACTGTTAAAATTGAGGATATTGAGGCACCGAGACCTTTAGCGGCAGCATTTATTTTTGGAAAAGAAAATAGTTTCCCGGTTACCGTTACGGCAAACAACGAAGTTAAAATACTTGCTATCCCTATTCCGGAATTTTTAAAAATGCTACAATTAAGTACCAAACTTCTAAAAAATTACCTGTACAGCATTTCTACACGCGCACAATTTCTTTCGCAGAAACTCCACTTTCTAAGTTTTAAAACCATAAAAGAAAAAATGGCACATTTTCTATTACAGAAATCAGGAGAGCGACTACATTCGGTAGAATTAAAAAATACACAACAACAATTAGCCGACCTGTTTGGTGTTGCACGACCATCGCTTGCCCGTGTTTTTAGTGAAATGCAACAAGAGGGTTTGATTAAAATTGAAAAGAAAACGGTTACTTTGCTCAACAAATCAGCTTTAAACGAATTACTTCGGGATGGATAATAACAGAAATTTAGTTATCTGATGAATATGTAATCAACTGATTGCCAAACATGAAATTTCTATGCTTTTTGCTAAATTATTCATCTGACGACTTTTCAGAGCAATAAATAAACAATAACTCCTTCTAAAAAAATCTTAAAACACCGCTTAACTATTTCAGATTACTTCAAAACAATTATCTTCGCAACTATTTAAAATTCTACAGTTTTATATTTCGCAGAAAACATTTACAAATGAAAAAATATAATCAGTTTAATATCGCGTTTGGTTGGATTAGTTTTTTAATTGCAGCCGTGGTTTATTTATCAACTATCGAACCCACAGTTAGCTTTTGGGATTGTGGTGAATTTATTACCACTTCGTATAAATTTGAAGTTGGTCATCCTCCCGGCGCACCGTTTTTTATGATAGTTGGAAGAGTTTTTACACTGTTCGGCGGTCCGGGAGATGCGGCGAGATTAATAAACTCACTCTCGGGACTGGCAAGTGCATTTACAATTATGTTTTTGTTTTGGACAATCACACACCTTGCAAAAAAACTAATTTCTGTAAAAGATGAAATCTCGTTGGGACAAACAATTGCAATAATGGCAAGTGGTTTGGTTGGTGCATTGGCGTACACTTTTTCAGATACATTTTGGTTTTCGGCGGTTGAAGGCGAAGTTTACGCGTTCTCATCGCTATTAACTGCAATTATTGTCTGGGCAATTTTAAAATGGGAAAATGTTGCTGACGAGCCAAATTCAAATCGCTGGCTAATTCTTATCGCATATATTATTGGACTCTCAATTGGGGTTCACCTTCTTAACTTACTTGCAATTCCGGCCATTGTTTTTGTCTATTATTTCAGAAAATATGAAGTAACACGAAAAGGAATTATCATTGCGTTGGGTGCCTCGCTGGCAATTCTGGGAGTTATTATGTACGGTATTATTCCCGGCGTTGTAACCGTTGCCAGTTGGTTCGAATTACTGTTTGTTAACATATTCGGATTGCCATTTCACTCGGGAATGTTGTTTTATGTTACAGCTCTAATTTTTACAGTTGGTTTTGGAATATGGTGGACAGCTAAAAAACAGAAGGTTGTTTGGAATACAATTATTCTTGGCGTAGCAGTTATTTTAATCGGATATTCATCTTTCGCATTAATTATTATTCGTTCGGCAGCCGAGCCTCCAATGGATCAAAACAGCCCAAACAATGCATTCTCTTTGTTAAGCTATTTAAACCGCGAACAGTACGGCGACCGTCCGCTTTTATTCGGAAATTATTACAATTCGCCCTTAAATTCTACTAACCGTTATAGCAAAGGAAAAGATATTTATTCTCAAATTGATGGGAAATATGTTGTAACACACAACAGGGTAACACCAAATTACGATGATAAATTTACTACTCTCTTTCCGCGAATGTGGAGTACAATGGAAGCGTTTCATGCCGATGATTATAAAGAGTGGGGAAAAATTAAGGGAACCCGGATTCAGCACAGAAACGAACGTGGTGAAAATGAAATTATTGTAAAACCTACTTTTTCTGAAAACCTACGTTTCTTTTTTCGATACCATGTAAACCACATGTATTGGCGATATTTTATGTGGAATTTTGTGGGGCGGCAAAACGATATTCAAAGCCATGGAAGTGTGATACACGGAAATTGGTTAAGTGGAATTAATTTTATTGATGAGGCACGTTTGGGAAGCCAGGATAATTTACCGGCAAAACTCGCCAATAATAAAGCACGAAATACATACTATTTTCTACCTCTTTTGTTAGGATTGCTTGGTATTGCGTTTCAATACAAAAAAGGAGATGAGGGCAAAAAAGGACTTTGGGTAGTTTTTCTAATGTTTTTTATGACCGGTCTGGCAATTGTAATTTATCTGAACCAGTACCCTCACCAACCCCGCGAGCGTGATTATGCTTACGCAGGTTCGTTTTATGCTTTTACAATTTGGATAGGATTGGGAGTTCTTGCAATTTACGAAGGGCTGAAAAAAATTGTACCCGAAACAGTTTCTGCTGGAATTGCGGGAGTACTTACTCTTGCACTTGTTCCCGGTATTTTGGCTGCCGAAAACTGGGACGACCATGATCGCTCGGGACGTTACACTGCCCGCGATTTTGGTGCTAACTACCTGAAAACTTGTCAACCCAACGGAATTATATTTACAAATGGCGACAACGACACATTCCCGCTTTGGTACAATCAGGAAGTTGAAGGAGTGCGTACTGATGTGAGGGTGTGTAATTTAAGTTATCTGCAAACCGACTGGTACATAAATCAAATGAAACGGCAATCGTACGAATCAGCACCGATACCATTTTCTCTTACACTCGATAAATACCGGCTTGGAACACGAGATATTGTTTATCTGATGGATAATCCGAGAATTGCGAGAAAAACAGTGGGTTTAAAGGAGGCTGTAAATTTTATTGCTGATGATAATCCTGCTACCAAACTTCAGCAAGCCGACAATGCTTCTTATATTCCAAAAAAGATAATCAGTTTTAAAATTGATAAAGAGGCGGTTATTAGAAACAAAGTGGTTCCGCCTGAAGATTATGATAAAATTGTTGATACAATTACAATTGATTTAACAGGTAAAAATTACATTTCGAAAGATGAAATGATGATTCTGGATCTGTTGGCAACTAACAATTGGGAACGTCCGATTTACTGGGCAATTACAGTTGGAAGAACTAAATATTTGAACTTGCAGGACTATTTTCAGGTTGAAGGATTTGCATACCGTTTTGTGCCAATAAAATCTACAAGTTTGCCGCAGCAATTACAGTTTGGAAGAGTTGCTACCGATTTAATGTACGATAACCTGATGAATAAATTTGAATGGGGTGGCATGAACAATCCTGATGTTTATATCGATGAAAATAACACGCGAATGATGACAAACATCCGTAACAGTTTTAACAGGTTGGCAAGTGGTTTAATCGAAGAAGGTAAAAATGAGATGGCAATTGAAGTTCTCGATCGTTGTTTTGAGTTGATTCCTGTAGATTTAATTTCGCCCGAATATTTTGCTACCGAACTTGCTGCCAGTTATTACAAAGCCGGGGCAAAAGAAAAAGGAAAAGAAATAACAGAACAAATTCTTAATATATATAACGACGAACTTGGTTATTACTTTTCGTTGGGGAGTAAATTCATTCAAACAAGAAGTGTAAACGAAGAGATTCAACGTAATCTGTTTTTTATACAACGGATGGAACGAACCGTAAGAAGTAGCGGCGATACCGAATTCGCAAATACAATTGGCGAATCATTTCAGGCAAATATTGCTAAATCGGGGATGAGATAAAACATTCAATAAATCAATTTATATAGCTCAAAATGAATATTTTAATTATAGGTTCCGGAGGAAGAGAACATGCACTTGGTTGGAAAATTAGTCAAAGTAAGAGAGTTGAGAAACTGTTTTTTGCCCCGGGAAATGCAGGTACAGCAAAATTGGGAATAAATATTGACTGTGGTGTTTCCGATTTTCAAAAAATTAAAACAGTTGTTCTCGATAATAAAATTGATTTAATGTTGATTGGCCCCGAAGTTCCGCTGGTAGAAGGATTAAGCGACTTCTTTTCTGCCGACCAGGAACTGAAATCAGTGGGAGTTATCGGACCAAAAAAAGAGGGTGCTCAGTTGGAAGGCAGTAAAGATTTTGCCAAAGATTTTATGGTGCGGAACAACATTCCAACCGCAAAATATTTAACGGTTACAAACGATAATCTGGAGGAAGGGTTTGCCTTTCTGAAAACAATGACTGCCCCTTATGTTTTAAAAGCTGATGGTTTGGCTGCAGGGAAAGGTGTACTAATTATCGATTCGCTGAAAGAGACTGAAAACTCGCTGAAAGAGATGCTTGCCGGGCAGTTTGGCGATGCCAGCAGTAAAGTTGTTATCGAAGAGTTTTTAAGCGGAGTTGAAGTTTCGGTGTTTGTTTTAACCGATGGTAAATCGTATAAAATACTCCCCGAAGCAAAAGATTACAAACGTATTGGCGAAGGCGACACCGGACTGAATACCGGTGGAATGGGCGCAATATCGCCGGTTCCGTTTGCCAATGCTGAGTTTATGGAAAAGGTTGATAAACAAGTTATTCAGCCTACAATTTCCGGTCTTCAAAAAGAGAATATCGACTACAAAGGATTTATTTTCCTGGGTTTGATAAATGTAAATAATAACCCGTTTGTAATTGAATATAACGTACGAATGGGCGATCCGGAAACCGAAGCAGTTATGTTGCGGGTAAAGTCTGATTTTGTTGATTTATTGGAAGGTGCAGCTTTTGGAACTTTAGACGAAAAAACAATTGAGTTCGACGAACGCACCGCCGTTACTGTAATGTTGGTTTCAGGTGGATATCCCGAAAGTTACGAAAAAGGGAAAGTTATTACCGGAATTGAAAATGTAGAAAATAGTACAATTTTTCATGCCGGAACAAAAACCGATGGTGAGAATATTGTAACAGCCGGTGGGCGTGTAATTGCTGTAAGCTCGTACGGAACAAGTATTAAAGATGCACTGGAGACTTCGTATAAAAATGCAGAAGTTATTCAATTCGATAAAAAGAATTACAGAAAAGATTTAGGATTTGATTTAGAGTAATGATTCTGCGGACATTAAAATCGAACCAACCGATTAACCTTCTGATTGTTCCGGCAATTGCAATATTATTCTGGCTTAAAGATTTAATCCACCCTTTTTCATATCAGTTTTATCCGGGCGAAAATGGAAATATCTTATTTGTACCGATAAATAGTTTTACCAGTAACTTAGATTTCGTTCGTGTTCTTATCTCACTTGTATTAATAATATTTATTGCTGCCTTCGTACAGTTAATCAACAACCGGTACATGTTACTCCGCGTTCGCACAAAATTACCATCAATACTTTTTATAATAATAGTTAGCGGTTTTACCGATTTACACACGCTACATCCGGTGTTTCCGGCAACAATGTTTTTGCTTTTTGCCATTTATAGCCTGTTTGGTACTTTTGAAGAACCCAAACCTTACTCTGCAATTTTTAACACTGGATTTTTTATTGGAGTTGGTACATTTTTCTATTTCAACCTGATAGTATTATTACCGGCATTTATTATTGGTATTACAATTTTAATGAGAGAAAACAGTTGGCGCAAATACATAATCTTGCTAATCGGCTTTTTTGTCCCGGTCTTTTTTGTATTTAGTTATGCAGTTATTACTGAGCAAATTTCTGAAATGCTAACAGTAATTACACAAAATATTGTTACTCCGGTAAACTATTTTCATACTAATATACCTCTGCATATTTATCTTTCTGTTTTAACCTTACTTACAATAACCGGTACAATTATTATCATGCGGCAGTACGACTCTAAAAAAGTCAGTTCCCGAAAATACTTTGCTATCTTTCTGGTAATATTTGTGGTGTCACTTTTCAGCTTTACATTTATTCCGGTAACATCGCAAGAGATGCTTGTAATAATTGCAATTCCCATAACATATTTAATTTCAAATCTTTTTGTTTCGATAAAAAGAAAATTCTGGGGCGATTTTCTGTTTATACTACTGATAGCAATTGTCATTTTTATACAGTTTTCAGCCAAATACTTTTAAAACTAATTCCGTAATTTTGCCCTAATAATTATCAAAAACAGATGGCACTTATTTTAAATATCGAAACATCAACCGAAGTTTGTTCTGTAACGATCTCGCAAAACGGCAAACTTTTGTACAAAAAAGAGACTTTGGAAGGGTTGAGCCACTCCGAACTTTTAACAGTTTTTATTGAAGAGCTTTTTGCTGAAAATAGCATGAAATTAAATCAGCTCGATGCGGTTGCTGTTAGCAAGGGACCGGGTTCGTACACAGGTTTACGCATTGGCGTTTCGGTGGCAAAAGGATTGTGTTACGGACTTGAAAAACCCTTAATTTCAGTTAACTCGTTGGAAACGATGGGAACTTATGCAGCATTAAATTCAAAAGAAGAAATGCTTTTTTGTCCCATGATTGATGCGCGCAGAATGGAAGTTTACACAGCATTGTACAATTCGAAGGGAGAAGAGTTAAAACCGGTTTCGGCAGAAATTATTGAAGAAGATTTTTTATCTGAATATCTAAACAACAATAAAATCTTGTTTTTTGGGAACGGGGCAGAGAAATGTAAAACAAAGATAACGCACAAAAATGCTTGTTTTGATGGTCCTCGGAAAACTTCGGCACAGTTTATGCAAAAACTCACCCATGAAAAATACAACAAAAAGGAATTTGAAGACGTTGCTTATTTCGAGCCTTTCTATTTGAAAAACTTTGTAGCAACCATTCCGAAAAATAAAATTATAAAATGAAAAATATTGCATTACTTTTTCTCACTCTTTTTTTGCTGACACAAACAGTTTCGGCAAAAGAAAAAAGAGTTCGCTTTAACCTGAAATTCGGGTTTCTTAAAGGGGGCGAAGCAGAAATGGTAATTACAGATACTACTTTCAACGGAAAACCTGCAATTAAATATTATTTTAACGGACAAACTACCGGCTTGTCGAACGTGCTTTATGGGGTTGACGATACATACAGTACAATTGTTGATGCAGAAACTAATCTTCCGGTTAAAGCTATCAGAGATATTAAAGAGAATAATTACAGATGGTACAACGAAACATATTTTTATCACGACCGCGATTCGTTAAACAGCAAAAAAACCGGTTGGCGAAAAATGCCGAAAAATATGGTCGATATTATTTCATCGTTTTTCTATTTTGTTGCCGAGTACAACATGGACGAAATGAAAGTGAATGAGATAAAAGCACTTACATCTTTTCATGCTGATAAAATAGATACAATAGCTATTAAATATCTTGGCACTCAATCAATTAAAACCCAATTAGGAGAAATAAATAGTTATGTTCTTTTACCATCAGTTGATAAAGGAAAACTATTAATGAGTTCCGATGGATTGAAATTCTTTATTTCGAAAGAGCTTAATATTCCGGTGATGATAGAATTCGACCTGAAAGTTGGAGCACTGCGAGCCGTTTTAAAAAGTTACAAAATTGATGGTGTTGAGCAAGTTGATAAGTAATTTTTCTTTTATTAATTCAGCAAAATACAATTGTATAACTTGTTATTAAACCGATTTAATTAGTTTTGCAGCAAATAATTAAGAAAAAAGAAAACTCATGGCTTCAACATCAGACTTCAAAAACGGATTATGTTTTAAATTCAAAGGAGAGATTTATACTATTAAAAGCTTTCTTCATGTAAAACCGGGCAAAGGTCCTGCATTTGTTCGTACAAAACTCAAAAATATAAAAACCGGACGAATAATCGAAAACACTTTTAACTCGGGTGTTAAAGTGGAAGATGTTCGTGTTGAACGACGTCAGTACCAATTTCTTTACAAAGACGATATGGGATTGAATGTGATGAACACCGAAAATTACGAGCAAGTTTCAATTCCGGTTGAAATGGTGGAAAATGCCGATTTAATGAAAGAGGGGCAAATTATTGAAATTAATTTTCATGCCGACGAAGAGATGCCATTAACCGCAGAAATGCCCGAAAAAGTGGAACTGGCTGTAACTTACACCATTGAAGGTGAAAAGGGGAACACTGCGAGTTCGACCGCTTTAAAACCTGCAACTGTTGAAACCGGTGCAGAAATTATGGTTCCGATGTTTATTAACGAAGGCGATGTTATTAGAGTTGATACACGCGACAGAACTTATTCTGACAGGGTGAAAAAGTAAAAAGCCCCTCCTAATCTCCCTAAAAGGGAGGGAAAAGAAAAATGAATATAGCAGGGAGTTTTACCCTGCAAGTTTTAAAATAAAAAATTGATTTATAAAATCCGGTCAAAATTAGGCTGGATTTTTTTGTGCCTTTTCATCTTGCCGCGAATAAATATCTATGGCAACAATCATCGCAGTAAATCCCCAAAACGGAACAGAGAGTTTATCGGTGTCGAGAAAATTATTTAGAAATCCGTGTATATAATAGGTAATCAAACTTATTAGTGCAGTAAGCACGAAAGATTTTAACCGGGTATCTTTTAGTCGCGTGTACGTATTAACCGCCGTGTAAATAACCACTCCTATAATCAGCAAAAATGTAAGTAATCCAAACACTCCCGACTCGGCAAGCGGACCCAGATATTCGCTGTGTGCATTTCCACCGTCACCCGAATTTGTACTTATTATTGTACGGTCTTTACTTAATTGATAGGGTGCATATTTAAACATATAAGTTCCCGGACCGTAGCCAAAAACCGGTTTGTCGGCGAACATTCTAATTGCACAACTCCAGCGATTTATTCGTTCGAGATTTGAAGCATCGGTGGTAATATTCGACATCGACGAAATATGTGTCATAAAATTTGCCGACGACTGTTCTGAGTTCTGTTCCAGTTTCATTACAATTTGAGATTGAAACAGAAGAAACAATATTACTACCGAAACAAAAGTTATCAGAATTGGCTTAAACCTGATTTTCAGTTTAATCATTCCCCAAACGCCAATTCCAACAATTACGCTTAACCATGCTGCCCGACTGTACGACAAAATAAGTCCCATAAAAATAATGCCGAGTACACCCAGCGAAATTAGTTTCAGTTTTCGGGTAAAAAAACTGTTAACCGAAAACATAACTAAAAAAGGAAGGAACATTGCCAGAACCGCGCCATACGAAGTGTGGTCGTTAAAAAATGGAGAGACGACAAAATGTGCTGCTTGTTTATCCCATAATCCATATCCTAAATGACGATACGTTGAATATAATACAACGATACTTAAAGCTATCGCGTATAACCAAACATATTTTTCGAGGTTTTTACCATCACTAAATAATTTAGTGGTTAGAAAATATAACCCAACTACAAACCATGTTCTCGACAACAAAAATTTTATAGAAACAACCGGCATTGTACTGGTTAACCCGGTGAGCAATATCCAAAACAGGTTCAGATAAATTGTCAGCGAAATTGGATGCAGTAGAATTTTTCGGTCGAAATTTTTATCATGAAGTATTTTTAGAATGAAGATAATCAGAAGTCCGAAAAGAAGTGGCTCGGTTGGCAAATACATGTCGAAACCGAAGCCGGGCATTATTTCGTGGAGCGGAATTGAAAGTGGTGCAAAAAATACAATCAGGTAAATTATTTTATCGAACGAAAAGATAACAACCAATAAAATTGCCAAAACAAATGGGAGTGCATTTACAACCATCATATCTTTTTTTACCACAAACCATAAATTCAATAAAATAAAACTTATTGAGATGAGGTAAAAGAGGGAAATTTTTATGATGGGATTGCGTATCACGGGTTACTCCTCCTCCTTGCGATAATCTAATACGAGGAAAACCAACAGCGCAAGAAAAACTGCAGAGATTGTTGAAAAAGCAACAATCAACCAACGAACCGGGTACGATTTTTTGTCGGCAGGAAAAGGCGACTCGACAACGTGAGCATAAGTAATATCCTTTTCGTATTCATTTAAATAAACATCGTGTAACCGATTTAATGAATCGAGTGCCGCGATTACTGAAATGAATTGCGATTGTAACCAGACCGCTTCAGAACCTTTCTCGGCAAGATTATCGTACATATCAGTGATTTTTTTAGTATTCGACGACGAACCTCTTCCTGAGGTAAGGGCATTCATGTATCCTCTTGTAACTTCTGCAACCTGATTGTCGAAATCTAAAATGTCAGACTCTTTTCGAATTTGGTCTAATTTAACTTTTAACGAATCAAATTCTATTTGTTTGTTTGTCAGCTGTCTATTGGAGATTTCAACCATCTCCCAATCTTTTGCCTTATGAATTTCTCCAACCTTTTTATTGTAGAAATGTATTATCGAATCGCACATGTCGCTAGCCCGTTGCGGGAGGTGGTCCAGAACTTTTATTTCAACCGTTTCAAATTCGGTTTTACTGGCTCCAACATTATTGTTATAAATATCGAACATGTATGTTGTGTAGTGCGGATCATCTTTTTTGATGCCATAAACTTCGTCTAACCCAAATGCATCAAACATCTTAAATTTAATGTCGTTCGAATTGATAATCTCTAACATCTGTTCCGATTTCGACTCTTCACTAAGTTCCGATAGGTTAGATGGATAAATACGTGCAGTAGATTTAAACTTTGGTTTGATAAAAGTGGATCCCGAAAAAATACCCGATAATACAATTGCAATAATCCCAACAATTACAAAATGAATTTTACGTTTCCAGATTAAGTTAAGTATACGCTGGTTGTCAAAAAAATTATTCATAAAATATAGTTTCGTTTAATTCGTATAATTTTAACGAAATTGAACTGTTTTTAGTATTCTATTTCGGAATGATTATTCTACAATTATCAGAAAATAATTCTTTTTCCCTTTTTGTGCAAGAATGTATTTTCCGCCAATTAAGAAACTACTGTTAACTGTTAAATCAGGGTTCCCGATTTTCTCTTTATTAATACTTAATCCGTTACCTTTTATTGTTCTTCGCAATTCACCTTTCGATGGGAAAACTGCTGTTTTTTCAGTCAATAAATCAATAATATTTATTCCTGATTCTAATTCAGTTTTAGAAATTGTAAACTGTGGCACTCCTTCAAAAATAGATAGAAAAGTAGTTTCGTTTAATTTATGAAGTTGTTCGGCAGTTCCTTTTCCAAAAAGAATTTGCGAAGCGGCAACTGCCATTTCGTACTCCTCTTTAGAGTGTACCATTGTAGTAACTTCTTTTGCAAGCTCTTTTTGCAGCTCCCTCATGTGAGGAGCTTCGTTATGTTTTGCAACAAGTTCTGCGATATGTTTTTCAGAAAGCATTGTAAAAATTTTGATATACTTTTCGGCATCAACATCCGACACATTTAGCCAAAACTGATAAAAACTATATGGCGAAGTACGAACAGGATCGAGCCAAATATTTCCCGATTCTGTTTTTCCAAATTTACCACCGTCGGCTTTTGTAATTAGCGGACACGTTAAAGCAAAAGCTTCGCCACCCTCTTTTCGGCGAATAAGTTCTGTTCCGGTAACAATATTTCCCCACTGGTCGGAGCCGCCCATTTGAAGTTTACAATTTAAAGTCCGGTACAAATGCAAAAAATCAGTTCCCTGTACAAGTTGATATGAAAACTCGGTAAACGACATTCCGGTTTGACTCTCGCTGCTAATTCTTTTTTTAACAGAATCTTTCGCCATCATATAATTTACGGTGATGTGTTTCCCGATATCGCGAATAAAATCGAGGAAACTAAAATCTTTCATCCAGTCGTAATTGTTTACCAAAACAGCTCTATTTTCTGCATCAGAATCGCAGTCTAATAATTTAGCCAACTGTTTTTGCAAGCCGGCCTGGTTGTGTCGAAGAGTTGGTTCGTCTAAAAGATTACGCTCGGCTGACTTTCCTGAAGGGTCGCCAATCATCCCGGTTGCCCCACCAACAAGTACAATTGGTCGGTGTCCTGCTTCCTGGAAATGTTTCAACATCATTACACCTACCAGGTGTCCAATATGTAACGAATCGGCTGTGGGATCGATTCCAACGTAAGCCGACGACAACTCTTTTTTTAGCTGTTCTTCTGTTCCGGGCATAATGTCGTGAATCATTCCACGCCAACGTAATTCTTCAACAAAGTTCATTAAATCTGTTTTTAAAATTTGCGCAAAGATAAAAAATGCTGATAGTTAAGCGGGGTGTTCTGTAATATAATTCAATAAATGAAAGTTTTGTGAAGATTTTTTTTAAACTACTTTTTTATACCAAGGCTCATCTTTCTCTGATTTATTTTTATCTTTCCAAAAATCTATAAATGGGAAAATTGAGGGTGCAAAATTCTTTAGTGGCTCATAAATTCTCGATTCTGCTTTTGTATCGTCAGACATAATTTCAATATCCTCGTTTATTTTATCAAAAACTACTAAAACAATACTTAAAATTATTGCCCCTTTTAAAAGCCCAAAAACTAACCCGGCAAGCTTATTTACAAAACCAAGCATTATTGTTTCTACCAGCTTTGTAACCGTTTTGGCAACAATATTCACCAAAATTACAATTACAATAAATGTTATTATAAACGAAACTGTGTTGAGATGATCCCATTTCCAATCGAAATGCTCGACCAAAAACTCTGATGTGATATAAGAGAATTCAATCGCTCCCCAAATTCCTAAAATCAATGCTGCCAACGATGCAAGTTCAACAATTAACCCTTTTCTAAATCCACTAATTGCCGCAAGAATAAGTAATATTCCAAGAACAATATCAATATAATTCATAACAAAAAAATATTTTTCAGGGAGTAAATATAGCTATTCTTGACAAACGAGTAAGTTTCTTGAATATTTTAAGAGTATCAATAAAAGAAATAAGTTTGCTTTGGTATCCTTATTTCAAAATATTTCTAAATTTGAAAATAAATTTGAAAATAAACAGATGCCTTTACTTAATTCAGTAATAACGTGGATAAATTTTAGACGGACTTTCCAGATTCAGTTTTATCGTGAACATCCGGTTGAAATTCAAAACGAAACACTTTTAAGTTTGTTGAATAATGCCAAGAATACTGAATGGGGCAAAAAGTATAATTATGGAAATATCTCTTCGGTTGAGGGTTTTAAAAATACAGTTCCCCTGCAACACTATGAAGATATTAAACCATTTGTTGACCGCTTACGAAAAGGCGAAAAGGATTTGCTTTGGCCGGGAGATGTTAAATGGTTTGCAAAATCATCGGGAACTACCAGCGACAAAAGCAAATTTATTCCGGTTACAAAAGAGGCTCTTGAAGATTGTCATTTGCAAGGACCGAGAGATATTTTTTCGCTATACATCAGAACATATCCCGAAACAAAAGTTTTAAAAGGGAAAACGTTAACACTGGGCGGAAGTCATCGTGTAAATAATTTTAGCAACAATTCGTATTATGGCGATTTGTCGGCGATCATGATTGAGAACGTACCATTCTGGACCGATTTTATTCGTACCCCAACAACCGAAATTGCGCTTATTGAGGAGTTTGAAGAGAAAATTGATAAAATAATTGAAACTGCACTCGACCAAAATGTAACTTCATTCTCGGGTGTTCCGTCGTGGTATATTGTACTTTTCAAAAAAGTTTTAGAAAAAACCGGGAAAGCAAATATTCTCGAAGTCTGGCCAAATATTGAAGCCTTTTTTCATGGAGGCGTAAACTTTGAACCTTATCGCGAACAGTACAAAAAACTATTTCCATCGGAACAGATGCACTACATTGATACGTACAATGCATCGGAAGGTTTTTTTGGAATTCAAGACAATCCTGATCACCACGATATGTTGTTAATGCTGGATTATGGAATTTATTATGAGTTTATTCCGATGACAGATTGGGGCAAAGAGAATCCTCGTGCACTAACTTTAGAACAAGTTGAACTGGACGAAAATTATGCAATGGTAATTTCTACAAATGCCGGTTTATGGCGATACATTATTGGCGATACAATTAAATTCACAAATAAATATCCGTTTAAAATAAAAGTTACCGGACGAACCAAACATTTTATTAATGCTTTTGGCGAGGAAGTAATAATTGATAATGCAGAACGTGCAATACAAATTGCCTGCCACCACTCGCATGCAATTGTAGATGAATATACTGCCGGACCAATTTTTATGAGTGATAAACAAAAGGGAGCACACCAATGGATTATTGAATTTGATGTGGAGCCAAAAGACCTCGACCATTTTACTCGTATTCTCGACAACTCGCTTAAAACCTTAAATTCTGATTACGAAGCAAAACGGCATAAAAATATGGCACTGGAAATGCCTCATATTATTTCTGCCCCACGAGGAACATTTTATAACTGGATGAAAATGCGAGGGAAAATTGGGGCGCAGAATAAAATACCCAGATTGGCAAACGACAGAAAATATCTTGATGAACTTATGAACATGTTATCTGTTAAACCTTAAATTTTTTATACTTTTATTTTTTAAAATTATTAAGATATGCATATTGCTGTAGCAGGAAATATTGGAGCCGGGAAAACCACGTTAAGTGAGCTTCTTGCAAAACATTATAAGTGGACTCCCCATTACGAAGACGTTGACCAAAACCCATATTTGAATGATTTTTACAACGATATGCAACGTTGGTCATTTAATCTTCAAATCTATTTTTTGAATTCAAGATTTCAACAAATTATAGACATTCGCAAATCGGGAAAAACAATTATACAAGACCGTACTATTTACGAGGATGCAGAAATTTTTGCACCCAACCTACACAGTATGGGACTGATGAGTACTCGTGATTTTAATAATTACAAAAAGCTATTCGACTTGATGGTGAGTTTAATTCAGCCTCCCGACTTGTTAATTTACCTGCGGGCAACGGTTCCAACTTTGGTTAATCAGATTCAGAAACGTGGGCGCGAATACGAAAATTCCATCCGGTTAGATTATCTAAAACAACTTAACGAACGCTACGATGGCTGGGTAGATAACTATAAAATGGGGAAACTTCTGATTATTAATGTCGATGATTTAGATTTTATTTCGAACCCGGAAGATTTGAGTTTTATTATCGATAAAATTGATGCTCAGATTCATGGATTATTTTAATCTCCTGATATTTGTTTAAGTTGTCATTTCGGCGAATGCTGGAATCTCATAAAAAAAGGCAGTGTACCAAAAAATATTTGTTACCCAACAATTTCAGCAATCTTTTTTTGTATTCCCGACCACTGTTCATCAGGTAAATTGGCTCCCATAACTTCAACAACTTTGCCCGAAATTAGGGCGGCAATTTTACCACATATTTCTAAACTATAACCATTTGTTAAACCGTAAAAGAATCCGGCAGCGTAACTGTCGCCGGCTCCGGTTGTATCTATAGCACTGGCTTTTATTGTGCCAATCTTAATTGTTTCGTCTCCTCGTTTTATAAGCGAACCCTCTTTCCCAATCTTAACAATTGCCATCTCGCAATCTTTTGCAATTTCAATTAATGCTTCGTCGGGTTCTTTTCCTGTAAAACTTCTAGCTTCCTCTTCGTTGGCAAAAACAATATCCACATTATTTTTAATCAAATCTTTTAAAAACTCCAGGTTTGCTTCAACAACATTAAAACTTGCCAAATCTATTGCAATTTTTAATCCCATTGATTTTGCCAGTTTTACCCCGGCAGAAATTAAATCATGATTAAAAACCAGATAACCTTCCATGTATAAATAATCGTATCCCTTAAATATTTCAGAAGAAAAATCATTAGGCTCTAAATCTGCCGCTGCACCTAAGTAAGTCGCCATTGTACGTTCTGAGTCGGGGCTGACTAATCCCATCACCCGCCCGGTATCTTTTTCACTTAAAACCAAATGGGTACGTATTCCTTTTCTCTCAAAATCATGCTTAAAAAGATTACCTAATTCATCGTCACCAATTTTTCCGAGGTAGCCACCGTTTCCTCCCAAACTTGCCAGCGACCTCATCGTATTTGCCACAGAGCCACCGGTTGCCAGTTCACTTTTTGCAGAATATGTAGCATCGTATATTTTTTTCGAAAGCTCTGTGTCAACCAAAGTCATACTTCCACGTGGTAATCCAAATTTTTCGAGGATTGAGTCGTCATTTAAAACTGAAATTACATCTACTAAAGCATTCCCAACTCCGAGAACTGCTGGTAATTTGGCATCTGTTTGTATCATATATTTACTTTTTAAGAGGCAACAAAAGTATAAAAAAGCGTGTGAAACTAAATTAATTGTTTTTTATATTCCCGGAAAGTGATCTCCACAGTAAGTTTATTTAAACTTTTCATTTAAAAAAATTAAATTTGCAGCTAAATTTAATTTGAATGAACTTATTAATCATTTTATATTTAGTTGGTTTTGCACGTACGTTATTAATTATTGCCGTTATCTACTATGGAATTAAGCTATTTTCGAAATATGTACTTCCTCTGTTAGTCGATAAAGGATTAAAAAATATGCAGCAGAAAATGCAGGATCAGCAACGCCAAGACCAACGTTCGTCGCGCCCCGATGGTGAAGTTACCATTGAAAATAATAAAAGAAACAGTAAAAGTAGTTCTCAAAACCAGGGAGATTATGTTGATTTTGAGGAGGTAGATTAATTCTACTAAGAATCATAAATTTCGTACCTTGCATTTCAAATAAAAACGTAATGTCTAAATTTATTATAAACTTTACGCCCACAGGCATGGTTCCTACCAGAGAATTAACATCTTTTGTACCATTAAAACCCGATGAAATAATTAGAGAAGTTCTGGAAGCCAGAAAATATGGTGTTTCAATTGTACATCTCCACGCCCGCGACGAGTATGGAAAACCTACGTGGAAGAAAGATATTTATAAAGAGATTATTGATGGCATTAGAAGCGAAGATGGTTATGGTAATGATTCTCTCGTTATTTGTGTGTCAGCAAGTGGACGTAACTGGCCCGATTTCGAACGCCGTTCGGAATGTTTAGAATTGGAGGGAAGCAGCAAACCCGACATGGCGAGTTTAACTTTAAGTTCTCTGAATTTCCATTCGGCAGCAAGTATTAACAGTCCTGAAATGATTCAACAGTTAGCAGTTAAAATGTTAGAAAAGGGAATTAAGCCAGAATTGGAAGCTTTTGATTCGGGAATGGTTAATTATGCAAAATATTTACAAAAGAAAGGATTAATCAAACCACCTTTTTACTTTAATATTCTTTTGGGAAATATTTTTAATGCTCAGCCAGAACTGCTCGAAACAGGAAATATTATTGCACAACTTCCTGAAAATTCATATTGGACGCTGGGAGGAATTGGAGATGCGCAACTTAAAATGAATATTACCGGAATTATTAATGGTGGAGGCATAAGAATAGGGTTGGAAGACAATATTTATTTTGACAAAGCAAAATCGATTAAATGCAGTAATATTGATTTATTAAAACGAATTAATGAGATTGCTGAGAAGCTGGAATATAAACCATATTTGCCAAAAGAGACTAGAGAAAAGCTGGATATGAATATTTCGATATAGTTTTGTTTTATGAAAAAAATAGTCGTTTTTGGAGATACAAGTTTTGCCGGGATAGTCGGCGAATATATTAATTCAACAAATCTGGCAGAAGTTGTTGCTTATACACTCGATTCGGCTTTTATTAAAAACAGAACTTCTTTTGAAGGGTTTCCTTTAATTCCTTTTGAACAAATTGAAAATAGATATAATCCGATTGATTTTGAGATGTTAATTGCTATTTCATCGGTTTCTCAAATGAAGCACCTGAATTCAATAAAATTTTATGAAGCTCAAAAAAAAGGATATCAACTATTCTCCTTTATTCATCCAACAGCATTTGTTGCAAACTCTGCAACCATTGGTGCAAATGTTTTAATTTTTCCACATGCAATTGTCGAACCGCAGGCAATAATAAATAACGGTGTTTTTGTACGAAGCGCAGCTTATGTTAGTCACGAGACGGAAATTGGAGCATTCTCTTATTTAGCACCAAGAGCTGCTTTTTCGGGAAAAATAAAAACAGGGAATCACTGTTTTTTTGGGACTAACTCTACAATACGTGATAACGTAAATATTGGCGATAACGTAATTGTTGGAGCCGGTGCAACAGTACTGAAAAATCTACCAAATGAAACAATTTTAAAGGCAGCCGATTGTGATATATTGCCAATAGATCGTTTTAAATTAAAATTGTAATTTAATAAGAATGAAAGTTGCAGCAATTCAGTCAAATTATATTCCATGGAAAGGATATTTTGATATGATTAATGCTGTGGATCTTTTTATTTTTTATGACGATGTTCAATACACAAAGCGCGACTGGAGAAACAGAAATAAAATTAAAACTTCAAGCGGTTTAAAGTGGTTAACAATTCCGGTTTCGAGTGAACGAACTCAAAAAATATACGAGGTTGAAATTCAAAATAGCCACTGGCAACAAAAACACTGGCGATCAATTGTATATAATTATTCAAAAACAAAATATTTTAATAAATATCAATCTTTTTTCGAAGAAATTTATTTGAAAACTTCGTGGCAGAACTTATCGCAATTTAACCAGTTTGTAATTAAAAAGATATCACACGATATTTTAGATATCCATACCCAATTTGCAGATAGTAGAGATTATAATTTATCGAAAACGAAAGAAGAAAGAGTTTTAGAATTTTTAAAAAAGTGTTCTGCTAATGAATACCTGTGTGGATCGTCTGCAAAATCGTACCTTAAAGAAGATTATTTGCAAAAAGAAGGAATAAAATTAATATGGATGAATTACGATAATTATCCCGAATATAGCCAGCTTTATCCTCCTTTTGAACATCATGTTTCTATAATTGATTTAATTTTCAATGAAGGGCCCAATATTAAAAAGTATATGAAATCGTTCACAGAAAAGTTGTAAATTGCGAATGTGAAAGAAATGCAAATACCTTTTAACCGACCCTTTGGCAAAGGAAATGCCATCGTATATTTACAAGAAGTACTAAGTAGTGGGCATATTAGTGGCAATGGTGGTTTTACAAATAAGTGTCACTCATTTTTCAACCAATTCTATTCAGCAAAAACCCTGCTAACTACATCCGGTACTTCTGCTTTAGAAATGGCAGCTTTATTAACAGATATAAACCCGGGCGATGAAATAATTATGCCCTCTTTCACTTTTATTTCAACAGCAAATGCATTTTTATTAAGAGGAGCAAAAATTATATTTGCCGATGTTTGCAACGAGTACCCAAATATTGATTCTACTAAAATTGAAGAGCTTTTAACAGATAAAACAAAAGCGATTGTGCCAGTGCATTATGCAGGTGTTGCTTGCGAAATGGATAATCTAACCAGATTATCAGAAAACAACAATCTTACTATTATTGAAGATGCTGCTCATGCATTTTCTGCAAGTTACAAAGGAAAGCCACTGGGTAGTTTTGGTAAATTTGGTATTTTATCATTCCACGAAACCAAAAATATTACTTCCGGCGAAGGCGGATTACTGATTATAAATAATGAAAACGACTTCCAGCGTGCTGAAATACTTTGGGAAAAAGGTACTAATAGAAGTTCTTTTCAGCGGGGTGAGATAAAAAAATATGAATGGATAGATATTGGTTCCTCATTTCTTGCATCAGAAATAAATGCTGCTCTTTTGTACAGCCAGATTGAAATTGTTGATGAGATTCAGAAAAGAAGATTAGAAATATGGCACAAATATTTTAATGAATTAAAAATTCTGCAAGAAAAAGGGAAAGTTATTTTGCCTCAAATCCCTGAATATGCAACTGTAAATGGGCATCTGTTTTTTTTGGAATGTGATTCAAAAAAATCAGAGACAATTTAATTTCTTATCTTATTAACAAAGGTATTCAAGCTGTCTTCCATTACCTGCCATTGCATTTATCTCCGTATTTCGTGTAAAAATACGATGGCCGCAAATTAGAAAATAGTGTGAAATTTAGTGAGCGAATTATAAGATTGCCTTTGTTTGTTGATTTAAAAGAAGATGAACAAGATTACATTATTAAAACTATAAAAGAATTTTTCTAATGTACCTTCATATAATCGACGACTCGACACAAATAAACCATTTAATACGGCGGACAGAGAATCTGTTCCCCGGCAAACACATCTTTTACGCACTATCAGAAAGCGGTAAACTAAATAAAATTGCCGAAACAAATAGTGTAATTGCAATAAAATCTACAAAGAATAATATTCTGAAAATAGCAAAAGAATTATCGAAATTCGAAGCTGTTTTTATTCATAATCTCTGCTATACAAAATCAATAATTATTCTTAACTCTCCAGATAATATCCGGTTTATTTGGGGCGTTTGGGGTTTCGACTACTACTATGTTTATCCACAACTTTTTAAAGATATTTTTCTACCATACACTAAACTTGTAAATGTTTTACTGTTTAAATATTCTCTTTTAGTAAAGCATCTGTTATATGCTGTTCATCCTGTAATAAAATATGCAGGATTAAAATCGAAAGATAGAATTAGGCAGCAAGCAGCAAAAAAATTGAGTTTACTGTAAATAATATGCCCGACTTTAGCGAACTTTTTCGAGTCGTGGATATTCCCAGAAAAAATAGATTTAATGGAATTTATTACTCAATTGAATTTATTACAGAAAAGTTTAATAAAACAAACTTTAACCTGGGTAGCAATATTTATGTTGGTAACAGTGCGTCGAATTCAAGCAACCATTTTGATATTTTTTTACAATTAAAAAAGTTAAATTTAGATAATAGAAAAGTTGTGGTTCCATTAAGTTATGGTTGTTCGCGGTATCGGTTTTTAGTCAATCTTTTAGGAAAACAAATTTTCGACGATAAATTTAAACCACTATTAGAATTTTTGCCAATTAGCGATTATAATCAAATTTTATCAGACTGTAATATTATGATATTTAACCACAAACGGTCTCAGGCAATCGGAAATATTCTTTTTGGAATTTGGGCAGGACACAAAGTATTTTTGCGGAAATGTAATCCGGTGTATCATTATCTAAAAAGTTTAAATATTGAAGTCTGTTCTATTGAAGAAGATTTATTGGTTGATAATATGAATACATTGGAATACAAAAAACAGATAAATAACCGTAAAATTATTACTGAATATTATTCAGAAAAACAGATTGTGAAAAATTATTATGAGATAATTGAAACACTTGAGAATTAAATATTTAATGAAAAAGTTTTTGTTGAGAGAACACACTGGAATTTTGATTATTTTACTTCTTGCACTAATAGTACGAGTAGTTTTATATCTAATACTTAATGTAAATAATAGTCCCGGTTCCGATTTTTACTTACATATTTTTTCACCACTCAGCGATGCAAATGGCTATCACCAACTTGCCCTGAACATTCTAAACACAAGCTCTTTTTCGGGAAACTCACCTGTTTACATTTTCGATTTTTTTACTTTAGATTCGGTTCGGACACCCGGATATCCTGTTTTTTTGGCATTCATTTATTTATTGTTTGGTGTTTCTCCATCTCTTGTTATTATTTTTCAAATAGCACTGAATCTTGCGTCAATTTACCTTGTTTATTCTATTGCTGCTAAACTTTTTTCAAATAAAAGCATAGCATTAATATCTGCATTTTTATTTTCTCTCGATATTTATACACTATTTTTTATTTTCGAGTTATATACTGAGACTTTATTTGTTTTTACCCTTTTATTTTCAACTGTTCTATTTATTAAATCAATTAATAGTCATGGTTTTTTACATTTGATTATCAGTGGTATTCTTATTGGATTGTCTGCATTAATAAGACCAATAGCAATTTTTTTACCAATAGTTTACATTGCCATAATCTTCTTTTTCGACAAACACTCTGTTTCCCTGAAAATTTTTAAAACCGGTGTTTTATCAATTTCATTTCTACTAATAATTTCTCTGTGGATGATGCGTAATTACAACGAGTATAACTATTTTGGGTTTTCAACTATATCTTCTGCAAACTTATACTTATTTAATGCGGTTATTACCGAGAGTAATTCTACCGATAAAAACACACAACAAATTATTAATGAATTTAAAAATATTGCGATAAATGCCGGTGCCTCAAAACAAAATAATCCGTTTTACAATGCCCAGATTATAAAAACCCTTGGGAAAGAATATGTAAAAACAAATAAGCTGCTTTTTGCTAAACAACATACTCAGGGAATGCTAAATATGTACTTATCGCTGGGGCATCGTCAATTGTTAAGCTGGCTGGGATTTGAGACTTCTGAAGGAGGCAAAAAATATTCACAATCTAATTTGAGAAGACTACTAAATAATTCTACCAACATGGAAATTGTTTTTGCATTCTGGTTAATTGCATTCCTGATTTTTTGTTATGTATTTGCTTCCTACGGTATTTTCTCAATGCTTAAAACAAAAGAATATTTCTCAATATTTTTATTATTGGGATTAATATTCTACTTTACATTTTTAACCGGAGTTGGCGGTTCACCGCGATTTAGAATACCAGTGGTTCCATTTTATTCAATGCTTGCGGGATATGGATTTGTCAAGCTTTTAAAATTGAACTTTCAAACAAAAGTTATTAAATTTGTAATACAATCAAGGAAGTAAATGGGTATAGGATTCTTTCGGCTGTATGGAATAAAGGGACACAACCAATTTATGCTTTCGAACCCAATCCTGAATTCTTTTCAACATTAAAAGAGAATATTTCAATAAATAATCTCTTTACTATTTATCTTACAATGTAATTTGTTTTTCCCGGAAATCATTCAGTGCTTGTTCCATTTTCCAACTACTTTCCCAACTTGCTTCTTTTTTAGCTTTGATAATTGAAAACTGTTCGTTTCGGGGAATTATTTTTTTTTCAAGGTTGTTTACAGTTTGTATTTCAGAGTGTTTTTGCCTAATTAAAAATCGAGCAATCTGTAATGGCGAAAATGTTCTATTCATACCAATATTAAAAACTCCGGTAATTCCGGTTTCAATAAAATGAATAAATGCATCTGCAACATCATTTACATAAATATATGTTCTACAATCTGTTTTGCCATCGCCCCATATTTCCATATCTCTATTAGCCAGAGTATTTTTCATGAAAATATTAATCATATTTGGATAATTATCTCCAATACCAAAAACTTGTGCAAGCCGAAGAGCTGTAAATTTTATACCATGTTTCCGTTAATAAAACAACCCCAATTTTTCAGTCAATAATTTATTCATTCCATATATTGTATCTGGGAAAGACTCCTGTTCTTCATTATTAGGCAGAGGATCGTTAATGCCATAAACACTTTTTGATGACGCAAATATTACATGCTTAATATTGTTTTCCACGCACAAATCCAGCATTCGTTTTGTATGGTTTATATCCATTTCAAAAACATCTTTTATTAAACCAGAAGATGCAGAGTTTGGACGAGATGAATTAAGCAAAATCATTCCAATTGCATCCGAAAATTCGAGAATATCTTTGTTGCCAATTTCAGGTTCAACTTGAATTGTTGCCAATTTCCCAATTTCAACATAATGAATAGACGATCCTCTTCTTTTCAAAACAATAAAATCATATTTTTTATGAAATTGTTTTATAATATTACTTCCAATAAAACCATCGCCACCACTAATAATAATCTTTGGTTTTTCCATTACCCTTTTTTAAGATGCATTATTGTTTTCTCCAAAATACCATTTGTAGGCTGAATAATTTGTCCCTTCTTATAATAAGGAATCCTAAAAAGTGATTTTTCGTTAATGTCAATATATTTTTCGCCTGGCTTTTGCAATTTAAATTCTATGTAAAACTTACCTCGATGTTTAGTGCCGGAATCTGGTTTATCACTAATCCCCAATAATCTATCAAAGGTTAATTTCAATAAGTTTTTACCTGAATAAAAATCTATTAACCTCCATAAATGGCAACCATCTAATCGCGGAGTTACTTCAATAATTTCGATATCCTGTTCTGTATATTTCATCTGAAAATAGACTGGTCCATTTTTTATTTTAGCCTCTTTTATAACTGCCTTACTCTTTGTTAAAGCTTTTTCAGCAATATTCTCAGGAATAGTAGAGGGAATTATGTGCCGCCACGGAATTCCACTATTTGTTCCGCTTGCAGTTATTCTGTCGGAAATAAAGAAATAAGTAATTTCACCATTGGTTACAAAAACATTAATCGATATCTCTTTACCTCGTAGAAACTCCTCAACTATTACTTCACTATTTCCTGAAAATGATAAAGAGAAAGGGAACCTCTCTGCTAGCTCAGCCTGCGAATTAACAATCGCCACACCTCTTTGTCCCTGACTATCAACAGGCTTTATCACACATGGGAAGATATTCCAATTATTTAAATCGGAGACATTTTTTGTCGTTAAAAAATTAATGTTGGATATTCCGTGCTTTTTTAAAAAATATCGAAACAACTTTTTATTTTGAAGTAACTCTGTACTAAACAGTGAATTAAATTGCTTTAATCCAAGTTTTTCTGAAATATAACTTGCAGTTAAAATTGCAAAGTCGGAACCAACCGAATAAATTAAATCAATAGAATTATATTTGCAGTATTGTAGAACTTCTTCTCGGTTACGAATATCAATATTTTCAAAATGTTTATAATAATCTTGTCTGAATTGAGGTTTTGTATTGCTTAAAATATGTACTTCAATATTTATTGAAGATAAATATTCTACCGCTTCAAACTGGATCATTCCTGCCCCTAATATTATAATTTTCATTAAACCTCTTTTTTAGTAGCGTAAAAATATATAAAGTTACTTTGAGAATTTCTTATTGAGAATAAAAATTATCTAAAAAGTAGAATTTTTCAACACTCCATATTACTTTTTTCTTCTTTTTACAAACTAATTCTTTGCATTAGTGTTAATTCATCTATTTTTGTCGCTTAATTCAGAAAAATTATAACAGAATGGCAAAAGAAGATATTTTTAAAAAACTGGTTGCACATTGCAAAGAGTACGGTTTCGTTTTTCAATCGAGTGAAATATACGACGGACTGGGTGCCGTTTACGATTACGGACAACTGGGTGTTGAACTTAAAAACAACATAAAAAAATATTGGTGGGATAGCATGGTAAAGTTGCACGAAAATGTAGTTGGACTGGATTCTGCAATTTTTATGCACCCAACTATTTGGAAAGCCTCGGGGCATGTCGATGCTTTTAGCGACCCGCTTATCGATAATAAAGATTCGAAAAAACGCTACCGGGCTGATGTTTTAATTGAAGAGCAGCTTGCCAAAATTGAAGGTAAAATCGACAAGGAAATTACTAAAGCAAAAAAGCGTTTTGGAGATAGTTTTGATGAGCAGCAGTTTAGAGAAACCAATCCGCGGGTTTTAGCCAATAAAACTAAATTCGAAGAGTTGCACACCCGTTTTGCGAAAGCTTTAAACGATGGCGATTTAGATGAACTCAAACAAATAATTATCGATCAGGCAATTGTTTGCCCGGTTTCGGGCTCGCGCAACTGGACCGATGTTCGCCAGTTTAACCTGATGTTTTCTACCGAAATGGGAGCAACTGCCGAAGGTGCATCAACAATATATTTACGACCAGAAACTGCACAGGGTATTTTTGTAAATTACCTGAATGTGCAAAAAACCGGACGTATGAAAATACCGTTTGGAATTGCTCAAATCGGGAAAGCTTTCCGTAACGAAATTGTTGCACGCCAGTTTATTTTCAGAATGCGCGAATTTGAACAGATGGAGATGCAATTTTTTGTTCGCCCCGGCACCGAACTCGACTGGTTCGGAAAGTGGAAAGAGACACGAATGAAATGGCACAAAGCACTTGGTTTTGGCGATGAGAATTATCGCTTTCACGAGCACGAAAAACTTGCACATTATGCAAATGCTGCGGTTGATGTGGAGTATAAATTTCCGTTCGGATTTAAAGAAGTTGAGGGAATTCACTCTCGCACCGACTTCGATCTTTCTCAGCATGAGGAGTATTCTGGTAAAAAAATCCGTTATTTCGATCCCGAATTAAATGAGTCGTACGTACCCTATGTTGTGGAAACTTCTATTGGGGTCGATCGCATGTTTTTACAAGTAATTTCTGCCGCGTATTCAGAGGAACAATTGGAAAAAGATACTCGTATTGTATTGAAAATTCCTGCTGCACTGGCTCCAATAAAACTTGCTGTTTTGCCATTAGTTAAAAAAGATGGATTACCCGAAATTGCACGTCAGATTATTAACAACCTAAAATTTGATTTCAATTGCCAGTACGACGAAAAAGACTCGATTGGAAAACGTTATCGCAGACAAGATGCAATTGGAACTCCATTTTGTGTAACTGTAGATCATCAAACAATTGAAGACAACACTGTTACAATTCGCTACCGCGATACCATGGCACAGAAACGGGTTGCTATTGAAAAGTTAGAAAATATTATTGGCGAAAAGGTGAATTTTAAAGAGTTGTTTGGGAAATTATAAGGTGACAGAAGAGCAATTAATACATATAATAAAAGAAGGCGAAAGCGAAACTGTTGAATTTAAACAATCTTTCAGCAAGGCAGTTTTCGAAACTATTGTTGCGTTTACAGGCGATATAGAAAAATATGGAACCGGGTTTAAAAGACTGAGAGAGTGGTTTTCTGAATATCCCGAATTAAATTTTAAAGTTATAGATTTACATGATTTTATTCAGGTGAAAGTATCGTTTAACTCAAGTAAAATAAAAAATGTGCCTGTAAATGTGCCTGTAAATGTGCCTGTAAATGTGCCTGTAAATGTGCCTGTAAATGATCGACAAAAAAAGATAATAAAAGACATAGAATTAAATAATCAAATTACTCAAGTAGAACTGGCAAAAAAATATAAAGTTAACCGAGAAACAGTAAAAAGAGATTTGCGGAAATTAAGAGAATTGAAACTAATTAAGCGAATTGGATCTGACAAATCAGGATATTGGGAAGTAATAAAAAATATATGAGATATCAACGATGCCAAAATATAAATTTGATGGAAGAAAAATATAAGCTAAAATTTGATTTCAATTGCCAGTACGACGAAAAAGACTCGATTGGAAAACGTTATCGCAGACAAGATGCAATTGGAACTCCGTTTTGTGTAACTGTCGATCATCAAATGGCTAAAGACAATACTGTAACAATTCGCTACCGCGATACCGTGGCACAGAAAAGAGTTGCCATTGAAAAATTGGAAAATATTATTGGCGAAAAGGTGAATTTTAAAGAGTTGTTTGCAAAACTGTAGTTCGATGAAAAAAGTTTTAATAATAACGTATTACTGGCCTCCAAGTGGCGGCGGCGGTGTAATGCGTTGGTTAAAAATGTCGAAATATTTTCCTGAACTGGGATGGCAGCCAATTATTTATACACCCGAAAATCCTGATCCCTCAATTTCAGATGAAAGTTTGGTTAACGAAATTCATGACGAAATTATTGAATTGAAAACCCCAATATGGGAACCGTATGATATCTACAGAAAACTTACCGGCAAAAAAGGGAAAGCTAAATTTAAAGCAGGTTACATTTCAGAAGCATCGTCGGGTGGCTGGAAGAGTAAACTATCTGTATTTATTCGGGGTAACTTTTTAATTCCCGATCCTCGTAAATTCTGGATTCGCCCATCAATAAAATATCTTTCGAAATATATAGAGGAAAACAAAGTAGATTTAATTGTTTCCACCGGACCGCCACACAGCATGCATTTAATTGCACTCGGTTTAAAAAAGAGATTTGACATTTCGTGGATTGCAGATTTTCGTGATCCGTGGACTGACATTGATTTTTATTCGAAGCTAAAACTAACAAAGTGGGCCGATAAAAAACACCACAAACTCGAATTGGAAGTTCTTTCGAAAGCAGACCACGTTGTTACAGTTAGCACGGGTTGTGCAAACGACTTAGAAAAAACAGGCAATAAAAAAGTTGAGGTTATAAATAATGGGTTCGATCCGTTGGACTTTAATTTCGGGAAACAGGAGCTTGACAAAACCTTTACAATTTCGCATTTTGGTGCGTTTAATAAAGACCGGAATCCCAAATCATTATGGAGTGTTTTAGGTGAAATTTCGAAAATTAATAGTGAATTTAAAAAGCTACTTTCAATTAAATTAATTGGGCAAACCGACGAATCTGTTATCAATGAAATTCAAAAGAATGGTCTTTCTGATAATTTGATTTTAATAGATCATCTTCCTCATAAAGAGGGGCTTATTCAACTTAGCAAATCGCAATTGCTTTTGTTACCTTTAAACGATGCCCCGAATGTAAAGGGAATTTTGCCCGGCAAAATGTATGAATATCTTGCTCTGCGCAGACCAATAATTGCTTTGGGACCGACAGATGCAGATTTTTCTAAAATTATTAAAGATACAAACTCGGGAGAAGCACACGATTTTAATGACTCGCATGGGATTAAAAATTCAATAGAGAATTACTATGAACTATTTCAGAATAATAAGCTGGATGTTGAGTCTAATTCTTATGAAAAATATTCGCGTAAAAATCTGGCTGCAAAATTTGTAAGTCTGATTGAATAATAGAGGCTAAATTACTTTTTCAGAAATGGGTGATATTCACCTTTTAAACCTATGGGTTTTGTGTTTCTAACAAAATCTGTTAATTCAATACTTTCGCGGGCATCATCAATTCCAAAACCATTTCCATTTAAAATATTCCGGTATGTTTCGGTATGCAAATCAGTAAATCCGCCACTAAATTCAATCTCACTATTATCTACTGTAATAGAGCGATAAGTTCGCATTCCTTTATCTGTCGCCTGTTTTGGAAGATCGTTTGCATCGAGACTTAGAAACCAGCGTACTCTTGCTTTTTCGAGCTGAAGGTAACCTGCTGCTTTATCTGCTTCGTAAAAATGTACGATATTCTCTTTTACATCGCCAAAAATCCAGGTTATCATATCGAAAAAATGAATACCAATATTTGTGGCAACTCCACCCGATTTTTGAATGTCGCCTTTCCAGCTTTTAAAATACCAATTTCCTCGTGTTGTTATGTAACTTAAATCTATGTCGTACATTTTATCGCCGGCTGCATCAATTTTCTTTTTAAGATCTAAAATTGTTTTATGATACCGTAGCTGAAGTACAGTATAAACACGTTTGCCCGTTTCGGCTTCAATATTTTTAATAATGTGCATGTCTTCGGGGAAAATAACCAACGGTTTTTCGCAGATAGCATTGGCTCCATTACGTAAAGCAAAACGAATATGCGAAGGGTGCATGTAGTTTGGTGTGCAGATACTTACAAAATCAATGGGTTTCTTTTTCATGCTCAAATCATCCATGTATTTATCGAGGTTTTCGTGCTCGAGAAAAAATTTAGCTTCCGGGAAATAACTGTCAATTCTTCCCATCACATCAAATCTGTCGGTGGCACAAATAAGTGTGTTGCCTGTCTCTTTTATGGCTTTCATGTGTCTATCGGCAATGTAACCGGCTGCTCCAATTAGTGCAAATCTCTTCATATTATTTATTTTTACCACAGAGGCGCAAAGACGCTGAGTTTTTTTTCTCCATTCTTTCTCTCCGTTTCCACGCCTTTCTGGTTATTCTTTTTCTTCTAATATTATATCTATTCTTTTTTTACCACAGAGTCGCGGAGGCGCAGAGTTTTTTTATAAATTATCACTTTCTTTCTTTCCGTCTCTCCGCCTCCGCGGTTAACTTTTTCTTCTAATATTATATCTATTCTTTTTTTACCGCAGAGACGCTAAGGCGCAGAGTTTTTTTATAAATTATCACTTTCTTTCTTTCCGCCTCTCCGCCTCCGCGGTTAACTTTTTCTTCTAATATTATATCTATTCTTTTTTTACCGCAGAGACGCTAAGGCGCAGAGTTTTTTTATAAATTATCACTTTCTTTCTTTCCGTCTCTCCGCCTCCGCGGTTAACTTTTTCTTCTAATATTATATCTATTCTTTTTTTACCGCAGAGACGCTAAGGCGCAGAGTTTCTTTCTTCTTCGCGTCTTCCCGTTAATCCTTTTTTTTAATATTTATTTACAAATCTTCGAAATCCCTCTTTTAGCAAAGGAACATTAAAATTAATCAAGAATCCCAATCTTTTATCTGTTAACTTTAAATGCGATATTATCTGAGCCTCATGAACAGGTAAAATATATTCAACTGCTTTTAATTCAATAACAATCTCTTTTTCTACAAGTATATCAATTCTATAATTTTTATTTAAATCTTCCCCCTTGTAAAAAAGTGGAACGGGTATTTGGTTTTCAGCAAAAATCCCTCTTAACTGAAGTTCCCTTAAAAGACAAAGTTCATAAACAGATTCTAGCAATCCGGGGCCCATTTCTCTGTGTACTGCAATAGAGGCATCTAAAATTTCACCTGATAGTTTATTAAATCTCTCTTTATTCATAACTATTATTTTTTTTACCGCAGAGGCGCAAAGACGCTGATTTTTTTCTATCCATTCTTTCTCTCCGTCTCCACGCCTTTGCGGTTATTCTTTTTTTTCTAATATTATATCTATTCTTTTTTTACCGCAGAGGCGCAAAGACGCTGATTTTTTTCTATCCATTCTTTCTCTCCGTCTCCACGCCTTTGCGGTTATTCTTTTTTTTCTAATATTATATCTATTCTTTTTTTACCGCAGAGACGCAAAGACGCTGAGTTTTTTTCTTTCTCTCCGTCTCTCCGCCTCCGCGGTTAACTATCTTTTTCCTATTTTTTTAAAACCAGACAATCCCCATCGAGTTCGTATTGTTCATTTGTTTCGGGGCAAACCAAATCTTCGCCCAAAATATTACCCGATTTACTAACCCAGCCTTTTTGTTTTGCAGGAACACCAACCATCAGCGCAAGAGGTTTAACATCTTTTGTAATTACTGCCCCGGCACCAACAAAACAATATTCTCCTAGTGTTATGCCACACACAATTGTTGCGTTTGCCCCAATTGTAGCTCCTTTTTTAACCAGTGTTGTTTTAAACTCCTGTTTGCGATTTACACTGCTTCGTGGATTTATAACATTTGTAAATACCATTGACGGACCTAAAAATACATCATCTTCACAAATAACGCCCTCATAAACCGATACATTATTCTGAACCTTTACATTGTTACCGAGTTTTACGTTATTTCCAACAAAAACATTCTGTCCAAGAACTGAGTTTTTACCAATTTCGGCAGTTCCCATAACATGACAGAAATGCCACACTTTTGTTCCTTCGCCTATTTTTGCACCTGTGTCAACAATTGCTGTTTTGTGTATGTATGTATTTCCCATTTTTATTTTTTTTTACTACTTAGGGATTATGAAGAAATAACCTAACCGTTTTGACTTGTTCTTTTGCACGCTAACTTCGTTAAAAAGCCTCGCCGTATCTATGCTATGCCTGCGTTTTTTGCCTTGTTATCGCACAAAATAACTTCGTCAATTCCAGTCATATTATTTCTTCATA